>NZ_JBDNCH010000003.1:0-59154 GCF_039769985.1 Ponticoccus litoralis
CAGGAAGTACAGCCCGGTCACCGCGTAGTTCGACGGCGGCACTGGCGGGCTTTTCGATGATCTCGCGGGCCGCGCCCTCGGCATCGAAGCCGACGACGCCGTAGCGCTGCGGATCCGCGACGCGATAGCCGAAGACCGTGCCGCCCTGGGACCGGGCATCGGCCTTGGCCAGCATCTCGGGCAGGGCGTGGCCGAAGAACAGGTTGTCGCCCAGCACCATGGCCGAGGGCGCGCCGTCCGGGAAGTCCGCGGCCAGCAGATAGGCCTGGGCCAGGCCGTCGGGGCTGTCCTGTACCAGATAATGCAGCGAGATGCCCCATTGGCTGCCATCGCCCAGGGCGCGCTGGAACTGCGCCTGATCCTGGGGCGTGGTGATCACCGCGATGTCGCGGATCCCGCCCAGCATCAGGACCGAGATCGGGTAGTAGATCATCGGCTTGTCGTAGATCGGCAGCAGCTGTTTCGAGAGCCCCATCGTGATCGGGTAAAGCCGCGTGCCCGAGCCTCCGGCCAGGATGATGCCTTTGCGTCTGGTCATGATCGGGCTCCGGGATCGTGCAGGAAACGGGTCAGGATAGGGGCCGGGCTGTCGCGCCGGTCGGGCCGGGGCCCGGCGGGGTGGGCGGGACAGTCGCGCCATGGGCCGATACCGCCCGGGAGATCCGCGGGATCGTCATCCCTGCCCCCCGGTGCCCAGCCGTTGCCCCACGCCCGCGCGCCCCTGCAGCGCGCGCCACCACCCGGTGTTGTCCAGATACCACTGGACGGTGCGCTCCAGCCCCTCGTCCAGCGTGCAGGCGGGGCGCCAGCCCAGCTCGTCCCGGACGCGCGCGGGGTCGATGGCATAGCGCAGGTCGTGCCCGGCCCGGTCCTGCACATGGGTGATCTGATCCGCAAAGGGCCGCGCGCCGGGGCGCTTGCGGTCGAGGATGGCGCAGAGGCGCTGCACCAGGTCGATGTTGCGGGCCTCGGCCTCGCCGCCGATGTTGTAGCTGCGCCCGGTCCGGCCGCGTTGCAGCACCAGCAGCAGGGCCTCGGCATGATCCTCGACGAACAGCCAGTCGCGCACGTTCAGCCCCTGCCCGTAGACCGGGATCGGCAGGCCGGCCAGGGCGTTCAGGATCACCACCGGCACCAGCTTTTCCGGGAACTGGAAGGGGCCGTAGTTGTTCGAGCAATTGCTCAGGACGACCGGCAGCCCATAGGTTTCGTGCCAGGCCCGCACCAGGTGGTCGCTGGCCGCCTTCGAGGCGGCATAGGGCGAGCGGGGGGCATAGGGCGTGTCCTCGCTGAAGCGGCCCGTCTGGCCCAGCGTGCCATAGACCTCATCCGTCGAGACATGGTGAAACCGGAAGCTGTCCGGCCGGCCCTGCGCCTGCCAATAGGCCCGGCTGGCCTCGAGCAGGGTGAAGGTGCCGCCCACATTGGTGTCGATGAAGGTGCCCGGCCCGTCGATCGAGCGGTCCACATGGCTTTCGGCGGCCAGATGCATGACCGCATCGGGCCGATGGGCGGCCAGGATCCGGTCCAGCGCGGCGCGATCGCGGATGTCGGCCCGTTCAAAGACATGCTGCGGATTGCCGTCCAGGCTGGCAAGATTGTCCAGGCACCCGGCATAGGTCAGCGCATCCAGCGAGATCACGGTATGGCCCCGCGCCACCGCCAGCCGCGCCACCGCCGAGCCGATAAAGCCGGCCGCCCCGGTCACCAGAAGCTTCATCATGCGTCACCATATGGGATTGGGCTGTAGTCGAAGGGGCTGTCGAGGCTGGCCAGGCCGGGGGCCTCGGCATCCTTGTCCGACAGGATCGGCGGCCCCTGCAGGCCCCAGTCCACGGCGATCTCCGGATCATCGAAGCGCACGGCCCCCTCGCAGTCCGGCGCATAGTAGCCGGTGCATTTATAGCAGATCTCGGTATCGGGCGCGCGGGTCACGAAGCCATGCAGGAAGCCTTGCGGGATCAGCATCTGCAGGCCGTTCTCGGCGCTCAGCTCATGGCCGACCCACTGGCCATAGGTCGGGCTGCCCCGGCGGATATCCACGGCCACATCGAACAGCGCGCCGGCGGCGCAGCGCACCAGCTTGTCCTGGGCATGGGGCGGCGCCTCGGAAATGCAGGCCCCTGACGGTGCCGGCGCGCGCCGATCGGGACTGATTGTCCTGCACAAAGTCCAGCGCGATCCCATGGGCGGCCAGCGTCCTGCGGTTCCAGGTTTCGCAAAAGACGCCCCGGGCGTCCCCGAACCGTGCGGGCTGCAACAGAAGCACTCCGGGCAGGGCGGTCTTGGTGATCTGCACGGGCGGGCGCTCCTTGAGATGTGTCCCCCGGGCTTAGCAAGCAATCGCCGGCTTGTCACGCGAGCGAGACAGCCCCCGGCCTTGCCTGCGGCGGTCGCGCCGACAGGGGCTGCCGGGGGAGGGCCGGGGCCATGGTCCCGGGGTCTCGGCACGTCGTGGCGCGGGCGGTCGAGACGGACCGGAAAGAGGGCCCGCCGGGGTCACGGCGGGCCCAAGCTGTCCGGACCGTGGCCCGGCGCGCCGGACCTGTTGCGTTCCGCATGGCCTCAGACCTGCGTCTCTCACGCAGGCCCGGCTCTGTCCGGGCCATGCCCGTTCTCCCTGCGTCTCGGCAGGACAGGGGAAAGCGACAGGTCTGATTTGCACTGTGGATGTAAATCCACTATCCAGAATTCGCACTTCGTTTGTGAAGCCACCCGCCTGCAGGAAAAGGCCTCAGAATCAAGGTTATGTTAATATTTCGGGGCGGGCAGCGCCGCGGGTTCGCGGCAGAAGAGCCTGACGGCCCCGATCCTGGTCAAGGCCTCGTTAACCGGATGGCAACCAGGAGCCCTGTGAAATCGCGCCATGGACCCCGCCCCTCATATGGATGATCCGCATCACGCCGCCCCCCTCGTCATCTGCGGCGTCGGAGGCAGCGGCACGCGGGTCGTGGCGGGGGCGGTTCAGGCCCTCGGGGTGGATATCGGCTGCTGCCTCAATCCGTCGCTCGACAACCTGTGGTTCACCTTTCTGCTGCGGCGGCGCGACTGGCAGGAGACCCGGCCCGCCAGGTCCGAGATCGAGGCGGCGCTGACGCTTTTCGCGCGCTGCAGCCGTGGCGGGACGGATCCCCGGGATCGGGCCCGGCTGCAGGCAGAGATCGCCGCGCGCGGCGCCGGGTTTCGCAGGGAAATTCATCCCGACATGGCGGATTTGGCCCTGAACGGCCTGCGGGATGGTCCCGCCTGTCCCCGCACGGGGGCCCGGGGCTGGAAAGAGCCCAATGCGCATCTCTTCCTGCCGGATATCGCGCGGGTCTTTCCCGGCGCCAAGGTGGTCTTCCTGCTGCGGTCGGGACCGGACATGGCGCTGTCGGGGAACCAGAACCAGCTGCGTCACTGGGCGGCGCGCTTTGGTCTGCCGCAGCCTCCGCCGGGGCAGGTGCCCGCCGCCCTTGCGCTCGACTTCTGGCTGCGGGCCAACCGGCGGGCATTGCACCATCTGGCCCGCCATTTCGGCCCCCGCGCGCTGGTGCTGCGCTACGAGGATCTCTGCAGCACCCCCGCGCCCGTCCTGCGGCACCTGGCGGATTTCCCGGAGATCACGGTGCCGCGGTCGGTGCTGCAGGGGCTCGCCGACGGGGTCCATCCGGTTCGGCCCCGGGCCGCGGAGGACCGGCAGGAGGCCATGCCCGCGGCGCGGATCGCGGCGGCGCGCGCGCTTTATGCGCGATACGCCTATGACACCACGGCCCGGTCCGTCATCCGCCGCCAGTCGGTTCCGTCCGAGAAGGCCATGACGGCCCCCCCGCTTTCGTCGGGAACATAGATCATGCAGCCCGCCCCCATGGCCGCCGGATCCGGCAAGCCCGCAACCGCAAAGCTGCCCGTACCGCACCCCGCCGGCGAATTCGGTCCGCCGCGGTGTCGCATAGAGGAACATATGGTCCACGTCCTTGCCATGATCGCGCAGCTTGAAAGACCCGCCCTGCACCGTCTTGAAGCGCCAGTTTCCGCCCGAGGCGTCGTCGATCAGCTCGAATTGCGCGCCCCCTGCCCCGCCGGTGTTGCGGACGCAGATCGTGGGTCCGGTGGCGTTGATGGCCACCCCCAGCGCATGGCTCGTATCCGCATCGGGTCCGATGCCCACATGGCCCGTCGCCGGGTCCACCCGCAGCGCCTGCCGCCAGGTCGCGCCGTCGTCGCTGACCTTGATGGCAAAGCCGTCGCTGCCGGCGGTGCCCATCTCGGCCCGGCCCGACCAGCCGGTCTGGAACAGCAGGCTGGCGGTGTCGCTGGCCGTGGCCTTGTTCACCTTGACCTGATGCCCCGCGCCATCGTGGCTCAGCAGCACCGCCTCGGCGGCCACGGCCAGCCGGTTGGTGGCATCCGCCGTGGCATTGACCCCCAGCAGGTCGGTCGGCTGGATCCCCCAGGCGCCATCCTGCCAGACATGGGCCACGCCGGTGCTGGCCAGCCGGGCCTGCCAGCCCTCCCGGGGGGCGATGAAGATCCATCCCCCGCCGCTGAAACCGGCCAGCTGATGCGCCTGTCCGGCCCAATCCCCCGTGGGCGCGGCGCCGAGGGCAAAGATCGTGCCCTCCACCGGCGCGGCGGGCGGCGTCGTGGCCTCGAAGGCCTGCACGGTCAGCTGCACCAGCAGGTCGAGCCGGGCCAGTGCCTCGTTATGCGTGACATGTTTCTGCGCCTGGGAGGGCGCCAGCAGGGGCAGGGTCAACCGGGGAGAGGTCTGGGACATCGGGCGCTCCATTCTGTGCGCCGGGCACCCTTGCAGCGATCCCTGAACGGTTCGGTAAGAGGACGCGCGCCATGGTAAGGAAACCTTTGGACTTCTTCCTGATCGGGGCCCAGAAAAGCGGCACCACCGCGCTGTTCGCCAAGCTGACGGCCCATCCCGGCATCGTCGCCCTGCCGCAGAAGGAACTGCATGTCTTCGACCGGCCGGACCCGGACCCGGCCCGGTTCGACCGCGCCTTTGCCGGGGCCGATCCTGCGCTGCTCTGGGGCGAGGCGACGCCGGCCTATCTTTACTGGCCCGGCGCGGTCGAGGCGCTGGCGCGCTACAACCCCGGGGCGCGGATCCTGGTGATCCTGCGCGATCCGGCCGAGCGGGCGCTGTCGCACTGGAAGATGCAGCGCGCCCGCGGGATCGAGCCGCTGTCGTTCGAGGCGGCGATCTCGGCTGTCGGACGGGCCCGGGTCCGGGACGGGGGAGACCGCGAAAAGCGGCTCTATTCCTACGTCGAACGCGGCTTCTACGCCGATCAGATCGCCCGGCTGCTGCGGCATTTCCCGCGCGATCAGATCGCCTTTTGCCGGACCGAAGACCTGTTGCGGGATGAGGCGGGGCTGCTGGCGCGGCTCTTTGGCTTCCTGGGCGTGGAGGCCGGGCTGCGCGTTGAGACGGAAAAGATGATCCGCCCGAACGACAATGCCGCCGTGCAGGTCGAGGCCGGTGCGGCGCTTGCCGGGCTCACCGCGCTTTATGGGCAGGATATACGCCGGACCGGGGCGCTGACCGGGATGGCGCTGGAGGCCCGGCTTGCAGGGCCGCGCCAGGCCAGCGGATAGCCGAAGAGGGCGGCGGCGTCATGCCCCGGGGGGCCTATCCCCCGCCGGTTCAAGGCGGGGGCCGGTGCAATCAGGGGAAAGGCGATCCGGCCCGGGGCCTTCCGGCCTCGCGGCATCAGGCCTTGCCCCTCACCCCTTCCGGAACGAGGCCTGCATGATGTGGATCTCGTCATAGGCCGAAAAGTCGAAGGGCTTGGCCATGTTCTTGCTCTCCGCGGTGTTCAGGATGAACGTGCCGGTCACGGGCGGGGTGTAGTCCAGCATCGCGTAATCCCGCTTGTAGAGCATGTAGAGATGGGTCAGCGCCTCTTCGGACAGCGGCTCGCGGTCCGGCTTCTCGCGGCGGTTCAGCTCGGGCAGCACCAGCTTCTCCTCGGGCATGCCCTGCGCGATCAGGATGTCGCGGAACCGGTCCTGCCAGGTCTCGTCCTCGAACCGCAGGATGTCGTCGACATGCGTCGTGTCCCCGATCGACAGGAAGTAATGCTGCGGACAGAAATGCACATAGGAGGGGTCGTAGCGGATATTCGTGGTGTTGAGCTCGAAGACGAATTCCTCGACCGACTTGCGCGCCCGGTAGTTGTGCTGGGAAAAATGCTGCTCGACCGAGGAGTAGAACCGGTCCAGCGGATCGCGCACCACCGTGATGGCGCGGTACTTGCGGACCTGGCCCAGCAGGTTCGGCGGCAGATCGATCAGCGGCATATGCGCCGTATCGCCATAGCGCTGATGGCGCGGCATCCAGTTCCAGCCCCATTGCTGGAACCGCCCGGGGTCGGCCTCCTGGATCATCGTGCGGATCGAGGTTCCGGCACATTTGGGAATGTGGATGAAACAGAACTTGTAGTTGTCCGAAATGATCATCTGCGTCTCACTATGCGGCCTGCGGCGTTGCGCAACCGTCGCAGCACCGTCTTCAGGGCCACGATGGTCGCTTCACCGGTCATTTTTTTTAGCAGTTCGATCTGCCAGTTTGCCTTGAAGGCATCCCAGTCCGCGACCAGGCGGGGGTGGGGGCTGGGATAGGCCTCGCGGACCCCGGGCAGCAGATCCGCCAGGTAGCGCTTCTGCGGGCCGAAATAAAGATGCACGAAGGGGATGTCCTCGCGGATGACAATGGTCTTGTCATTGGCATCGCAATAGAGGTTCAGCATCTCTTCATCGTCCACCCCACCGGTGGCGACCTTGCTCCAGAGATCGCGGCGGAACAGCATGACGTTGATCGAATAGCGCACCTTGGGGTCGAAGACGACCGGACCCAGATCCGCGGTCAGCGCCCGGAAGCGCTCTGGCTGCAGGGTGGTTTCCTCGTGGATCCAGCGCGCCAGATGCGGGAACTGCCAGACCGTGCCCCAGCCGCCGGGATCGGCTTCGCCCGGGCCGGCGATGCGGAATTCCTGGTAGCCGGGTACATATTCCCCGGCCATGTGGCTCTGCGCCATGATCGCGCCATAGGCCTCGCGCAGCGCGGGCAGCCGGGTCAGGCGGTGGAAGCCGTAGGGGTTGTTGTTCACCAGGCCGCTGACATAGGCGATCTTGTCCGGGTCCTGTTCGGCATAGGTCTCGATCAGCCCTTCCAGCCAGCCCGGGGTGATCGGAAAGGCGTCGTCGTCCAGCTTCAGGATGTATTCGGCATCGATATGGTTCTCGATCGCATCCTGGATCCCGAAGAACGCCGGCTGGGCCTTCATCGGGTTCAGCCAATGGACCCGGCCATAGTTCTGCCGGGCGGTGAAACGGCACATGTCCTCGCAGATATCCGCGCCGGGCAGGCCGTGGCAGTTGGACAGAAGGTAGACCGGCACCGAGGCGGGCGTGGTCGCCAGGACTTGGCCGATGGTGATGTCGAGCGCCTCGAAATCATTGCAGGTCAGGATGAGGATCGCTGTGTTGGAAAGAGAAATCATGGCGTGGTCCGACCGTCTTTATAGGCTTTGAGCAACCGTTTCCGACCGCCGTAGAGGCGCGCGATCAGCCAGAGCGCGTGCAGGAACCGGAAGGGGGCTGCAGCCTGGCGTTTGCGCAGATACGCGGTGTCGGTGAAGGGGATCACATCCAGATAGGCGCCCTGCCCGCGTGCGTGCAGAAGCGGGTTGCTTTCCACGATCGGCAGCGGATCCGGGGTCGACCAGGCCGAGGGCGTGATCCAGTCGCGCAGCAGCGCGCGGGGGCGGCCGGTCGCCGCCGCCGAGCGGGGCCGGGCCTGTTTCCGGCTCTGATCCCCGGCTTCCGCCTCCTGCGCAAGATCCCTGGCCGTCAGCGCCTTGGGCTGCGGCGGGATGGGCTGCGGTACGGGAGGCCATGGCGCGCACCCGCTTGAGCGTCTGGCCGATGTCCGAGGCCTGCAGCGCCGCCGGTCCGGCCAGGAAATCCGCCAGGGCGGCGTTGAACATCTTCTGACGGTCCGCCTGCAGGCTCAGCATCAGGTAGCCTGCGATGCGCACCAGCTGCTTGAGCGACAGGCTCAGGCGATCCGCGTTGCGGGCCCGCAGGATCAGGTCGTTGCGGATGTCGTAGTAGTAATAGGCCGGTGCGCCCTCTTCGCCATGGGCCACCACCAGGTTGGGGGGCACGACGGTCACCACGTCCTGGCGCCGGCTTTCATAGCCGAACATGATGTCGTCGCGCTTGATGAACTGCTTTTCCGGCATCGCCGGGGCCGGCCCGTCGAGATCCACCATCAGGCTCCACCAGCCGCTGAAATCGGCCTCGTAGAAGCCATAGACGCGGTGGCGGTCCCAGCCCTGCAGGTCAGTGAAGGGATTGATCAGGTCGATCCCGAAGGTATGGGAGGCCGAGACATTGGCCCCCTGCTCCTTCACGATCCGTCCGGTACGTGTTCAGGATTTCGGCCATGGTGCCCACATGCATGCCCCGGGCGAAGCAGGACATGGCATAAAGCCGGTCGATGAAATCAGGCAGGATCGCGATATCGTCGTCCATGATGACGAAATGGCGGTATCCCTTTTTCCTGAAATGGGCATGCCCCGCCAGGAAGCCGCCGGTGCCGCCGACGTTGGGCAGCGGCTTGACCTCTGCCATGTCGGGGGCTTCGGGCAGCGGATCGCCGTTGTTGACCACCAGGATGTCCAGCATCCCCGCCCCATAGGCCGCGCTTTCGGCCAGGGTCGCCAGGTTGGGCAGCAGGTAGGCGGCCTTGTTGTAGGTGGTGATCGACACCCCCAGAGGCTGCAGCCTGTCCGGTTTCGGCGCGCTCCAGGCCAGCAGGTCGACCGACAGCGCACCCGCCCAGCTGAGCTCGAAATACAGCCGGTAGGGCTTGCCGCTCAGGGCGACGGGCAGGGCAAGATCCGCGACGCCGGTCCCGGTCTCTTCATGCAGCAGCTCCGGGGCCGGGTTCGCCGTGCGGGCCAGGATGCGCAGCCGCCAGCTCGGCGCCGAGAAACGCGCCAGGCCGGTGACCTCCTCGAGGCCGCAGATGCGGTGGTAATGTTCCACCGGCAGGGCGTTCAGCACGGAATCGTAGCTGCGGGTCCGCCTGTGCTCCGAGGTGACGAAATGCGGCGCGTCCCGGTCGATATAGGCCCCGTTGACCTTGTCGGGATTGCCGAAGCGGTCGTCCTCGATGCAGCGCATCAGGATCAGGTGGTCCGTCCCGCCGACCTTGGTCGTCAGGGCGGCGGCGCTGTCTTGAGGCCGGGTCATGCGCCGACCGCCTCGCCCGCGCCGGCCTTGCCCAGATAGGCCCGCGCCACGTCCAGCGCCTCGCGGATGGTCACATCCATGTCGAGATAGCGATAGGTCCCCAGCCGGCCCACGAAGGTGACGTTCCCGACCTTTTCGACCAGCGCCTCGTACTCGGCCAGCAGGGCTTTCTCCTTCACCTGGCGGATCGGGTAGTAGGGGATGTCGTCCGGCCCGCAGGCGCGCGAGAATTCGCGGTAGCACACCGACCCCTCATGCTCTTCCCAGGGGGCGAAATGCTTGTGCTCGGTGATGCGGGTAAAGGGCACGTCTTCCTCACCGTAGTTCATCACGGCGCAGCCCTGGTAATCGCCCTCGTAGGTGAAGCGTTCGAAATCCAGCGTGCGATAGCCAAGCCGCCCCAGCTCATAGTCGAAGAACCCGTCCAGCGGGCCGGAATAGAACACGTGGTCATAGTCATCCGCCTGGGCGCGGGTGAAGGCGGTGTTCAGATGCACGGTGATCGCGGGATGATCCAGGATCCGCTCGACCATGGCGGTATAGCCGTTCTCGGGCATGCCCTGGAAGCGGTGGAAGAAGTAGTTGTCATCGTAGTTGAACCGCACCGGCAGCCGCTTGAGGATCGAGGCGGGCAGATCGCGCGGGCTCATGCCCCACTGCTTGATCGTGTAGCCCTTGAAGAAGGCCTCGTAGAGATCGGGGCCGACGAAGCGCAGCGCCTGCTCCTCGAAGGTCTGGGGGTCGGTGATCGAGGTATCGGCCTGCTCCTCGATAAAGGCGCGCGCCTCGTCCGGGCGCAGGGTCTTGCCGTAGAACTGGTTGATCGTGTGCAGGTTCACCGGCAGCGAGAACACCTGACCCTTCGAGGTCGTCTTGACCCGGTTCTTGTAGGGCAGGAAGGTCTCGTACCGGTTGACGTAGTCCCAGACCTCTTCGTCGTCGGTGTGAAAGATGTGGGGGCCGTAGACATGCACCATCACGCCCGTGTCCGCGTCGCGCACCGTATGGCAGTTGCCGGCCACGTGGTCCCGGGCCTCCATGATCGTGATGCGGTGGCCCGCTTCGGCCAATGTGCGCCCGATGACCGCACAGGACAGTCCTGCGCCGACAAGAAGAATATGCATGCAGAAAGACCTTGCTTACCTATCGTTTGCTGCCAGCGGCTCCGCCGGAGGCCCCGGATGAGGACCGCAGGGATGACCCCGGGGGACACCTGCCACGGAATGGCGGCTTCTGGATGTCATATCCCAAATCAGGGGACAAGGTGCAGGCGGCGCCACCGGCGAATTTCCGGACAGCGCCCGGCTGTCCCGGGCGGATTTTACGCCCGGCCCGCGCGCTCCGGCCCGCCGGGGGGCCGCCGGGCACGGGCGCAGGGGCCGCCCTGCCCGGCATGCGGACAGGGCGGCAAGAGACGGTCGGGGGCGGCTCAGAACACCTCGAAGTCACCCGGGCCAAAGCTTGCAAGGCTTTCGTTCGATTCCACCAGAACCACCAGCGCGCCCGCGTAGTAGATGCCGACCACATCCGCCGCGCCGCCGTCATAGAGGAAGGTCACGGCGCCGTCGCCGCCCTCGCGGTCGATCACGATATGGTCGACCCCCAGTTCGAAATCGTCGATTTCGTCCCGGCCCCCGGTGATGGCGTTGAAATAGAAGGTATCGGCCCCGGCCCCGCCCTGAAGCGAGATCGTCGCCCGCGCCGCCTTCGAGCGAGTCGTTGCCCGCGCCGCCGAACAGGACGTCATTGCCCAGCCCGCCGCGGATCAGGTCGTTGCCGTCCTCGCCGAAAAAGACATCCTCCCCGCCGCGACCCTCGATCGTGTCGTTGCCGAAACCGGCAAAGACCGTGTCGTTGCCCAGCAGGTCGTCCGTGCTGGAGCCGTGGTAATAATCGTCGCCCTGGTTGAGGTAGACAAGGTCGTCGCCTTCATCGCCATAGACGGTGTCGCTGCCCTCGCCGCCGCGGATGGTATCGTCGCCCTGGCCGCCATAGATCATGTCGTTGCCGGCGCCGCCCAGCATGGAATCGCTGCCCTGATCGCCAAAGAGCGTATCCGCCCCCAGCCCGCCGTACAGCACCTCGTTGCCGGTCCCGCCATAAAGCGCGTCATCGCCGCTGCCGCCCGACAGCGTGCTGTCCCCCGAGGCGCCATAGAGCGTGTCATTGCCGTCCTCGCCATTGAAGAGATCGTTGCCGCCCTCGCTGTAGAGCCGGTCATCGCCGAAACCGCCAAAGACCGTATCCTGCCCCAGCGCGCCGCCCTGGTCCTCGTCGAAGAAGATGTCGTTGCCCTGGTTGAGGTAGACCAGGTCGCGCCCGTTGCCGCCATGGACGGTGTCGGCGCCCTCGCCGGCGTGGATCGTGTCGAACTGGTCGCCGCCATCAAGCCGGTCGTGGCCGGTGCCGCCGAAGATCAGGTCGGCGCCCGCCTCTCCGTGAAAGACATCGTCGCCGCCGCCGCCCTCGATCGTATCGTTCCCCAACCCGGCCCAGACCGTGTCCCGGCCATGTTCGCCCTCCTGGGCGGTGTCGACGAAGATGTCGTTGCCCTGGTTCAGATAGACCTCGTCGCGCCCGTCGCCGCCATGGACGGTGTCGCTGCCCTCGCCGGCATGGATGGTGTCGTACTGGCCCCCGCCGAAGATCAGGTCGGCGCCCAGGCGGCCAAAGATCAGGTCGTTGCCATCCTCGCCATGAAAGACGTCATCGCCGTTGCCGCCCTCGATCGTGTCGTCGCCGAACCCGGCAAAGACCGTGTCCCTGCTCGTGCTCGCCGCCCTGGGTGTTGTCGTGGAAGATGTCGTTGCCCTGGTTCAGGCGCACCATGTCGCGCCCGTCGCCGCCATGCACGGTGTCATCGCCCTCGCCGGCATGGATCGTGTCGTATTGGCCCCCGCCATGGATCAGGTCGTTGCCCAGGCGGCCAAAGATCAGGTCGGCGCCGTCCTCGCCGTAAAAGGCGTCATCGCCGTTGCCGCCCTCGATCGTGTCGTCGCCGAACCCGGCAAAGACCGTGTCCTGGCCGTGCTCGCCACCCTGGGCGTTGTCGTGGAAGATGTCGTTGCCCTGGCTCAGAAAGGCCAGGTCGCGCCCGTCCCCGCCATAGACCGTATCGTTGCCCGCGCCGGCATGGACCGTGTCGTACTGCCCGCCGGCCTCGATCAGGTCATTGCCTTGCCCGCCCCAGATCGCGTCCTCGCCCGCGCCGCCCCGCAGGATGTCGTGGTTGATGCCGCCGAACATGACGTCGTCAAAGCCGGAGCCACGGACCGTCACGGGCTGGGTCAGCAGATCTGCGAACTGCGGGTCCAGCAGCTCTGTCATGTCCAGTGCCGCCCCCGCGCCGGCGGCGTTCAGGGTGATCGGGCCACCGCTGTTGAACAGATCGGCAAGCGGCTGCAGGCTGCCCCAGGCGGCGGCGTCCAGCGCCTGGACAAGATCGACCAGGCCCCAGTTGATCCCGGTGACCGTGCCCTGCACCGCGCCCTCGGCAAAAACCGAAACCCCGCTCACCACACCGGCGCTCGGCTCCCCATCCAGGAACTGGAAGCCCGTGCCGGTGATGGTCGTCCTGTGGTCCGTCGCGGGGTTGAAGAGGACCACCTGCGTGCCGCTGGCGAGACAGAACGTCCGGGTCGAAATCGTCGAAATCGTCAAAAAAGGCATCGCCCAGGAAGCTGGTATTCGTCCCGGGGAAAGTGAATGTCGTCATTGGTGTCCGTCCCTGCGCGGCTTATGCTATGCCCCGGGCCGCTCACCGACCGGGGCGTCAAAACAAAATATGTATAGACCTCATGAGCCTACAGGGGCCGCGGCGCCCCCTGCAAGCCTCGGCGCTCCCGGCGCCCCTGTCATCTCCCGACACCGCCCCTGCCCCCCGGAACCCGACACCGCCCCCCCCCCGCCGGACCCGGCACAGGACCCGGCATCGGGCGCAGGCCCTCCCCCTTGCGCGCCCGTCGGCGGTCTCTCCCGCGCCGGGCCGGGCCGCTTGACCGGAGGCGGTCCAGAGACCTGCCCGGGCGCTGCAAAAACGTTTCTGGATATGGCAAAACCGGGATAAGGTCCTGCTGACCCCAACAGGCCGCGCGCCACCGGCCCCAGGACGCGGCTGAGACCCCATGTTCGCTTTGCGTATGATCAGTGTCGGATTTTGCCTTGCCATGACCCTTCCCGGGAATGCCTCTGCCAGCAGCCCCGACAGAACCGTGGTCCGCCTGCACTGCGCCCCCGAAAACCTGAGCCCGGCCCTGCGCCAATCCCTGTGCCAGCAGCTGCTGCAGGGGCTGATGCAGGTCGTCCCCCGCGCCGCGCCGCGGCTGGTGGCGCAGGACCAGTGGCAGCCCCGCCGCGCCGGGGATATCTCTGTCCGCCTCGCGCTGTCTGCCGGTGCGGGCCGGCTGCTGTGGCAGCAGGGCCCGGACGGGGCGCTGCGGACCGGACCGGAGGTTCCCCGTCCTGCGGCGGTTTCCCCGCAGGCCGGGACGATCGGGGCCTTCGCCGATAGCCTGGCCATCTCCATCCGCCCCATGCTGGCCCGGAGCCTGCCAGGCAGGACTTTGCCGTAAGATTTCGATAGAGGTACGGTTTTCATGTGCAATATCTGCCTGCTGACACAGAACTTCGACCCGCGGCGCCACGCCCCGGGCGCCCCGGCCTTTGCCAATATCACCGAAACCCACGACGCCGCGGAAAGCACATCGACCACCTATTCGATGACCCCCGGCGACACGTTTTACGGCACCATTTCCAATGCCGATGACGAGGATTGGATCCGCATCGCGCTGACCGCCGGGACGACCTACGAGATCTCCCATGCCGGCATTGGGCTCAGCGACCCCTACCTGCGCATCTACGATGCCTCGGGCAACCAGATCGCCTATGACGACGATGGCGGGGATGGCTATGACGCCCTGCTGTCCTTCACCCCCACGACCGGCGGCACCTATTACATCTCGGCCGATGCCTATGGGTCCGATACCGGCAGCTATGCGCTCTCGGTCTCCGAGGCCGCGCCGCCTCCGCCGCCCGCCGGCGGGGAGGGGACGCTGGCCCAGCTGGCCCGCTACCTGCAGGAAGGGGCCGAGGGGATTTCCCGCACCTTCGATACCAGCCTGTCGACCATGATCACCGTCAACCTGAGCGGGCTGACGACCGTAGGGGCGACAGCTGGCCCGCTGGGCGATGGAGGCCTGGGAAATGGTGGTGAACCTCGATTTCGTCGAGGTGTCCTCGGGGGAGATGATCACGGTCGACGACGAGGACAGCGGCGCCTTCGCCTATTACCCCAACTCCGGCTCCACCAGCATCGCGGAGGGAGACAATACCAACGGCGTCGAACTGAATATCGCGCAGGACTGGCTGCCCGCCTATGGCACCACGCTCGACAGCTATTCCTTCCGGACCTTCGTCCATGAATTCGGCCATACCATCGGGCTGCATCACCTGGGGGATTACGACGCCTCGCAGGGGGCCATCACCTATGAAAACAGCGCCTATTTCAGCAATGACAGCTGGCAGATCTCGGCGATGTCCTATTTCAGCCAGACGGACAACACCTCGATCAATGCCTCCTACGCCTATACCAGCGGGGCGATGATGGCCGACATCCTGGCCATCCAGGACTTTTACGGCCCGCCGGATGCCGACAGCGCCACGGTACCGGGGACACCATCTATGGGCAGGGCTCCAATCTGGGCAATTACATGGACCAGATCTTTGCCTGGTTCGCCACCGGTGCAACCTCTGCGAACGTGACGGGCAACCCGATGGCCTTTACGGTCTATGACCGGGGCGGGATCGACAGCTTCGACTTTTCCTTCATGACCGAGGCCGCGCGCCTGGACATGCGGGTGAGGCAGTTTTCCGACTTCGGCAGTGCCATCGGCATCATGGGCATCGCCCATAACACCATCATCGAACACGCGATCACCGGGTCGGGCAACGATACGGTGACGGGCAATGTCGCGGCCAACCGGATCACCACCAACGGGGGGCATGATCTGGTCCTTGGCGGCGACGGCCATGACACCGTGCATGCCGGTGAGGGCAGTGACACCGTCCATGGCGGCAACGGGCGCGACCTGGTCTTTCTCAACCAGGGCGACGATGTCTTCCACGACAACGCCCAGGGCGGCGCGCTGGGGCGCGATACGGTCTGGGCCGGGCTCGGCGACGATACGATCGAGGGCGGCAACGGCGATGACCTGTTCCATGGCCAGGAGGGCAACGACCTGATCCATGGCCGGCTGGGCAACGACCTGATCTTCGGCGGAGACCAGTCCGATACCGTGCATGCCGGCGAGGGCAGCGATACGGTCCATGGCGGCAACGGGCGCGATCTGGTCTATCTCAACCAGGGCAACGATGTCTTTCACGACAATGCCCAGGGCGGCGACCTGGGGCGCGATACGGTCTGGGCCGGGCTTGGCGACGATACGATCGAGGGCGGCAACGGCGATGACCTGTTCCACGGCGAGGCCGGGGCTGACCTGATCCATGGCCGCCTTGGCAACGACCTGATCTTCGGCGGCGATCAGTCCGATACCGTGCATGCCGGCGAGGGCAGCGACACTGTCCATGGCGGCAACGGGCGCGACCTGGTCTTTCTGAACCAGGGCAACGATGTCTTCCACGACAATGCCCAGGGCGGGGATCTGGGGCGCGACACGGTCTGGGCCGGGCTCGGCGACGACACGATCCAGGGCGGCAACGGCGGGGATCTGTTCCACGGCCAGGAGGGCAACGACCTGATCCATGGCCGCTTGGGCAATGACAGCCTCTATGGTGGCGATCAGTCCGACACGATCCACGGCGGCGAGGGCAACGACCTGATCTATGGCGGCAATGGCCAGGACCGGATTTACATGGGCGGGGGCAACGACCGCTACATCGACACCGGCCAGTGGCGGCGATCTTGGCCGCGACACGATCACCGGGGGACCGGGCGAGGACAGCTTTGTCTTCGGGCCGGTGATCTCGCAGGATGTGATCACGGATTTCACCCTCGGCGTGGACGAGCTCGCGCTCGCCTCGGGCCTTGTCGGCGCCTTGAGCGCGGCGCAGGTGGCCGACGCCGCCTCGGTGACCGATACCGGTGTGCTGCTCGACTTTGGCGCGGGACAGTCGATCCTGCTGCTGGGGCTGAGCCATACCCGGGGGCTGGCCGAGGATATCGACATCTTCTGAGGCCCGCTGTCTGCTTTCGGGGCCGGGCCGGGGCCTAGGGACCGGGCCCCGCAGCCTTTGCTGGGCAGGCATGCAGAGGGCGCCCGAAAGGGCGGTCTTGCCGTCCCCTCCCGATGCCCGGCCCGCAAGATCCCGGCCTACAGGATCTGGAAATCGCCCCAGTCAACGCCGGACAGATCCTCTACCGACTGCAGGATCGCCATGGCCGCGCCCTCCCGGGACACCGTGACCTCGTTCGCGGCGGCCTCATAGGCAAAGGTCAGCCCCCGCCCCGGTCTCCCCGGTCAGTACGAAGAGATCCTGCCCCGGGGTGAAATCGGTCACCACATCGGTCCCCGCCTGGCCTGTGACAAAGACAAAGCGATCCGCCCCATCGTCCCCGGTCAGCCGATCGCTGCCGCCGCCGCCATGCAGCGTATCGCGCCCCGCGCCGCCGCTCAGGCTGTCATTGCCCAAGCGGCCATGGATCAGGTCGTTGCCCTGCTGGCCGTGGAACAGATCCCCACCGTTGCCGCCCTGGATCGTGTCGTCGCCGAGCCCGGCAAAGACCGTGTCGCGCCCCAGGTCGCCGCCCTGGGCATTGTCGTGGAAGACATCGTTGCCCTGGTTCAGAAAGACCAGGTCGCGCCCGTTGCCGCCATGGACGGTGTCGCTGCCCTCGCCGGCATGCACGGTATCGAACTGATCGCCGCCGAAGATCAGGTCGTTGCCAAGGCGGCCATGGATCAGGTCAGCCCCGGCCTCGCCGTGGAACAGGTCATCGCCGTTTCCGCCCTCGATCGTATCGTCGCCAAGCCCGGCAAAGACCGTGTCCCGGCCCAGGTCCCCGCCCTGCGCATTGTCGTGAAAGACGTCGTTGCCCTGGTTGAGATAGACCAGATCGCGCCCGTTGCCGCCATGGACCGTATCGCTGCCCTCGCCGGCATGCACGGTGTCGAACTGATCGCCGCCGAAGATCAGGTCGTTGCCAAGGCGACCATGGATCAGGTCGTTGCCCTGCTGGCCATAGAACAGGTCCCCGCCGTTGCCGCCCTCGATCGTATCGTCGCCAAGCCCGGCCCAGACCGTATCGCGCCCCGGATCGCCGCCCTGGGCGTTGTCGTGGAAGACATCGTCGCCCTGGTTGAGAAAGACCAGGTCGCGCCCGTTGCCGCCATGGACGCTGTCCTGCCCCTCGCCCCCAAGGATCCGGTCATGGCCGTCGCCGCCGAAGATCCGGTCGTTGCCCGGGGCGCCGTCCAGGGTGTCATTGCCGCCGCCACCCTCCAGCCGGTCATGGTGGTCCCCGCCATGCAGGCTGTCATTGCCCTCGCCCCCGAACAGGCTGTCATTGCCCAGCCCGCCCCGGATCGTGTCCGCGCCCGCCTCGCCGTAAAAGAGATCCCGGCCCATATCGCCCATGATCCGGTCGCTGCCCTCCCCGCCGAACACCGTATCGTTGCCCAGATCGCCCCCTCGGGCCGTATCCAGATAGACATCGTCCCCCTGCCCCAGCCGGGCCAGGTCCCGTCCCAGCCCGCCATCGACCGTGTCATGGCCCGCCCCGCCCTGCAGAGTATCGAACTGGGCGCCGCCGAACAGCTGGTCATCCCCCGCATCGCCCTGCAGCAGATCCTCTCCCTCGCCGCCCCAGAGACTGTCCCGGCCTGCCCCCCCGGCGATCACATCGCGCCCGGCCTCGCCATGGACCGCGTCGGAGGCCCCGCTTTCCGTCTCGCCCGCCGCGAAGGTATCGTTGCCCGCGCCCAGCCAGGCCAGATCCCGACCGGCGCCGCCGACCACCATGTCCGCGCCCCCGCGCCCGTGCAGCGTGTCGTGACCCTCGCCGCCCTCCAGGCGATCGTCGCCCGCCCCGCCGCGCAGCGCGTCCGGCCCGTCGAACCCCAGCAGCACCGCCCCGCCCTCCGGGGCCTGCAGCCGGTCCGCGCCGGCGTCGCCGCGGATCACCTCGGTCAGGATCAGCGGCGGGCGGTCGACCGTCCAGTCCAGCGCCGCCGGGACTCGGGCCCGGCTCAGGGGGCGACCGTCCGCACTGCGCAGTTCCAGGCTGTCGCCGCTGCCCCAGCTGATCTCGGCCCCCGGGGGCGCTGGGTGATGGTCAGCCGGTCGGGCCCGTAGAGCATGGGCACATGGGACAGGTCGATGCGGTCCTCCCCGGCGGTGAAATCGGTGATCACCTCCCGCGCCCCATCCGCCACCAGCACGAAGCTGTCGCGCCCGGCCCCGCCGGTCAGCCGGTCCGCGCCCGCGCCGTCGATCAGCATATCCGCACCGGCCCCGCCGATCAGCGTATTGGCACCGGAGCCGCCTTCCAGCAGGTCGTCCTCGCCGGTCCCGGACAGCCTGCCGCTCTGCTGGAAAGCGGTGATCCCCTGCCCGGACAGATCATAGCCGAGCTGAACCAGCCCGTATCCGGTTTCACTGGCCGCCAGGATCGCCAGGCTGTCGCCGACCGCGGCCATCTCCAGGGCCGAGATCGACCCCAAACCGCTGCCCGGGGTCTGTTCTATCGTATCCAGATGCAGCAGCCGCCCGCCCGGCGACAGGGCAAACAGGCTCAGCCCGCCATCCGCGCCGCCCGCCAGCACATAGGCGCGGCCCTCTGACTGGGCCGTGGCCAGCCCGGTGGCATGGCCGAACCGCGTCCCGTGACTGTCGAGGATATGATCGGTGATCCTCAGGTGGCCATCCTCTCCGATGGCCATCACGCTCAGGGCCGCGCCCGCCCCGTTGGCGGCCGCCGACAGCACCACCCCATGGGCCACGCCCCCCAGCAGCACCGTCTCAAGCGCCAGGGGTTCGTCCTGCAGCCCCAGACCGTTCTCGGCGTTCAGGGTTTCCACCAGGCGCGGGGCCCCGCTGGCCGGATCGAGGGCAAACACGGTGATCCCCCCGCCCTCCCGCGAGAGCGTCAGCAACAGGTCGGCCCCGGCCCGGTCCGTCAGCCCGGCCATGGCCACGATCCCGCCCAGCCGGCCTACCGCCGCCCCGGACAGCGCCGCGCCCGCGTCGAAGGCCGCGCCGGTCGGAACCTCCCTGTGCCAGATCAGCCCGCTGTCCTCGGAGGCGGCGTAGAGCACCCCGTTCAGGCTCAGCGCCAGGGCCCGGTCGAGACCGCCCTCGACGGTGACCTCCGCCTCGGTGAACCTGCTCGGTGTCGCTGTCGATCACGCGGCCCTGCAGGGTGCCGTCGCCGCGACAGCCCGTCAGCGCCACCAGCCCCGCCCGGGTGTCGATCAGCGACAGGCCAAAGCTGCCGATATCGGCGGCGCCGCGCCCGTGCGGCAGTTCATGCAGCAGCCGCGCCGCGCCGGACTCGGTGATGCGCACCGACATCAGCCCCCCGCCGGAACCGCCGACCGCCAGGAAGATCGCCCCGCCCTCGCCCGACAGGGTCGTCATCTCGCGGATGTCGCGATGCAGGGCGTTCTCCGCCTCGAGAAGACGGTACCGTTCCAGGTCAGCTCTGCCATGTGTCACCTCTGCGCTGTCCCGCGGGAATGCGCGCGGCACCGGGCAGGCAGAGGGATGCAAAGGGGGCGACTTTGAGACGCTTGCGGCCAATTTGGCGCGTCTTCGATGCAAGCGGTCAGCCGGCCTGCATCAGGGTCTGGTGATAGGCGATGCCCTGCTCCAGGTCCTCGAAGTAGCGGATCTGCCCCTGCTCCAGCACGATGGCCGCGTCGCAGAAGGCCCGGACATCGCCCATCGAGTGGCTCACCAGGATCGCGCCGCTGCGCTGCATGCGGTCGGCAAAGACCGCGCGGCTCTTGCGCTTGAAGGCGGCGTCCCCCACGGCGGTCACCTCGTCCACCAGGTAGGTGTCGAAATGGATCCCCATGGAGGCCCCGAAGGTCAGCCGCGACTTCATGCCCGACGAATAGGTCCGCACCGGCATGTGGAAATGCTTGCCGATATCGGCGAAATCCTCGACGAAATCGGCCAGGGCGTCGGTATCGACCCCGTAGATGCGCGCCAGGAAGCGCACGTTCTGCGCCCCGGTCATCTCGCCATGGAACGAGCCGCCAAAGGCCACCGGCCAGGACACGGTGCCGCTGTGGACGATGCGCCCGCTGTCCGGCGCCAGCGAGCCGGCGATCATCTCCATCAGGGTCGATTTCCCCGCCCCGTTGCGCCCCAGCAGCGCCAGCGACTTGCCCGGGGGCAGGGTGATGTTGAGATTGTCGACCACCACCTTCTGGCTGCCGCGGACCCAGAAACTCTTGCTCAGGTTCTCGAAGCGGATCACTTCCACCGCCTACTGCCGGTCGCGGATCGAGTAATAGACCAGTGGCCCCCACACCCCAGAGCAGGGTCAGGAAGAGGAAGGTCAGCCCGACCAGGACGAAGCGGCGCGGGAATTCCGAGGTCTCGGGCTCCGTCGGCTGGATGAAAGTGGCCAGATAGCGGCTTTGACGGGTGGCGTTGGAGCGCGCCAGCTCTACCGCGGCAAGCGCCTGGCGATAGGTTTCCTCGGCGAATTCGCGATCCACCATCAGGCTTTCGTATTCCGCCAGCAGGACGGGATAATCCTCGGCCACGGTGCTGGTGGGATCGGAGCCGGTGAAATTGTTCCGCTCGCTCTGAATGCGTTCCTGGATCACCTCGATCCGGCGCCGGGCCTGGGTCAGGCGCGGGTCGTTCGGGCTGTCGGAATCCCGCAGCAGGTCGTATTCGATCAGCGCTTCGGCCAGCTGCTGCTGCAGGTTGGTCATGACGCCCATGCGGCCCTGCAGATCCGCCTCGGGATCGACGATCTGGGTGCTGGAGCGGAACCGCGTCATGGCCTCGCGCGCGGTTTTCAGCCGCTCCACGGCGGTGTCGAGATCCGCCAGCGAATAGCGCATGGCATCGGCCCGCGCCGCATCGTTGAGCCCGTTGATCATCTCCTCGCTCTGGGTCAGGATTTCCTGTGCGATCGCCCGGGCCATGTCGGGATCGAAGGCCAGGACCTGCACTTCGATCAAGCCGGTGCCCTGGTCGAAGGAGATCCGCACCATGCGTTGCCAGTATTCCAGCAGATCCTCGATGCTTGCATCGGGCCAGAGCGAGAACACCGGGTCGACCTGCATGACCCCATGCCCCGCGACGCCGGGCCAGTACTGGGCATAATGGCCGCGGATGTCGAGCCGGGCATCCACTTCCGAGACCAGGCGCTGGCTCTGGACGAACTCGTAAAGCACGTCGCCGTCCGAAGACACCGAGCTGCCCATGAATTGCGCCAGACCGCTCAGGCTCGAGGCGGCGGAATTGCCCTCGTCCTGACGCACGACGAAGCCGGTGGTCGAGCGGTACTGATCCTGCGCAAAGAGCGCCAGGTAGCCCGTGGCCAGCATCACCGGGATCAGCACGACGGCCAGGAAGCTGAACAGCAGTTTCCAGTGCCGCGGGCGCATCTGCGCCGCCGGGGCGACCGGCTGGATCGCGACGGGCGGACCGCCGGGCTTTTGCGGCTTGCCCGGGCCCGGTGCGTTTGCGTTTCCGGGCCCTTTCCCGGGCCCCTGCCCCGGACCGCCGGGCTTGTTCTGGCCCGGGCCCTGTCCGGGCGCCGGCCTGTTCGGCACGGGATGTGCCGCCGCGCTCTGCTGCGGCCCTGCCTTGATTTCGCTGCCCATGAGTCCGAACCCCTGATCCGACACTTCTTATTGCCGCCGAACCTAGTTAAAGACGGGCGGGAATGCACGTCCTTACCGAACCAGAAGCCCCGGTGTGAGCATGTCCGACATCTCTTCTTCGCGCCCAGGACAAGACGCACCCGCGGTCCCGCCGCCGGTGGCCCGCGCACCCCGGCGCCACAGCTGGGCCTCGGGCCGGGTCATCCTGGCCCTGATGCTGCGCGAGATGTCGACCCGCTATGGCCGCTCGCCGGGCGGCTACCTCTGGGCCTTCCTGGAACCGATCGGCGGTATCCTCGTGCTGGCGATCGGCTTCTCGCTGCTGATCCGCACACCGCCCCCGGGGTCCAGCTTCATCCTGTTCTTCGCAACCGGGATGCTGCCCTTCACGCTCTATCAGAACATCGCCCTGGCGGTGGCCGGCGCCATCGGCTTTTCCAAGGGGCTGCTGAGATATCCGATCGTGACCTGGGTGGATTCCATGATCGCCCGCTTCACGCTGAACGCGCTGACCAGCCTGCTCATCACCTTCATCGTGCTGCTCGGGCTGCTCGAGATGACGCAGACCCGGGTGATCATCGACATCGGGCCGATCCTGCTGGCCCTGTCGCTGGCGACGGGCCTCGGGCTGGGGATCGGCGCGCTGAACTGCGCCCTGCAGGGCATGATCGTGCCCTGGCCGATGATCTGGTCGGTCATCACCCGCCCGCTGTTCATCGTCTCCGGCATCATGATCATGTACGAAGACCTGCCCGAAGTGGCCCAGAACTTCGTCTGGTACGTGCCCCAGATGCATATCGCGGGCATCATGCGCAGCGGCTTCTACCCCAACTACAGCCCCGATTACGTCAGCATCCCCTATGTCCTGGGCTTCTCCCTGGCGGCGCTCTGCCTGGGGCTGCTACTGCTTGGGCGCTTCCACCGCGACATCCTCAACAACGGTCGCTAGGGCCACCACCTCGGCGTGGGATCGGCTGAGATCGCGGCGCAGCCCGTCGCGGATCGCCGCCCGCATCACCCGTTTGAACACCGCCCGGTCGCCGCCGTAGTGGCGCGCCTTGCGCCACCATTTCGGCAGGATCAGCAGCAGCGCGGGCCAGAAGAACACCCCGGCGGCGCGGCGGTAGACCAGCAGCAGGTTGCGGTGGTTGTAATAGGCCTTCCAGAGCGGGCGGAACCGCTGAACCGGGCCCTGCAGCGACTTGAAGTCATGCTCGAAGCGCAGCCCCGGCACGAAGGCGATCCGCAGGCCCTGCTCGCGCATGCGCAGGCTGTAAAGCACGTCATCGCCGTAGATGAAGACCGCCGCATCCGGGTAGCCGGTCCGCTCGATGGCCCCGCGCGACACGAAAAGCCCCACGAAGGACCCGATGTCGACCTCGCGGATCTCGGCGCTTTCATAGGCCTCGGCGGTCAGGTGAAAGCCGTCCCGCGCCTTGCCGGTGAACACGCCCAGAACGGTGTCGAGGAAGGTCCGGCCATGCCAGAAGGGATTCACCGAGGGGCGGTTGATGTCGCAGATCCTCCCGTTCGGATGATAGACCGCCGCCGCCAGCGCGTCCCAGCCGCCCCGGTCCATGGCGTGAAAAGCCGCCAGGGCGCCCGGCTCGGGGCGGGCGTCGTCATCCATGACCAGCACCCAGTCGGGCGGGATGTCCCGTGCCATGGCATGGCGCATGCCCGCCTCGAACCCCCCGGCGCCGCCGCCGTTGACCGCCAGGCGCAGGACATCCAGACGCGGATCGGACTGCGCGGCCAGCCAGGCCGCGGTTCCGTCGTCCGAGGCATTGTCGACCACCACCAGCCCGTCCAGATCGGCCGCGGGGCTGTCCAGCAGCCGACTCGACGGTCGTTTTCAGGTGATCAAGCCGGTTGTGGGTGACGACGACGGCAACCAGGCGCGGCGCGGGATTGGGGGACACGGGCAGGCAGTCTTTCGGAATGCGTCCCGGTCGGCGACCGGGACCAGGATCAATCGGGCCGGGTCGCGCGCCCGTGCCGGCATCTCAGAACCCGTCGGATCCATGCCAGCGATGCGCATCGCGCAGCATCTGGGGCATGGTCGAGCGGTCGGGCGTCCAACCCAGCCGGGTCCGGGCCTTGTCCGATCCGCAGACCAGGCGCACCGCATCGCCGGCGCGGCGGGGGCCTTCCTGCATCGGCACCGGGCCATTGGTCACGCTGGCGGCGGCCGCCACCACTTCGCGCACGGAAAAGCCGGCCCCCGTGCCCGGGCAGAACACCTCGGAGGATTTGCCCGCGATCAGCCATTCCAGCCCGGCCACATGGGCCTCGACCAGGTCGCTGACATGCACGTAATCGCGGATGCAGGTGCCATCGGGCGTGTCGTAATCCGTGCCGAAGATGGTCAGGGCGCCCCGCGTCCCCGCCACCGCCTGCAGGATCAGCGGCACCAGATGGGTTTCGGGGTCATGGGCCTCGCCGACCTCGGCCTCGGGATCGGCGCCGGCCACGTTGAAGTAGCGGAAGATCACGTGGTTCAGGCCCTTGGGCGCGAAATCCCGCAGCATCTGCTCGATCGCCAGCTTGGAGCCGCCATAGGCATTGATCGGGCGCTGCTCGGTGGTCTCGTCCAGCACCACGCCGTCCTGGTCGCCATAGGTCGCGCAGGTCGAGGAGAAGATGAACTTGTCGATGCCCGCCGCCAGCGCCGCCTCGATCAGGTTCAGGGCGCCCATCACGTTCTCGCGCCAGTAGCGGGCCGGGTCCTGCATGGATTCCCCGACCTGGCTGAGGGCCGCGAAATGCATCACCGCGATCGGCTGGTATTCGGCCAGCGCCGCGTCGATCGCGGCGCGCTCCATCAGGTCGCCCACGACCAGCGGGCCGAACTTGACCGCCGCCCGGTGACCGGTGCTGAGATTGTCGAAGACCACGGGCGTATAGCCGGCCTGCGCCAGCGCCTTGCACGCGTGGGCCCCGATATAGCCGGCGCCGCCAGTCACAAGTACGTTTGCCATGCTTACTCCTGTTGTCCCGGGTCATGTGGCACGCTTCACCGGATCAGACAACCGCCAGAACAGCCGGGCACCGGATCTGCCAACCCGGTAAGGCGGCCTACCGCTGGCCGAGGGATTTCACGAAGCCCAGAAAGGCCGCATCCGTGCTGCGCAGCCGCGGCTGACCGCTGCGCTGCCAATAGCTCTGCCAGTCGGCCACAAGCGCATAGACATCCGCGCCGGGGCGCAGCGCCCGCGCGGCTTCCAGCGCCCGGGGCGAGGGACCGGGAAGCGCCCCCGGCTCCAGCACCGCGTCGCGGGGCGTCACGCGGATGATGTCGCCGGGTTCCTCGCTCAGGTGGTAATCGGGCATCTGGCCTAGCCGCGATGATGTCGCGGACCATCTTGCGGAACACCCGGCGCGGGGAATTGGAGCCCGACTTCTTCAGCAGCGTCTCGACCGAGACCTGCCAGCTGCGCTGGCGCCCGCAATGCTTGCGCGCCAGTTCGTAGATGCGCCGCTCCAGCGGTTTGCGCAGCCGGAAGTAATCGCGGTTCAGCGTCAGCACCGATTTCGCCAGCACCGCCCGGTACAGCCAGTCCGACAGGGTCACCGCCACGGACACCATGCGCCCGCCCCGGGTCTTGCGCACGATCTCCCAGCTTTCGATCAGGCCGAAACCGGTCGTCACCTCGATCGGGTCCTCCCGGGGGCCGGTCGCGATATTGGTGGTGATCCGCGTGCCCGCCAGCCGCTCGAAGGCATCCTTGAGCCGGCGATAGGCATCCCCGCTGGTTTCCCGGTTGGTCGCCACCATCAGGTCATGCGCCTTGAGCACCAGCCGCCGCGAGGTGGCGCGCCCGGCATTCACCGCCGCCATCAGCTGGCTGACGCAGAAGATCAGGATGTCCTTGTCGTGGATCGTCGCCAGCCCCCGCACCGACGGGGTCACGGTGATCTCGACGTCGTTGTGGGCATAGTTCAGGATGCGCCGGTCGGGCCGCGTCGCCAGCGAGAAGATCGGGTGCTCCATGCTGGCCAGATCGCTTTTGGGCACGACATCGAAGATGTCGCACAGAAAGAAATCCCCATTGGGATGATGATGCGGGGCCAATGCCCCCTGCCCGCCTGCCATGCTGCCCCCGCTGGTCCCCGGGACCGCTCTGGGGCGGCTTGCGGGAATCGTGGTTTCAATGACACCCAGAGTGGCCTTATCCACAGGCCCCTGTCCAGCCTGAGAGCCGCCGCGGATCGGGGGTTCAGAGTCGGCACGACGTGGTTTCAGAGTCGCCCTATCGGGGGTTCAGAGTCGCCCAGCCCCTGTGAAAGGCGGATTTCCGCTTTTAAAACAGCAAGAAGACCAGGACGGCATCGGCCCCTAACTACCAAATAACAGAATTTAACACTGGAATTTTTTTCCGACCGGCCCCAGCCTGCCCTCCAAGACCCCCCGTATTTGCTGAGAAAATCACCGGGTGGATACGAATATCGTTCCATGTACGCCCTTTTGTGGTATGTCCCGGTAAACGCAGCACATCGGGCAGGTTTCATGGATCATCCCCCCTATTTCTCCATCGCGCCGGACCGCGCCCGGGCCGAGCTTGGCGCCCCCGCCGGCACCCGGAGCTTCCTGTCCATTTCCGAGGCCTGCGCCCGTGGCATGGGCGATCTGGCCTCTCGCGGGATCGGCGAAGAGGGGCGCAAGTCGCTGCGGCTGTTTTCGACCTGGGAAATCACCAAGTATCTGATCCCCGTGGCCCAGGCCCATTTCCGCCGGGTGCTGCGCGCCAACCCCGAGCTGCCCCGGGGCCGGTCGGAAACCGAGGGCGGGGCCAAGTGGTTCACCCCGGACGAGGTGCTGCGGCTGCGGGCCTTTTTTGCCGCCGAAGGCTCCAAGTCCAAGGAATACCTGCCCTACCGTCCCCCGGGGCTGCCCGCCAAGATGGTCGCGGTGGCCAATTTCAAGGGTGGGGTCGGCAAGACCTCGACCGCGGCGCATCTGGCCATGTCGGCGGCGCTGGACGGCTACCGGGTGCTGGTGATCGACCTCGACAGCCAGGGCTCGATGACCAGCATCTTCGGCGGCAAGGTGCAGGACGAATGGCAGACGGTCTTCCCGCTTCTGGCGCGCCATTACGCCGACCACATGCAGGGCGAGAACCGCGCGCGGGTGTCGCGCGGCGACCCGCCGCTGCCGCTGGACGAGGCGCTGAACGACGCGCGCGGCATCACCGCCGGCGACCTGATCCAGAACACCCACTGGCCCAATATCGACCTGATCGGCGCCCAGCTGAACCTCTATTGGGCCGAGTTCCAGATCCCGGTCTGGCGCATGGCCGGGCGCGGCTGGAAGCTGTGGGATGCGCTGACCGACCGGCTCGAGGCGGACGGGGTGCTGGGGCAATACGACGTGATCTTCCTCGATACGCCCCCCGCGCTTGGCTATCTGACGATCAACGGGCTGGCGGCGGTCGATATCCTGCTGGTGCCCCTGGGGGCCTCTTTCCTCGAGTTCGATTCCACCGGGCGGTTCTTCGACATGCTGCATGCCACCTTCTCCTCGATCGAGGAGGGCGAGAACATCGCCGCCCGGGCCCTGGGACAGCCCGAGCTGTCCTTCGAATGGGATGCGGTGCGGGCGGTGATCACCCGGTTCGACGGCACCCAGCAGGCCGAGATGGCGGCGCTGATGCAGGCCTACCTCGGGGCCCACCCTGTCGCCGCACCGCCAGGATTTCACCGCGCTGATCGGCCAGGCCGGCGAAAGCGTGAACGGCATCTACGAGGCCGATTACCGCGACTTCAACCGCGAGACCTATGCCCGTGGCCGCGAGACCTTCGACGAGACCTATGCCGCCTTCAAGAAGCTGCTGATCGGGGCCTGGGCGCGCGATGCCGCCGAAGCGCAGGCCGAGGCGGCGGCGGCGCAGCCCGGGGCCGAAACCGGGGTGGCGGCAAGATGATCCGCCCCGCCGCCTGCCCCATCCCCCTGTCCCCTGCCCGCCTCGGCCTGCGCGGGATACATGTTTTCTCAACCCCTCTCGCAGGAGGCTGACATGGCCAAACGCAAACGTCTTGCCGCGCCGGACCTTGCCCGGATCGCCACACCGGAGAGTGATGCCGTGGAGCTGCCCCCGGGCCCTGCGCCCGACCAGATGCGCCGGCGCGCCCCGATTGCCGATGTGGCCAGCCAGGCCGCCACGACGGCGGCGCTGGAAACCGTGGCCGGGGAAATGCAGGCCGCCCGGGACGAGGGGCGGCTGGTGCAGAAGATCCCGCTCGATGCCATCGACGCGGCCCATATGATCCGCGACCGGATCGCCATCGACCCCGAAGAGATGGCCACGCTCGAAGCCTCGCTTCTGGCGCGCGGCCAGCAGACGCCCATCGAGGTGGTGGAAACAGCGCCGGGCCACTACGGGCTGATTTCGGGCTGGCGCCGGCTCAGCGCGCTGCGCAGCCTGGCGCAGCGCGGCGCCGGGCCGGGCAGCGTGCTGGCCCTGGTCCGGCGGCCCGAGACCGCCTCGGATGCCTATGTCGCCATGGTCGAGGAAAACGAGATCCGCGTCGGGCTGAGCTATTTCGAACGCGCCAGCATCGTCGCGGGGGCCGTGCGCGAAGGTGTGTTTCGCGACGAAAAAGAGGCCCTGAACAGCCTGTTTTCCGCCGCCTCCCGTGCCAAGCGGTCCAAGATCAAGAGCTTCCTGCCCGTGGTCGGGACCCTGGGCGCCTGGATCCGCCACCCCGCCGCGCTGACCGAACGGCTGGGGCTTGCGGTATCCGCCCGGCTGCAGGCGGATCCGGACTGGGGACGGCGGCTGCAGGACCGGCTGCGCAAGGCCGATCCGGCCACCCCCGAAGAAGAAGGCGCGCTGTTCCTGAAGGCCCTGAACAGCGGCCCGGGGACGGAAGAGACCGCCCCCGCGCCACCCGCGCCAAGGCCCCCTGCCCCGGCCATCTCGCTGAGCCGCAGCAAGGGCGCGCTGCGCCTGTCCGGTCCGGCGGTGAGCGAGGAGCTGCTGGATGCCATCGAAGCGCTGGTGCGCGACTGGACGGGCTAGGCGGGCCGTCGGCCCTGCTTTATGCAGGGGACCCGATGAGCACCGGTTTTTGGTCTTCTATTCGAATACATAAAATAAAGGGAAATGGATTTGTATCTGCCTCTCTCTGTGAGCGGTCCGGGGGCTGCGGGGATACGCCAGTTGCACCGGGATCATTGCCTGATGGTTCTGGGGATGCATCGCAGCGGCACCAGTGCCCTGACCGGCGTCCTGCGTCAAAGCGGTCTGTACCTGGGGGCGGCGCTGGACAGCGCCATCCCCCTCAATCCCACCGGCCTGCAGGAGGCGCCCTCGGTGCTGCACATGCACGAGGACCTGCTGAACGCAAACGGCGGCTGCTGGCATGCGCCGCCCGACCGGGTGACCTGGGGCAAGCTGCATTGCGCGGTGCGCGATCTCTTCATCGAATCCCGCATCGGCACCGGGCTCTGGGGGTTCAAGGATCCCCGCACGCTGCTGGTCATCGACGGCTGGATCGAGGTTCTGCCGCGCTGGTCGGCGATCGGCATCTTCCGCGCGCCCCAGGCGGTGACGCGCTCTCTCATGGCGCGCAACGGACTGGAAGAGGCCGCCTGTCACCGGCTCTGGCATGCCTACAACAGCCGGCTTCTGCGCCTGCACAGGCTGTATGACATTCCCCTGATCGCGTTTCGCAGCGATGCCCAGTGCGACCCGGGCCGATATCGCCCGGGTCCTGACCGATATGGGGCTGACCCCGGACACCGGGCTGCTGGACGGGGGCATTCCCAACCACGGCAGCGAGGCGGACGAGGACAGCGTTCCGGACGCCCTGTTGGGGCTCTGGCAGGATTTGCAGGCCGCGGCCCATGTCGCGGCATGAGCGGCTCTATACCCCGCTGACGACACGGCTGTTCCCGAAAGCGGGCGGCGCGGATCGCTACCGGATCAGCGGTCTGGCCGCGCGCTGCGACTGGGTGGTGCTGAGCGATACGCAGCCCCCTGTCACAGCGGCGTCCGCAACCGGCTGACCGACACCCCGCGCCACATCTTCCTGTCGCTGCGAAACCCCTTTCACGCGATCCGCCATTTCGCGCAGGATGTGCTGCCGGGGCTCACCGCGCCCTTCATCCTGATCAGCGGTTCCGAGGACGCGACCCTGCCGCGCCAGACCGACCGGCGCTGGCGCCCCTTCGATGCCGAAGAACGGGCGCTGATCGCGCGGATCCTCGCCTCGCCGCTGCTGGTGCGCTGGTTCGTGGAGAACCTCGACGATCCCGCGGTGCCAAAGATGGTGCCGCTGCCGCTTGGCCGGGTCTTGCCGGAGGGGCAGGGGGCCGTGCCCCTGCCGGAGACCGGCCTGGCGCTGCCGGAGCGGCCCCTGCGGGTGCTCTGCGGGCATCGGCTGCGCCCGGGGCCGCAGTGGGAGACCCGGCGCCATGTGACCGACCTGGCCCGGGGCCCCGGGCGGAGTTCACCACCCTGCTGCAGGAGGATCTCTCCGAACCCGATTTCCTGGCGCAGGTGGCCGGGCACAGTTTTGTCCTCTGCGTCGAGGGCGGCGGGGTCGATCCCTCGCCCAAGGCCTGGCAGGCGCTGGAGCAGGGGGCCATTCCGATCATCCGCTCGCACAGCCTGGCCGCCGCCTATGCCCGGCTGCCGGTGGTGATCGTCCCCGACTGGGCGCCCGGCCACATCACCCCCGCGGCGCTGGCCCTCTGGCGGGCGCAGCGGGCGCCGCAGTTCGCCGAAGGCCCCGCGCGGCAAAAGCTGCTGCACCGGCTCAGCCTGGACTTCTGGTGGGGCGAGATCCTGGCCGCCTGGGAAGAGGCGCAGGTGGACGGGGATGTTTCGCACGCGAAACAATTTCAGGTAAAGCATTGAAATTAAACGATTAATTTCGGTTTCTCCCGGAATTGTTTCGCACCCCGGCCCCGGCTGCCGCTTTCCCCCGGTCCCCGGCTGCGATAGCTTTGCGTCAGTGCCAAACCTCAAAGGGTCTTCTCTCCCCGTGTTCATTCTCCATGCCGGATTGCACAAGACCGGGACGACGGCGATCCAGAGCCACCTGTATCACCATGCCCCCGCCAATGTGCATTACCTGCCACTGGCGGGAGCCCAACCATTCCGACCTCGCCGTCCTGATGTTCCATGACCGGCCCGAGGAGTACTGGGTCTTCAGCCGCGAGGGCCGCTCGGCCCATGACATGCAGCGCTGGCGCGGCGAAACCATGGGGCGGCTGGAGGCGGCGCTGGCCGCGGCGGTCGGCAAGACGCAGGTGCTTTCGGCGGAATGGCTGGCGGTGGCGCCGATCGAGGCGGTGCTGCGGCTGAAGGAATTCTTCGCGGCCCGGGCGCCCTTCCGGGTCGTCCTCTATCTCCGCCCGGCCGAGGCCTATATGGCCAGCATGGCGCAGCAGTATATCCGCACCGGGACCGGGGACATCCGGCTGGTCTGGCCCGCGTATCGCCAGGCCGTCGAGAAATTCGACATCGTCTTCGGGCGCGATGCGGTCGACCTGCGGATCTACCGGCCCGAGGGTGTGCCCGGTTGGGATGCGGTCACGGATTTCTGCCGGGCAACCGGGCTGCCCCGCCCGGCGGGCCGCCCGCCGCGCGAAAATGTCGGCATGGGCGCCCGGCACCTGGCGCTGCTGCTGGAGCGCCGGATCGCCATCGGCCATGCGCCCCGCACGCCCGAGGAAACCCGGGCCGACCATCGGTTCCTGACAGAGCTGCTGAAAACCCCGTCCCCGCCCTTTGCGCTGCACCCCGATCTTGTCGGGGCCGAGGTGGCCCGCCATGGCGAGGACCTGCGCTGGATCGAGGACCGTCTGGGCGGCATTCCCATGTCCCGCCCGCAGCCGCCGGGCGCGGATCACGTGCTGTTTGCCAGCACCGAAGATGTGCTGGCCTATGCCCGGCGCTGTCGCAGCGAAACGGGGTAGGGGCGGGCCCGGCATTCGAAGGACGCGATCGGGCCCTGCTGTCCGAGGCGGTGCGGATGTCGGTGCAGGGCGTGAGGCCGCCGGGCTTTCTGTCCGAGGTGCCCGCGCCGCAGCCGGGCCTGCCCTTTTCGGCCCGGACCGTGCTGCGCGTCTGCACTGGGCCTGCTGGGGGCGCAGCTGGGGCTGGTTCAGGTGCCGTCGCTGGGCAGGGCCTCTGCCGCCGGAGGTCGCAGCGGCGGGGCAAGATGTACCGCCTGACCGATCCTCGGCGCATACCTGTTTCTTCCGGGGGTCCGCAGCGGGCGAATCCTGCTCCGAAGACGGCGCCGAGGCCTGGCGGCTGATCGCGACCGGAGGGGCAATAAGGGGTATATCAAAAGGCTGGACTGTTTCTAAAGGTATGTATTTTTATTAACGAAAGTTTGTAAAAAACTGCAAAAGCGCGGCCTGTACGGTGAATCCTGCCAATATTGTAGATTTTCCGATTGCCCTCGAAATCAAGAGCGATAAGGAGCATCCAAAAGGCGATCACATAGGTTTGATTTCTCATTCTGGTTGTGTCGCGAAGAGGTGTTTTTCCACTGTCCCGCGTGCGTGGAAAGGCGCTCTGTCCTGTAACTGAAGAGGTTAGGAAATGCGTGTGAAATTCAATCCGAGAAGCTTTCTCCGTCGGTTCACAAGCGATGAAAGCGGTGCGACGGCGATCGAATACGGGCTGTTTGCGGCGCTGATCGCTGCGGTGATCGTCGGAACCGTCGCGACCCTGGGGACGAATGTGAAGACCGGTCTCGAGACAGTGAGGGACGCGATTACGGCTCCTTCGGAGTGATCTAAGGAGAAGGCGGGATTAGATCCTGATATGTTTTATAATATCAGCATCTTGCCACGGCGCGTGCTGCTGGTTCTTTCGACATCCGTGATCCTGGCGGTGGTGGTGACATGGGCCAGCCTTCGCGCCGAAGGCGGCCCGTCGACACCGGTCCCTGCCGCGGTCGCCGCAGAACCCGGCGCGGTTGGCGTTTCGGTGCTGATCGCTGCCGAGGCGCTTGCGGAGGGCGTGGAATTGGCGCCGGACAGGATAAAGGCGATCCTGCTGCCGGAGCATGTCGTCGGAGAGGATTTCCTGCGCGATACCGAAACGACGCGCCGGGCCCTGACGCAAATGCGCGCCATGCGAGCCATACCAAAGGATACGCCTTTCGTGCATTCGGACCTGCGACCCCTTTCGGTGAAGGCTTCCGATCCTACCGATATTGCCGCCCCGCCGCGCGCCGCCGACAGGCTTGCCTCGGGGATGCGGGCGATCTCTGTGCCGCTGACTCGCGAGACCTCGATTTCGGGTCTGATCGCGCCCGAGGATCGGGTCGATATCATGGTCTCCTACGGACTGGCGGATGGGGTCCGGGCGGTGCGGACGGTTCTGGCCCATGTCCGGGTGGTCGCAATCGACGGCGCCGGCGGCGGCAATGCCGGTGCAAGGATGATAACCCTTGAGCTGCATCCCGAGGGCGCCAAGGTGCTGGCGCTGGCGCAGGGCACGGGGAACCTCGTGTTCGTGCTGTCGCCGCCGGGCGGCGGCGGGCTGCCGAGAATCGCAAGCGACGTGCCGCTGCTTTCGACCCAGATTTCGGGTCAGCCCGAAGCGCCCGCCCGCCCCGTGACGGTTTTCCGTGGCCAGGCGGGCCTGCGCGGCGAGGGGGCCGAGCTCCGGGGAGCGGGGATCGTGGCGCGTCCGGTCGATCATTCCGGCGACGCGGTCGCCCCCGTCGCCCGCTGAACAGGACAGAAACAGGATGACAACGATGTTGCCGAGCATCTTCCAGGCCGCGGCCCTGCTTGCCGCAAGCGCCCTGGCGCTGGTTCCCGACCGGGGCCAGGCCCAGACCGTCATCGAGGCCACGGGAAGGCCGGTCGATCTTTTCGCGGGCGAAGGCAAGCTGATCCGGCTGGAGCAGCCCTCCGGCACCGTGTTCCTGGCCAATCCCGAGATTGCCGATGTCGAGGTCAAATCCCCCCATCTGGTCTATGTCTACGGCAAGGCCATGGGCGAGACGACGCTTTTCGTGCTGGACGATTCCGAAGCCGTGACGCTGTCGAGCGCGATCAAGGTGACGCCGAATATCGCCGCGCTGAGCTCCGCGGCGCATTTCGCCGTGCCGCATGGGGATTACCGGGTTCGCGAAACGGACGGCGTGATCGTCCTGTCGGGCCGGGTGCCGACGCTGGGCGATGCCCAGCGGATCGAAACCGTGGTCCGTTCGCTTGCGGGGGAAGCCGTGCCGCTGGTCAACAGCCTCGCGCTGGACACGCCGGCACAGGTGAACCTGCAGGTCAAGATCGCAGAGGTCTCGCGTACCGTGACCGAGGATCTCGGCACCGGCTGGACCGCGCCCGGCGAGGGGCTGAACGGGGGGTCGTCGCTGTCCGGGGGCTTCGCGCTCAACACCAGCTTCCGGGTGGGGTCGCAGTTGCAGGGGGTCAGCCTCGAGGCGCTGAAACAGGAGGGGCTGGTGACCATCCTGTCGGAACCGAACCTGACCGCGCGATCCGGCGACAAGGCCCGCTTCCTCGCCGGCGGACGCTTTCCCTACCAGACCTGGGTTTCCGAGACCGAGACCAAGGTGGTGTTCGAACCCTATGGGGTGGAGCTGGAGTTCCAGCCCGAGGTCATGCAGTCCAACAAGATCAAGCTGGAGGTCGACACCAAGGTCCGGGAACTGGATTTCGCCAGCGGCAGCGAGACCGGGGTTCAGCAGCTTCCGCTGATCCTCGAGCGCAGTGCCGCCACCACCATCGAGGTCGGAAGCGGGCAGAGTTTTGCCATCGCCGGCCTGTTCAAGGCGACCTCGCAGCAGACCGTCGAGGATGTTCCGGGGCTGGGCGACATCCCCCTGCTTGGCGCGCTGTTCCGGTCGACCAGCTATCAGAGCGGCGAAAGCGAACTGGTGATCATTGTCACGCCCTATCTGGTGGAGCCCGGCAGTCCGAAGAACTTCCACACGCCGGTCGAGGGCTTCGCCTCGGCGGATACATTGCGCCGCCACCTGAACGGCCAGTTGTCGGTCGAGGATGAAGGGGCGGTTTCGGTCAGGAACATCCATGGCAAGGCGGGGCTTCTTCTGCAATGATCCATCTTCGTCCCTTTCGTGCGGTTGCCGTCGGCCTCGCCCCGGCGGTCGGCCCGGCGGCCTGTGCGCCATCGCGGCCCAGCGTTTCGGTGACCGACCGGCTCAGCGCGCCCTATGTCGAGGCACAGCACGAGTTCCATTTCAGCCGTGGCGCGGCCAGGCTGTCCGGGGCCGAACGACAGCGGCTCAACAGCTTCCTGCAGGCCATGGCGCTGCGCAGCGAGGACGTGGTGATCGTCACGATCCCCACCAGCGGGGCGCCGCGAACCGACACGGCCCGGGTGCAGGACGTCACCGCGGCGCTGGCCCTGGCGCCATCGCGCATCCGTCTGGCGATACAGGAAAACCTGGGCGGACACCCGCGCCAGCGCCACCAGGCGGGGCTGATCCGGGTCGCCCGTGCAGAGGGCATCAAGGTCGACTGCCGGCCCGGGGTGGGCGACCTGGGCTGTGCCAATGCCAGAAACCTCGCGGAAATGATCCACCGCCCGGCTCGACGTTCTGTGGCCGGTGCCGACCGCGCGCGGCGCCGGGCGCTGAACCCGGCGGCCTGGACCTGCAGACCTGAGGAGGACACCCCGTGATCCGTGCCAAAGCAGCCGCCCCGTCGCAATCGGTGCGCATCCAGATCGAGGCCTTCGTGGACAGCGCCGAGGCCGTGCAGGCGGCGGAACGGCTGGTGGCGCAATCGGGGGAGGGCGTCGGCGTGACCTTCCATGCCGGCACCCTGAGCGCGGCGGCGCGGCTGACCGGCGCGGCGCCGCTGGGCGATCTGCTGATCGCCGAGGCGGGCGCCTCCTTCGAGGCGGATCTCGAACGGATCGCGGAACTGTCGGCGGCGGGGGCGCGGGTGATCGTCCTGGGGCATCGCGACGATGTGGCGACGTTCCGGGCCGTCATGGCGGCGGGCGCGTGTGATTACTTTGCCCTGCCGGTCACCGATGACGACGATCTCATGCTTGGCATGGTCGAGCCGCCCGCCGCGCCCGAGGCGGCACAGGCCATGCGCACGATCGCCATCTGCGGGGTCTCGGGCGGTGTCGGTGCCAGCGCGCTGGCGCAGAACCTGGCTCTGGCCTATGTCGATGCCGGTCGCAGCGCGCAGCTTGCCCGCGACCCGGAAGGGCGCGTGGCCCTTCTGGATGCGGATCTGGAATTCGGCTCGGCGGCGGTCGATCTGGACGTCGAGCAGACGCCGGGCCTGTTCGACGCGCTGCAGGTGCCCGAGCGGGTCGACAAGACCTTCCTGGTTTCCACGATGGGCGAGCCGATCGACGGGCTGTGGCTGTATTCGGCGGGGGTGAGCGATGCCGCCCAGATACCGCAGCTTCAGGACGGGGTCTCGCGGCTGCTGCGCAGGCTGTGCAAAGTCTTCCCGACCCTGGTGGTCGATCTGCCCCGCGCGCTTCTGGCCGCGCAGCCGGAGCTGGCGGAGGAGTTCGACGAGATCGTCTTTGTGCTGGGCCCGGGGTTTTCCTCGGTGCGCAACTGTAGCCGCCTGATCGAGCGCATCGGAACGCATTCCGACGGCCCGCGTGTGTCGCTGGTGCTGTCGCATACCCGCCGGGGCGCGGGGCTCCGGCGCGCCGAGATCACGCAGGCGCTTGGCATGTCCAGCCTCCACGAGCTGCCGGAAAGCGCCGCGGATCTCGCAAGGGCGGCGGTGAAGGGGCAGCCGCTTCAGAGACTGGCCCGGAAAGGCGCCTATGGCCGGGCGGTCAGCCGCCTGCTGGCCCATATCGAAAGCCCGCGGGACGCGCAGCAGGGCAGGCCCCGTGGCAAGGGGCTCTTCGGGCGGATGGGCCTGCGGCCATGACGGAGGTGACGCCATTGCCCGCGCGTTCGACGGATGCGCTGCACAAGATGCTGCTGTGGAAAGTCGACGAGCTGATCGGGGCCGGGGCCGCGCCCGGTCCGCATGTGGTGGGCCGCGCCATCGACTGGTACGAGGGCCGGACCGGGGAAACCATCCCGATGGAAGAGCAGCGCAAGCTGGTGCGAGAGCTCGGGCAGCTGTCCGCCGCCGCCGCCGCTGCCGCCGCGCCCGCCAAGCCGGAGCCCGCGGCCCGCGCCGGCAGCCAGGGGCCCGCGTTTTCCCGCTGGCTCAACGCGCTGAGCCAGCGCATCCTGCCGGATGTCATGGCCCTGCTCGACCTCGCCGAGCTGGCGGACCTGGCCGAGGATGTGCAGCGTGAAACCATCGCCCAGGCGGTGCGCAGTGTCAGCCGGCTCCAGAAACTCGAACTCAACGGCGCCGAAAGCGCTGAACTGATCGACTACGTGCTGGACGACATGATGGGCTTCGGCCCGCTCGAACGGCTGCTGGCGGACGATACGGTGTCGGACATCATGGTCAACGGTCCGCAGCAGGTCTACGTCGAGCGCGCGGGCCGGATGGAACTGACCGACATGTCGTTCCGCGACGACGGGCATGTGCTCAATATCGCCACGCGGATCGTTTCGGCCGCGGGGCGCCGTGTCGACGAGACCACGCCGCTGGTCGATGCGCGCCTGCCCGATGGCAGCCGCATCAACGTGACAATCCCGCCGCTGGCGCTGGACGGCCCGACGCTGACGATCCGGAAATTTCCCAAGGACGAACTGCACCTGGCCGATCTGGTGGCGCGCTCCAGCATGTCGCCGGCCATGGCCGCCTTTCTGCGTCTCGCGGCGAAGATGCGGCTGAACCTGCTGATCTCGGGGGGCACCGGTTCGGGCAAGACGACGCTGCTCAATGCGATCTCGCGCGAGATCCCGGCGAGCGAACGGATCGTAACCATAGAGGATGCCGCCGAACTGCGGCTGCAGCAGCCGCATGTGGTGCGTCTGGAAACCCGCCCGCCGACGATCGAGGGGCTGGGCGAGATCACCATGCGGCACCTGTTCCGCAACTCGCTGCGGATGCGCCCCGACCGGATCATCATCGGCGAGGTGCGCGGCGACGAGGCCTTCGACCTGCTGCAGGCGATGAATACCGGCCATGACGGTTCGATGAGCACGCTGCACGCAAATTCCCCGCGCGAGGCGCTGACCCGGCTGGAGAACATGATCGCCATGTCCGGGATCGCCCTGCCGGTCGCCTTCATCCGCCAGCAGATGAAGGACGCGATACATCTGGTGGTCCAGATCGCACGCATGCGGGACGGGGTGCGGCGGGTGTCCTCGATCTCGGAGATCGTCGGCATGGGGGGCGATACCGTCAGCATCCAGGAACTGTTCCGTTTCCGAGGCCGAGCCCGGCCAGGGCGGCGATGCGGTCGTCGGGCGGTTCATGGCCACCGGGGCGGGGCCGCTCTTCATGCCGCGCGCCGCCGAGATGGGGCTGGAAGCGGCGTTGCGCCAGACGCTCGAGGGCTGACATGCTGCAGGTGATGGCTCTATTTCTGCTGGCCTTCTGCGTCTTCGCGGGGGTCGGTCTGGCCTTGGTCCTGACGCTTGACCGTTCGCGCCGGGCGCGGCAGAGGCGGCTTGTCAGATTCACCGTCAACCATCCGCAGCAGGCGGATGACAAGGTTGCCCGGCGGCTGGATGCGGGGGACGAGCGTAAATCCCCCGGGGCCCGAACCGGTGGCGTCGCGGGGCTGATGCAGGCGCGGATACGCGAGGCGGGCCTCGACATGGCGCCGGGCGCGGCGGTTGCGATCATGGCGGCTGTCGCGGGGGCGGTGTTTGTCGCGCTTCTGCTGGCGGGGCTGCTGTCGCCGCTGTTATCGGTGCCGGTTGCCGGCGGCGCGGGCTATCTGCTGTTCAACCTCTATCTCGGGTTCCTTCGGTCGCGCCGGGTGGCGGCGTTCACCGAGGCGCTGCCGGACAGCCTCGATATGCTGGCGCGCAGCCTGCGCTCGGGTCAGCCGGTTGCGGCGGCGCTGAAGGTCGTGGCCGAACACGCGACCGGCGTGACCGAGGAGGAATTCGCTTTCTGTTGCGAGGAGATGCGGCTGGGGGTCGGCCTTGTGGAGGCCTTCGGCGGTATCGCCGAGCGGGTGGGATCCCCCGAGGCGCGTTTCATCGCCATCGCCACCGGCCTGCAGGTGGAAACCGGCGGCAACCTGATAGAGACGCTGGAGAACCTGGCGACCATGCTGCGCGAACGGCGCAAGCTGCGCCGGAAGGCGGCGGCGCTGTCGTACCGAGGTCCGGGTAAGCGCCGGCATTCTCTGCTCGCTGCCCTTTGTCGTCGGTGCCGCGCTCTGGGTGATGAACGGCGACTATCTGATGCCGCTGTTCAGCGACCCGCGGGGCCGGGTCATGGCACTGGCGGGCCTGGCCTGCCCGGGGCTGGGCATCTACAGCATGTACAGGTTGGCGCGTCTCGATGTTTGACAGGCTCTCCCTTGTCCCGGCCCTGATCCTCTGCGCGCCCCTGATCTACCTCGGCCAGATGGCGGTGCTGCAGGCCTTCGACCGCCGCACCAGGATGGCGCGCCTGGACCGGGCGCTTCGCGCGTCTCGTCCCGAGAGGATCAGGCCGCGCCGCCCGAAATCGCGCCGCCTGCTGGAGAGCGTGGCCCGGTTTGCCATCCATATCTCGGAACGGTTTTCGGTGATCAGGGGCGGCGAGGCCGAGGCCTCGCTACGAATTGCTGCGCGCGGCGGGGTTCCGGGGGCGGGACGCCCTGCTGATCTATGCCTTCCTGAAGCTGCTGCTGCCGTTCGGCGGTGCCGGGTTCGCCCTGCTCTGGTTCGCGCTGAACCGTACCGGACGGGCAGGGGCGGCTCATTGCCGTCATCGTGATCCTGGGCAGCGCGCTGGCCCTGTCGAAGTTGCCCGATGCCCTCTTGAAGATGCGGCAGAGGAAGCGCTTTGCCGAAGCCCGCCGCGCCTTTCCCGACATGCTGGAACTGCTGGTGATCGCCAGCGAGGCGGGCCTCGGTTTCGGCCCGGCGCTTGGCCGCGTGGCCCGGGATATCCAGCCCGCGGCCCCGGTGCTGGCCTTCGAGATCCGTCAATTGTCGGTCGAGCTCGGGGTGCTGCCGGATCGCGAGACGGCCCGGGCCGAGCTTTCCGAGCGCCTGCCGCTGTCCGAGGTGACCATCTTCGCCAATGCCATGATGCAGGCCGAACGCTATGGCACGCCGATCGCCCGTGCGCTGCGCGGCCTGATGCGCGACCAGCGCGCCATGTGGCTGCTGCGCATCGAGGAACAGGCCGGGCGCATTCCGGCCCTGATGACGGTGCCGCTGATCCTGTTCATCATGCCGGCGCTCTTCATCGTGCTGATCGGCCCGGCGGTCCTGAATATCCTCGACAATATCATGGATGGAGGGTTCGGATGAGGCGTCGTGCCATATCCTTTGCGCAGCGCGAAGACGGCGCGGTGGCGGTGGAATTCGCCCTTGTCCTGCCGCTGCTGCTGGCGATCCTGTTCGGGATCGTCTGTTTCGGCCAGTATTTCGCCATCGCCAACAGCCTGCAACAACTCGCGGCCGAGGCGGCGCGCCACTCTGTGCTGGAACTGGCGGCGGCGAAACGGGTCGAGAAAGCCAATGCGTTCATCGCCGACGCGCAAAGCCGTTTTCCCATTCTGCGCAGCGGCAAGGTCTCGCATCGGGTCGCGCTGCGCGACATATCCGGGCCCGGCATCGAGGTGACGCTGACCTATGACCTCTCGGGCTCCGCCGTCGACGTGGTGGACGGCTTCCTCGGGCTGGAGATACCCGAGGTATCGAGGAGCAGCTATCTTGCGTATTGAACGGTACCTGCGCGGTTTCCTCGGCGAGGAGCGGGGCGCCGTGATCCTGATCGTGGCGCTGGCGCTGACGGTCATGATGGGGTTCCTCGCTCTGGGCGTGGATCTCGGGGCGCTGTATCTGCGCCAGAAGACGCTGCAGACCCATGCCGACCTTGCGGCGATTAGCGCGGTGTCGAACCTCGGGGGCGGGCCGCGCGACCGTGCGCTGGACACCATCGGGGGCAATGGCCTGCCCCCCGAGGCGCTGCAGCAGATCGGCTATGGCCGCTATATACGCGACGCCACGCGTGCCCCGGACGACCGGCTGGAGGCGCGCGCGCTCTCCGATACCGATGTGAATGCCGCACGGGTGGAACTTGCGGAAGAGGCGCCGCTCTATTTCATGCGCAGCTTCGTCGACGGGGACAGCACGCGGCTTTCGGCGACGGCGACGGCGGCACGGTTCGACATGGCCTCGTTCAGCCTGGGGTCGCGGCTTGCCGCGCTGGAGGCCGGGCTGCTCAACGCGCTGCTGTCAGAGGCGCTTGGCACCTCGGTGGGGCTCGACCTTCTGGATTACGAGGCGCTGGCCGATGTCGATGTCGATCTGCTGACCTTTATCGAGGCCCTGGCCATCCGGCTGGATCTCACCGCCGTCGACTATCGCGACGTGCTGATGGCGGAGGCCGATCTTGCCGATATTGCGGGGGCGCTGCTGGACGCCAACGGCCCGGGCGGGCCGGTCGATGTCCTGACCGCGGTGCTGAACGGCACCGGATCGGCGGTTCTGGACATCTCCCGGCTGATCATGATCGACGGCGATGATGTCGCCGCGCAGATCGACGATATTCTGCCCGAGATCACGGTTTCGGCGCTCGATATCCTCATGGCCTCGGTGGGGATCGTCAACGCGGACAGATACGTACAGACCGACCTGGCGCTGACCGTGCCGGGGCTGACGGCGATCGATCTGGCGCTGGTCATCGGCGAACGCCCGGCGGATTCGGGCTGGATCACCGTGGGCGAGCGCGGCACGACGCTGCATACCGCGCAGACCCGCCTGAAACTGGAACTGCTTCTCGATCCATCGCTTCTGTCCGGGCTTGGGCTCGACGTCGCCTCGGTGCATCTGCCGGTCTATATCGAGATCGCCAGCGCGACCGCCACGCTGTCGGCGCTCAACTGCTCGGCGTCCAGTGCCGACGGATGTGGTGGCCAGTTTCGACACCGGGACCGATCCGCTGACCGGTGTGACCGGCACCCATGTTGCCGAGGTGTTCCTGGGCGAGTTCGACGCCCCGGATTTCGAGGATACCACGACGCCGCTGTCCCAGGCGGCGCTGTCCCCGGCGAAGCTTCTGGGGGTGCGGATCCGGCCGCTCGGCCTTGGCATACTGGACGCCAACGTGATGATCAGGGCGCATGCCCCGGTCGGAATTTCAGAGCAGGCGCAGCTTGACTTCACATTGGGCGAACTGCCCGCAGCCGGGGGTGCCGCGACCAAGACCTTCGGGTCGGGCAGGGTGCTCGAGGCGCTGATCTCGGCCCTGGCGGCGGATGCCGAACTGGATATCGAACTTGCCCTGCTGGGCATCGAACTGGGCCTGGTCAATTCCCTGCTGAACCTGGTTCTGGGGATCGTGCAGACCCAGCTCGCCCCCATCCTGACCGCCTTGATGACCCCGCTGGATAGCGTCATCGACGGGTTGCTGGACACTCTGGGCATCGGTATCGGCGAGGCCGATCTGGTGCTGCACGGGGTGGCCTGCGACCGGATCCTGCTGGTCCGCTGACCCTCACCCCCTTTCGAACATCCCTGCCGCTGGAGACGAATTTGCACATGCCCAAGACCCTGCTTCACGCCCTCGGGGCGCTTGCGACCGCCCTCTTCCTGTCCGCCTGCGCAACCCCCAGGACCGGGGATCCGGCCCGGAGGCGGCGGACGCGGGTTCGGCCAGCCTGCGGCTGGCGCAGGCGACGGCAAAATCCGGCGATCCCGAAACCGCGGCGCAGCTTTTCGAGAAGGTGGTAAAGGCCGAGCCGGACTCGGTGCCCGCCCTGTTGGGGCTGGGCGACAGCTATTCCCGGCTTGGCCAGCACAGCCGCGCCGATGCGGTGCTGACCCGCGCGCATGAACTGGACAGGCGCAATGTCGAGGTCCTGGCGGTCCTCGCCCGGGTGAAGCTGTCGCAGCAGCAGGCCGAAACCGCGATCGGCTATTACGACAAGGCGCTGAAGATCGACCCCGCGAACCTGTCCGCGCTCACCGGCAAGGGCGTCGCCCTGGACACGCTGTCGCGCCACGCTCAGGCGCAGGCGGTCTATCAGGAGGGGCTGGCGCGCTATCCGGCGAATTTCGTGCTGCGCAACAATTACGCGCTGTCTCTGGCGCTCGGCGGGCAGCAGGCCAGGAGCCTCTCGATCCTGCAGGAGCTGGTGCGCGATCCGACCGCGGCGCCGCATGTGCGGGACAACCTGGCCTTGGTCTACGGGCTATACGGGCGCGAAAGCGATGCCCGTGCGACCCTGGCGCTGGATATGAAAACGCAGGAAATAGAAGAGAATATCGCGATCTACCGTGCCCTGCGGCGCCTGCTTGGCGAAGGCAAGCCGATCGGCGCGCTTGTTTTCGCATGACAGGCCCCGATCGGGCCCGGATCAGGCCGGACGGCCTGATCGACAAGGCGGCATCCTCCGGCCCGCCGGCGACGCAACGGGAGAAGGGGTCGTTGACGGCATACAGGGACAGCCCTCCGTCATGCGTTCCCGGGCCGGCGATGCCCGCCCCGGGGCAGGGTGCTTGTTCATCTGCCCTCGGCGCCTATGCTGGCAGGAGAATGGGGTGTCAGTGAGGGCAGAGGATGGGTTTGCTCGATAAAAAGACGGTCGAAGCGGGAGAGGGGGATATCGCCGCGGCCCCGGGGGAAGACCTGGCCGCACAGGTCGCCCTGCTCAGGGATCAGCTGATGGTGGCGCAGACGATGCTGGAAGAGGAGGCCGGGGCACGGATCGCCCTAGAGGCGCGGCTTATGCAGGCGGGGCCAGCGCGGTAGAATAGCCCAGACGCTCGGCCAGGACCGCGTGGTTGGGGCTGTCGCGGATGTCCCGGGCCTGATCCTCGGGGATCTCGTAGCGCGGGCGGAGCGCCAGCCTGTTCCCCTTGCGCCCGCTGTCGCCGGACAGCGAAACGAGCCGGCATCAGGTGGGGAAAGTCGGGATTGAACGGCAGCGCCAGCGCCCGGCACAGGGCGCTTCCGCCTTTCTGCGGGTCGGTGATGAAATCCTCGTAGCGGATGAGCGGCACGCCGGCGTGGTCGTCCAGGAACACCAGCATGCGCCGGCAATATTCGTCGAAGGTGGCGGGCTGACAATGGACCCAGCCGTTTCTCCGAAGCGAGAGATAGCTGTCGATGGGATCGCGCACCGTGACGGCGGATCTGAGATCGTAGGCATCGCTCAGGAAATCACGCAGGCCGGGGTAGCTGCCGATGTCCTCGCCATAGGTGTATTTGCCGTGGCTGTGGTCGCGCAGCACAAGGTAGCTGCCCCTGTCCGCGTTTTCCTGCACCAGCACGTCCAGGCTGGCCTTGAACAGCCTGGCCTGTGTATCGCTGCTGACCGCGCGCGAGCCGATCTTGGCCAGCCCGATCATATCCGTCGGGCGAAAGGGATGGGCGTGGCCCAGGGGGCTGAAGGGGTCCACCTCGCTGAGCAGGGCCACATTCGGCTGGGTCGCGACGGCTTTGGAAATGACCGTGCCGCCGGTGCAGGCCAGGTGGTGCAGGGTGCGCAGGACCGGCTTGGCGGGCCTGTCCGCCAGCAGCCGCGCCGCAGCCTTGAGCGACTCCTGCAGGGCCTTGCGGGCCTCTGCCCGATCTCCGGGCGGGGCCAGACCGGACATGTCCCTGACCCGCGCGGGGGCGGCCTGTTCCAGCGCCTGCAGCGCCGCGTGCAGAAGCTTGTCGGGGGCCGCTGTCATGTGCGTTTCGCGGTCTTCTTGCCGCCCTGTTTCTTGCCCTGCAGGAAGGTCAGGCTGTGCAGCGTGCTCCTGAGCAGGTCAGCCAGCTGATCGTTCTCCGCCTTCAGGGCCCGGTACCTGTCCTTCAGCTCGTCCAGATCCGTCTCTCTGAGGCCCTGCAGGCGCAGCGCAAGGGTCAGATCCTCTTCGGCCTTGGTCCTGGCGCGCTGGGTGGAAGACGCGGTTTCGGCGGCTTTTGCGAGGGCGGCCCCGTGCTGGACCTTGGAGGTTTCGATCCAGTCTTCCAGTTCGCGGCATTTGGCCCGGGCCTGGTCCACCTCCTCGGTGCAGGCCCTCCGCCTCGGCGCGGGCTGCGGCGAGGGCGCCTTCCAGATCGCCGAGCCTGTGCTGGGCGGTATCCTTTTCGGCGGTGATCTCTGCGAGATCCGCCCGCTCCGCCTCTGCATCGGCCTGTGACTCGGCCCGTGCCGCCGTGAGCGCCGCGTTCTGCTGCCGGAGATCTTGCGCCGCGGCCTGTGCCTGGTCCAGCTCCTGGCGCAGGCCCTCTGCCTCGGCGCGGGCTGCGGCGAGGGCGCCTTCCAGATCGCCGAGTCCGTGCTGGGCGGTATCCTTTTCGGCGGTGATCTCTGCGAGGTCCGCCCGTTCCGCCTCTGCATCGGCCTGTGACTCGGCCCGTGCCGCCGTGAGCGCCGCGTTCTGCTGCCGGAGATCTTGCGCCGCGGCCTGTGCCTGGTCCAGCTCCTGGCGCAGGCCCTCCGCCTCGGCGCGGGCTGCGGCGAGGGCGCCTTCCAGATCGCCGAGCCTGTGCTGGGCGGTATCCTTTTCGGCGGTGATCTCTGCGAGATCCGCCCGTTCCGCCTCTGCATCGGCCTGTAACTCGGCCCGTGCCGCCGTGAGCGCCGCGTTCTGCTGCCGGAGATCTTGCGCCGCGGCCTGTGCCTGGTCCAGCTCCCGGCGCAGGCCCTTCGCCTCGGCGCGGGCTGCGGCGAGGGCGGTCTCGGCGTCGGTGAGGGCGCGGTCGCGTTGGGCCTGGACCTCTTTCAGGTCGTCCGCGAGCCGATCGAGCCTGTCGGTCAGCGCGGCGATGATGCGGTCCCGTTCGGCCAGCACCATGCGCGCCTCCTGGCCGGCGCGGTCAAGGTCGAAGGCGGCGACCGGCATGTCGGGATCGGAGCTGTCGGTCCTGCTGCGGCGATAGCCGGCCTGCTCCAGACGCGTGGCAAGGGCGGCGCCGGTGCTGCCGCCCTCGTAAAGGACCGCATCCGGCAGCATCAGGACGATGCGCGAGAAGGGCGGCTGCCCCTTGGTGGGCAGGACCGCGTCCAGAACCTCCATTTCAAAGCCGGATGCGCCGAGGATCAGCAGGTTGTCGCTTCCTTCCAGCCGGGCCTGTTCCAGGGCCTCGGAGGGAGAGATCGTATCGATACTGGTCTGGCGCGTTTCGCGCAGCCCGGGAAAAATCCGCTTGAGGCCGGTGGCCGGTCGCAGGGCGGCATAGCCCTTGATGTTGAAGTCCTGCAGGCTGGCCGTACCGCTGCTGCGCGACAGCAGGGCAGGGTGGATCTCGATCCGGGCAAGCGGCGCGCTGGCGGTCGGGGCGCGCAGCGCCTTTGCCGCGGCTCGGAAGGGCGAAAGCCACGAGCCGGTCTGCCTGCGTCCCCGACAGCGACGCGGCGAGGGCTTCAAGCCCCGGCCCCACATAGAGCGCGGTTGCGAATGTCTCGGTCGCCTCGAGAAGGGCAGGGGTGTCGGTTCTGAGGCTTTCGCGCATGTCAGCGGCGCCCCCGCAGAAGGCCGGCGATCTTGCGCAGCGACCCGGTCAGGCGCATCGAGCGAGAGCCCATGATCCGGTCGATTTCCCTGCGGGCCATGGTCAGATCCTCGTCGCGCCGGGTCAGGGCCGCGGCGGTCTGTGCCTGCGTTTCAAGGGCGGCCTTGAGCTCTGCGGTTCTTTGATCCCGTTCAAGCAGGACGCGGTCCCCGGTCTCTTCCACGGCTTTCAATTGGACCCGAAGGCTGTGCTGGATGCCCATGGCGCGGACCTCCCTGGCGTCCATTTCCTGCTCCAGTTTCTGCATGTCCGAGAGCATGGCAGCCTGCTGGTCGGCCAGCAAGCTATTGCGTGCGGAGGCTGCATCCAGTTTTTCCCGGATGCCCGCCTTTTCCTGTTCCGCCGCGCGGCCGTTCTGCTCCAGCTTTTCCTGAAGCTCTTCCATGTCGGCGATCATCGCCGCCTGCTGGGCCATCAGCTGGGCATGCGCATCGGACGCGGTCTGAAGCTGTGCCTGCAGGCCCGCCTTTTCCTGTTCCGCTTCCTGTTCTGCCGTGAGGGCGCTCGTTTGCAAGCCGTCCCGCAGCTCTTCCATGTCGGCGACTATATCCGCCTGATGCGAGAGCAGCAGCTCGACGTGGGCGGTTTTCCTTGCCAGCTGCTGGCCGAGGTCGTGGCTGGTGTCCATGGCCTGTCTTTGCAGCGATTCCACCGTGTCCTGTTTGTCGCGCAGGGCCGCATAGGCCTGAAGGGCCAGGTCGGCGGGGGCCGGATCCTCTTCGTTGGACAGTGTCTGTGTGCTGGCCACCAGTTCGTCATGCGCGGCCCGGGCGTCCTGGTCTTCTGCCAGAATGGCCTGGGCCATGATATAGGCCAGCGGGCTGGGGGGCGCGGTGTCCGGGATATCGCCCAGCAGGCGGCTGTCGGCCTCGACCCCCAGCCGGGCCAGGCCGGCGGCGGCGAACCGCTGCAGGTGCGCCGCCTCGTAGATCGTCGATCGCTTTCTGTTGTGGCGATGCAGGTCCAGCGCCTGGCCCGTGGCGGCTGTCCAGTTCTGCAGGACGGCGGCGATGTCCTCCTGGGCGGACATCGCGGCGCAGAGCGCGCGGACCGGGTCTTCGTAAAGCAGGCAGAGCCCGGCCTCGGGGTCGGCGGAGAGCTGTCTGGCGGCGTCCTGCGCCGAGAGCGCCGGCCCCTGTTCCGTGCCGTCCGGGCCGATGAGGCCGGTCAGCGCGGTGGCGATCTTCCGGGCTTGTGCGCCCGGCAGGGCATGCACCACGAGGCGGGGGCTGTCATTCGTCATGGCGATGTCCTCGGCGGGGTCAGGTGCGGGCGTAGATGTCTTCGTAGCGAAGGATGTCGTCCTCGCCGAGATAGCTGCCGGTCTGTACCTCGATCAGCACCATGGGCACCTTGCCGGGGTTCTCCATGCGGTGAACGGCCCCCAGCGGAATGTAGACGGACTGGTTCTCGGTCACCAGCCTGACCTCCTCGTCGATGGTCACGCGGGCGGTGCCTTCCACCACGATCCAGTGCTCGGAGCGGTGGTGGTGGCTTTGCAGCGACAGCGCGGCGCCGGGATGCACGTGGATGCGCTTGACCTGGAAGCGGTTGCCCACCACCAGGCTTTCGAACCAGCCCCAGGGGCGGTGATCCTTGGGGAACATGGTGGCCTGCTTGGCGGATTTCGCCTTGAGCGCGGCCACCGCCAGTTTCACGTCCTGCGCGCGCGAGGCATCGGCCACCAGCACCGCATCCGGCGTGGCCACGGTGATGACGTTCCTGAGCCCCGAGGCCCACCAGCTCGACCCGGTCGTCTTCCGAGCGCAGCAGCGTGTTCTCGCAGTCGATGGCCGTCGCCGTGCCGCTGGTGGCCACGCCGCGGGCGTCCTGGGCGCTTTCGCGCCAGACCGCGTCCCAGCCGCCCAGGTCGGACCAGCCGGTCGAGAAGGGGACGACCGACAGCCCGTCGCTGCGTTCCATGATCGCGTAGTCGATCGAGATGTCCCCGGCCCCGGACCAGGGCTCGGGGGCCGAGGCGCAGGAAGCCCAGATCGCTTTTCGCCTCGGAGACGGATTGTGCCACGGGGGGCACCAGCTCGGGGGCCAGGGTGCGGAAGGCGTTCAGGATCGTGCCGACGGAGAACAGGAAGATCCCCGCGTTCCACAGGTACATGCCCGAGGCGACCATCTCTTCGGCGCGGGCGGCATCGGGTTTTTCCACGAAGCGCTTGAGCGCGATGGCGCTGTCGCCGGGCGCCTCGGAGAGTTCCAGGTAGCCATAGCCGGTTTCGCCGTGGGTCGGGGTGATGCCGAAGGTGACGATCTGGCCGTTCCGGGCGGCCTCGGTGCCCTTTTCGACGGCGGCGCGGAAGGCCTCGGGGTCGGGGATCACGTGATCGGAGGGCGCGATCAGCATCAGCGCATCCGGGTTGCTCTGCTCGAGATAGAGCGCGGCGGCCAGGATGGCGGGGGCGGTATTGCGCCCCTCGGGTTCGATCAGCACGGCGCCGGGGTCGATGCCGATCTCGGACAGCTGTTCGGTGACGATGAAGCGGAAGTCGTTGTTCGTCAGCACCAGGGGCCTGTCGAATGCGCTGCCGGACAGCCGTTCCGCCGAGGCCTGGAACAGGGTCCTGTCGCCCACCAGAGGCACGAACTGCTTGGGGTAGGATTTACGCGAGAGGGGCCAGAGCCGGGTACCGGAGCCGCCGCAGAGAAGAATGGGTGTGATCATATATATGCTCTTGAAACATGTGTGGTTCGGAAGGGCAGGGGGGTTACAGGCGCAGGGTGCCGGCGTCCTGCTGGTCGAGAAACCATTGATAGGTGGTGCCGATCCCGTCCCCGAGCGCGATGCTTGCCTGCCACCCCAGCCGCGACAGCCGGTCGACATTCATCAGCTTCCGCATCGTCCCGTCCGGTTTCGACGGGTCGGTGTGGATCTCGCCCTCGAAACCGACAGCCCGGGCCACGATCCGGGCCAGTTCCGAGGATCGTGACATCCGATCCGGTGCCGACATTGATGTGGCTCAGCATGGGGTCGGTTTCGCGGTCATAGACCGCGCGGGGCAGGTCCATCACGAAAAGAGAGGCCTCGGCCATGTCGTCCACATGCAGGAATTCGCGCCGGGGTGTCCCGGAGCCCCAGATGGTGACGGCGGGCGCGCCCTGTTCCTTGGCCTCGTGGAAGCGGCGGATGAGCGCGGGCAGGACGTGCGAATTCTCGGGGTGAAAATTGTCGCCCGGCCCGTAGAGGTTGGTGGGCATCACCGAGCGATAGTCGACACCGTGCTGCCGGTTGTAGCTTTCGCAGAGCTTGATCCCGGCGATCTTGGCGATGGCGTAGGGCTCGTTGGTGGGTTCCAGCGGGCCGGTCAGAAGGGCGTCTTCCGCCATCGGTTGCGGGGCGGCCTTGGGATAGATGCAGGAGGAGCCCAGCTGCAGCAGCCTGCCCACGCCGGCGGCGAAGGCCTGGTGGATCACGTTGCACTCGATCATCAGGTTTTCGTAGATGAAATCCGCCGGGTAGGTGTTGTTGGCGTGGATGCCGCCGACCTTGGCGGCGGCGAGGATGACGGCGTCGGGGCGTTCCTTCTGGAAAAAGGCGCGGACGCGCGACTGGTCCCTGAGGTCGAGCTCTGCGGAGGTGCGGGTGATGACGTCGCTGTCTGCGGTGGCGCCGAGGCGTCTCAGGATCGCGCCGCCGACCATGCCGCGGTGTCCTGCTAGGAAAATTCTCATTGGCTCTCTCTCAGGCTTTCAACCACGGAAATATACAAGATCGCCCTCGAACTCCATGGATCAATGTGCTTAGTGTTCTCAATAGGTTCAGGGATTACATGAAGATTTTCAATGGTTGTGAAACTAACTGACTTTTGGCGAGATCTGGCTGCCATCCAGTCCACTCTCGACGAGCAGGAGCGCGCGCATGCGCTGACAAGACTGGGGCAGTTCGTTGCGGAGGATGGCTCTGCGGCACGGAAGCGGATCCTGGAGCAGGTCCTGGACACTTTGCAGATCGAGGCCCCGGTTGCACTGGGTCGGCGCGGGCGCGGGTGAGGACGCCGATACGCTTCCCGCGATCACATCCGAGGGCGCAGAGGGCATTTCCGTCGTCACCTGCGCGATGAACAGGACCGAAAACCTGCTGTCCGCGCTCCGGTCCTGGCTTGGGTTCACGGAAATCTCGGAAGTCATCATCGTGGACTGGTCGTCCGACGTGCCCGTCGCACAGAGCCTGCGTGAGCAGGGCATCGACGACCCGCGCATCCGGATCCTGCGGGTGGACGGAGAGGCGCGCTGGATCCTGTCCTATGCCTTCAACGCGGGGTTCCGGGCCGCGCGTTTCGACAAGATCCTCAAGGTCGATGCCGACCTGCTGCTGATGCCCGATTTCTTCGCGCGCAACCCTCTGCCGGCCCGCAGTTTCGTTGCCGGCAACTGGCGGACGAGCCGAGCCGGGACAGGCGCATGTGAACGGGTTCTTCTTCGTCACCCGGGACGTTCTGTCCGAGGTGGCGGGGTTCAACGAATTCATCACCACCTATGGCTGGGACGACGACGATCTGTACCATCGGCTGATCGACATCGGCGCCCGGCGGATCGACGTGGCGGGCAACACGATCCACCATCAGGACCACAGTGACGCAGAGCGGATCGGCGGCGGCGACCGGGCGGCGCCCGGCACGGCCCTGGGCGACATCACCTCGGGCACGATGTACTGCATCCGCCGGAATCGCTTTCTGGCCCATGTCATGCCCCTGTGGAACCGGGACCGACAGCTTCTGCCGTTCCGGATTCTGGGCAGCCGGGGGCCGGTCGTGACAATGGCGCGTGCGGGCGAGGTTCCGCATCCGGTGCCCGATCCGGTCTGGGAGGACGCCGGGCACTACGCGCTGGCCGAGATGGCCTCCTGGCGCTTCGGTCCATCCATTCTGTCGGTGCCGCGAGAGGCGCTTCCGGGCCTGCTGGATCGCCCCGGGGCCGAGATCGGGCCCGATCTGATCGCCCGCGCCGCACAGCGGCCCGAGGCGCCCCGGATCGTCTCTTCCCGTCCGCGGCTGTTCATCGATGCGCAGCACGGGCTGGGCAACCGCATGCGGGCCATGGGCTCGGCGGCGGCCATCGCCGAGGCGACGGATCGCGAACTCGTGGTCGTCTGGGAGCCGGATCACCACTGCGAGGGACGGCTGTCGGATCTCTTCGACTACAAGGGCGCCGTCATCGAAGAGGCCTTCGTCCAGCAGGCCTGGGGGCGGGGGTGCCTGGTGTACAACTACATGGAGATCGAGGAGGGCGCGCAGAAGGATGCGCCTCTGGATCTGAGCTGGGGCGGCGATATCTACGCCCGCGCCGCCTATGTGCTGAACGCCGCGCCCTCGACCTGGGAGGCGGAAAACCGCTTTCTGCGCGGGCTGACGCCGGTCGAGGCCGTGCGCGACCTGGTGGCCTCGGTCCGGACCCCCAACGCCGTCAGCGCGCATGTGCGGATGGTGGGCGCGCCGGGGTCGGATAACGCAAGTTATGACCGCGCCGAGAACTGGACCGCCGAAGGCCATGCCGCGATCAACCACTGGCGCGAGAAAAGCCATTATTCGCACTTCATGGCGCGCCTCGATGCGCTGATCGGGGAAGGCCGCGCCGAGCGGATCTTCGTTGCCGCCGACATGCCCGAAACCTACGAGGCCTTCACTCAGGTCTACGGGGGTCGGGTTGCCTATCTGCAGCGCTCTCTTTACGACCGGTCGGCGGAGCAGCTGCACTATGCGCTGGCGGATGCGATGCTGCTGGGGGCTGCGCCGTTGCTGCTGGGGTCGAACTGGAGTTCGTTCACGGAGCTGGCGACGCGGCTGTCGCCCAATCAGGTGAAAATGGAAGTGAGCGGGGTGGATTTCTGAATGATGGCGCACAGTGACGTACGCGGAGTAGCCTTGTCAGGGACATTGGGCCATGTCCCGGGTGTTTCGTTTATGGATACGAATACCGCGATGCAAAAGGTGGGGCAGAACTGCGGAAATTTGGTATTTCAATACGCAGTATCCCGCCTCATCGATGAATCCATTCAGGTGGTCGGATCGGACATTCCTTGGGCTCCGGAGAAGGTCAGGGAAACGGCGCGTGTTTTGGTTGTTCCTTCCGCTAACTTTTTGCGAGAAGGCTTCGATTTTTCAAATTACGTCAGTTTTCTAGAGCGCACTGAGCTGCCCTTGCTGTTTGTGGGGTTGGGGGCACAGGCTGATGATTTTGAAAAGGCCAGCTTCGACTTTCATCCCAGCATCTTGCGTCTGCTGGACCTGATCCGCGAACGCAGCCCCAAAGTGTCCATTCGCGGCGAGTTTACCGCGCGCGTACTGGAGCGCTACGGGATCGGCAATTTCGAGATTACAGGCTGCCCCTCGAACTTCATCAACCCTGCCCCGGATTTTCCCGACATGATCGCGGCCAAGCTCGCCAGCCCGATGCGGTCGTTCATCACCCATGCCGACGAACCTTGGCCGAAGAAGGCCATCAAGAAGAAAGTCGAGTGTCGGCTGGTGTCCTGGACGCAATGCGGACGCGCGATCATGGTGCAGCAAGCGGTGCCGAGCATGATCAAGTACCTACGGCAGAACAACCCGTTTTCAACCGATGAGGTGGCGGAGAACTTTGAAGGCAGCCTGCAAAAGACGCTAATGCCCAACGATGACCTGGAGGCGTTCCGGGAGTTTGTCGCGGTTAAGCTGCGTACGTATTATTCGGTGGACCAATGGCTCGAGGACAGCAGCCATTTTGATTTTTCCGTGGGGCTGCGTTTGCATGGGAACATGGTCGCTTGGCAGTCTGGCACACCAGCGCTCTGGATCACCCATGATAGCCGCACCCGGGAACTGTCGGATACGATGGCATTGCCCTCCATCGGAATTGAGGAGTTCTTGGACAAGTGTGAAACCGTTCAGGACGCCTGGGAGCGGATCGATTATGATCCTCTTTCTTACGCCAGCCGAAGGCTTGAGCTTTCAAGGCGTATGGAAAAGGTCTTTAGTGCGTTCGATATACCTACGAACTTGATCACTTGATCAGGCAAGGCGGGCGCTTCCTGAAATCGCAGGAAGCGCCCTGTCTCGTCACTCCAAACTAACCGCCATCTCCATCCCGTGCTCTTTCAGCAAGGCATGGCGACGGGCGGTCTTCAGGTCTTCCGCGACCATCTCGGCACACATCTCCTGTGCGGTGATCTCCGGTTCCCAGCCAAGTTTGGCCTTGGCCTTGGCCGGATCGCCCAGCAGCGTTTCCACCTCGGCGGGGCGGAAATAGCGGGGGTCGATGCGCAGGATCACGTCGCCCGGCTTGAGGGCGGGGGAGATGCTGTTGTCGACCGAAACGACGGTGGCGATCTCGTCCACGCCCTCGCCGGTGAACTCCAGCTCGATGCCCAGCTCGGCGGCGGACCAGCGGATGAAGGCGCGCACGGAATATTGCAGGCCGGTGGCGATCACGAAATCCTCGGCCGCGTCCTGCTGCAGCATCATCCACTGCATCCGCACGTAGTCCTTGGCGTGGCCCCAGTCGCGCAGGCTGTCGATGTTGCCCATGTAGAGGCATTCTTCCAGCCCCTGCGAGATGTTGGCCAGGCCGCGGGTGATCTTGCGGGTCACGAAGGTTTCGCCGCGGCGCGGGCTTTCGTGGTTAAACAGGATGCCGTTGCAGGCATACATGCCATAGGCCTCGCGGTAGTTCACCGTGATCCAGTAGGAATACAGCTTGGCCACCGCATAGGGCGAGCGCGGATAGAAGGGCGTCGTCTCGCGCTGCGGGATTTCCTGCACCAGGCCGTAGAGTTCGGAGGTCGAGGCCTGGTAGAAGCGGGTCTTCTTTTCCAGGCCCAGGAAACGGATCGCTTCCAGCAGGCGCAGGGTGCCGATGCCGTCGACGTCCGCGGTGTATTCCGGGGCTTCGAAGCTGACCGCGACGTGGGACTGGGCGCCGAGGTTGTATACTTCGTCCGGCTGCACCTCCTGGATGATGCGCGTCAGGTTCGAGGTATCGGTCAGGTCGCCGTAATGCAGCTGGAAGTTCTGATTGTTGGTATGCGGGTCCTGGTAGATGTGGTCCACGCGCTGTGTGTTGAACAGCGAGGCGCGGCGCTTGATGCCGTGGACCTCGTAGCCTTTTTCCAGAAGGAATTCCGCCAGGTAGGATCCGTCCTGACCTGTAATGCCGGTGATCAATGCTTTGCGTGCCAAACCAAAACTCCTTTTGGGCCAAGTGCCCCAAAACCGGGGGGAAAAGCAACTCCGAATAGGTCGGAGCGGGGGGCGGCGAAGCCCGCCTGCGGCCTGATCCGCGGCGCATCGACCCCGCGAACCCGGTTCAGCCGCAACCGGGAGGGGCCAGCGATGTGAGGGCAGGATGGCGGCCCTATGCCCGCGGTGCGGCGGCACTCATGACGCCGCAGACGAAAAGCGGGGCGCCGATGCCTTCGGCCCGAGGCCCGGGATCGGGATGCCGGCAAACCCGACCCCGGAAGGACGGGGCCCGCCGTCTCTCTCGCCGCCCTGCGCGTCGGCGGGGGGCCGCCGATGCCCTCAGGCAGGGCGCGCGCAGGCCTGCTCCAGTTCGGCGACAAGGGCGCTTTGCACCCGGCGGCGCTCTGCCAGCCAGTGCTGCGGCTCCGAGAACAGCGCCTGAAGCCTGACATTGGCCTCCCGGACCGCCTTGGCGTCCTGATGCCGCGCGCGGTCCTGCAGATGCGCTGCCCCGTCCTCCGGCGTCATTCCCCAGAGGTTGACCCGGGATCCCTCCGGCAGGCCCAACTCGTGGATGCGATGCCCGGGGCTGGCCCAGTAGACCGGCAGCGATCCGCAGGCGAAGGCGTCAAAGACTTTCTCGGTGATGTAATCGGGGTGGTGGGTGTTCTCCAGCGCCCCCATCAGGCGGGCGCGCCCGTCGAGGCGCGTCAGCTTGTCCATGTGCCAGTCGGTGCTCAGCGCGAAGCGGCTCTGCCCGCCCTGCCAGCTTTGGCCCAGGCGCTCGACCACGCCGGTGGTGCAGGCCTCGGCCAGGTCGGTGCGCCGAGAGCACAGGCCCGTCAGGTCGGCCCCGGGCCATTCCACCCAGTGGTGCCGTGCGGCGCGGCGTTCGAACATGAAGGTCAGATCGACCGGGCGGCGGGCGAAATCCTGCTGCCAGTCCGCTGCCGGGCGCGCGGCATTGCGGGCAAAGCGGTAGCGGTAGGCATTGGCAAAGCGGTGGTTGGTCAGCAGGTAGTAGGGGATGCGCCGGAACCGGTAGATCGCGCTGGTGCAATGGTTCAGCTGCCGGACCGGCAGGGCCCCCCAGGCGGTTTCCACGTAGATCACCGGATCCAGCGGGCGCCCGCCCCAGATCGTGTCCCAGAAGGGTTCCTCGGACAGCAGCACCACGGGCGGTTGGCGCGCGCGCCAATCCGCGATCACCTCGTAGGGGGCATCCTGGATATCGAGCACATGGGCAAAGACGCAGAGATCGGCCCGGGACGGGCGGTCGACCAGCGTGATCCGGTCCTGGAACAGCGGCCAGAGCGCGGGGTAGCTGAGCGGCGTGCGAATGCCGTGAGGGCCGGATTTATAGACCTTGAGCATGGGCCCCCGGAGCGTCAGAGCGCGCGCAGGCGCGTGTAGAGATCGTGCAGATAGGCCGGCCCCGGCAGGGCCAGGTCGAGATCGGCGCGCAGCCGGCCATAGGCGGCGGCCAGGATGTCGCTGCGCTGCTGCTGCTGCTCGGAGAGCTGCAGGCTCAGGGTGACCCCGGCGCCCGGGGGGCCCTCGGCGATCTGCGCTTCGAGCAGGCGGGCAAAGGGGCCGGGCTGGCGCGCCATGTCCCGGCGCAGCGGGCGGGGCAGCAGGGCGACGATCCGGGGCAGGGCGGTGAGAAGGGTGGCACTTTGACCCGGCGGGCAGAGCGTCAGGGCCTCGTCCGGGGCGGGCCGCCAGTCGGCAAGGCAGGCGGCGCGTTCGGCCTCGGGCCGCTCACGCAGGGCATGGGTCAGGGCCTGCAGGGTCGGGGCCGGATCCACGGGCGTGAGGGCATGCAGCAGGGCTGGCGCGCGGGTGACGCTCAGCCCGGAGCTGTCCGCCAGCGCCCTTTCGTAGAAGGCGCGCGCATCCGGTGCGGCGGGCCAGGTGGCCGAGGCGGGCCAGCCAGTCGGCGGTGCGATAGACCAGCCGGCGCGGATCCGGCAGCAGCCCGGCGCAATCCGCCGCGGCGGGCTGCGGGGGCAGGCTGTCAAAGGCCGCGCTGTCGCTGCGGGGCAGGGGGTGGCTGTCATCGGCCAGCCACCAGGCGCTGTGCAGCAGGGCGAGGTCCGGCGCCGTCTGCGCAAGGGTCCGGCGCAGGCCGGCGAAGGCCTCGGCCTGCAGGCGGTCGCTGGGCGACAGCACCAGGGTATATTCCGTCTCGGCCATGTCCAGCGCGAGGCGCAGCAGGTCGCGATGCCCCCCCACCGGGCTGTCGGTCCGGATGGTCCGCGTGGGGTATTCGGCGGCAAAGCCCTGCAGCCGCGTCAGGCTGCGGTCGTCGCCGGAATGAAAGACCAGCAGGCGGTCGCCGGGGCCGCTGGCCCGGGCCAGGGCGCGCAGGGCCAGCTCCAGCTCGGGGCCCTCGTCGCGGGTGGCCATGGCAAAGGTCAGCATGGCGCCCGCCCCCGGCCATCTGCAGGGCGATGCGCAGGGCCAGCACGGGGTCGTGCCGGATCAGCCGGGTCTCGTCCCCGGGGGGCAGGCAGGCCTGCCAGAAGCCGCGCACGGCGGTCAGCAGCTCGGCCCGCCACCGCGGGTCGATGTGGTAATAGATCCAGTCGAACAGCCCGCTGGCGAAATGCCGGAAGGCGTGGCGCAGGGGCGCGCGCGCAGGATCCTGCAGGCTGGCGCTGATCTCTTGCAGCGAAGCGATGGCGTCGATCCTTTCACGTCCGCGGGCATTGGTCATCCGGCTGCCGCCGGGCGAGACGGTATGGCTGGCGCAGATCCGGTCCGAGGCGAGGATGGTCCCGGCGGCGGCGAAGCTGTGCCAATGGGGGGCGACGTCCTCGTGCAGCCTGAGATCGGGAAAGCGGATGCCGGAGGCCTGCAGAAAGCCGGTGCGGTAGATCTTGTTCCAGGGGTAGTTCGCCGTCTGGGCCAGCCAGGCCGCGGCCTGCCCGGAGACCGGCGCCAGGTGGCGCCCCCCATGCCCGCCAGCCGCCAGAGCGCATCGTCATGGGGCATCTGGTGCCAGTGGCCCCGGGCGATGCGGCGGGTATCGGCGTGGCGGAACAGGCAGAAGTCGAACTCCCGCCCGGCCAGGTCGCGCCAGAGCGGGACCATGCCGGGGGTGATCATGTCGTCGCTGTCGAAGAACAGCACATGGCTGGTCCGGATCGCGTCCAGCCCGCGGTTGCGGGCCGGGCCGGGGCCGGTGGCGCTGTCCTGGCGGATGACCTCTGCCCGGTCGGTCACGACCGGATCGGCGGACCCGTCATCGACCACCACGATCTGATCGAAGAGGCCCAGCCCGCCGGCCCCGGCCAGCAGCCGCTCCAGTGCGGCGCCGTCGTCGCGCACGGGAATGACCAGTCCGAGGCTCATGCCGCCTCAGACGACGAAGAGGCGCAGATCGATGATCGACAGACGGAAGCTGTGGGTCGGCAAAAAGAGGATCAGCTCGCGCCAGGCGGCTTCCGCCGGCACCGGTTCGCGGTAGTGGACGGGGATCGCATCCACGTGGCTGGCCTCTTCGGGGCGGAACAGCAGGTGCTTGTCGAAGAAGCAGTCGACGAACCCGTCGGGCCCGCCCGAGCGCAGCGCCGCGCGGGCCACGAAGACCTCGGGGGCGGCGATGCGCGCGGCAAAGCCGATGGTGCCCACGTGATGCAGCTTCTCGGCCGGCAGGCGCACATGCAGCCCGCACCAGCCGCCCCGGCCATGGGTCTGGGTCTCCAGCTCCGAGGATGCGGCCCTCGGGCGAGCTGTAGCGCCCGCTGATCTCCAGGGCCGGGTCGGCGTGCAGGTCCGAGGCCGGGCAGGAAATGGACATCGGTGGCCAGATCCCCTTCGCGGGTCTCCTGACGCATGATGGCCATGGCGTGGTTGGCTTGGCCGTCGGGGCCCAGGGCGATGCTGTCCATGGTCTTCCTTCAACGCAGGGAATGGAGTGAGTGATCAAGAGCTTGATCACATATAGAGAACAGAGCGATCGAAGATCAACCGCCGCGGCCTGCCCCCCCGCAGGCCCGGCCCGCCCGAGGCCGGACCCGGGTCCGGCCTGCGATCGGCCCGCGGTTCAGAGCAGCGCGGCGAGATAGCGGCCATAGTCGGTCTTCTGGAACATTTCGGCCCGTTTCGCGAGATCCGCATCGCTGATCCAGCCCTTGGCATGGGCGATTTCCTCGGGGCAGCCGGTCTGCAGCCCCTGCCGCTCGGTCAGGGTGCGCACGAAGTTGCCCGCGTCCAGCAGGCTGGCATGGGTGCCGGTGTCGAGCCAGGCATAGCCCCGCCCCATGCGCTCGACCTGCAGCTTGCCCGCGCGCAGGTAGATCTCGAGCAGGGCGGTGATCTCCAGCTCGCCCTCGGCCGAGGGCCGGACCCGGGCGGCAAGTTCGGGCGCTTCGCTGTC
>NZ_JBDNCH010000004.1:0-588715 GCF_039769985.1 Ponticoccus litoralis
GCCAGATTGTGCCGTCTTCCAACATCACGATGGAGACGGAGATTCCGGCGCTTTTGCGTGCGCGAGAGGCGGTAGCGCCGGAGCGTTTCACGTTTCATTCGTCGCGGATGCGGATGAAGCATGTGACGCGGGAAGAGCTGGCGAAGATGGATGCGGACAGCGACCGCTGCGCGCTGGAGCTGTCGGACGCCAGTGGTGGACGTGATGGGCTATGCCTGCCTGGTTGCGATCATGTCGATGGGGCATGGCTATCACTGCACCTCGCAGGAGCGGCTGCAGGGCGTGACCCGCGACAATGACGCGGAGGCGCCGGTTGTGACCTCCGCCGGGGCTCTGGTCGAGGGCATCAAGGCGATCGGTGCAAGGAAGGTCGCGGTGGTGGCGCCCTACATGAAGCCGCTGACCGAGATGGTGGTGGACTACATCCGCAACGAGGGCATCGAGGTGGTGACCTGGCGCGCGCTGGAGATCCAGGACAACCTGGCGGTGGCGGCGCATGACCCGATGAACCTGCCCGGCATCGTCGCGGAGATGGACACCTCGGAGGTCGATGCGGTGGTGCTCTCGGCCTGCGTGCAGATGCCCTCGCTGCCTGCGGTTTCGACGGTGGAGGCGCAGGTCGGCAAGCCGGTGCTGACCGCCGCCATCGCCACGACCTGGCAGATGCTCCGGGCGCTGGATCTCGACACGCGGGTTCCGGGCGGCGGCACGCTGCTCTCGGGCGCCTACTGAGGAGGGTGGCATGAGCTTCGGGTACAATATCCACGCCAATGGCATCCGCCAGCACCTGATCCGCTGGGACGGGCCGGAGGGCGCGCCGCAACTGCTGCTGATCCCGGGGATCACCTCGCCCGCGATCACCTGGGGCTTCGTCGCCGAACGGCTGGCCGAGCGCTTCGAGGTGCATGTGCTGGACGTGCGCGGGCGCGGCCTGTCGGAGACGGGCGACCTGGATTACACGCTGGATGCGCTGGCCGATGACGCCATCGCCATCGCCAGGACCATGGACCGTCCCGTGGTGATGGGCCATTCCATGGGCGCCCGGATCGCCATTCGCGCCAATGCCCGCGACCCCGAACCCTTTGCCGGTTTCCTGCTGGTCGACCCGCCGATGTCCGGGCCGGGCCGCCGCGCCTATCCGTCGCAATGGCCCTGGTACGGCGACAGCATCGTGATGGCGGCGCGCGGCTGTTCGACCGAGGAGATGCGGGCCTTCTGTCCGACCTGGAGCGACGAACAGGTCGCCCTGCGCGCGGAATGGCTGCATACCTGCCACTGGGGCGCGATCCGCATCGCCTTCGACGGGTTCCACACCGACGACATCCATCAGGACATCCCCGGGATCGCCAAGCCCGCGCGGCTGGTCATCGCGGGGGGCGCCACGGTGGTCGACGCGGCTAGACCGAGGCCGAGGTCGCGCAGCTGAACCCGGCCATCGAACAGCGCATCGTGGCCGGTGCCGGCCACATGATCCCCTGGGACAACCTCGAGGGCTTCCTCGGGGCGGTCATGGACTTCGACCTTCAATAAACCGGGAATAGGGAGGATCCGTCATGGATCATGCAAGCTTTACCGACATCTGCCTGCACCAGCTGAAGATGTCCGGGGTGCGCAAGGACGAGCGCCTGATCGTTCTGACCCAGTGGCAATGACCGGCTGGACTATGCCGATGCCTTCATGGCGGCGGGCCGCATTCTGGGCGCCAACATGTACCACATGCGGCTGCCCGCGCCGCCCGTCGTCGGGTCCTGGGCGGTGGGTCAGACCGGCCTCGCGGCGATGCCCGAGGCGGTCGAGGCGCTGAAGAACTGCGACATGCTGATCGACTGCGTGTTCCTGCTGTTCAGCCCCGAACAGTTCGCCATCCAGGCCGCCGGGACGCGCATCCTGACCGCGGTCGAGCCGCCGGAGCTGCTGGCGCGGATGCTGCCCAGCCAGGAGCTGCGCGAGAAGGTCGAGATCGGGGCCGACTACCCGGCACGGGCCAAGGTCATGCGCATCACCTCGCCGCATGGCACCGATGTGACCTACAAGCTGAACACCTATCCCACCGTGGCCGAATACGCCTGCACCGACGAGCCCGGGCGCTGGGACCACTGGCCCTCGGGCTTCGTCTTCACCGGCGGCGACGACGACGGGGTGGACGGGCAGATCGTGGTGGCGCCGGGCGACGTGCTGCTGCCGCAGAACATGTATGTGCGCGACCCGATCACCTACACGATCGAGAAGGGCTGGATCACCGACATCCGCGGCGGGCTGGATGCGGAACTGGTCAAATCCTACATGGAGGGCTTCAACGATCCGCGCGGCCTGGGCATGAGCCACGTCGGCTGGGGCATGAACCGCGACGCGCATTGGCATGGCATGACCCCGGGCGAATTCCCCGGCGGCATGGGCATGGAGCCGCGCAGCTTCTACGGCAACGTGATGTTCTCGACCGGCCCCAACAACGAGCTGGGCGGGCCCAACGACACCGCCTGCCACCTCGATATCCCGATGCGCGGCTGCTCGCTGTTTCTCGATGACGAGCCGATCGTCATCGACGGCGATCTTGTCGTCAAGGAGATGCAGATCGCGCGCCGCTGAGCGCGGCGCCCCCAAAGCCAGCGCCGCCTCTGTCCGGGCCCGGGGTCCGGCGGGGCGGGCGCCCCATTTACGGAGGACAGGACATGTCCCAGCAACAGGTCTATGCCGAGGCCGGTTTCGGTACGTACTGGTGCCGCGCGGCAGCCGCCCGGCCATCGTGGTGGTGGATTTCTCCTACGGATTCACCGACACCCAATACCCGACCGCCGCCGACATGTCGGCCCAGATCGCGGCGACCCGCCGGTTGACCGAGGCCGCCCGCGCCGCGGGTTTCCCGGTGATCTATACGGTCATCGCCTTCCAGCCCCGGGAGCTTGCGACGCTGCCCTGGCTGAAGAAGGCCACGGGCATGGCCGCCCTGACGGTCGGGTCGCGGCTGGTCGAGATCGACGCCGCCACGGGCATCCGCCCGGACGACCCGGTGATCGTCAAGCACGGCGCCTCGGCCTTTCACGGCACCAATCTTGCGGGCCTGTTGACCGGCGCCGGGGTGGACACGGTGGTGGTCACCGGCGCCACCACCTCGGGCTGCGTGCGCGCCACCGCGGTGGATGCGGTGCAATCGGGCTTCACCGTGCTGGTCCCGGCGGATTGCTGCGCCGACCGAGCCCGCCCCCACACGACGCCGCCCTCTATGACATCGACCAGAAATACGGCGACGTCACGGACGCAGACGACATCCTCGCCTGGCTCGAAAGCCTGGCGTGACCGGCGCCCTGCAGGCCATTGCGCCCGCAGGGCATCCGGCGCCAAACAGTGAATAAGTGGTGCGACAAAGCATCCGACCCCTGACACCTTCAACAATCCAACGGGAGCGCAAACTAATGCTACGTACAGTATCCCTGTGGCTGGTAGGGCTGGTCATTCTGGCCTGCTATGCCGTGCCCTATGGCCTGCTCGGCGATACGCCGAGCTGGACCGGTGCCTTTCTTTTCTGGACCCTTGCCGGGGTCGTCATCATCGTGCTGAACGCACTGGCAACCGCCTCTTTCTCGGAGGATGATCAATGAGCCAGTCGTTCATCTGGTACGGGATCGCAACCTATGTGGTGATCTCCATCGTCGTCGCGATGATGTCGCGGACGGGCAAGTCCTCCACCATGTCGGACTATTTCCTCGGCGGGCGCAGCATGGGCGGCGTGGTCTCGGCGCTGAGCTATTCGGCCACCACCTATTCCGCCTTCATGATGGTCGGCCTTGCAGGCCTCACCTACAAGGGGGGCGTCGGCGCGCTGGGGTTCGAGATCATCTATTTCGCCGGTGTGTCGCTGGTGGCGATCTTCGGGCCGCGCTTCTGGGCGGCGGGCAAGAAATACGGTTTTGTCACCCCTTCTGAAATGCTCGGAGCGCGGTATGGCAGCCGCTGGGTCGCGATTGCGGCGGCGGTGGTCAGCTGCATCTTCCTGATCCCCTATTCCGCCGTGCAGCTTTCGGGCGTCGGCTACCTGGTTTCTGGCATGACCGAGGGCGGTATCTCCTTTGGTGCCGGTCTGTTGATTGCCACCGCGCTTGCGATCTTCTTCTCCTATGTTGCCGGCATCCGTTCGGTCATGTGGACCGACAGCCTGCAAGCGCTGGTGATGATCGTCGCCTCGGCCCTTGTCGCCATTCTGGTGGTGAGCGAGCTGGGCGGGTTCAGCGCCATGTTCGCGACTGTTGCCGAGCGCAAGCCCGAGATGCTGACCGTGCCGGGGCCGGGGCTGTTCAGCCTGCAGACCTTTCTCGGGCTGACGATCCCGTGGTTCTTCTTTTCGATTTCCAACCCGCAGGTCAGCCAGCGTCTGTTCATGCCGGAGTCTCTGGGTGCGCTGCGTCGGATGCTTCTGATCTTCCTCTGCTTTGGTCTGGTCTACACGCTGGTGTCGGTGATCTGGGGCTTCTCTGCCTTTGTCGCCTTTCCCGATCTGGAAAGCCCGGATCTGGCGACCTCGGTCCTGCTGTCCTCGGACTTCGTGCCGCCGGTCCTCGGCGTGATCGTGATGGTCGGCATCCTCGCGGCTGCGGTTTCCACCATCGACTCGATCCTGCTGACGCTGTCCTCCATGGTGGCGCGCGACGTCTACGGCAATGTGAGCGGCGATCAATCCGATCACCGTCAGCTCTGGGTCGGCAAGTTGGTGATCCCGGTGATTTCCCTTCTGGCGCTTGGCTTTGCCGCGATGGAGCTGAGCCTGATCTCGATCCTGTCAGTGGCAGCCTCTGCGGGTCTGGTGGTCACCGTCCCTGCAATCGTCGGCGCCTTCTTCTGGAAGCGTGGCACCGCAGCCGGGGCTCTGGCCTCGATCGCGGGCGGCGGGCTGTTTGTGATCGTGATGTATCTGACCGGGAACAAGCTCTTTGGCTACAACGCGGGTATTCTGGGCCTGCCGGTCTCGACCCTGCTGTTTGTTGGCGTCAGCCTGTTGACCCGACCCAGCAATGAGGTGACCGAAGGCTTCGTGTCCGAGCGCGCCTCCTCCGACGCAGCTCCGGTGGTCAACGCGGGCTGAGGGTCGTCGTGATCTGACGTCAAAGAAAGGCCGCCCCCGGACCCATGCGCCGGGGGCGGCGAACGTCGGGTGCATCCGCGTGCCGGTGGCGCCGTCGACAAAGGCCAGCAAGGTGCAGGCAGGACCACGGTCCTCGAGCCAGGCGTGATCAGAGCCGTCTATCGCCACCAGCGCGCCATGGCAGTCCCGGCGCCGGCGCGGCTGGTGAACCCTTCTGCGCTGCTTGCGCGATTGCCGGATGCCAGCATCCTACACCCATTTCCGCAAGATCTTCCGCGTCCCCTTCAGGCCATGGTCTGCCGCCAGCGTCTCGGCTGCGACCGGGGGTCCAAAGTCGGCGGAGGGCTCATCGACAGCGTCCGCGCGAACGCACGCAGTGCGGGATCGATCCGTTTGTTGGACCGACGTCCGCAGGCCTTGCGCCGGATTGCCGCCGGACCATCGGCCCGGACGGGTGCGCTCACTGCGGCAGATCCAGATAGTCACGCTCGTAATCGCCGGTCATGCGGCGCGCGATGACGATCCGGTTGATGTCGTTCGTTCCCTCGCCGATCGTGTAGAGCAGCGCCTCGCGATACAGCCGTTCGACGGCATAATCCTTGATGTAGCCGCCGCCGCCATGGATGCGCACCGCGTCCTGGGCAATCTCCAGCCCCATTTCCGAGGCATAGAGCTTGGCCATGGCACCGATCATATCGGCGCGTTTGCCTTCCTCTTTTTCCCGGGCCGCTTCGTAGGTCAGCAATCGGGCCGCAACGAGTTTGGTCGCCATGTCGGCCAGTCTGAGCTGAACCGCCTGATGCTGGTCGATCGTCACGCCGAAGGTCCGGCGTTCCCCCGCAAAGCGCTGCGCCTCTGCAAGGGCATTCGCGGCAAGACCAACGGCGCTGATCGCGATTGCGATCCGCCCGACCTCGAGGGATTCCATCAGGTGCCGGAAGCCCAGCCCCTCGCTTCCGCCCAGAATGCAGTCGCGTCGGAGCGGCACGTTGTCCATCTCGATCTGGACCGTGTCGACAAGATCGTAGGCCATCTTGTGGAAGGTCGAGGTGATCTCGATCCCGTCTAGCGCCTTGTCGACCAGCGCCAGCGAGAAGCGGGGCTTGCCGTTTTCTCCGGGCTCGGGGTGGCGGACGAGGGTCAACAGCAACGTGGCGCGTGCGCCATTGGTGACATAGGTTTTGGACGCGGTCAGGCTGTAGTCATCGCCGCGCGGATGCAAGGTGCCGCGAATGGCCTGAAGGTCCGACCCGCACCCCGGCTCGGTGAGGCAGAGGGCGCCACGATGTGCGCCGGTCGCCAGTCCGGGCAGGTAGGTCTCTTTCTGGGCGTCGGTGCCGTAGGTCGCCAGCGCATGCACAACGGTGGCATGGCTGTTCGCGTAGGCGGCGATCGTTGTCCAGGCGCGGGCGAGCCTTTCGAACACCGCCGCGAAGACGCTAAGCCGCAGCCCGAGACCGCCATGCTCCTCGGGCACGAGCAGGCCAAAGATGCCGAGTTCGGCCATCTCCGCCACCAGCTCTTGCGGGAAGGTGCCGCTTGCCTCGTACTGCGCGACGTTCGGACGGATGCGTTCCATGGCGAAGCGGTCCACGGTCCGGATGATTTCGCGCTCCTCATCGGTAAATCGGTGATCCATCATGTGTCCTGTTTGTGTCTTCAGTAGGGTTGGGCAGGGAATTTGCGGCCCATGTCCGCCAGCACTTCGCGTGCAGCGTTGTGGCCGGGCACACCGTTCACGCCGCCGCCGGGGTGGCAGGCTGCGCCGCACATGTAGACGCCTTTGACCGGGGTGCGATAATCGGCGTAATGCGCGATCGGGCGGCGGAAGAAGATCTGATCCAGGCTCATTTCCCCGTGATGCACATGCCCGTCGATCATCGAGAACATCGACTCGATGTCTTTCGGGGTCAGCACCTGGGCATCGAGCACGTCTTCGTCGAACCCCGGGGCGTAGCGGCAAATCTGGCTCAGCACGATGTCCACGAGTTCCTGCCGGGTGTCCGCATCCCATTCCCGCCCGTTCAGCGCATAGGGAACATGCCCGCCCATGATCTGCACAACGTGCCGGCCCTCGGGGGCAACGCTGTCGTCGAAGGCAGACGGCGTGGTGATCCACAGATAGGGGCGCGGGGCCATCTCGCCGTTCATGGCCGATTGGAAGGCATCCTCCAACTCGTCCGAGTTCTCGGCCAGGGTGATGCCGCCCGGCCCGGCGACGTTCAGCTGGCGTTCGTCGAAAGCCGTCCAGCGGGGTAGGGCGCGGGTCGACAGGTTGATCTTGAAGGCAATCGACCCGGTGCGGTGCCTGTCAATCTGCGCGAGGATCTCGGGGGCGACATGGTCCTTGCCGAGGAGGTCGCGATAGGTGGCCTTGGCGCCTGCGTTCGACACGACCACGGGCGCGTCGATACGGCTTCCGTCCTCCAGTTCGACGCCCTGGACTGTGCCCTTCTCGATGATCACGCGGCGCACGGTCCTCCCGGTCAGCACTGTTGCGCCGTATGCCTCGCCGGCCTCCCTCAGGGCCTGGGTGATTGCGCCCATGCCGCCCCGGATCAGTCCGCCGGGGCCCTGGTCGGTGCTGTTGTCGCGCAGATAGGGGCGCGCCAGAACATAGGCCGAGCCCGGACTTTTCGGGCTGAGAATACCGGCAGACCCGGAGGCATAGCTCGCGAAGATCGTGCGTATTTCGTCGCTTTCGAACCAGCGGTGCAGGTAATCCCAGGCGCTCAGCGTGAGCAGGTCCCAGAGGTCGTAGAAATGGGGTAGGGCGCGGCGATTCCGCCATGCCAGTTTAAGCGTGCGGCGCAATCCCCGGAGTGACAGGTCGGTGGGATCGACCGGTGTTTCGAACAGCATCGGACGAAGCGCGGCGACGATACGTGTCATGTGGTCGTCATAGGCTGCATAGGCCTCTGCGTCCTTTTGCGAGAACTGCGCAAGCTCGTCCTGCACACGCGCGCGGTCGGGCCAGAACACCACCGAGCGGCCATCCGCGAAGGGGTGCAACGTCGGTGGCGTCGGAATGGGTTCGACGCCGCGACGCCGCAACTCGAGATCGCGCATGATCTTGGGCTGCAGCATCGACATCCAGTAGGCCGCAACGGAAACCTTGTGCCCTGGGAATACCTCCCGGGTCACCGAGGCGCCGCCAACGAAAGTCCGTTGTTCAAGCACACAGACCTTCGCCCCCGCTTTGGCCATGTAAGCCGCACAGGTCAGACCGTTGTGTCCACCGCCGACGACGATGGCATCATATGAACGCATCTCTTGCTCCTAGACGCTGGTAAGCCTGAACCCGGAGTCAGGATCGAAAGGTTTCACTTCCGGGACTGGCGCGTCAAAGCGCGCCACCGGCCTCCCTGATTGCGGATGCATAGAGCGTCTGGAAATGCGCGATGGCATTCTCGCTCTGCTGGCCGGTCTCGGTGCTGACCACGAGCGGTCCGTTGTCGAAGCCCATGCTTTCGAGGCCCTTCTGAACGGATTTTACCACGGCGGCATCCTCGACGCAGACGGTGTTACAATACTCGGTCCCCTCGGCGATGACCGCGGCGGTCGCCTCGTCCGACAGGCCTTCGGGCACCCACCAGCTGTAGTGGTATCTGGTCTTGTTCGGACCCGTGGGGACAACCCGGCGCAAGGACACCGCGCCGTGGATCGGGAACACCTCGACCACGTTGTTGGGCCAGATGAACCAGCTGTGCAGATCGCCATGCAGGTCGCGGTCTTTCGCCCGGGCAATGAAATGCCGCAGGTAGGGGCCGTAGAGATCGACGGTATAGCTATCGGTGGCGTAGAGCTGTGTGATCGAGGTCGCATGGACCGATGCGCAGTGGTAGCACTCGTTCAGGTTCTCGACCGAGACTTTCCAGTTGCAATTATGCTCGATTTCGCGCTCGAATACGACTTTCATGGTCTCGATGCCCTCGCGGGTCGAGACGATGCCTTCTTCGAGCCCCGGGTAGGTCTCGGCCAGGCTGCTGGCAGTGTCGTCGAGGTTCACGAACAGCAGGCCCAGCATGGTTTCAAGGCGCACTTCGCGCAGCTTGATGTCGGCTTTGCAGAACCCTTCCACATCTTCGGCATGCGGCGCCCTTACAAGGTCTCCGCTCAGGCGGTAGGACCAGGCATGGTAGTGGCATACGAAGAGCTTGCGATTGCCAGCGCCCGTTGCAACCGCATGGGCCCTGTGCGGGCACACGTTGAAGAACGCACGGATCACCCCGTCCTCGCCCTTGGCGATCAAGATGCTTTCATCGGCGATGTTCGTCGTAAAGTAGTCGCCGACATTGGCAACCTGGCTGACATGGCCGACGAACTGCCAGGTCTTGTAGAAGATGTTCTTCTTGTCGAAGTCGAAGTGTGCCTCGTCGGTGTAGAACCGAGACGGAACGCTGTGCTGCATTTGATAGACCTCCCAATTCAATGCGGCTCTTGGCCAGATCTGCCGGCTGCCCTTTCGGGATCTCAAGCCCGCCGCCGTCGCCCAACCGGCAGGCGTGTGATCCACGAAACGGCTGTTCTGCGAACTCCGCCCATGTCTGGCTTCAGGCTGGAATAGACCGAAGGGTCATGTATTTATACTCATAAGTCAATACAATTGTGCCGGGCGTTCTGGCGAGAATTGTGGCCATGAGTTTACTTTGAAAACAGGTGCTTAGAGATCTGAGGGCCCTGTAGAAAACCGTGATGCAGCGCAGGCCCGTGCAACGTCAGACCTGCCTGCCAGGGAGCGGGTGCGCCGCTTCAGAGATTGAAACGTGCGAAGACGGGCGCGTGGTCAGATGTGCCCTTCCAGTCGCGTGCAGGGCGGTGAACCCAGCTTGTGTCCAGCTGATCTGCGAGGTCCGGCGTCGCCCAGATATGGTCGAGCCGGCGCCCCCTGTCCTTCTTGTCGCCCACGGGCGCATTGGCATCCCACCAACGGTATGCCCACCAGGAATAGAGCGCGCCTTCGGGCTGCGTTTTGCGCATGACGTCGACCCAGGCGCCGGATTTCTGCACCTTTTCGAGGATCTCGCCCTCTTGCGCGGAGTGGGTGACCTGGCTGCGCAGAAGCGCGTGATCATAGACGTCGTCCTTCGTCGGGGCGATGTTCAGATCGCCGACCAACACGGATTTCTGCGGCTTCTGCGCGTCGAAGTATCCGCAGACATTGTCCAGGAAATCGAGCTTCTCCTGAAAGCCCGGGTCGATACGGGCATCGGGTTGGCTGCCGCCCGCCGGGAAGTACATGTTGTGGATGCCGACCCCGTTCTCAAGTCGGGCAAACAGGTGGCGCGCCTCGGCGGCGCCCGTGAAGTTCTTGCTTTCGACCTCGGAAATTGGCCGCTTCGAGAAGATCGCCACGCCATTCACGTCGTCCTGATCGCGGATTTCGTGATGTGTGTAGCCGCGCTCGGTGAAAGCGCGGACAGGGAAGCTTTCCTTGGCCACCTTGCACTTCTGAAGACACAGGACGTCGGGGCTCTCTTCGTCCAGCAGGCGCGTGACAACCTTCAGCCGCGGGACCAGTGAGTTGATGTTCCACGAGACAACAGTGAACGTCATTGCAGTGAATTCTCCGGGCTTGCTTGCGATCCACGACGCGGCGGATGTGCAGTTGCGGCCACCCACAGCGTCGGTCGTACCGCCAATCGCAGCCGCCGCGGCCAGTCTACGCACGACAATTATACTTTCAATAACTAAAAAACACTATATCGTAAATTAAACGTACTCATCCGTATGCGCTCGACGTGATGCGACCGGGTACGCATGGCTTTTTGGGAATGGAGAACGTGATGTCCAACAAATCTCTCAGCGGCAAAGTTGCTGTAATCACGGGCGCCGGAAGCCCGATCGGGCTGGGCTACGCGATGGCCGAGGCCACGCTGCGCGAGGGCGGCAAGGTGGCAATGCTCGATGTGAATGCAGCCTGGCTGGAAGAGAGCGCAGCGCGTCTCAAGGCGCTGGCCGGGGATGAGAACGTGCTGCCGATTCAGGTGGACATCACCGATCCGAAGGCGGCGGAGGCTGCCATCGCGCAATCGATCGAGACTCTGAACGGTCTGGATATCCTCGTGAACAACGCGGGCCTCTGGGAACCCGCCAGCTTCCGCGAAGTGACCGTCGAGGCCTGGCAGCGAATCCGCGCGGTGAACCTTGACGGGCCGTTCTACCTGACGAAGCCCGCCGTCGAGCATATGATTGCCCAGGGTTCGGGGCGTATCGTCAATGTCACCACCAGTCTCGGCACGATGTGGACCGCCTCGAACACGACCTACGGCAGCTCGAAAGCCGGGCACGAGGCCATGGCTTCGGTTCTTGCGCTCGAGCTCGAGGGCACCGGCGTCACCTGCAACGTCCTGATTCCGGGCGGCAACACGGCGACCAACATGTCGGCGAAGTATCGCGATCCGGACATCGACACCTCGGCGCTGATGCAGAACCACGTCATGTCCGCGCCTTATCTCTACATGGCATCGGATGCCGGGAAGGATTTCAACTGCCGCCGCGTGGTTGCCGCCCTCTGGGACGAGGCTCTGCCGCTGGAAGAGCGTCTCGCGAAGGCCGCAGCTCCGATCGCCTGGCCGCAGCTCGGCGGTTTCTCGATCGAGCCGAAAAAGTGACATGACCCAACAGATGCCGCCGAAAAGCACAGGACAGGAGTGCAAGATGCAAAAAGGCTCGATGGCACGTGACCTCGGGAGTTTCGTGGCCGGTGTGGAATACGCGCAGCTGCCGCCCGAAGTGGTCGAATTCGCCAAGTCGCTTATCCTGAAGACGGTGGCCGGCGTGCTTGCGGGCATGTCCTGCCCCAACACCCGGAAACTGCTCGACGACATTCAAGCGCGCGCGCTGCGCGGAGAGGTCAGCATTCTGGGCACCGGGCTGCGCACCTCGGCTTGGGAAGGCGTTCTTCTGAACGCCTTTGCCGCCCATGCGAGCGAGCTGGAGGATGTCGCAATTCCGGACGGCGGTTGTTCGTGGGATGTGACGGTCATCCCGCTGTTGCTGACGCTGGCCGAAAAGAACAGCATGTCGGGCAAGGCGCTGATCGAGGCGACGGTTGCGGGGCTTGAGGCCCACTACCGGACGTGTCTGCCGTTCGACGTCATGCGGCTGGGCCAGTCGCTGCCGACCACCTCGGGCATGGGGTGCGCGGCTGCCGCTGCCAAGGCCTACGGCCTTGATGCGGAACAGACAACGGCGGCCATGGGCTTCGCCCTTTCCGGGCCTGCAATCACCGAGGCCAGTCTGGGCACGGACGCCCATTTCCTTGAATCGGCGCTGCACTCGTTGCAGGGGATGATGGGCGCCGATATGGCGCGCATGGGTCTGACCAGCAATCCGGACCTCGCCTCCTACAAGGACATGTTGTCGAAAGGCATCTCCCTCGATGATGCCATGGCCAACCTTGGCACGCATTGGTTCTTCCGGGAAATGTGGGTGAAGAAGTACCCGAACTCGATCAGCATCCATCGCCAGCTCGACGCATTGTTCGAGATCATGGCCGCAGAGCGGCTTGCGTCTGACGACATCGAAACCGTCGAGATTATCGCAGGAGCGGAAGACGCGGGTTGCGACAATCCCAACCCGGTGTCGGCAGGCGAGAAGCAATTCAGCTTCCAGCATGCCCTGGGCCTGGCGATCCTGAACGGAGAGTTGAGCGTAAGCGACTTCCTCGACGGAGAGGTGGACGAGCCCAGGCTCCTGGAGGCGCGCGGCAAGGTCCGCGTGACGATCGAGGCGGTCGGCAAATCCTCCGAGCCGGTGCGCTACATGAGTCGTCCGACGACGGTTATCGTGCGCACGAAAAACGGCGAGACGTTCACGAAGGAGCGGATGGCCGTGATCGGCTCGGTCGACGAGCCGATGACACGGGCACAATTCAACGCGGTGTTCGAGCAGTTCGCCAAGCACCATCTCGCGCCTGAAAACATCCGTGCGTTCCAGGACACGATCTGGGCTCTGGAAGAGGTCGCCGACATGTCAGTGGCGCTGGGGGCGCTGGCCCCGGGCGCGCAGTAAACAATTCAGGCGGCGTGGCCTTCAGGCTGCGCCGCCTGCCGTTCCGATCGTTCAGGCCGGTATCGGGGGAATCACCCTCGATTTCGGGGCTGTGCCTTGCTCTTGTGGGCCTATGGCGCTGAAGGGCATCTGGTCCGACCCGGCTTTTTAGTGTCACCGCAATGGTTTGCGAAAAAGTACAAGTTTTTTGCCATTACGGTGAATAATACGCGGTAGTATTTTTGAATCTATAGTATTCTTGACCTGCGCTTTGGAACGCGAAGCGCGAAAACGGGAGGTAAGAATGAAACTCTTCAATTCGAACAGGGCCGCGCACACCAGAACCGGCCCCACACGGCGTGACCTGCTTGCCGGCGGTACGGCGCTTGGCTTCGGGATGCTTGGAGGCGGCCTGCTTCTGCCGCAGATGGCGCGTGCGGAACCCAAGCGGGGCGGACACGCGGTGTTTGCGATCGGCAACGCCAGTACGACCGACAGCTTCAATCCCGATGTTACCCTAGCCACCTTCGGCGGCGTTGCCCGCGTGACCTTTCTGGATTCCCTCTACGAGATCAACTCGACCGGCGAGATCGTGCCCGTGCTGGTCACGGATGCCAGTGTCGACGACAGCGCAACGGAATGGCGCCTGACCCTCAAGAAGGACGTGACGTTCCACAACGGGAAGACGCTGACGGTACCGAGGATGTCGTGAACTCGATCAACCTGCACCGTGCGGAAGGGTCGAAATCGCCGGTGAAGTCCCTGCTGGTCAATCTCGAGGACATATCCGCCGAGGGCGATGATGTTGTGGTGTTCAAGTTGAGCGCCCCGGATGTCGACTGGCCGTCGACCCTTGCGGAATACACATTGTCGATCCTGCCCAGCAAAGACGGTGTCGCCGACTGGCAATCCGGCGTGGGCACCGGGCCCTATCGTCTGATCAGTTTCGAACCCGGTGTCAGCGCCCGTTTCGAGCGCTATGAAAACGATCACAGGTCTGACCGGGGTTGGTTCGACAGTGTCGAATACATCGCCGTCAACGATGGTGCTGCGCGCACCAACGCGATCATCTCGGGCGAAGTGCATGTCTCCTCCGAGATCGAGCCCAGCCTCGCTATGCGCCTGAACAACGTGCCGAACGTGACGGTGGTCTCGCGGACGAGCCCGGGCTTCAGCCTGTTCGACATGCAGACAGCCCTGGCGCCGGTGGATAATGTCAACGTGCGGCGGGCGCTGAAATACGCAATCGACCGCCAAGAGTTCGTGGACAAGATCCTCTACGGGTACGGGACGGTTGCAAACGATCACCCCATCGCGCCGACGTACCAGTTCCATGATCCAAGCCTCGAACAGCACAGCTACGATCCGGACAAGGCGAAATTCTATCTCAAGGAAGCCGGTCTCGACAGCCTCGATCTGGACCTGCAAGTGTCGACCAGCGCCTTCACCGGGGCGGTCGATGCGGCGCTGCTCTATTCGGAAACTGCGCGGGCAGCCGGGATCAATCTGAAGCCGGTGCGCGTGCCGGCGGATGGCTACTGGGCGACGACCTGGGCGAAAACCCCTTTCTTCGGATCGTATTGGACCGGTCGTCCGACCGAGGCGCACATCATCTCGCTTGCCTACGGGAAAGGCGCCGCCTGGAACGCGACCAGCTATGCCAACGATCGTCTCGACCGTCTGGTCACCGAGGCGAAAGGGCAACGCGACGAGGCCAAGCGCCGCGAACTGTATGCCGAGGCGCAGCGGATCCTGAGTGTCGACGGTCCTTCGGTGATACCTGCGTTCAACAATATGATCGATGCGGTGTCGAATGAGATCGGGATGCCCGAGACCAACGTCACCCAGGCCTCGCTTGACAGCCGCTATGCCGCCAGCCGCTGGTGGTTCGTCTAGGGCAAGCTGCTTGCTGGGACACCCGGTGGATCCCTTCGGGAACAGGGCGGCATCTCGGACACCTCTGCGGTGCAACGATTGACCGCCCACCGCGTCGCCGAAACCGGGCACCTTCAGGGTGCCCGGTTTTTATGTCCGGGATCACCGGGCGTGCCATTGATTTGGAACGAGAAAAGGCGCTCAGGAGGATCTGAGCGCCTTTAGGTGTCGATCAAGGTCCGGGATCGCGCGGGCTATTTCTGGCGGGAGGAAATGCGCACAGTCAGGCCCTCAAGCGCGTCGGTGATCCTGATCTGACAACTCAAACGAGAGTATTCGGTCGCCGGTTCGGAGGTGAACTCCAGCAGGTCCGCCTCAAGCTCGGCCACCGGCGGAACCTTGTCGCACCATTCGGGTTCGAGGAACACGTGGCAGGTCGAACAAGCGCAAGCGCCGCCGCATTCGGCGACGATCCCGTCCACGCCGTGATCGCGGGCCGTTTCCATGAGCGAATTTCCGACCTTGGCCTGGATCGTGCGCGATGCGCCGGACGGCGTGATGAAGGTGACAGTTGGCATGACGGTCTCTTGACTGTTGGCTGGAGCCCGGGGAGGGCGCCCCCTGTAGACTGCGGGGGGCAGGGGGCGCCACCCGGGTAGGTGGGGCCTACCCGGGGATCACGCCGATCGCCTCGACCTCGATCTTGAGGCGGGGGTCGTATAGCGCGACAACCTGCACGGCAACGCTGGCCGGCGGCGCATCCATGTTCACGTATTGCGAGCGGATGCGTTGATAGGCCGACAGCAGCTCGGGGTCGCTGTCGGTGATGTAGGCGGTCAGCCGACCGACATGCTCGAACCCGAGATCGCCGGCTTCGAGCGTCGCTTTCAGGTTCTCGAACACCGCCGTCACCTGATCTTCGATCGAAGACGTGACCGGCTCGCCATCAGGCCCGGTGCCGACCTGACCGGTCAGCAGGAACACGCCCTTGCCCTCTAGTTTCGTGCCCGAGGACAGGCCTTTCCAGTTCGAATGCGCTGGATTGAAGGGGGTAATCATGATGTCTCCCTCTGGATGTCTTGCGTGGGGCGGGTGCGGGCAGGCGTCAGTTGCCGTCGCGACAGGAGAACATCACCTTCCACTCGCCGTCCTGGCAGACTGTGCCGTCCTGCTTGCGGATTTCCACCCAGAACACGACGATCCCGCGGCCACCTTTCGAGGTCGGGCGAACGGATTCGACGCGTTGGAAGACGTGGATCGTGTCGCCAATCATGATCGGCGCTTTCAGGTTCCAGTCCATGCCGAGGAAGGCGATCGCGGTGCCTTCCTTGATGCCAAGGCGGCTTTCAAGGCCGGTGGCGACGGCAAAGGCGGCGGGACCGTGAAAGATGCGGGTGCCGAACGCGGTGGTCTTGGCGAATTCCTCGTCGGTGTGGATCGGATTGAAGTCACCGGTCAGGCCGGAAAACATCAGAAGATCTGCTTCCGTGATGGTCCGTCGCGGAGTGACCCATTCCTCGCCGACGGTGAAGTCTTCGAAGAATTTTGCGTTGGGCCCGACAAGGTTGGCGATGTCAGTCATTCGGGTGAACCTTCCTAGAAGTAGCGGGGATGCCGGCATGCAGCCAGCCATGGTCAACCTTGAAGCTACACTGAATTTTTTGATACCGCTACGTCTTTTTTGACCCGAGCGTACTAAAAAGCGCTATAAAGTTTAGAGCGCTCCGAAGACGGGGTAGCCGGTGGTCCAGCTGCCGGTGTTTTCAAGCTGTGCCGACAGCCGCAGAAGTCCGGTCTCGTCCCCGAAGCGCCCGATGAGCTGGACCCCGATGGGCAGCCCCGTCGCGGTCTGGTAAAGTGGCAGGCTGGCCGCCGGTTGCCCTGAGGCATTGATGATCGCAAGGAACGTCGTGTAGCTGCCGATGTTGCGGCGGAAGCCGAGGAAGTCCGTATCGGTGCTAATCTCGCCCAATCTTGCCGGTGGGCGTGTCAGGGTGGGGGTCAGCACGAAATCGTAGTCGAGCATGTAGCGCTCGAGCGTGCGGCCAAGTGCGTGGAAACGGTTGATCGCCAGCCCATAGGTTTCGGCGCCCACATCTTTTCCCATGCGATAGGCGTCGAAGAGCGCCGGTTCGAGCAGCGCTTTCGGATCCTTCTCGGGTGCGCCGCGCAACACGCCGTTCACCGTAAGGGTCACGCTTGCGGCCATCACGTCGATCATCGCATCGAGGAATTTGGAGAACTTGATCCCGGGCAATGCGGCCTCTTGCACCTCGTGGCCGAGGTCACGCAGAAGGGTTGCCGTGTGGGCCGTCGCGGCCTGGCACTCGGGATCGATTGCGATCCCCTCCCGGGCCTCTGTCCAATGGGCGATGCGCAGGGGGCGGTCGAATGGCCGGTCAAGCTCGGCCAGGTACGAGGCGGGCCGGGGCGGTGCCGCGTAGGGTGCGCCCAGCTCCATGCCGGCAATTCCGTCAAGGGCGGCGGCGGTATCGCGTACAGTGCGGGTCAGGACGCCGTCGGTTGCGAGGCCGCCCCATGCCTCGCCGCGCACCGGGCCGAACGGGATCAACCCGCGCGAGGGCTTCAGTCCGTAAACCCCGCAACAGGCGGCGGGAATACGGATAGAGCCGCCGCCGTCGCTGCCATGCGCAATCGGTACGATCCCGGTTGCAACAGCCACGGCAGCCCCGCCCGACGAACCGCCGGATGACCGGCCAGTGTCCCGTGGGTTGCGGGTTGGGCCACCGTTGGCGCGCGCCTCGGTTGTGGGGGCCATGCAGAATTCGGGCGCGGTGGTTCGCCCGAACGGAAGAAAGCCCGAGGCCTCGAAACGCTCGGTCAGCGTGGCGTTGATCGGCGAGGTCATCCCCGCGAACAACTCCGATCCGACGCTGCCCTCCAGAAAGGTCGATGCAAGGCCCGAGTCCTTGAGGAGGAAGGGCAGGGCGCCGAAAGCGCCCTTCGGCTGCGCCATGGCGGCCATGGCGCGCGCGGCCTCCGGCTTGGTGAAGCACAACGCGTTTACATGCGGGTTCACCGCTTCGGCGCGCGCGATTGCGTGCTCCATCAACTCTGCGGCTCGTTGTCTCGCCCGCGTGCAATGCAGCCGCGAGCCCAAGGCCATCATGGCGCAGATAGTCTTGTGGCGTCATTGGTTCGCCTCCGCAGGGGTTGCATCGAGTTCGGCCTTCAGTGCTGCCTTGTCGATCTTTCCGGTCTTGCCCTGCGGCAGCGATGGGCGGAAAAGGTAGTGGCGCGGCACCTTGAATTCGGCGAGGTGCGCCTCGGCATGGGCTTTGATCGCGCCTGCCTCGACCTGTGCGCCGTGGCGAAGCACGATGAAGGCCACGGGGACTTCGCTTAGAATGCGGTCCGGCTGGCCGATCACGGCCACTTCCTGCACGGCGGGATGGGCGGCCAGCACAGCCTCGACCTCGGCGGGGGCGATGTTGGCACCGCCCCGAATGATGATGTCCTTGCTGCGTCCCGTCAGATAGTAGAACCCGTCGGCATCGCGATAGCCCAGATCGCCCGACCGGAAGAAACCATCCTGCATGGCCTGTGCGGTCAGATCCGGTGCGCCGTCGTATCGGGTCATGGTCGCCGCGCCGCGCACGGCCAGTTCGCCGATTTCGCCATCGGCGCAGAGGCTGCCATCCTCGGCCAGAACGCGGACATCGGCGAGGGGCGCCGCCTTTCCGATCGCGGCTTCCGGCACCGGCGCCGGGTCGGTCGGGTAGCGCCCGAAGATCGGGGTGGCCTCTGTCATGGCGTAGTAATTGTCGATGTGCTTGCCGAAACGGTTCCGGAACCGCGCCATGGTTTCCGCCGCCAGCGGCGCCCCGGCGCTGACCAGGACCCGGATGCCCGCGAGGTCGAACACCAGATCCCGCTGCTCGCAATACTCCAGCATCATCGAATACATTGTCGGCACGCCCTGGAAGTAGTCGACCTGATGCTCGATCATCGCCTCCAGCACCCGCGCCGGGTGGAACCTGTTCAGCAGCACGACTTCGGCTCCGGCCTGCAGGGCGACGGCGCAAGCGGTGGACAGGCCGTAGAGAAACCCCGAGGGCAAGGCGACAAGCACCCGATGCCCGGGCGTGATGTCCCACATCTGGCGCAGGGCGATTGGCGCGGCCACCTGCGCGGCCTGGCTCAGCATCACGGCCTTTGGAACACCCGTCGAGCCCGAGGTGTAGATGAGAAGGAAGTCCTCTTCAGGGGTCGCGAGCCGAGTGCTCCCAGCGCGCGCGGAACCCTCAGGGGTGGCATTCAGCGCTTCGAGGTGGCGGAAGCGATCTCCGGCGGCTGCCTGACCGATCCCGGCCATGTCGTCGGATACGAAAAGCAGGCGTAAATCGCTGTGCCTGACGATATAGCCCGCCTCTTCAGCGCTGAGCGCCGCGTTCAAGGGCACGAAGACGAGCGCAAGCTTGGCCGCAGCGTAATAGGCGAACAATGTCTCCGGGCAATTGGCGGCAAACACGCCAATCCTGTCCTGCCGCGCAACACCCATGCCCCGCAGGATCTCGGCCACGCGGTCAACCTCGGACAGGAAAGCGCGATAGGTCAGCGTCTTGTCGTCAAAGCGCAGGGCGATGGCCTCGGGCGCGGCCGCCGCGGCATCTGTCAGAGCGGCATAGACCGTAGCCGGAGGAGGCGAGGGCTGCATGTGGGAGGCTCCTTCGGAATTGGTTTGGGTCATCTTGGCAGCGTGGCGTCCTGGCGGGCGGCTTCGCTGGCGAGGGTCGAGAAGTCCACGCCCTGGCAACCGGACATATGGGTGATCAATTCATCGAGCATGGCGATGCGGGGGCCGCGTCCGATGATCTGCGGGTGCATGGTCAGGGTGAAGACACCGCGTTCCTGCGTCCTGCAATGGTCGAACTCGTCGCGCCAGATCTCCAGCACCTCTCGCGGTGTGCGAAGACCCGCGTAGAGCGGCTTGTTCAGGAAGGTGAAGTAGGGGAAGTCGTCAAGCTCCCAGGATACCGGCATTTCGATGACCGATGAGACCGGACCCTGTTCGAAGCGTTCCTGATCAACGACATAGCCCCGACGCGCGCGATAGGGCAGGAAATCGTGCCCCATCATCGAACTGTCGTATAGCAACCCTCGGTTTTCGAGCAGCGCGATGGAATTCTCGGACAGATCGAAAGCGGGCGAGCGGTAGCCCTTGGGCTGGAACCCGCCGCCCACTGCCTGCGACAGCTTCTCGATCGAGCGGTCGAGAAGGTCGGCTTCTTCAGTTTCGGTGCGCCCCACCGGGGCCTCGTGGCAATCCCCGTGGAGGGCGATTTCGTGCCCCCCGTCGCGAATGGCCGCAAGGGCATCCGGGAAGGACACCGCGGTATGCGCCGGTACGAAGAACGTGGCGGCAATGTCGTGGCGTGCCAGAAGGGTCAGCACCCGGGGCACACCCACATCGGCGCCATACTGGCCGCGTGACATCGGCGTTGCCGTCGTTGCCCGGAACGACCCGAGCCAGAGCGATACCGCGTCGAAATCGAAGGTGAGACAAACCGTGGTCATCGGGTCATTTCGCCGTCCAGCCGCCGTCGACGACGAAGGACTGGCCGGTCACGTAGGACGCCCCTTCGCCCAGCAGGAAGGCGATGACCCGCGCAATCTCGATCGGATCGGCCTTGCGAGCCATGGGCACCGTGCGCGGCAGCCAGTCGGCATCAACTCCGACGCCGCCCATCTTGGGGGCATTCTTGCCCAGCAAGGCCAGTGAGTTGTTGCGGATGTCGGTGGCAATCACGCCGGGGCACACGGCATTGACCTCGGACACCTTGTGCCGCATAGGCGCAGGCGATCTGCTTGGTCAGGCCGATCACGGCGTGTTTCGAGGCGGTATAGGCAGGGCCGTCCGCCGCGCCGACAAGCCCGCCGACCGAGGACACGTTGACGATGCTGCCGCGACCGGCCTTCGTCATATGTCGCAGCGCCGCGCGACATCCGAAGAAGGTGCCGCGCAGGTTCACGTCAAGCACGTGGTCCCAGAGCGCATCGGTGGTTTCCGTGCAGGTCGTGAAGCCGTCGAAGACGGCGGCGTTATTGATGAATCCATCAAGCCGCCCATGCCGCGCGACGGCATCATCCACAAATGCATCGACCGCGGCGCTTTCGCGCACATCGGTGACGTGAAACTCGGCGCTTCCGCCTGCCGCGTCCACCGCAGCGATGGTTTCGGCACCCTGATCCGCCAGCACGCCGCCAATGATCACCTGTGCACCGCAATGCGCCAGATGTTCGACCGTGGCTCTGCCAATGCCGGTTTCGCCGCCCGTGATAAGAACAACCTTGCCGTTGAGATCGGACATGCAACCCTCTCCTTCGAGTGAAATCTTCATGGGTATATTAAATATACCAAGAAGTATTTTCCAGTGCTAATTGGGTCCGGTCGCGCCCGGCTGCCGCCAGCCGCGTCAGATGTCCTTGCAGAGGCGCAGCGCGTCGTAGATCGCCGCATGGATGTTCCGACTTGCCAGGCAATCCCCTAGGCGGAACAGCATGAAGGCGCCTTCCGGGTTGTGGGCAATCGTCTGCGGTACGTCCGGTCAGCAAGGCGCGATGGTCGATCTCGCCATGATTTCGGGACGCGACCTTGAGCCTGTGGAACAAGTCGTCCACCGGCGTCGTGCCCTGCTCGGATACCACGAGGTCCACCACCCGTTCTTCCAGCCGGCGGCTGTATTCATTGGCCAGTACCGCGACCAGGCGATTGTCCTCTTGATAGACCTCCTGCAGCCGCAGATCGGGCGACAGGACGATCTCTTGCGCGTATAGCTTGCGCAGATGCGCGGCGGCGTTGCTTGACCCGACATCGGGGAAGGCGCGGCGATCGGGGAAGGCGAGTTCGACAGTCGCGCCCGCCTCGGCAAGCACCAGAGCGACGCTGGGGCCCTGATGGTCGCCCTTGTCGTCGTAGACCAGTGCCGATTGCGGCTGCCCGTGCCGTTCCTTCCGGGGCGTTCCACGACGTGACGCACAGCTCGGCGCCCGGGAAATCGCCCTTGTTGGGACGTGCACCCGTGGCGATGAGCACCACATCGGGGGCCTCCGCCAGGATGGCCTCTTCGGTCGCGATGGTGTCCAGCCTGACATCAACGCCCAGCTTGAGCACCTGCGCACTCAGCCAGCGCCCGATGCCTGACATCGCCTCGCGCCAGGAAGGACGGGTGGCAAGCTGCATCTGGCCGCCCAGTTTGTCTGTCGCCTCGAACAGGACGACCTCATGGCCGCGCGACGCGCAGACCCGTGCTGCTTCAAGCCCGGCTCGGGCCACCGCCGACCACGACAACCTTGCGCAGTCCCGAGGTCTTGCGCACCAGTGTCTGCGGCAGGTGCTCTTCGCGTCCGGTCGCCGGGTTGTGCAGACACATCGCGGGGCCGAAATCGAGCTGGTCGATGCAATAGGCGGCCCCGACGCATTGGCGAATATCGTCCGGGCGTCCTTCCATCAGCTTGCGCATGATGTGCGGGTCCGAGAGATGCGCGCGGGTCATCCCGACCATGTCGGTTGCGCCCTCAGAGATGGCGCGTGCCGCAGTGTCGATGTCCTGAATGCGCTGCGCATGCAGGATCGGCAGGTTGATTTCCGAGCGGAATGCCATCGGCAGGTGCAGGTAGGGGGCAATCGGAAACGACATGTTCGTATTGGTCATCGAGAACGTGTAGTGCTCGTAGGATTGGCCGCCGTAGACATCGAGAAAATCGATCATCCCGGTATCCTCGAGGCGTTTCGCGATCTTCAGGCATTCCTCGGGATGCAGGCCTTCGGAATGGTATTCATCGCCGGGCACGCGCATGCCGACCACGAAATCCGGGCCGACGCGCTTGCGCACGGCTTCGAGCAGTTCGAGCGAAAAGCGCATCCGGTTGTCGAAGCTGCCGCCGTAGCCATCGGTGCGCCGGTTGCAGAACGGCGACCAGAATTGCGCGAAGATGTGCGGGCCGGCTGCCGACAGCTCGACCCCGTCCAGGCCGGCCTCACGCGCACGCCAGGTGGCAGCGGCGAATTCCTCGATCACACGGTCGATATCATGTTGGTCCATTTCGCGCGGGAACGACCGGTGACCCGGTTCGGGGATCGGGCTGGGCGCCATGGCCGGAATCCAGTTCTCGGTGTTCCAGGCCATGCGGCGGCCCAGGTGGTCGAGCTGGATCATCACCGCCGCGCCATGGGCATGCACCCGCTCGCGCATCCCGGCCAGATGCGGGATCACGCCGTCATCGGCCACCCGCAGCTGGCTCCAGAGCGCGGCGGTGTGCTCGGGTGAGACCGCCGTTGTGCCGCCGAAGATCGTCAGCCCGATGCCGCCTTTGGCCTTCTCTTCATGATAGCGGAAGTAGCGCTCTGTGGGCAGGCCGTCCGAAGCGTAGCCCGGCACGTGGCCCGTGCTGAAAATCCGGTTTCGGATCATGAGTGATTTGATCTGAAGTGGCGCAAGCAACGCGTTGTATTTCGACACGTTTGTATTCCCAATGGTTTGAGGGCGCTGCTCAAAGCACCGTCTCGGAGTTCCGATGTTCAGCACGTCCGGCCTGCTTTGCAAGGCTTGACGGGAGGCTATGGCCGAAATAACGTACTTTCAAGTATAAATTAATACACAGAGGTACGCCGTGCGGTCGCGCGCGCAGATCTCGACGAAAAAAGGAGCCCCTCGTGAAGACTGCAGTTACCGAAATGTTCGGCATTGAAGCCCCGATCTTTGCGTTCAGCCATTGCCGCGACGTTGTCGCGGCCGTTTCGAAGGCGGGCGGCATGGGCGTCCTGGGGGCTGCCTGGATGACGCCCGAGCACCTCGAGCAGGAGCTCAAGTGGATCGATGACCATGTCGATGGCAAGCCCTATGGCGTGGACATGGTGTTCGCCGCGAAGGCTGAGGCCATCGACATCGGCACCAACCCCCGCAACGTGGTCGGCAAGCAGCAGTACGATTTCATCAACGGTTTGATGAGCGAAGACGGCGTGCCCGAGCTTCCGACCTCGGAAGTGGAAGGGTGGTACCGTGAATATGCGGAAAACCTCAGCTTCACCCAGGAGAAAAGCGAGGCGCTTCTCGATGTGGCGATGAAGTTCCCGATCAAGTTCATGGTCAGCGCGCTGGGGCTTGCGCCCAAGCATATCATCGACAGGATGCATGCCGCGAACATCAAGGTGGGCGCATTGATCGGCTCGGCGAAACATGCGCGCAAGCAGGTTGAGGCGGGCGTCGACGTGATCATCGCACAGGGCTCCGAGGCGGGCGGACATGTCGGCACTGTCAGTTCGATGGTGCTTTGGCCCGAAGTTGTCGACGCCATCGCGCCGGTGCCGGTTCTTGCTGCCGGCGGTGTGGGGCGTGGGCGCCAGATGGCCGCTGCCATGGCGCTTGGCGCACAGGGTGTCTGGACGGGGTCGGTCTGGCTTGGCACGGTGGAAAGCGAGCTGAACCCGGACCTGCGCGAGGTGCTCTATGACGCCAGTTCGGAAGACGCGCTGATCACCTACGGCTATACCGGCAAGCCCTGCCGGTCGCTGCGCAGCAAGTTCACCGATGCCTGGGCCCGCGATGATGCGCCCGCCCCGCTTGGCGTGCCCTATCAATCGATCCTGTCAGGCGAGCCGTTCCGCCGCGCCGAACGCGCCCATCGCAAGGATTGGATGACCTATGCGGCTAGGCCAGATCGTCGGCCAACTCAAGGAACCGACGACCGTGAAGGAAGTGGTCTACGACATGGTGTCGGAATACTTCGATACGATGGAACGCCTTGAAGGTCTGAACGAGGCCTGAACGATCCGAAACGGTGCGGCTGCATGTGCGGACCCGCCGAGAGATATCAAGTACTGGAGAGCGAGATGTCCGAGACCTTCCGTGCCATGTTGATCGAGGATCAGGATGGCAAACCCAAGGCCGCGTTCCGCGACCTGACTTTTTCGGATCTGCCTGATCACGACGTGCTTGTCGAGGTCGCCTATTCGACCGTGAACTACAAGGACGGTCTTGCGATCACCGGCAAGGGCCGCATCGCCCGTCGCCTGCCGATGGTGGCCGGGATCGATCTTGCGGGCACGGTCGTCGAAAGCCGCAGCCCGGATTGGGCGCCGGGTGACAAGGTGATCGTGAATGGCTGGGGCCTGTCCGAGACGGAATGGGGAGGCTACAGCCGGTATCAGCGCCTGAAGCCTGAATGGTTGACTCGTCTTCCCGAGGGTTTCGCGCTTCGGGATGCCATGGCGATCGGCACCGCCGGTTACACTGCCGCCTTGTGCGTTGCCGCGCTGGAAGACTGGGGGACGATCGCCCCCGGCGGTAAGGATGTGCTGGTGACCGGCGCCGCGGGCGGAGTGGGGTCGACCGCGATCAGCCTGCTGGCGTCGAAAGGCTACAACGTTACTGCCGCGACCGGCCGGCCCGAAACCCATGACTACCTGCGCGCCCTCGGCGCTGTGAACTTCGTCAGTCGGGAAGAGCTGGCTGAGAAGGGTGGGCCCTTGCAGAAGGAACGCTGGGCCGGGGCAGTTGATTCCGTGGGGTCGACGACACTTGCGAACGTTCTGGCGCAAACCTGCTACGGCGGGGCGGTTGCGGCCTGCGGGCTTGCGGGCGGGTTTGACCTGCCGGCCAGTGTGATGCCGCATATCCTGCGCAGCGTTGCCCTGATTGGCATCGACAGCGTGATGGCGCCTCAGGCCAAGCGCGACCGTGCCCGGGCTCTTCTGGCCGATCATCTCGGCAGGACAAGCCTTGCCAGCATCGCCGGGGTCGAGCCCATGCACAAGCTGCCCGAGCTGGCCGCCGATATCCTTGCGGGCAAGATCCGCGGGCGGGTCGTGGTGGATCTGGAGGCCTGAAGCGGACTCGACAAGAACGCGCACGGCCATAACTGCCGTGTGCATGCTATTGAAGGAAAAGCGGTGTCGCGGAACGGCGACAGGCGCGTACGCTGAACCGGCTCAGGCGCCTGCCTTGTCTTGCAACAAGCAGCCGTTCAGCATGATATCGGCGAAATGCTCGGCAATCTGGGTTGCCTCGAGCGAACCGTCCGGCGTGTACCAATCATGGGTCCAGTTGCACATCCCGATGATACCACCGATCACCAGCGGGGCAGGGATATCCTTGAAGTCGCCGTTCTTGACGCCCTTGGCATAGACCGTACGGAAATTCTCGTTGAAAGCTTTCGCGCGCTGGTTGACGGTTTCGCGTTGCTTCTCGGTCAGATTGCTCTGTTCACGGAAGTAGATCGCCGACCACGCGGTTTGCTCGAGCACGTTCAGCGCATGTTTGCGGATCATCTGCCATAGCATCGTCGGCGCGTCCTGACCGGAGGCCAGAATGTCGTCCATGTCGTGTGCCCAGGCATCGTTGATTTGGTTGAAGATCGTCCAAAGGACCTGATTTTTGTTTTTGAAATAGTAGTATACGACCGTCTTCGTATAGCCGAGCTGGGCCGAGATATCGTCGATCGTCACCGCACGGAAACCGTTGGCTGCGAACAGTTCGGATGCGGTACGAGGTGATTTCGTTTTGAACAAACTCTTGCTTGCGGGCCTTGAGTTCCTCTCTCACAGATTGAGACATGGATTGGTTTACCTCCAATTTGGCCAGCTATACTGAAAAGTATGGCTTCCTTCCGGATGGCCTTTGAACTGCAACATTTTTGACCGCTGGGTATATCTTTCAAACAAGCACAGGGAAACTCAAAGTGCAACCCGGAATGGCCCCGGTCGCTCGGTGTCAGAGGTCAAGGCAAGAGCGGACGTCAGGGCCTCGCCGTCAGGTTGGTCCCGGCGCCCAACGTTTGTTACCGATGGAAGGACGGGGGCGGGCATCCGAAGGTGCCCGCCGGTTGTTCAGCGCGACACCGGCGCGCGCTTGGTCAGGCCAAGTTTCGTGCGCACTTCCGCGGGTGTCATAATCGAGGCGCCCATGGCATCCAGCATGGTGACGGTCTGCTCGACGAGCTGCTCGTTCGTTGCCAGAACATTCTTGCGCAGGAACAGGTTGTCCTCGAGACCCACCCTCACGTGGCCGCCGGCAAGCACGTACCGCAGCGCCATAGGGGATCTGATCGCGGCCCAGCGAGAAGGCCGACCAGGTCCAGTGATCGGGAATTGCGTTCACCATGGCCATCAGCGTGCCCAGATCATTCGGCGCACCCCGGGGAATTCCCATGCACAGCTGGATGAGCGAGGGATCGGGCAGAAGCCCTTCCTTGACCAGCTGTTTGGCAAACCACAGATGCCCGGTATCGAACACCTCGATCTCTGGCGTGACACCCAGTTCGCCGATCTTCTTGGCCATCGAGCGCAACATGTTCGGCGTGTTCATCATGACGAACTCGCCTTCGAGGAAGTTCATCGTGCCGCAATCCAGCGTACAGATTTCAGGCAGGCACTCGGCGATATGCTCGAGGCGTGCATCGGCACCGACCATGTCGGTCAGCTGATCATTGATCGGAAGCGGCTGATCGGGCGGGCCCATGACAACCTCGCCGCCCATCCCGGCGGTCAGGTTCAGCACCACATCGACATCCGCGCTGCGGATGCGGTCAGTCACTTCGCGGTAGAGATGCGTGTCACGGCAGGGGGCGCCCGTTTCGGGGTCGCGGACGTGGCAATGCACAACAGCTGCACCGGCGCGGGCTGCGGCGATTGCGCTGTCGGCAATTTCCTTGGGTGAGCGTGGCACATGCGGCGAACGATCCTGGTGGATCCTCCTCCGGTCACGGCACAGGTAATGAATACCTTCCTGTTCATTTCGAGCGGCAAGGTGAACTCCATTCATTCAAGGTTGTAGTCGGATGCGAAACCCGGCCAGGGGCGGGGCGATTACGCCTGGTCGAGTCGTTCGAACAGTTTCATGGCCACATTCAGCCCCGACACGCCCACCGGCCAGCCGCCGTAATGGGCAAGGTGCAGCATGATTTCCTTCAGCTCGTCCGGGGTAATGCCAAGGTTGAGACCGCCCTCCAGGTGCTCCTCAAGCTGCGGGAAACGCCCCAGGGCCGTCAACGCGGCAATGGTGATCAGCGACCGGTCGCGCATCGCCAGGTTCGGTCGTGACCACAGATCGCCGAAAAGGTGATCGATCGTCACGTTCATGAAGTCCTCGGTGCCGGGCGCGGGGGTGAAAACCTCGCCCCAGAGCGCCCGCAGCACATCCTCGCCGCGACCCCGGGCGCTCTCTGCCCGGGAAACCGGGGCACGATTATCCGCCTCGTCCGCGTGGCGCAGGACAATCGTACCCTTGGGGGCGAATGTCTCGAAATCGGCATCGGTGGCCTTGGACTCGGGGCTCTGGAGCGCCGAGTCCATTGCGGCGTTCGATGCGAAGTGAAGCTCGGCTGACATGTACCAATCGCTCGGCTCCCCGTCGGAGAGCTCGTTGAGCTTGCTCACGACCAGACGCTTGAGGCCGGGGATGGCCATCACCATTGGCGTGTGGACGTCGCGGTAATGTGCATCGAAAGCCTCTGCATCAGCCGGGGTCGTGTAGAGGATCTGAATTCTTGCCATGGGTGTTCACTCCGGTTGGTACGGGCAGGAAAAGCCACTGGGAACTTGCGGTTTCAGGCGGGACTGTGCCGCCGCCTGGGGTCTGGCCTTTCGGAGATTGCGCGGCACCGCGGGATGTCACGCCTTCTCCGGACGCCGGTTTTGGACGATGGCCAGGATAAGGATACTTATCTGACTTTAAGGTATAATTATTGGCCTGAGTAGTATATTCCCGGGCCTGGCCCCTGTCAGACACCTGTCCAGTTCGGTTCGCGTTTCTCCGCAAAGGCCACGGAGCCTTCGGTGAAATCATCCGACGCATACATTTTCTCGTAGGTCGGCAGGCCGCTTTTGCCTGGTTTCGTCTTCGCCATCGCGTCTTCGACGGGCAGCATCTCGATATGTCGAAGGACCTCCTTCATCGCGCGCATGGCGAGCGGCGCGCCTTTCGAGAGCTCTTGGGCATAGGCCCGCACGGTTTCCAGCAATTCGACCGAGTTCACGACCTGATGTACAAGACCCCAGCGTTGCGCTTCGGTGGCATCCATGCGGCGACCGCTCAGCATTAGCTCGACGGCCACATTGTAGGGGAGGCGGCGCGGCAAGCGCTGGATTGCGCCGCCATCCGGCAGGAAGCCGCGCTGCATTTCCGGCAGTTGAAAATAGGTGTGATCGGCAGCAAAGATCACATCGCAGGCCAGTGCAATCTCGAAACCGCCGCCCAGCGTTGCGCCATTCAGTGCCGCGATCACCGGTTTCTCGAGATCGTGGAATTCGGTGATCCCGCCAAAGCCGCCGGGCCCGTGACCAAGCTCGGGGTCGGCATCCAGCAGCGGATCGAACGCGGGGTCGGCAACCTCTTTCAGGTCCCATCCGGCAGAAAAGACCCGATCCCCGGCCCCGGTCAGGATGCCGACGCGCAAGGTCGGATCGTCCTGCAGTTCTTTGAAGGCGGCATAAACCGCCCGGCTGGTCTCGCGGTTGATGGCGTTCACCGGCGGGCGGTTCAGGGTGACTTCAAGGACATTCCCAAACCTTTGGGTGGTTACGATTCCGTCGGTCAATCTCTCGCTCCTGGTCAGATCGTGATCGCGGCGGCCAGCCGCGACGGGCACCACCAAAGTGGTGCGAGATTTTTCAGAACGCAGGGCGCTGCCGAACGCCCTGCATGATAATGGGAAGAGAGCGGGTGCTAGAGCGCTTGCCCGACACGCGATCAGGGCGGCCTTGTAGCGCGACTGGAAATGCGCCGTTGCATTCTCGTTCTGGGGCGTCTGCTCGGTACGTCGTGATCAGCGGGCCCGTGTCGAAGCTGCGGCTGCGCATGCCGGCATGTACGGATTCGACAACGCTGGCGTCCTCGACGCAGACCGTGTCGCAGTATTCCTGCCCCATGGCCTGCACTTCCTTGAGTGCCTCGTCCGAGAGATCCTCGGGCACGTACCAGCTGTAGTAGTAAACCGAGCGACCAACACCGAGCGGCATGATCTTGCGCAGCGACACGGCGTTGTGCAGCGGGAACACTTCCACGATGGTGTTCGGCCAGAGGAACCAGCTGTGCATGTCGCCGTGAACGTCACGGTTATCCTTGCGCGCCATGAAGTGCTTGGTGATCGGGCCGCTGAGATCGCAGGTGTAGGAATCTGTCTCGTAGATCCGGGTGATCGACGTCGCATGGACTGTCGGGCAATGGTAGCATTCGTTGTAGTTCTCGACCGAGATCTTCCAGTTGCACTCGTGCTCGATGCTACGCTCGAAGACCTTCTTCATAGAGGCGATGCCGGGCCGCTGTGCCAGCACGGCTTCTTCTACGCCGGGATAGGCTTCGGCAAGGCTCACTGCGTCGTCATCGAGGTTTACGAAGATCATCCCGAACTTGATCTCGGTGCGGACTTCGCGCAGCGAGATCTGTTCTTTGCAGAAGCCTTCGGTCTTGTCGGTTTCCGGGGCCCGGTGCAGGGCGCCGTTCAGGCGGTAGGACCATGCGTGGTAGGGGCAGACGAAGAGTTTGCGGTTCCCGGTGCCGCTTGCGATGGCGTGCGCACGGTGACGGCAGACATTGTAGAAGGTCCGGACAACCCCGTCTTCGCCCTTGGCGATCAACAGGCTTTCGTCACCGACCTTTTCGGTGAAGAAATCGCCGGGGTTCGTCACCTGGCTGACATGCCCAACGAACTGCCAGGTCCTGTAGAAGATGTGCTCTTTGTCAAACTCGTAGCAGCTCTCGTCCGTGTAGAACCGCGAAGAGATCGTTTGTTCGGTCACAGTGGTCTCCCATTTTGTGGCTTGCGCAACATCAGGCGCGGTTTGTGCGGGGTCTGAACCGAGTGGCTGGCATGTCTACGCGGTCTCATCGGAGTGGATTGCGCCGCCCGGTTCAACTTCCGCCCGATTCCCAATTGACCTGATGATCTTTCATTTATACTCTCGGGTCAATAAAATTAATTATTGAGTCTTGAGTCGGGTCGCGGTGCTCGGCTGTGGGCGGCGTCTTGCGCAGAGCAGCAAGCGTTCGGGCGTGTAGAGAAGGGAGGGCCGGATGACCGGAGCAATAGAGAAAGTCACATGCGTGGGATGCGGCGTGATCGGCGCCGGCTGGGTCGTGCATTTCCTGCGGGCCGGGCTTGACGTGGTGGCCTGCGACCCCGACCCGGCCAAAGAGGCCTATGTGCGCGCCATGATCGAGGATGCCCGGCCCCATGTCACATCGCTGGGTCTGGCAGACGGGGCATCGCCCGAGCGCTGGCGCTTTTCTACCACTCTGGAAGACGCGATCCCTGAGGCCGATCTGGTTCAGGAAAGCGCCGTCGAGAACGAGGCCATGAAGATCGATCTTTTGAAGCGGATCGATGATCTGGCGAAAGACGATGCCATTATCGCCTCCAGTTCGTCGGGCTTCCTTGCCGCGCGTCTGCGCGCCGAGATGGCAGGCGGCGACCGCTTCCTGATCGCGCACCCGTTCAACCCGCCCTACATGATCCCGCTGGTCGAGCTTGCGGGCGCCGACGGCCTGGCCGCAGGGGTGCTTGACCGCATCACCGAATTCTATCGCTCGACCGAAATGCGGCCCGTTGTCCTGAACAGGGAAATCCGCGGCTACATCGGCAATCGCATCCAGGCGGCGGTGTTTCGCGAAGTGCTGCACATCGTCCAGGAGGGCGTTGCGTCACCCGAAGACATCGATGCCGCGATCAAACACGGCCCCGGTCTTCGCTGGGCGCTGATGGGGCCCACGGAAATCTACAGCCTCGGCAGCGGCGGCGGCGAAGGCTGGTCGTTTTTCCTGAAGCTTCTGTTGGGTGAACTGGCCGACGGGTATGCCGCGCCCGGCAGCTTCGAGCCAAGTGAGGCGACACTGCAACGCTACACCGCAGGCGCCATGCAGGCGCTGGACCGGGCGCCGTTCCAGAGGCTGTGCAATCAGCGCGACGACGGTCTCGTGAAGCTCCGCAACCTGATCTCCGATCTTGACCGTGCGCAAGCCTCGCAGCCAGCGGAGCAGCACGCGTAACGACGCTGCCCCCTCCCTCTTTGATTCATCGCAACCGATCCATGCAAGCTGCACCCAGACCCGGTCGGTTGCACCACTCCGAGGACAAACCATGAAGAACATCGACGTTTCCACCCGCCGCGATGCCGCTATCTCGCGAGGCGTCGGCATGCAGACCCAGATCTATGTCGAGCGCGCCAAGAACGCCGAGGTCTGGGACATCGAGGGCGACCGTTACATCGATTTCGCCGCCGGAATCGCGGTGGTCAACACCGGGCATTGCCATCCCAAGGTGATGGAGGCCGTCCGCACGCAGACCGAGGCTTTTACCCACACCTGCCACCAGGTTCTGCCCTACGAGAACTACATCCGTCTGGCCGAGCGGCTGAACGCCAAGGTGCCGGGTGACTTCGACAAGAAGACGGTTTTCGTGACCACCGGGGCCGAGGCCGTCGAGAACGCCATCAAGGTGGCGCGCGCCGCGACGGGACGTGCCGGCCATCATCGCCTTCGGCGGCGGCTTTCATGGCCGCACCTTCATGGGCATGAGCCTGACCGGCAAGGTTGCGCCCTACAAAAAGGGCTTCGGCGCCATGATGCCCGATGTGTTCCATGTGCCGTTCCCCGTCGAACTGCATGGGGTGAGCACCGCCGATGCCCTGAAGGGGATCGAAAAGCTCTTCAAGGCCGACCTCGATCCCGAGCGCGTGGCGGCGATTATCCTCGAACCGGTGCAGGGCGAGGGCGGTTTCTACCCGGCCCCCGCCGAGCTGATGCGCGCGCTGCGTTCCCTGTGTGACACCCATGGCATCCTGCTGATCGCTGACGAGGTGCAAACCGGCTTCGCCCGCACCGGCAGGCTCTTCGCCATGGAAGGCTATGACGTCTGCGCCGACATCACGACAATGGCCAAGGGGCTGGCGGGCGGGCTGCCGCTGGCTGCCGTCACAGGCCGTGCAGAGGTCATGGACGCCGCCGCTCCCGGGGGTCTCGGCGGCACCTATGGTGGTAACCCGTTGGGGATTTCTGCCGCCCATGCCGTGCTGGACGTGATCGAGGAAGAGGACCTCTGCCAGCGCGCCAACGATCTTGGCGCGCGGCTGAAACAGCGCCTGAACGCCATCCAGAGCCGCGTGCCCGAGCTGATCGACGTGCGCGGCCCGGGCTTCATGATCGCGGCTGAGTTCAATACCGCAGACGGCACCGCGCCGAACCCCGAGATGACCAACGCGATCCGTGCCGAGGCGCTGTCGCGCGGGCTGGTGCTGCTGACCTGCGGTGTCTACGGCAACGTGATCCGCTTTCTCGCGCCACTGACCATTCCGGATGATGTCTTTGTCGAAGCCCTCGACATTCTCGAGGCATCGATCGATGCCGTGAAAGGGGCCTGACATGAAGGACATGATGTCTTTGTCGCTGCACGACCCGAGTCTGCTGGAAACCCGCGCCTACGTGAATGGCAACTGGATCGACGGAAGCGGGACATTCGAGGTCTGCGACCCGGCCACGGGCCGCCTGATCGCACGGGTCGCCGATCTGGATGTCGGGGCGACGGCAATGGCGGTGGAGGCCGCCCATGCCGCCGGTCCCGGCTGGGCCGCGATGACCGGCAAGGAACGCGCGGCTATCCTGCGGCGCTGGCACGATCTGATGATCGAAAACGCCGATGATCTCGCCACGATCCTCACCGCCGAAATGGGTAAGCCCTGGCCCGAGGCCCGCGGTGAAATCCTCTACGGCGCCTCGTTCATCGAGTGGTTTGCCGAAGAGGCCAAACGTGTCTACGGCGATGTCATCCCCGGCCACCAGCGCGACAAGCGCATCTTCGTGCTGAAACAGCCCGTCGGCGTGGTTGGCTCGATCACGCCTTGGAATTTCCCGAATGCGATGATCGCGCGCAAGGTGGCGCCCGCGCTGGCCGCAGGCTGCACCTTCGTGGCGCGCCCGACCGAACTGACCCCGTTGTCTGCGCTTGCCATGGCGGTGCTGGGCGAGCGCGCGGGCATTCCGGCGGGTGTTTTCAACGTTGTGCCCTCGACGGATGCGGCGGGCGTCGGAAAAGAGCTTTGCGCGAATCCGAAGGTGCGCAAGATCACTTTCACCGGCTCGACCCGCGTGGGCAAACTGTTGATGGAGCAGGCCGCCAGCACGATCAAGAAGGTCTCGCTCGAGCTTGGCGGCAACGCGCCGTTCCTCGTCTTCGACGACGCCGATCTCGATGCTGCCGTCGAGGGGGCGATGATCGCCAAGTTCCGCAACAACGGTCAGACCTGCGTCTGCGCGAACCGGATCTACGTGCAATCCGCAATCTACGATGTCTTCGCCGAAAAGCTCAGGGCAGCCGTGCAGGCGCTGCGCGTCGGCAATGGCTTCGACGCGGGTGTGACCACGGGGCCGCTGATCAACCGGGCCGCGCTGAAAAAGGTGGAAGCACATATCTCGGATGCGGTCGGAAAGGGCGCGCAGGTCATCACCGGGGGCAATCGGATGAAGGCTGGCGATACCTTCTTCGAACCCACCGTGCTGCGCGACGTCAGCCGCGACATGCTCGTCTGCCGGGAAGAAACATTCGGGCCGCTGGCCGCATTGGTCCGGTTCGAAACCGAAGACGATGTGATCGACATGGCCAACGACACCGAATTCGGTCTGGCCGCGTATTTCTACGCCAATGACCTGTCGCGTGTCTGGCGGGTGGCCGAGGCGTTGGAAAGCGGGATGGTCGGTGTGAATACCGGGTTGATTTCCACCGAGGTGGCGCCGTTCGGAGGGATCAAGCAATCGGGCCTGGGCCGGGAAGGCTCTAAATACGGGATCGAGGATTTTCTTGAGATCAAGAATATCTGCATCGGCGGACTTGGCGCGACCGGCAAGTAGAGCTTTCACAACTCTGCCTATGCGATTGTAAGGGGACAAAAATTTCCGCTTAGAATTCGCCCTTTTCCTCCCTGTGGGCGACCAACTGGCGGCATCGCACCCCTCGGTGCCGCCACCTTTTCCGGCGAGGCTTGAGAAACCGACCCCGAAAAAGACCGCGACTTTGACATGCACGGTTCGGGTGGGGGGTATGGTGAGCATGGGCTCCAGGATATCCTTGAGTTTCAGATCCTCCTTCGCCTCCCGGTTGCCGACTGCTGCAAAGAGTGGTCGCGGCGGCCCTTCACCTTGCGCACCGTGTTCCGCGATCCTCGCAGCTCCCGGCAGATCTGCTTGATCGACGTCCTGCCCTGAGAATACGCCCGCCGGATCTTCGCTATCGTCTCCACGACCAAAATCCCACACTGTGCTCCCCGACAACTTCGGGGGCATTATCCGCATCAGTGCAAAGGTGGCGTTTCTGGACGCCGATCCCCCCTCTGAGGAGTCAAAATTGCACGCCGGTTCACATGGGGACGTCTCGCCAGCGCAGATCATAGCGATTGGTGAAGGTAATCGCGCCCAGAACAGGCTTGTCGTGCGATTTCGGGAAGACAGGGGCAAGCCCGGCCATCTGCGTGTCGGTCGGCCAGTAAAGGTCGCTCATATCACTGCCCCGTTTCCCGAGCCGTGAGCCACGCAGCACATCGAAAGCCCATTCATCCTGACCCTGGGGGGTAGACCATTATGCATGTTGCAATAGTGCGCCCGTATATGCGTGCTTTGGCGCATGCATGACGTGGTTTCTTTGACCAAATTCCTTCAACTCGCCACGCTGCAAAACAGCAATTTTATGGGACACCTTTCCGATCACCGAGAGATCGTGAGAGATAAATACGCAGGTGAGGCCACGTTGTCTCTGAACCCGAAGAAGCATGTCCAAGACTTTGTTTTGTATTGTTACGTCTAGGGCAGATGTGACTTCATCACAGATCAATAACTCGGGTTCGGCAGCCAGGGCGCGGCAGATCGCAATCCTTTGTTGCTGTCCGCCCGACAGTTCGCGGGGGAAGCGGCCCAGCACGTCGGGTGCGAGGTCCATCTCGGCCAGAAGCGCCACCACGGCCTCCTGCGCGGCGGGGCGGGTCTCGCCGAAGTACAGTTCGCGCGGACGGGTCAGGATGTCGCGCACGGGCTGGGACGGGTTGAGCGAGGACAGAGGGTCTTGAAACACCACCTGCACCCGCCGCCGCAGGGCAGGGGGGCGCGTGACTGCCTTGCCGTCGAGCGCGACGCCGTCGAAGGTGATCTCGCCGCTATGGCCACCGATGACGCCAGAGATCAGATTGGCCAAAGTCGATTTTCCTGATCCGCTTTCTCCGACAATGCCAATGGTTTGGCCGCGATCAATGGCAAGGGAAATCTTGTTCAGGGTCGGCGGGGTCGTCTTCTTGCGCGCAAAGATCCCGCGAGCGGTCTCGAAGCGGAAGGACAGGTCGCGGATGACCAGTCCGGTCGTGGATGTGTCCGCCGCAGGGGGCTCTGGCCCTCTTTCCGAGATGCGCGGGATCGAGGCGATCAATTGGTGGGTATAGGGGTGTTCCGGGGCGTCAAAGACACGCGCGAGCCGCCCATATTCCACGATCCGTCCGGCCCGCATCACGGCGACCTTGGCGCACATGGCCTTGATCACATGCAGGTCGTGGCTGACGTAGATCAGCGTTGCGTCGATCTCCTGTTGCAACTCCTTGACCAGCTGCAGGACTTCGGCCTCCACGGTCTTGTCGAGCGCCGTGGTCGGCTCGTCGAGGATGATCAATTCGGGCGTGCCAATGAGGGCGGCGGCGATGACCACCCGTTGCCGTTGTCCGCCCGAAATCTCGTGCGGGTAGCGACCGACGATGGTGCCCGGATCGGGCAGGCCCGTGCGTTTGAGCAGCCAGACAACCCGCGCCAGCGCCTCGGGGCCGCGCAGATCGGTGTGCTGGCGGATCAACTCCAGAAGCTGATGGCCGATTTTCATGTGTGGCGTCAGCGAGGACAGCGGGTTTTGTGGCACCAGCGCCGCGCGCTTGCCGCGAAACTGCCGCAGGCCCTTGGGTGGCAGGGCAAACACATCCGTGCCACCCACCATGACGCGCCCGTGTGCCACCCGCGCGCCAGAGCGCATATAGCCCAGCAGCGCCCGGGCCAGCGTGGATTTCCCCGATCCGCTTTCCCCCACGATGCCGAGCGTGTCGCCGCGTGCCAGTGTAAGCGAGGCCCCCTGGACCGCGGGCAACTCTCGTCCCCCACCTGCGCGGTAGGAAATGTCCAGTTGGTCAATGAGGATGTGATTGCGTTTGCTGGTAAGGGTCATGCTGAAATCTCCGTTTCAGAGATGCCATAGGCGCGCGCCAGCCCGTCAACGGCGAAGTTGATGCCGATGATGAGCGACGAAAGCGCCAGCGCGGGGGCGATGAGGAACCAAGGGTCGGTAAAGATCACCGTCATGGCCTCTTGCACCATCAGGCCCCAGTCGGGCGTGGGCTGGCTGATGCCGAGGCCGAGAAAGGACAGGGCCGAGATCTTGAGCAGTGCAGAGGAGGTGCGGATGGCAAGCTCGACCGCCATGAGGCCCTTGAGGTTTGGTCCGATCTCGCGGAACAGGATGTGGGCGGCGCTTTCCCCGCGCAACTCTGCGGCGCGCACGAAGTCGAGCGCCGACAGGCCGATCGTCCTTGCGCGGATCACCCGAATAACGCCGGGCATGTAGACAATCGCCACCACGATGGAGAGCGACCAGATCTGCTTGCCGAAGGTCAGTACGAGGATGGCGATCAGCAGCAGTTCAGGCACCGACATGATCGTATCGGTAAGCCGCATCAGCGCATTGTCGCGCCAGCCGCCCCGATAGCCCGCCACGAGGCCGAGCGCCGTGCCGATCAGCACCGCCGCGCTCGCCCCGATCAGCGAGACCAGGAGCGCGACCCGCCCCCCGACATCAGGCGCGAGAGGTAATCCCGCCCGATCTGGTCGGTGCCGAGCCAGTGCGAGAACGAGGGCGGATGCAACCCGTCGGTGTGGATGGCCGAGATCGAATAGGGGGCGATGATAGGCGCCATGAGCGCCATGAAAAGGTGAATGCCCACCAGAACAAGGCCGATCATCGTCATCCGCGACTGCGCGGCGCGCGCAAGCAGGTTGGTCTTGGGCGCGGGGGAGAGGGCCGGCTCGACAAGGGGCAGGGCTGTCTCAGACATGGCGCGTCCTCCGTGCGCGTGGATCAAGCGCCAGTACGGAGACATCTGCGAGCAGGTTGCCGAAGATCACCGCAAAGGCAGCGAGGAATGTGATGGCCTGAACGGTCGGCACTTCGCGTTGCGAGATCGCGCGGACCAGTTCCAGCCCGATACCCGGAAACTTGAAGACCGCCTCGATCACGACGACGCCCGAAATGATCCCCGCGACGAATTGCGCGGTGCCGTTGAGCATGGGGATGAGGGCTGCGGGCAGGGCATGGACGAGGATCAGGCGCCATTCGGGAATGCCCGAGAGCCGCGCGCGTTCGATGTATTCGCTGCCCAGGGCGTCCTCCATGCCGACACGGACAAGGCGGAACTGATAGGCCACGCCCGAAACAACAAGCGCCAGCACGGGCAGGACCGACACGGCGAGAATACGCGCGGCGGGATCGCTTTCGGATATGAGAAGGATCGCAGGCGCAATGCCCAGTTGCAGGGCGAAGACCACGATGAAGATATTGGCCACCACAAAATCGGGCATGGAATAGGTAAACAGCGTTGCGCCAGACACAAAGCCGTCGAGTTTTCCCCCTGGATTGAGGGCGGCGAGCACGCCGAGACTGACAGCCACCGCCGGGGTGATGACAAGTGCGACGCAGGCCATCAGCAGCGAGTTGAGGCCCGGATGGTAGATCGTGTCCACCACGGGTTCCCGAGTGAGGATGGTTTCCCCGAAGTCGAATGTGACCAGATCGCGAAACATGGCCAGAAACCGCACCAGTGCGGGTTGATCGAGGCCAAGCTCGGCGCGCATGCGGGCGAAGTCCTCGGCGGTGTAATAGATGCGTTCGTCCTTGGGGATCGTCGCTTCGAGCGCGTCCCCCGGCAGGATTTCCGTGCCCAGAAACACCAGCCCCGCAACGAGGAACAGGATCAGCCCCGAAAGTGCCATTCGGCTCGATATCATGGAAAGGATACGGTTCATTATTGTTCCCGATCTGTGACGCTAAAGGGCCGCCACCGCACGGAAGGCGCGGTGGCGGCAGGGTTCGGCCTTAGCTGTCGATCCAGATGTATTCGAAACGCGAGGACCAGTTCTGGCTGTGGCTGCGCGCGTTTTTGACGTTCGGGGCATGGGCGACCATGTTGCGGCGACCTCCGAGCATGATGCCCGGCACCTCCTCTTGAAGGATGCGCTGTGCGTCTTGATACATCTTCAGGCGCAGGCTCGCGTCCTTCTCGCCGACGCTACCGTGTTGACGAGGCGCGAATATTCCTCTGCACTTGCGCCCACCCAATCGGCATTCTCGCTACGTTGGAAGTCCGCGCGGCTGAGGTTGATGAAGGGGTTTCGCGGCCCGACGAGGTTGCGGTGCGGGCGACCGAAGGGGGCGTTGACCGAGTCCACATAGGGGCTGAAGCCGTCGCAGGGGCGCTCTTCGAAGACGATCTCGATCCCTGCTTCGGCGAGGCTTTCGGAGACGATCGGATAGATGCGCGGCTCTTCGGGGAAGTTCGGGCAGAAGGCAATCGCGGGCAACTTGATGCCGTCGGGATGGCCCGCCTCGGCCAGAAGTGCGCGGGCCTGCTTCACGTCACGCTCAACGGGGCGGGCCACGAATTCCGGGTTCACGCCCGACATATGCGAGTCATTGCCCGTCCAGCCGCTTGCGTCGCGATAGACGATCTCGTTGACCTTCTTGCGATCGATGGCCAGCGACATGGCCTTGCGGATGCGCTGGTCGTTCCACGGGATGTTCAGGTTCTTGGGCAGGTTGATGTAGAACTGGTCGCCCGCCGCAGAGGCGTGGATCCGCGCGCCCGCATCCTCGAACTGCTCGATCTGGCCCGGGTCGATGTTCCACACCGCGTTGAGCTGACCCGAGCGGAAGCCGTTGATCGCGCTGTTGCCCGGGGTGATCACGCCGCGCACCTCATCAAGGAACGGCCCCGTACCCATCCAGTAGTCGTCGTTGCGCACCGCGCGGAACTGGCGCGCATTGTCGATCTCGACGAGTTTGAACGGCCCCGTGCCGATGCCGTCATAACCGATCTCGTCGGGGTTCTCTTTCGCCTTCATGACCACCGCGCGGTATTCGGCCAGCGCATAGGGGAATTCGGCGTTCGGCTGCACCAGATGAAAGCGGACCCCGTATTTGCCCAGCTTCTCGGTGCGCGCGACATTGGCGCGCAACAGGCCGACACCGCCGCCCATGTGCAGGTTCATCGAGGCGACAACGTCATCCGCCGTCATCTCGGTGCCATCATGGAACATCACGCCCTCATGCAGCGTCGCGTCCCAGACATCCATCGTGTCATTGGCGGTCAGCGTGCGGGCAAGTTCCAGTTGCAGGTTGAAATCCTCATCCACCCACGTGAGCGTGTTCCATACGGAACGGGTCAGGAGGTCGAGCCAGTAATAGGGGTGCGCGCCGCGATTGGACTGGCCAAGCGCCCAGTTGGGGTAGGTCTGGCCGTAGACCAGCGTGCCGCCCGTCTTCGGCGTCTGGCCTGCGAGCATGTCGGAGACTATCGAGGGGGTCGAGGCGAAGGCCTTGGTCGGGTCGAGAAGGTGGGAAAGGCCAAGCACAGTGGCGCCTGCGGTGGCCTGTTGCAGGAAACGTCGGCGTGTCAGTTGTGTCATGTCGAACTCTGTGAGGTGTGAACGTTGCGGGTCCACTCACCCCCTTGGCATGAAGTTTTTGTAATAACCCTCCTCCCGAATGCTGATCGTTACAAAGCCTTGGCACACAGTTGTTGACTGTGCGGAGCGGGGTGCTTCGCGCGCCCTTGCCAATGCACGGACAGCGTTCACGGAGGATCGTCTTGGGCCCTCAGGACTGGAAAAAGGTCGAAGCCCTTCTGCGCAAGCAAATCGAAGCGCAGCAGCTGAAACCTGGCACGGCGCTGCCGTCTCTCAATGCGCTTGCGCGGACGCATGGGGTCTCCCGACATGCGGCGCGGCGGGCCATCGAACGCCTGCGCGAGACAGGTCATGTGCAAAGCTGGCATGGGCGGGGGAGCTATGTCTGCGAGCCGCAGGTTGTCTACCAGATCAGTTCGCGCACCCGTTTTTGCGTGAATATCCAGAGGATTGGCCGCGGTGGGGGCACATGCTGCCTGTCTACGGGTCAGGTGCGTGCGACGGGTTTCGTGGCCAAGGGCCTCGGCCTGCGCAGTGGCGATCCTGTGCTGCGCGCGACCCTTTTACGCGAGATCGACGGACGCCCCGCGATGTTTGCGCGCCACTACTATGCCCCTGCGAAATTCGCGGGCATCCTCGACATTCTGGAGGCAGGCGGCAGCGTGACTGAGGCGCTTGCTGCCTTTAAGGTTACAGATTTCCGCCGCGACGAGACAACCATCGCCACGCGCCTGCCCCGCCCGACCGAGAGCATGGCGCTTGAGATCGGGCGTGCGCAGCCTGTTCTGGTGACGCGTGGGGTGAACATCGACAAATACGGCGCGCGGATCGAGGTTTCTGAAGCGGTGTGTCGCGGCGATGTGGTGACGCTGGCGGTGTGACGGGGAGGGGCAGGCCGCACGCACAATCGCGCGCACAATCGCACACACAGTCGGGCACTGTGCGCGAAGGTTTTGGAACAATCCGCCCCTTTTGCAGACGCCTGTGATTTCCCTGTGCGCGGTGAAGGTTAGCGTGGCGGCACCGCAACATCAGGAGAGACCGATGCTCGCAGCATTCGAGGCACAGGGCCGCTTTTTCAAAGGCAACATCCACGGCCATTCCAACAGGTCAGACGGGGCCCTTTCGCCCGAGGAGGTCTGTCGCCGCTACAAGGGCGCAGGCTATGATTTCATCGCGCTCACCGATCACTTCCTGCCCGCGTATGATTTCCCGATCACCGACACGCGGGCCCTTCGAACTGACGGTTTCACCACCATTCTGGGCGCAGAGGTCCACGCGCCGGCGACAGAACTGGGAGAGATTTGGCACATCCTCGCGGTTGGTTTGCCGATAGATTTTGCGCAAACGGGCGAAAATGAAACGGGCGTCGAACTGGCAAGGCGCTGTGTCGAGGCAGGGGCCTTTGTGGCGATCGCGCATCCGCAATGGTATCAGCTTTCGCTCGCCGACGGGATGAACCTGGACTGCGCCCATGCGATTGAAATGTACAACCACACAAGCCTCGTGAACGCTGACCGGGGCGATGGCGCGGAACTGTGCGACGCGCTTTTGAACGAAGGCAAACGCCTGGGCTGCATTGCCGTCGATGACAGCCATTGGAAAACCGACGACGCCTTTGGCGGCTGGGTCATGGTGAAGGCGGAAGAGAACAGCGATACGGCGCTCCTCGCCGCGCTGAAAGCGGGGCGCTACTACGCGACGCAAGGGCCTGAAATCATGCACATCGAGCGGGATGGCGACGAGATTGTGATAGAATGCTCACCCGCGACCTCCATCATTCTCCTGGGCAAGGCATCCGCAAATGTTGGTGTTCGTGGTGACGGTCTAACCGCCGCGCGGCTCCCGCTGGCCAGGTTTTCCGGCGGATGGTGCCGTCTGGTTGTCGTTGACAAGGACGGCAAGCGCGCGTGGTCAAACCCGCTCTGGCCGTGAAGTAGCTTCCACGGCCCGGCCACACAGCAAGCGAAGGACCCGACTGGGACACTGCCGGATCGTGGGAACCGGCGGTGTTTTCCAGTTTCGTTCCGAAGCTTCTGGAGCGGGCCGGGCTGGTCTCGGCCCAAGAGGTCGAGGGCGACAGTCGTCGGTCGGGCTGGATGTGTTTCAAGTCGCTGTTCCGGGATGCGGTGGCAATCCCCCCGATCTTGGGGGATGCGGAAGTGGCGTTTTCTCGGCAGGATGAACGAGGAATCTCCGATGAAGAAGGCACGGCTTCACGGAAGCCCGGATCATGGGGGGCCGCGCCAGATTGAGGCCGACGTGCCTTCCGTCGAGCTGGGCCGCGAGCACGGGATGAGCAGGGCCACCCTGTACAAGGGGCGGGCCAAACAAGGCGGGATGGATGCGCCTGATTTCCGAGATGAAAGCGATGGCGGAGGAGAGCGGCTTCGAGTCCGAAATGACCGATGCTGCGGCGGCGTGAATGACGACTTTCTTGTTTCTGCTGACTGTGAGTGTCGGTAGAGATTTTGCCATTGGCTTGCTCTGAGCACAGCCGACACCATAGTTTCGTCCATAGACTGGCGGTAGAGGATGTTGGATTTGCTCAAGACATATTGTGGAGGTTGCCATTGTGGCGGACTCGCGTTCGAGGCCGCCATTGATTTTTCCGAAGGGACTAGCCGATGCAATTGCACCTTCTGCCGGAAAACACGAAACTGGACTGCGGCAACAACTCCGGAGCATTTTCGGATCACACAAGGTGGAAAGCTCATCCGGAAGTATGATGCCACTGATCAGGGAGGCAATTATCACTGTTTTTGTTCAATATGCGGCGTGCGGTTGTTTAGTGAGGGTGACATCCCTGAATTGGGAGGCGCTTATGTTACTGTGGCAATTGCGGCACTCGACGATGCAAGTATTGAAGAGCTGAAATCTGCGCCGATTACTTGGATGGATGGTTTGCACGACAATTGGTTCAGCCCACCGCAGGAAACTGAGCACCTGTAGAATTGTAAGTCAGTGCTGTTCGTGAGGTCGGGCGATGGGTGCGCGACCACTTGAGTTTTGCCAAAGGTCACAAGCGTTCCAGTTGGCCTGACCGAGGCGGGCAAGCTGACCGCGGCCTTGGTCATGGCGCGCCAGAAATCAGGCGTGGCCGAGCTGCTGAAACAGGTGGCCAAGCGGATGGCAGCCGAGGCGGCGGTCAAGAAGGCGGTCGAGGAAGCCGAGGAGGCGCTGACCGTGGCTACGCTGGCGAAATACCCCGAGCTGACGGCGGAAGAGATCCGCCCCTGGTGGTGGATGACAAATGGTTGAGCGACGTCGCGGATCTGATCGCAGCCGAGATCGTGGTGCGGTCCGAGCGGATGACGGCCCGGGTGCGGGAGCTGACAGAACGGTATGGGCAGATATTGCCGGAAGTGTCGGACGACGTGGAGATGCTCAGCGCAACGGTCTTTGCGCATCTTGAAACGATGGGGTGCGCGTGATGACGGCTTGCGATCTGGTCACCGACGCGAGCGTAGAGCAGCCGGACGAACGGCCCATGCGCATTGCCGCATCTTTCAACTCATTCATCACAAGCGGCTCTCGCGGCTGGGCGAAACACTACGCCGATCATGGCGATCCCTTCACGCGGATCACCAATCTGAAATGCCATAGGATCAAACCGGACGTGTCCGACCGGCAGCATGTAGCGTTGCCGGAACGCGAGAAAGAAGGGCTGCGCAGAGGTCTCAGGCATGATGCAAGACCTTTCGACCGGGCGGCTCACCGACGTGGCGCTACTCGAACCTTCGGCAGTTCGATCCCGGCGCACATGCCTTGGTCGCCCCCGCAGCAGTCCTCGATCAGGAAACGCACCAACCCGTTCACGGCGTCGAACCGGGGCGAATACAGCACCTCGCGGTGTTGCCGTTCGGTCTGGACCAGCCCCGCCCGTTTCAGAGTTGCGAGATGACCGGACAGGGTCGATGGCCTCAGGTCGAGCAGCCGGTACGACCTCCATCGCCGGCGTGCCCTTCGGCCCGCGCTGGACCAGGAGGCGGAAGATTTGCAGCCGTGTGTCGTGGGCAAGGGCGCCGAAGGCGTCGACGGCATCGTTCTGGTCCATAATTCGTCATTACGCGAAATGAGGGGTGTTGACAAGACGCGGGCCTGCCGTCTACCCAGAATTCAATTCGCAATTACGCGAAATGACGAATTCAAGATGCTGCCCAGTTCCGGAGACCCACAATGTCCGACACCTCCGCCGCGGCCCCGATGGGCCGCTTCGAAAGACTTCTGAGCCTCTGGGTCGCGCTTGCCATGGCGGTCGGCATCGCCATCGGCAGCCTGGCCCCGGGTGCCGTCGCAGCCATTGCCGAGGTCGAGGTCGCCTCGATCAACCTTGTGGTCGCCGTGCTGATCTGGGCGATGGTCTACCCGATGATGGTCAGCGTCGATTTCGGCGCCGTGGCCGGCGTCGCGCGCCAGCCCGAGGGCCTGCTGGTCACGCTCGTGGTGAACTGGCTGATCAAGCCGTTTACCATGGCCCTGCTTGCGGTGCTCTTCTTCGAGCACCTCTTCGCCCCATGGATCGCGCCCGAGGACGCGATGCAATACATCGCGGGGCTGATCCTGCTTGGCGCGGCTCCCTGCACCGCAATGGTCTTCGTCTGGAGCCAGCTGACCCGGGGTGACGCCACCTATACGCTGGTGCAGGTCTCGGTGAACGATCTCATCATGGTGGTGGCCTTCGCGCCGATCGTGGCCTTGCTGCTTGGCGTGACCGAGATCGCCGTGCCACGGGATACGCTGGTTCTGGCCACCGTGCTCTACGTCGTCCTGCCGCTGCTCGCAGGGCTGCTTACGCGCCGCGCACTGGGGTCAGAGGTGGCGATCTCGGCCTTCACTGCCCGCATCAAGCCGCTTTCGATGACCGGTCTCATCGCGACGGTTGCAATCCTCTTCGGTCTTCAGGGCGGGACAATCCTGTCGCGCCCCGGGGTGATCGCCCTGATCGCGGTGCCGATCGTGATCCAGAGCTACGGCATCTTTGCGCTGGCCTATGGCGCGGCCTGGTTTCTCAGGGTGCCGCATCGCATCGCCGCGCCCTGCGCGATGATTGGCACCTCGAACTTCTTCGAACTTGCCGTCGCGGTCGCCATCAGCCTGTTCGGATTGAACTCCGGGGCTGCGCTTGCCACGGTGGTGGGCGTGCTGGTCGAGGTGCCCGTCATGCTGTCCCTGGTCGCCTTCGCCAATCGGACCCGGTCACGCTTTCCCGAAGCCGAGCGCGGAGCCTGAGCCTTGGTTGTCACCCAACACGTTCCTGACGGCGGACCGCCGCGCCACGTGCCGCCCGAGTGTCTGCCGCGCCGAAGGGCATCCGCCCCTGCGCCCCTCCGAGACCCTGTTCGACCTGCCCGATCAGCGCCCGCCCGGGCCACAGGTCAAAGAGGGCGGGCGGATGGCTATGGATGAAACCGGAAACCGCAGGGGACCCTCCCCCGCGCCTCTCTGAAGCCAGCCTTGCGCCGATGATCCTGTCGCGCCGTTCCCGCGCGACAGGAACGTCCATGCCGCCCGGGCCGTACAGGGGCGCGATCCTCGCAGGGCGAAGCGGCCTCGACGCCCTGTTCCCGTTGCGCAATGATACGGCCAGCGCAGGGGGTGTCGGTGCCGGGCGACCATGTTCCGAAGAGCCAGCGGCACCCGCCTCAGCCAAAAGGAGATGAGCCGCATGGAAGCGACCCGGGCCGACCGCTTGAAGACCGTTGTCCTGTTCCTTGCCACGACCGGTCTTGTTGCTGGACTTGCGGCCCATGTTGCGGGCGAAACCGGCCTTGCGAGGGGACTCTGGATTGCCGGCGTTGTCCCGGCGCTCGCGGCGCTCTTGCTGGAGATCCTGCGCAGCCTGCGCTCCGGCGAAGTCGGTCTCGATATCGTTGCCGCGCTTTCCATGTCGGCGGCCCTTGTCTTCGGAGAGACCCTCGCCGCGGCGGTGGTCGCGGTGATGTATTCCGGCGGCACCTTCCTTGAGGCCTTCGCCGAGGGGCGGGCCCGGCGTGAAATGCACGACCTGCTGTCGCGCGTACCCCGGACCGCGACCCGGCACCGCAACGGCGGGCTGGAAGAGGTCGCGCTCGACGACATTGCGCAGGGCGACCGGCTTCTGATCCGGCAGGGCGACGTGGTGCCGGTGGATGGCACGGTGGCCTCCCAGACGGCCTTCGTCGACGCTTCGGCGTTGACGGGCGAGTCCCTGCCGGTGCGCCTGACCCGGGGCGCCGAGGCCATGAGCGGCTCTACAAACGCAGGCGAGGCGTTTGATCTGACGGCGATGCGCGCGGCGAAAGACAGCACCTATGCCGGGATCGTCCGGCTGGTCGAAGCGGCGCAGGCCTCGAAGGCGCCGATGTCGCGGCTGGCCGACCGCTGGTCGCTGGGGTTTCTGGTGGTCACGGTCAGCATTGCCGTCGCCGCGTGGTGGTTCACCGGCGATCCGATCCGGGCCGTCGCCGTGCTTGTCGTCGCCACACCCTGTCCGCTGATCCTCGCCGTGCCTGTGGCGCTGGTCGCGGGTCTCTCGCGCGCGGCGCAATTCGGTGTGCTGATCAAGGGCGCGGGGCCGCTCGAGACGATGGCGCGCATCCGCACGCTGATCCTCGACAAGACCGGCACCTTGACGGACGGTCGTCCGCAGATCGTCTCGATCGACAGCCACGGGGGCATGGCAGAAGGTGACATTCTGCGCCTTGCCGCGGCGCTCGACCAGGCGTCCAAGCATCCCGTGGCGCAGGCCATCGTTGCCGCCGCGCAGGCCCGGGGCTTCACGCTGCCGGTTCCGTCGGAGGTGGCGGAGATCCCGGGCGAAGGCGTCGTCGGCCATGTCGAGGGCCGAACGGTCCTCGTCGGCGGAGATGGCTTCGTTGCATCGCGCGTCGTAGGGCGGCCCGGCGATCATTCCGTCATCGCCGCCGGTTCGGTCCTCGTCGCCGTCGCCGTCGACGGCCAATTGGCAGGGCACCTGGTGATGTCCGACCCGCTGCGCGAGGGTGCGGGCGCCATGCTCGGGGGTCTGCGTCGCGAGGGGGTCGCGCGCATCCTGCTTGCCACCGGCGACCGTGCAGAGGTGGCCGAGCGCGTGACCGAGGGGCTTGGCCTCGACGGTCTGCGGGCCGGGCTGACGCCGGACCAGAAGGTTCTGCTGGTCCTCACCGAACGCAAGCACGGGCCGGTCATGATGGTGGGCGATGGCGTCAACGATGCGCCTGCCCCGGCGGCGGCCGATGTCGGTGTCGCCATGGGCGCACGGGGCGCGGCTGCCTCGGCCGAGGCGGCGGACGTGGTGCTTCTCGTGGATCGCATCGACCGGCTCGGGCCGGGGATCGAGATCGCGCGCGGCGCGCGGCGGATCGCGGTCGAAAGCGTCGTGGCAGGGATCGGCCTGTCGGTCATGGGCATGATCGCGGCTGCTTACGGGTATCTCACCCCGGTGCAGGGGGCGCTCTTGCAGGAGGTCATCGACGTCGCGGTGATCCTGAATGCGCTTCGGGCGCTGCGCATCGCGCCGCACCAGCCCGGCAGGCCGCAGCCAGAGGCTGTCTCTTCCGGGCAGGCCGATATCGCGCAAGGCGCCACGCCATGAGCGCCTCTCGGTTTCCGAAACCCGCAGGGAGCATCGCATCGGCTGGCTGAGCGCGACCGGTGATCGGGCCCGCGACGGAGCGGTGCCGACCGCAAGCCTCGCGGACGGCGGCGTCGCGGCGGACGGGTCTGCCGCTTGCGGCGGGCCTTCAATGCGCCCAGGCCGCAAGACGTCGCCGCGCCCTGACAGGTCTATGGCGGGCTTCATCACGCGCGGCAGGGGCGTCGGGTGGAACGGCTTACCGGGGAGGGGCCGGAACGGCCCGCGTCCGATGGCGCATGGGGATGTCCGGCCTCAGATCCGGGCAAGGTCCAGGATCCTTTGTGTTGTCTGCACCCTGCCGCATGCAAAGCGCAGCCTGTCTGTCAGACGCGTTCGGCTCCAGTCGATTGTATCGGTGCCGCCCGGGCTCCGCAGGATCGGCAGGGCAGCCATGACGTCCCAGGTCGCGTCGCCGAGGGCGACATAGGCGTCGGTTTCTCCGCGGGCCACATCGACAATCGACATGCTGGACGAACCCGAACAGCGGATCGTGACCCCCATGTCGTCCCAGAGGCAGCGCAGGATGTCCAGGCGCGCCTCCGTCGCCATCTGCGGGTGAAAGCCCACGCCGATGCTGCCGCGTCCCGGTATCGGTGGGGTCAGCGCCGGCAGGGGGGCGCCGTTCAGGTGGGCGGGGACCGCTCCGCCACCCGAAAGGGTTGTCCGGCGAACCGGCGCATGAATCACGCCGAAGGCGGGCCGGTCGGCTTCGTAAAGCCCGATGGAAACGGCCCAGTCGGCGCCGCCCCTGACGAAGTTGAAAGTGCCGTCGATCGGATCCAGAACCCAGGTGCGCCCGGACGTGCCAGCGACTGACGTGCCTTCCTCGCCGTAGATCGCATCGTCGGGGCAGAGCTGCTGCAGGCGCCGCCGCAGCAGGGCCTCGACCTCGCGGTCGGCACGGGTGACCAGATCCAGGTGGCCCTTCTCCTCGACCGAAGCCCGGTTGGCGATGCTGAAATGGGTGAGGGCCAGGTTGCCGGCCTCTTGGGCAAGCGCCTCGAGAGGGGCGACAAGGCTGGCCAGCGATTGAGGGGCGCGCGGCGCATGGGGATCTTTCCGTGGCTTGGGATGCGCCAGGGGGCGCAGCCTGGGGAGGTCAGTGGATCAGGTCGCCCCGGGCGTCGAAGCAAAGGACTTTCTGCGCCGGGAAGGACAACCACTGCACGCCGCCGTCCCGGGCCTGCGCGGCTTCGTCCATCAGGTAGGTGACCTTGCCAAGCGAACTGGAAAGGAAGCCGAAGCTGCGATCGCCCAGGTTCTCGCGGATCACGAGGCGGCTGTCGTGCAGCGGCACGGCGGCCTCGCCTGGCGTGGAGGTCAGCGCGCAGTACTCGGGGCGGATGCCGATTTGCGCCGGTGGGCGGGACAGGGCGCGGGGCAGGGTGATGCGGCTGCCGCCCAGGGTAAGGATGGACGTTCCGGCATCGCCCGCCACGGCCTGCACGTCGAAGAAATTCATCTTCGGCGTGCCGATGAAGCCCGCGACAAAGGTGTTGGCGGGTGCATTGTACAGCGCGTCCGGGCCGCCGACCTGCTCGATCCGCCCCTTGCGAAGCACGACGATGCTGTCGGCAAGGGTCATCGCTTCGGTCTGGTCGTGGGTCACGTAGACGGCGGTGCGCTTCATTTCGCGCTGGAGCTCCGCGATCTCCAGCCGCAGCCTGACGCGCAGTTCCAGGTCAAGGTTCGACAGTGGCTCGTCGTAAAGCAGAACCTCGGGGCGGCGGATCATCGCCCGGCCCATGGCGACACGCTGGCGCTGGCCGCCGGAGAGTTGCCGGGGATAGCGGTCCAGCAGATCGGTCAGTTCCAGGAAACGGGCGGTTTCGGCGACGCGCTTCTCGATCTCGCGCCGGGGGGTGCGGGCCATGCGCAGGGGGTAGGCCATGTTGGCGCGCACCGTCTTGTGCGGATAGAGCGCGTAGCTTTGAAAGACCATGGCGCAGCCGCGCTCGGCCGGAGAGACGTCGTTGACCAGGCGGCCGCCGATGCGGATCTCGCCAGCCGAGGCGCTTTCGAGCCCGGCGATCATGCGCAGCAGGGTGGACTTGCCGCAGCCCGAGGGGCCAAGCAGCACGGTGAAATGGCCCTCGGGGATCGTCAGGTCGAGGCCGGGAATGACGTCGGTCTGATCGAAGGTCTTGCGGATCTGGGTCAGCTGGATCTCAGACATGGGCGGCTCCGGTTGCAAGGTCCGCGCGGGCGACGGTCAGGCCGCAGTCGCGGACGAAACCGGTGGCCCAGGCGACGTCGTCGCAGACGATCATGTCGACAAGGCCGCCCTGCAGGATCGTGGCAAGGCGGGCGTGGTAGTCATCGCCGTAGGCGCGGCGGCGGGCGAAGTGGTCGGGGCGGGGCAGGTAGTGGCTGACGGCAACACCGGCCTCGTGCAGGGCGCGAGCGATATCGGGCGCGAATTGCGGGTAATCGGTGTTCATCACGTCCATCGCCGCCGAGCGCGCGGCGCCTGCGGGGTCGGCGAGCCGGTGATAGTTGATGCCCATGCTGCGCAATTCCGGGGCAATTGCCTTCATCTCGCGCAGGGTCACGTAGTCGAAGGAGCTGATCAGCACCGCGCCCGCCATGTCGGCGGCGCGGATCGAAGCGGCCACCTGTTCCAGGTAGGCCGTGTCGGCGAACCGGTCCTTCACCTCGACGATCATGCCAAGGCCAAGGGTGCGGCAATGGGCCAGGATATCCTCGAAAAGCGCGATCGGCTGCCCCTCGATCGGCAACCCGTGACGGCTGCGGGTCCGGGACCGGGCGACCTCGGCATAGGGCAGGTGAGAGATCAGCCCGGTCCCGGTAGAGGCGTCGTCGAGGATGTCGTCGTGAAACACGACGAGGCGCCTGTCCGCGGTCATGCGCAGGTCGATCTCGCACATCGAAGCGCCGTGCGCGGCGGCAAGGTCAAGGGCGGGGCGGGTGTTCTCGTGACCGTCCACGATATGGCCGCGATGACCGCAGACCAGGACGGCACCGTGGCGGGAGGGGAGAAGATCAAGCATTGTCGTATCCTTGGGGGAGGGCGCGGGCCCGCTTCGGCGGTTCTATTTCAGGCCGCTTCGCGCGAGGCTTGCGATGAATTGCTTCTGCAGAAGGAGGAAGATCAGGATCATCGGCAGGGCCGCCATGACACCCGCGGCCATGACCACGTTCCAGTCGGTGATGAACTCTCCGCGCAGCAGCGCGAGGCCGGGGCCGAGGGTGAACTTGTCTGCCGAACGGTTGACGACGATGGGCCAGAGCAGCTCTTTCCACTCTGCCAGGACCGACAGGATGGCGAGAGAGATGATGCCGCTTCGGGCCACCGGCACCACGATCGTCGCCAGGATGCGCCAGTGTTCCGCGCCGTCCATGCGGGCGGCCTCGATCAGCTCTCGCGGGACGCCGCGGAAGAACTGGTAGAGCAGGAAGACGCCGAAGACGTCGAAGACATTGGGAATGACAAGCGCGGCCAGCGTGTCGGTCAGGCGCAGCGACGCGATGATCGAGAAGTTGGGTATGATGAAGATGTCGCCCGGCACCATCAGCAGCGCCAGCACCATGACGAGGATGGCGCGCGACCCGGGCACTTTGATCACCGCCAGGGCGTAGGCGGCCATCGAGCAGATGACCAGGGTGATCGCCGCCCGGGCCAGCGACACCAGGATCGTGTTCCAAAGCATGGTGCCGAAGGGGATCCGGGCCAGGACCTCGCGGGCGCCGTCCAGCGTGACGGGGGCGGGCAGCACCGCGGGCGGCACCAGCAGGGTCTGCCCGGTGGTCATCAGCCCGGTTGCAACCATCCAGGCGAAGGGGATGAGAATGACAAGCGCGGCGATCAGGACCAGCGCGTAGGTCCACCATGTGACGCGGTATTGAAGGTCCATCAGCCGTCCTCCCCGTAGTGAACCAGGCGCCGTTGCAGGCGCAGCAGAACAAGAGACACGAGCAGGATCACCAGCAGGATGAACAGCGCGATGGCGGCGGCATAGCCGCGTTCACCCATGGCGACGAAGCCGGTGTAGAAATAGTAGTAGACCAAGGTGAACCCGTGGTTCAGCGACATGGACTGATCGACCGGGGGCAGCAGCACGTAGACCACGTCGAACAGCTTCAGCGTGCCGATGGTGGTGGTGATCAGCACGAAGAACAGCGACGGGCTGAGCATCGGCAGGGTGATCCCGAAGAACCGTCTCAGGGCGCTGGCGCCGTCGAGGATCGCGGCTTCGTAGAGGTCGGGCGAGATGTCCTGCATCCCGGCATAGAGGATGATCGTGGGCACGCTGAAGGACAGGTAGACGACCAGCAGCGAGACCAGCGTGGTGACGCCCACAGAGCTGCCCAGCCAGCTGACGGGGTCGCCGCCCATGGCCTGGATCGCGGCGTTGACGATGCCGTATTGCGTCTGGAACATCCAGGAAAACACCAGGATCACCGCCGTCGGCAGGCAGACGGCGGGCAGGAAGACCACGGCGCGGAAAAGACCTTCGCCCTTGAAGCGGTGCTGCATCAGCCAGGCCAGACCCATCGACAGGATCATCACCCCCGGAACGGAGATGGCCGCGAACTTCAGCGTATTGCCCAGCGACATCCACAGCTGATCGTCGCCGGCCAGCTTTGCGTAATTGTCGAGCCCGGTGAATGTCTAGCGGCCAAAGGCCCCGGCCTGCCGGAAAGAGAGCCACAGGTTGTAGCCCAGGCCGTAGAACCGGAAGAGCGCGATGCCCACAAGGAAGGGCAGCAGCAGCAGGTAGCCTGTCAGCGCGTCCCGGCGGGCAAGGGAGCGCCATGCCATGGCACGGCGCCCGCTCTGCTCCACGCGGCGCGATTGGCCTGCGCGCGTCAGCATTACTTCAGCGCCTCGTCGAGCACCTTGTCGATCTGTGCGGCGGCCTCTTCGGCCGAGATCTCTCCGGCGTAGAAGCCCGACATGATGGCGGTATTGATGCGCGGCTGGCCCGCGATGACAGCCGGATAGGCGGTGGTGGTGCGCGGGTAGGGCTGCTGTGCGGCCAGCGCGTCCTCCAGGCCTGCCAGCGGCTTGTTCGCGGCCACGAAGGCCTGCAGCGCCCCGGGGTCGCTGTTGGCGGGCAGGCCCGCGCCGCCTTCGGCGTGCAGCACGGCGCCGTCGTCGGAGGTCAGGAACTTGATCAGCTCCCGGGCCGCGTCCTTGTGACGGGAATTGGCGTTCATCATGTAGGACAGCCCGTTGGTGTCGCTGGCCCATTTGCCGTCAACCGCCGGCAGGTGCAGCACATGGAAGGTGCCTTCGGGCACATCGGCCCGCGACAGCAGGCTGAGGTTCCAGGACGGCACCTCCGCCATGGCGATGGTGCCCGAGATCAGCGCGTTGACCGAGTTCAGGTCCGCGCTGTCGGCGACCTTGGTGATCAGGCCGCGATCTTGCAGGTCCTTCATCATCCCCAGCGCCCGGATGCCTTCGGGGCTGTCCATGGTGCCCTGCTGGCCATCGACGGCCTTGCCGCCCATGGACTGCATGAGGCTGACGATCCCGTTGTTCCAGTTGTAGTAGATGTAAAGCGGCATCACCGCGCCCTCGGACCGGGCCTTGACCTGCTCGCCGATGCGCAGCATGTCGTCCCAGGTCCAGTCGGCCGAGGGAGGCTGGATGCCCAGGTCGCTGAAGACGCGCGCGTTGTAGGCCACGGTCCAGGCGTCGAAGTCCTTCGGTATGCCGTACTGCGTGCCACCGAAATTGTAGAGCGCGGTGATCGTAGGGTTGTACCCGTCCGGGGACAGGCCATCGCGTTCGATATAGGCGTCAAGCGGTTCGATCACGCCACCGTCCACGTAGTAGGATGCGCGCGAGCTTTGCCACATCACATCGGGGCCTGCGCCCGCGCCGAGCGCCGCATCGAGACGCGAGTAGAACTGATCGCGCGGGGCCTGCTCGACGGTCACGTCGATGTCGGGATGGGTTTCTTCGAAGGCTTCGACAGCCTTCTGGACACCGTCCAGCTGTGCCGGATCCCAGATCATCAGGCTGAGGTCGGTCCCCGCCATGGCTGTGGAGGACATCAGGTTTGCGGGCACGACAATGGCCGCGCCCAGAAGGGCGTTCTTGAGGTTTGCCTTGAGCATTTTGGTTCTCCCGGAATTGCTCAGTGGTTCAAGGGGGTAGGGACGAGGCTCACCGCGCGGGGGCGATGATGAACTTGCTTCGCAGGGGCGGCGGTGCCGCCGCGATCACCTCTGCGGCGCCATCGTCGGTGACGACGGCCTCCATGGCGGCAATCGGGGCGACGACCGAGAAGCTGGGTTTGAAGAACTTGGAGTGATCGGCAACGACGATGACCTGCCCGGCCATCTCGATCATCACCTTCTGCACGGCGGCATTTGCGGGCGATCCGGTGAAGATCACGCCGCGCTCCAGGTCGACTGAGGCGGCATTCAGGATCAGCTTGTCGACGCGGAACTGCCGGATGAAGTGTTCGGCCATGGGCCCGCGATAAGAGCGGTTGATGGCGGCATATTCCCCGCCCACCGCATAGACCGGGTTGCGGTCATTGCCGGTCAGTTCCGCAAGGATGTCCGCCCCGTTGGAAAGGAAGGTCAGCCCATTGCGCAGCGACAGCTTGCGCGCCACTTCCAGCGCGGTGGTGCCCGCGTCGAGCATGACCGTATCACCGTCCTGCACCATCGCCGCGGCGGTCTCGGCGATGCGCGTCTTTTCCTTCAGGTTCGACACCGCGCGATCGGCATATCCGGGGTCCAGGGCCACCTGCGAGACGCTCACGGCGCCGCCATGGGTGCGGCGCAACTGGCCCGCGCCTTCCAGCTCTGCCAGATCGCGCCGGATGGTCGCGACCGAGACGCCCAGTCGCTCGGTCAGGGTGCGCACGTCGACAAAGCGCTTCTCCCGGAGAAGCTCCAGTATTTCGGTCTGACGGCTTTCGGTTACCTGAAGCATCGCGGCCCTGAGTGTCACGTTTGATCTGTTTCGTTCATAACGATCGATATCGCTCACAGACAAGTGAAGCTTTTATGACCCTCGCGGCAGATGGCACTTGCAGGGCGCAGGGGGCATGGCTCTGGTGCTTGCGCCCTGAAGCGTGGGTCTTGACCGAAAAGCGCCCAATAAGGCCCGAACGCAGGGGGGCGAAGTCTGCAAGGGACACGGCGGCGGAACCGAACACGCGCCGGCTGTGTCCGAGGCATCGTCGGCACTTTGGCCGGGCGAAGCTGTAAACTGGCGCTCCTGCACTGGGGCTCCGAACAGGCTTGCGGCAGTGCCGCGAGACGCAGGCCTGGCGGGCCGAAGCGCCCGTCGCGACCGGCCGGCGGTTCGCCAAGCCGGCTTCTCTGCGCTGCGGCTTCCTTAACCCGGTCACCTGGGTCGCGTGCAGCATGGTTGGGCGGCACAAGGTCAGCGTGGCGGACGGAGCTGCCGGTCACCCTGATAGCCTGAGAAGATCCAGAACCTTAGGATGAAGCGCCGGGGATGCGCTGGCGATGATCGCGCCACTTGACGCCAGAGACAGCGGCTGTCCATTCCAATCGGTGATCACGCCTCCGGCCTCCTGAACTACCGGGCACAGCGCGCAAATATCGTATGCATCCAGATCGTCGCCATTTAGGCAAACATCAATCAGTCCTCGGGTAAGCGCACCATAGGCCGCAGCGCCTCCATCGAAGACGCGCACACGCCCAGCTGAGCGCAGGTTGTCGTACCCTTCAGAGCTAGCGCCCCGGAAGCTGTCAGGGTTGGCGAGGCTGATCACGGCTTCGGCTATATCCGAGCACGCACTGCTGCGGACAGCGCGTCCTGCAAACATAGTGCCTTTACCTTCGGCTGCGACATAACGAGCCCCCGGCATTGGCAAATCTATGATTCCGAGCACGGGCTCCCCGTCACGGCACAGGCTGATCAACGAAGCAAAGTTCAACAACCCCGTCCCGAACTGGCGGGTTCCGTCGATTGGATCAAGCACCCATGTGAAAGCACTACTTCCGGTTTCTGAACCATACTCCTCACCCAGAATGCCATGGGAGGGGAACTGCTGCCTGATCTTTTCTCGCCAAAGCGCCTCGATAGTCAGGTCGGCTTTTGTCAATGAAGACCCGTCCGGCTTGTAGGTCACATCCAGATCACCGCTCCATGCTTTGGCAGCAAGGTCGAACGCGGAATCCGCGAGGTTTAGCGCCGCTGCCATTAGTTTTTCAGAATCGCCCATGGTGCCCCGGTGGTTGAAAAATCTGCATACCTTCAAGAAATAACGGCGGAATGACAAATAAGGGCTCAGAGCGGTCATGCCGCGGCGCGGCAGGCTGGCCGTCGGGTGCGCTGGGACTGGCGCGCCATGACCGGTCCGCAGGGGGCCTTCGCCGCCTCTTCAAAAGGCGCGGCGCAGTTTTGCCGAACCGGCCATCCGTGACGCTCGTTCCATCTCGGACATGGCGAAAAGCCAGCCGCCGGGCGTCCCGGGGTATCTTCGCCGTTAGGGCTGCCAATGGGCCACGTCACAGGGTTGATCGTGATGTGGTCCGGGTCTGAGTGGTGGGGCGTTGGGCAAGCGCGCCGGATGACCGCGCGGCGCCACGCGACCCTGTGACAGGCGTTTCGACCGGTCATCTGCAAAACCTGTATTCAACGGGCGCGCCCTGTTGCGACAGGTGACCGCTCCTTTCAATCCGCGGGACATCTGTCAGTATGCAGAAGATTGGTAAGAAACATGTGCCCGGGACCATCCGGCCGGCACAGGGAGAACGACATTTGAATACGCGCCCAGACTTTCCGGCCACGCCCGCCAGGACACAATCGAGGGAGGGCGCGAGACCTGCGCTTCTCACCCTGGCTGGCGGTGCCCTGCTCGTGGCGGGCCTGCTCGCCGGAACGCCGCCCGCAACGGCAGATACAGACGGCCCGCTGCCCGAACTTGTCCTGCCCGAGGCGACGACCCCTCCGCCGATGGCCGTTCTCTTGCCCGTCCCGGACGAGCGGATCATGGCGGCGCTCTCGACGCTGGACGATCTGGGACAGGATGTCCTGACGCGCACGGGGATCCCCGGGCTGGCCATTGCCGTCGTTCATGACGGACGCACAGTCTACGCCCGTGGCTTTGGAAAACGTGCTGTTGACGGTTCCGAGAGCGTCGATGCCGACACGGTCTTCCTGCTGGCCTCGCTGTCAAAACCGGTGGGGGCCACCGTGGTCGCAACCCGGTGGGTGCCGGACGGGTGCATTGGGACAGCCCGGTGCGGGAGTTCCTGCCCTCTTTCGATCTGGGCGATCCCCGGATCAGCGATCACGTCACAATCGGTGACCTTTACGCGCATCGCTCCGGCCTGCCGGATCATGCCGGGGACGACCTGGAGGATATCGGGTTCGACCGCAGCACAGTGCTGGAGCGGCTTGCGCTGCTGCCGAAAGGCCCGTTTCGGGTGAGCTATGCCTATACCAACTTCGGAATTACCGCTGCCGCCGAAGCCGTGGCGGCAGCAGCAGGTACGGATTGGGCCAGCCTGTCGGAGGCCGCGCTTTATGCGCCGCTTGGCATGAGCTCTACCAGCTCGACACACGCCGACTACATGGCGCGGGACAACCGGGCCGCAAGCCATGTCGCCGCCGAGGACGGATATGCGGTCGCGGACCTGCGCCAGCCCGACGCCCAAAGCCCGGCGGGCGGTGTCAGCTCCAGCGCGCGGGATATGGCGCGCTGGATGGCGATGGTCCTTGGGCGCGGCATGGTGGACGGGGAGCGCGTGATCTCGGAGGACGGGCTTGTGCCCGCGCTCACCGCGCAGACGACCCGAGGATCGCAGATGGGTGTCTCTGCGCGACCGGGCGCCTACGGGTTCGGCTTCGGTGTCGATACGCGGCTGTCCGGACGCGTCATACTAAGCCACTCCGGTGCCTTCTCGCTTGGGGCATCGACCAGGGTTGCGATGATCCCCGACCTTGATCTTGGCATTGTCGTGTTGACCAATGCGCCCCCCACCGGTGCGGCGGAAGGCATTGCCGCCAGTTTCCTTGACCGGGCGGAACTCGGGGCGGACAGCCGCGACTGGCTGTCAGCCTACGCCCCGGTCATGGTCCCGCTTACGGCGCCGGTCGGGCATCTGGCGGGCGCAGAGCCACCGGCTGACCCGGCCCCGGCGGGTCCGGTCGAAAACTATGTCGGCACCTATGACAACGGGTATTTCGGCCCGGTCTCGGTTGCGGCGGTCGACGGTTCGCTGGTCCTGAGGCTGGGGCCTGAAGGCCGGGAACTGCCCATGCGGCATTGGGATGGCGATACATTCGTGGTCCATCCCGTGACCGAGAACCAGCCCGCCGGTTCGGTTTCGCTGGTCGAGTTTCTGGAAACCTCATCGGACCCGGCAATGGCCCTGCGCATCGAGCACCTGAACGACGATAAGCTTGGCGTCTTTCGGCGTATGGACTGACGCCTTGGGCCAAGACCGTGCGGCAGGCAGGGACAGGACCCGTTCTGTCTTAAGGCCGAAAGTGCCCTGTTGCCGCGCGTACGATTGCGGAAAGGAAGGCTTTTTGCGCAGCGGTCGTGACGGGTCGCAACGCTCCGCCGGTCCCTGAGCGCCTGCTGGCAGGCGCGGTCGAGCGCGAGGCCTCCATCCCGCTTGTCCCGCCGGGCAAGCGGGTCTCGGGAATGCATGGCTGGCGGCGGTGCGCACCGCTTCGAATCTTTCGGAACATGCCCCTGAACCCAGAGTTGGGCTTGCCCGTTGCGCTGGTGATGGACGGGTCGCGCCGGGTCACGATGCCAAAGGGCAGTTGCGCCGTCATTGTCCGGCCCCGGCCCGGATGGAGGTCAATCATGCCGCGCGCATTGTCGCCAATGGCGATCAATTCCGAGGGGCCGAATTCGGGATCCCCCGCAATGACCGCTTCAAGAACGGCGGCAGGCCGATCCGGGTCGCAGTTCCAGAATTGGCCGCCAGAGAATGCGCCCCATCCGAATTCCTGCCAGAACGCCAAAAGCCTGTCGGGCAGTCTTGCCTTGCCATTTGGACAGCGCGGTTTCCGATGGATATGACACATCGGATACCGGGCCATATTTCCTTATGGTGCCACCTATCCTCGCTTGCTCTGTTGGCGCAGCCATGGATGCCCTTCTTTTGGATGTGTCGGGGCACCCTGCGCAGGCGGATCGCTGTACGGTCAGACTAGTACGGAGGGACAGGTGCTGCGTTGGCCCGGCTTCAGAGAGCCCGCCGGGCGTTCACTTGATCAACCGCCGGCAGCAGCTTTTGCGACTGTCGCGGCGCCAGCGGCAACCGCACCGATGACTGCTACCTTGCCGGCAGTCTTGGCGGTGGTGTTGGTGGTGTCGGCAACCTTGTCAGCGGTGCCGCAGGCAGAGATCAATGCAGTAAGCGCCACTGCGAAGACAATCTTCATAGTCTTTTCTTCTCATGAAGTTAGTGTTTCTACTCAAGCTCGAAAGCCTGCACCTCTGTGCATCATTCCCGGACACAAGCAAGACGATAGAGGGCAGAATATGCCGCCATCTTCCGCGTTGTGTCATCAAAGCAGGTGATTTTGCCGGGGCGCAGCATTGTCCCGGGGGCGGTGAACCGACGGTCCGGCCTGCCATGTTCAACAGGCGGCAAATGGGGGGCTTGGTGACTTGATCGTGAAACCCTGCTATGCTGCGACGGAATGGCGCAGAATTTCGGTGGCTCGATGAAGTTTTTCGAAAGTCTACTCGGCATTGCAGTCGTAGGTTTGCTTTGCGGGGCGATGCCTCGCGCGGTCGATGCGGCCTCTCCTTTCTGGGTCCGCGACGCGCAGGTCTCGCCAGATGGGGCCACCGTCGCCTTCACCTACCGCGGCCAGATCTGGATCGTCCCAAGCGAGGGCGGCGATGCCCTGCCGCTGACGGAGCGCCAATTCCGAAGCACCGCGCCCGTCTGGTCACCGGACAGCAGCCGGATTGCCTTCGCCTCGGACCGGTTCAATGTCTCGGATGTCTTCGTCATGCCGGTCGAGGGTGGCGAGATCACGCGGCTGACGCATCATTCGGCGGCGGATACGCCGCTTGCCTTTTCGGCGGACGGGCGAGAGGTCTTTTTCCGGGCGGCGCGGCAGGGGGGCCCGAGGCGGATTATCTCGACGGGCTGGGTCAGCCGGTGGGCGTGCTCATGAAGGTGGCCGTGGACGGCGGTCGGGAAAGGATGGTGCTGCCGCTGCCGATGGCGCAGGCCGACCTGAGCCCGGACGGGCGCACACTGGCCTATGTCGAGCGCAAGACGGTCGAGACCCCCTGGCGCAAGGGCGAGATGTCGGACAGCACGCCGGATATCTGGCTCTACGATCTCGAGAGCGGCAGCCACGACAAGCTGACAACCTATCGCGGCGTCGACCGCAGCCCGGCCTTCGCGCCGGACGGGCAAAGCCTGTACTGGACCACCGAGATGCCGCAGGCCGGTATCGAGGATCCCAACGCCGCGCCGGGCACCTTCAACATCTGGCGCGGGCCGCTGGATGGCGGTGCGCCGGAACAGGTGACGTCGCATGACACCCTGCCGGTGCGCTTCGCCTCGGTCGCGGAAGACGGCACGCTGGTCTACACCTGGGACACGCAGCTCTGGCGGCTGGACCCCGGCGCGCAAGAGCCGGTGCCGGTGCCGGTCAACATCCGTCAGGGCACGCTCTACACCGGCGAGGTCTTCATCGATCTGGCCGGTCAGGTCTCCGAGGCTGTCGCCTCGCCCGACGGGTCCGAGATCGCGCTGATCGCCCGCGGCGAGGTCTTCGTCGCCTCGCCCGCGACGGGGGAGGTTCGCCGCATCACCGACACGCCGCAGGCAGAGCATTCGGTAAGCTACGCGCCGGACGGCAAGCGGCTGCTCTATGCCGCCGAGCGTGCGGGCGACTGGGACATCTACGAAACCGGGTTCGGCGAGGCGGACACGGGCTTTCTGACGGCGGTGACGCTGACCGAACGGCGCGTGATCGACACGCAAAGCGACGCCCTGCAACCGGCCTATGCGCCCGACGGCCAGCGCATCGCCTACCGCGACGACCGCAACGCGATCCGCATCTTCGACCCGGGCGCCGGGACCAGCACGGAGATCCTGCCCGACAGCGCCAGCTATTTCTACACCGTCGACCAGTTCGATTTCGAATGGTCCCCGGATGGAAAGCATATCCTGACGACGACCGGCTTCATCTCGACCAATACCGAGATCGAGATGATCGAAACCACGGGTGCGCACCGTCGCCAGAACCTCAGTGACAGCGGTTTTGGCGACGGCGGGGCAGGGTTCAGCCCCGACGGCAGCGTGGTCTTCTGGCAGAGCGACCGTTTCTCGCAACGCAACCTGTCCTCGGAAGCCGCGATGGTCGACATTATGGCGACATGGCTCACGGCGGAGGGGTATCTCGCCCGCGACCTGGGCGAGGCAACGGCGGCAGAGGAGGGGGCGGAGCCGGACTTCGACGGCGTGCCCTACCGCACGTCGCGCATCACGGGCCGCCCCGTCCTGCCGATCCTGACCCGCATGACCGCCGACAACAGCGGGCTGTTGCTGGTCACGCTGCAGATCACATCCGGCACGATCGAGGCCGAGTTGATCGACCTTGCCACCGGTCGGTACCGCGACAGGTCTTTGCCAAGCCCGTCGCGGGCATCGAGCAGATCATCGCGAACAAGGACGCCTCGACGCTCTTCCTGATCAAGGCCGGGTCCATCGAGACGGTGCAGGTTGCCGGCGGCGCCAGTACCCAGACGCCGTTTCAATTGCGCGCCAGCTTCGATCCGGTCGCCGAGATGCGGTACATCTTCGACCACCACTGGCGCTTTGTGCAGTCGAAGTTCTACGATGCCGCGCTGCATGGCGTCGACTGGACGGCGATGCGCGACGCCTATGCGAAATACCTGCCGCACCTCACCCATTGGGAAGACTTCGTCACCCTGATGAACGAGCTCCGGGGAGAACTGAACGCCTCCCACATGGGCGCGCGCTTCGATCACGACAACCCCGGCTGGGACAGCACCGCAGAGCTTGGGCTCTACTACGACACGGCCCATGCGGGCGCGGGTGTGAAGATCGCAGCCACGCTGCCCGGCGGACCGGCGGCACTGGCACGCGGGCCGCTTGGCGCGGGCGCCGTGATCCTCGCGGTGGACGGGGTGGAAATCGGCCCCGAGCAGGACATCCATCCGCTGCTGAACCGCATGGCGGGGCGCAAGCTGCGCCTGACCGTCGCCCCGGCGGATGGCGGGGCCGCTGTCGACGTCACCCTGCGCGCAGCCGCTGCGGGCAGCGACGGAGAGCTGGCCTACCACGCCTGGGTCGAGACGCGACGGGCCATGGTGCTGGACCTCTCGGGCGGGCGGCTGGGGTATACCCATGTGCGGCGCATGATGGATGACTCTTACCGGCAGGTCTATTCCGACCTGATGGGGCGCGACCGTGACAAGGAGGGCGCCATCGTCGACACCCGCTTCAACTTCGGCGGCAACCTGCACGACCAGCTGAGCGCCTTTCTCACCGGCACGCGCCATTCGGGGCTGGTGACGCGCAATGGCGTCGATCTGGGAACGACGCCCTATCTTCGCTGGGCCAAGCCGAGCGCGCTGTTGATGAACACCTGGAACTACTCGGATGCCTCGGTTTTCCCCTACTACTACATGCGCGAGGGTATGGGCCCTGCGGTCGGCGACCGCGTGCCCGGCACAGGGACTGCGGTACTGCGCCCCGACCAGCTTGAGAAGCGGGTCGTTCTCGGAGTGCCCCAGCTGGGCTTCCGGACGGTCGAGGGAGATTTCTTCGAGAACCGGGAGATTGTCCCGGACGAGGTTGTCCATACGTCGCCCGAAGCGATGCTGAGCGGTCGCGACCCCCAGCTCGAGGCAGCGGTGGCTGCACTGTTGCGGGCATTGGGTGAGTGAGGCCCCATGGGTGGGGGACAGGACAAGAGTGGCAAAAGCCCTGCGGCGGCTTGCATGGGGCCTGATGGTGACCCGGGCGGGCTTTCTGCCGTCGTCGCGGACGGCCTAGCAGGGGGTTGTGCGGGACGTCGCCAGCGATCTGCCGCCGCAGGCCGCCGACATGCCGCGCGAGCGCTGACGGATCGATGGGCCGCTGCACCTGCCGGAATTGCAGGAAGCACCGGGTGCGGAAGATGATCTGGGCAAACCCCCGTGGCGCCGACCGATGGCACCGGCGGCACCGGTGCCACAATTCGCGACCTTGGGGAAATGCCTGTCAGGGCCGACGATACTTCTCGATGAAGGGATCGATCGCGAGCGTCCTGATGTCGGGCAGCGCCTTTTTGTAGGCGTCGTGTGACCAATCCCAGACCGCGATCTCCTGCAGGGCGTCGGCCTGGGCGGGGGTGAACCGGCGGCGTATCTCGCGCGCGGGCACGCCGCCGACGATGCTGTAGGGGGCTACGTCGCGGGTGACCACGGCGCCGGCGCCGACGACGGCCCCGGTGCCGATGGTGACACCCGCCGTGACCGTCACCCCGTGGCCGATCCAGACATCATGGCCGATGGTCACCCGGTTGGCCTGCCGCCAGGCAAAGAAGGCGTCGTCGTCGTCTCCCAGCCCGTAGGCCTCTGCCCGGTAGACCGAGTGATGCTGCACGGCCCGCCAGGTCGGATGGTTGCCCGGGTTCAGGCGGGTGGCATTGGCGATGGAACACATCTTGCCTATGTCGGTCCAGATCACGTGGCAGTCGCGGGTGATGTAGGACCAGTCGCCCATGCTGCTTTCGCGCATCTGGGTGCCGCCGCCGACTTCGGTCCATTGGCCAAGAGAGCAGTCGGTGACCTGGGCTTCGGGATGGATCGTGGGGGCTTCGGAAAGGCGCTTCATCGGCTGGCTCCTTCTGTGCGGTTGAGCCGGATTTCGGCGGTCAGGGGGACGCGTGTGCCCTGCGACAGGCACAGGGGCTCGATCAACGCCTTGACGTCGGTCAGGCCCAGGTCGGGAAAGCCAAGGCCCATGCCGTGAAAGCAGGCGGCGCGGAAGCCCGGCTTCGGGTTCAGGCCGGGGCGAATGACGCGCGTGCCCATTTTCAGGTGATGCGCGATGTCCCATTCAAGGTCCTGCCCGTCGATGCGGGTGACGACCCAGCAATGGCCGTCGTCGCAGGAGCCGTTCTTTTCCTGTGGGAAAAAGAAGCCCGTAATGTAGCCGGCAGCGATCCCGGCAGCGCGGAGCGCCGCGAGGAAATAGGTGTTGATATCGACGCAGGAACCCACCGCCATGCCGCAGCCCAGAGCGGGAATTTCCTCCAGCCCGTCGGTGAAGCGATGCTCTGGATGGCCATAGGTGAAACGCCGGGCCGTCGCGCAGGCGATGGCCTCGGCACGGTCGAGGGGTAGAGGCCGGGCGCGATCTGGTCGACCTCGTCAAGCAGGGCCTGCGCGGCACGGGTGTGGCGCGAGGGATGGGCCGTGAACACCGCATCGTCGTAGCGCCCCGGCTGCTCGCCGAAGTCCCAGCGCACCTCTATCTCATCGCTTTCAAGCCGGATGTGGCGCACCCGTTGGCCGGTGCTGGCCTCGCGCAGTATGCGCGCGGGGCCGCCGGTGGTTCTCACCGCGTCGATACGGGCTTGCGGTGTGTCGAGCCCCATGGGGATCAGCAGATCGGTGGCGCCGGCGGGCCGCTGCGCGCGCCAGAGGACGGCAAAGCTCATTTCGCCAGTTCCGATTTGCCGATCAGCCGCGCCCGGATCAGACCCGAAAGCCAGTCGATCAGGTAGACCATGGCGATGATCAGGAAGATGATCGACCAGGCCTCGTCCCACTTGTAGGCCGCTATGCGGTCCGACAGCAGAAAGCCGATGCCGCCCGCGCCGACAATGCCGAGGATGGTCCCCGAGCGCACGTTGGATTCGAAGTTGTACAAAAGGATTGACAGGATCACCGGGTTCACCTGCGGCGCGATGCCAAAGCGGATCTGTTGCAGGCGTGTTCCGCCAGAAGCCTTGACCCCCTCGATGGGCTTGTCCGACGTGTTTTCCAGCGCCTCGGAGAAGAGTTTCGCGAAGGTGCCGATCTCGGAGACGGCGATGGCGAGGATGCCGGGCAGGGGGCCAAGGCCGAAGGCGCGGATGAAGATCAGGGCAAGGATCAGCGTCTCGAAGGCGCGGATCAGGTCGAAACCGCGCCGCGCTCCGTGACGCAGCCATGTCAGGCGGTTGATGGTCCTGGCCCCGAGGAATGACAGCGGATAGGCAAAGATTGCCCCCAGCAGCGTGCCGAGGAAGGCAATGGCGAGGGTCTCGCCCAGCCCCTTTGCGATCTCGGAAAACTCGGCCCAGCTGGTCCAGACATGCGGTGGGAACATGAAGGAAAAGACCCGGCCAAGGCGGCCCAGCCCTTCCCAGATACGCGCCGGGCTGATGTTGAAGTCGACAAGGCACCAGCCGAAGAGCCCGATGAACAGGGTCCAGAGGAGCGCGCGCCGAAGCCGCGTGGCAAGGGGTGCCTGAAAGGCCTCGGGCACGCGGGCGCGGGCAGCGGCGATGCGGTCTGCGGTGATCTGCATGGCGATGTTCCTCAAGCGGCGACGGCTTTGGCCGCGCGGCGGTGGGCGGTGTTCCGGTCGAGGCCGATGATGCGGTGGCGCAGCTTTTCCGATCCGTAATCGATCACCATCACGGTGACGAAGACGATGAGGAACAGCGCCGAGAGGTCGGTGTATTCCTGGAAGGACATGGCGGTGCGGAACTCTTGGCCCAGCCCGCCCGCGCCGACGTAGCCGATGATCGACGAGGCGCGCACGTTGATCTCGAACCGCAGCAGCGTGTAGCTGACGATGTTGGGCAGCACCTGCGGAACCGCCCCGTAGCGGATCTGGTCGAACCATGTGCCGCCTGCGGCCTTCACGCCTTCCAGCGGCTTCATGTCGATGTTTTCATTCACTTCCGAGTAGAGCTTGCCAAGCGCGCCGGTGGCATGCAGCCCGATCGCCATGACGCCTGCCATGGGGCCGACGCTGAAGCAGAAGACGAAGATCAGCGCCCAGACCAGTTCCGGCACGGTGCGGGTGATTTCCAGGTATCTGCGGGTCAGCCAGAGCACCCAGGCATTGGGCGACAGGTTGCGCGCCGCCGGGAATGACAGAAGAAACCCGCCGATGACGCCCAGCGTCGTCGCCATGAAGGCGATCAGCACGGTTTCCAGCAGCAGTTCCAGCCAGATCTGCCAGCGCCAGAACCAGTTGCCGAGATCCGCGGCAAGGCTGTCCCAGCGCAGCACGGGCAGGGTCTTTTCGATGTATTCGCCAAGGCGTGGCAGGCCCGCCGGGATGATCCAGCGCCAGTCGCGCGATCCGTCCGGCAGGGTGACCTGGGTCACCTTGAAAAAGTCCCCTATCCACGAGGTGACAGCGAAAAGCGCCACGAAGAGCACCGTGCCGACGGCCCAGCCGATGCGGGCGCGCCGGCGTCGTGCGGCGTAGTCTGTTTCGAATTGGTCGATGGCGGTCATGTCGCGTCCCCTTGCAGACAAGGCAAAAGGGGGCAGCCACGCCACCCCCTTCGACAGTCAAAAGGTCAGGAGCCGGAGCGGCGCTGTTGCTTGATCCAGGAGCGCATGTCGACGATCCACTGGTAGCGATCGGCATCGACGCGCTTGAAACCGGTCTCCGGGTTCGGGTCGTCGGCGGTCCAGGAGGAATAAAGCTTGTAGCCCTCGGGGTCGGCGGCGGGGAAGGCCTCGATCGCGGCGGTGACCTCTTCGATCATCTCGGCGGGCAGGTTCTTGCGGAAGGTCCAGGGGCCAGAGGTGATCTCGGGGGATTCCCAGATCTTGCAGATGATGCCCTTGTCGATCATCCCCTTGTCTTCCATGCGCTGGTAAACGCCATCCGCATCGTTGTTCTGGTAGGCGGAGGCGGTGTCGAAGGTGCCGTTCACCACGCCGGTCACGTCGGCCTCATGGCTGCCGCCGAAGGTCACGGTGCCGAAGTGGTTCTCGGGCTCGAACCCTTCGCGGGTGATCATGTTGTAGTAGGGCACCGCATAGCCGGAGGTGCTGTCCGGGTCGGCGAAGGCATGGACCTTGCCCTTGGCATCGGCGAGCGACTTGATGCCGCTGTCGCAGCGCGCCACGACGATCGAGTAGTAGCCCGAAGAGCCGTCCTGCTTCAGGGAGGTCAGCGTCGGCACGACGCCGCCATCGGTCGCGGTGAAGGCCGCAGCATAGGCCGAAGAGCCGAAGCGCGCGACTTCGATCTGGTCGGCAGAGATCGCCTGGATCACGCCGTCGTAGTTGCCGGCGGTGAAGATCTCGACCGCGACGCCAAGCGTCTCTTCGAGATAGACGCGCAGCGGCTCGTTGCGCATCAGGCGATCCTTCTCGTTCTCGCCGGAGAGGATGCCGAACTTGAGGACCTGGTAGTCGTCCTTCCAGCCTTCGGCCAGAGCGGGTGCAGCAATGAGCGCGAGCAGCGCGGTGGTGGTGACGAAACGCATTCTGGGTCTCCCTGTGGTCGCGTTGTCGGGGGGCAGTTGGGTGTCAGGCCTGTTCCATCACGCGGCCCGTGGCCCGCGCGCTGGTCGATGTGACGGCCTCGTTGAACTCGGCAAAGCCGTCGAGCCCGTAGATGTCGCGCACCACGTCATCGGTCAGCTGCGCGGGCGTGCCGTCGAACATGACGCGGCCCAGACGCATGGCGATGATCCGGTCGCAATAGGCGCGGGCGGTATCCAGCGTGTGCAGGTTGACCAGCACGGTCAGCCCGTCTTCGGTGTTGATCTGGCGCAGCCCGTCCATGACGCGCGTGGCGTTGGCGGGGTCGAGCGAGGCGATGGGTTCATCCGCCAGCATGATCCTGGGCCGTTGCAGCAGCGCCTTGGCGATGGCGACGCGCTGCTGCTGGCCGCCGGACAGGGTGCCCGCGCGTTGCAGCGCCTGCGGGACCAGGTCGAAGCGGTCGAGCGCCTCGATGGCCAGCGCGCGTTCCTCGTCGGTGAAGCGCATGGCCATGGAGGACAGAAAGCCATGCTCGGCCAGCCGTCCGATCAGCACGTTGGTCAGCACGTCGAGCCGGTCCACCAGGTTGAACTGCTGAAAGATCATGGCGCAGTCGCGCCGCCATTGCCGCAGCGCGCGGCCCTTCAGCGCGGTCACATCCACAGAGCCGAAGTGGATGGACCCTTCGCTTGGGTCGATCAGCCGGTTCACCAGCCGCAGCATGGTCGATTTTCCCGCGCCAGAGCGTCCGATCACGCCGACGAACTGGCCGGGCTGAATGTCGAGGGAAACATCGTCCACCGCGCGGGTGGTGCCGAACTGGCGGCTGACGCCTTTCAGGCTGAGTGTCGCGGTCATCTCGCAGGCTCCTCTGGTCGAGGTCGAATGTGTGATTCATTCGAATGAATTTATGACCAGAGGTTTAGGAGAGTCGGGTAACAGGCGCACAAACCGGACGTGACGGTTTGTTGACATATCGGCCAGCCACCCTAGGCAACGGTATCAAGCGGCTGTCCGACCGGGGCCAGCGTGCCGTTGGAATAGACCGTGCGGCCCGCGACCATGGTCAGCCCGACGCGATCCTGCGGATCCACCACGATCAGGTCGGCGCGTTTGCCCACTTCCAGGGCGCCGCGATCCGTCAGCCCCAGCGCCCGCGCCGGGTTCACCGTGGCCAGCCGCGCCGCCCCTGCCAGACCCTCGGGATCGGTCCTCGACAGAACCCGGATCGCGGGCAGGATCGCGGTACGGGTGATAGTCCGCCGCGAGGATCGACAGCAGGCCGCGCGCATGGGCCTCCCGGGCCGAGAGGTTGCCGGAATAGCTTTGGCCGCGCATGGCGTTCGGGGCGCCCATGGCGGTCATCATGCCGCGCGCCACCGCGGCCTTCGCGGCCTCCAGCGTCACCGGGAACTCGGCGATCACCGCGCCGAGATCGGCCATCAGATGTGCCTTGTCCGGGGTGTCATCGTCGTGGCTGGCGATGGCGATGCCATGCGCCGCGGACATTCGCGCCACGGCCTGCATGTTGCCCAGCAAGACCTCTTGCGGGCGGCTGCGCGCGGCAATCGTGCTGGCCACCTGTTGCCGCGCCTCGGTTTCCGAGATGTTCAAGGCCGTGGCCTTGTTGCGGATATGGATTTCGAGGTTGCGGTACTGCCCCCGGCCCGGGGTGTGATCCATCAGCGACACCAGGTCGACCTGGCCGTCGTCCAGAAGCCGTTCCAGCACCTCGACTGCATTGTTGAAGGTGATGTCGAAACGCGCGTGAATGCGATGGTCCACCCGGCAATCGCCGCGCGCCGCATGCAGCGCGCGGATGATCTGCGAGGTATGCTCGAACGACCGGCGCTCGCCGGCCTTGGCCCCGCGGGAGAAGGACACCGAGGCATAGGCCGTGGTCACGCCGCTGGCCGCCAGCCGGGCGTCCAGCGCATTGAGCGCGACGGACATGGGAAAGTCGACATTGGCGCGCGGCTCCAGCTCTTGCTCGATCATGTCGCCATGCATGTCGATGAAGCCCGCGAAGACGGTGTGGCCGCTGGCGTCGAAGCCGCCCTGCGGGCCTTCGGTGATGCGGGCGATGCGCCCGTCCTCGATCAACAAAGAGCCGCGCGTCACGCGATGGGGCAGGACAAGCGTTGCATCAGACAACCACATCTGTGCGGTCCTCCTGTTGGGGGGTGTCGGGGGTGGTGTCGGGGGTCAGGTCGATGGTCCGGTCGATCAGCTGCGCCACGTCGCCGGGGTGGTGAAAGACGCCGATCATCGCCGTGCCCTGCGCCTTCAGCGCCGCAAGCCGGTCGATCAGCGCCGCACGGGCCGAGGCGTCCAGCGAGGCGGTGGGTTCATCCAGCAGCAACAGCCGCTGCGGCAGGATCAGCGCGCGGGCGAGGTTCACCTTTTGCTGTTCGCCACCGGAGAATGTCGCGGGATAGGCGGGCCAGAGCGTGCGTTTCACCCCGAAGGCATCCAGCCAGTGCCGGGCCTCGTCCAGGGCGGCCTCCGCCGTCCATCCCGCCAGCCGCAGCGGTTCCGCCACCAGCGCCTCGGCGCTGACGCGGGGCCGGGCCTGCAGGAACTGCGTGACAAAGCCGATCTCGGTCCTGCGCAGCAGCGTGATGTCCACGTCCGCCGCGCGGGCGAGGTCGATCACCCCGTGCGAGGAATGGAACAGGATCTCGCCCGATTGCGCCAGGTAGCTGCGGTAGAGCGTCCGCAGAAGCGTCGATTTGCCCGCGCCGTTCCGGCCCTTGAGCAGCAGGAACTCGCTGGCGTCCAGCGTCAGCGAGATCGCCTCGAACGCCTGCATGGACGCTCCGAGGTGATGCATGTCAAAGCCCTTGGACAGGGCGCGAACCTCCAATATGCGGGTCATAGCTTGGCCTGTACAAGTTGTTGCGTGTAGGCGTGTTGCGGGTCACTGGAACACCTGATCGGCCAGTCCCTGTTCCACCACTTGGCCGCGCCGCATGACCATCACGCGGTCCGCCAGCGTGCGGATCACGCCAAGGTCGTGGCTGACGATGACCATGGTGATGCGCCGTTCCTGTTGCAGCCGCTTCAGCGTGTCCAGCACCAGGGCCTGCACGCTGACATCGAGACCGGTTGTCGGTTCGTCCAGCAGCAGCAGCGCCGGTTCCAGCGCGATGGCCTTGGCCAGCTGGACCCGCTGCTGCATCCCGCCCGACAGTTCCATCGGCGGCGCGTCCATGCGATCGAGCGGGAACTCGGAGGCGTCCAGCGCCACCCGGGCCTTTTCGCGCAGGGTGGCAAAGGACCGTTCCCCGGCAACCAGCAGCCGTTCCGCCACATTGCCCGAGGATGAGTGCTTCATCAGCAGGCCGAGGTGCGGGTTCTGGTAGACGATGCCGATCCTCGTGGCGCAGAGCATCCGGCGGGCAAAGCGGTCGAGGTCGAAGAGATTGCCGTCCAGATCCGGCAGGTCGAGGGTATAGGACCCCTCGTCGGGTGTCTCTTCGAGGTTCAGGCAGCGCAGGAAGGTCGATTTCCCCGACCCGCTTTCCCCGACGATGCCCAGCACTTCGCCCGGGTAGACCGTGGCCGATACATCCCGCAGGGCCTGCACCGCGCCATAGGTCAGTGACAGGCCGCGCGCCGTCAGCAGGGGCTGGGTCGTCGCCAGCCGGGGCGCTTCCATGGTCAGGCTCATGACATTTCTCCGTGCTGATACCAGGTTTCGCCGATGTGCACCGGATCGCCGTCGCGGCGGTTGATCACCTTCACGCCGAGATCGCTGTCCGAGACCTCGTGGATCGACGTCCCGTCCGCCTGCGGGATCTCGTTCATGAAGAACCCGGTCGCCCCCGAACGGTGACAGGTCAGCCGCGCGTGATCCTCGACCGCATAGGGCACATCGTCGAAGACCAGCGGCTCGACCCGGGTGAAGGGCGGGACGGCGTGCAGCCGCTTTTCCCGCCCCGCCGACAGGATCGTCAGGTGCTGCGCCATGTGCAGCTTGGGCACGTCCCAGCGCGGGATCGGCGAGGGGGTCATGACATGGCGCCCGTTGACGAGGCTGGGGTAGGACGCGCCCTGCATGACCCGACCGGCGCGCACGATCTGTTCGTATAGCTGCAGCCACATCCGACCGTAGTCGGCATCGGCGTGCATCTGCCGGGCGATGGACATGTTGGGCTGCACCGGGCGCAGCGGCTCCGGGTTCGGCACCTGCAACACCAGCACCTGATCCTGCCGCAGCCGTTCCTCGGGAATGCGATGGCGCGACTGGATGAGGTCGGCCTCCAGCGTGTCGGTTGTAGTCGGGGCGCCGGACACACGGGCGAGGAACCGCCGGATCGAGGCCGCGTTGACGCTGTCATCGGCACCCTGGTCGATGACCTTGATGCGGGTTTTCGGCTGGATCAGCGTGCAGGAAATCTGCAAGCCCCCGGTGCCCCAGCCGCGTGCCATCGGCACCTCGCGCGAGGCATAGGGGATCTGGCAGCCGGGCACCGCGATGGCCTTGAGCATCTTGCGCCGGATCTCGCGCTTGGCCGATCCGTCGAGAAAACCATAGGACATCGGCTGCCATGGCTTGGTGAGGCTGGCGAGGGTCATTCGGCGGGCTCTTTCGTGATGGGCCGGGCAGCATCGCTGCCTGAGGGCTTGTCTTGTCTTGCCGCGTCGCTGCCGGGGGTCGGGCCATTCGCAGCGCCTTTCGCCCGGGCGTCGCGCATGGCGTCCAGCGCAGACTGGAAGGTGACGTAATGCGGCAGCTTGAAGTGGATGCAGAAGCCAGAGCTTTCGACGCCTTCGGTGTGATAGAGGAAGAACTCCTCTTCCGTTGCCGACCCCTTGCTGGCGCCGGGGGCGTTGAGGTCCAGCGTCGCGGCCGCGATGACCTTGACCTCGTTCCAGCCCAGCGTCGCGGCAAAGCCGAGCCCCAGCTGGGTGCCCTTCTTCGAGACCACCTCGGCCTGGGACAGCTTCACCCGACCGGCGCTGAACCGTGTGCCGCGCGGATGGGTGACAACGACCTCGGCCTCTGCCAGCCGCAGCTCGTTCACCGTGGGGTGGGCCTGCCCGTAGCCGCGCTGTGCGGCATATCCAAGCGCCAGCACGCCGCCGGTTTCGGCGCGGGCCAGCGATTGCAGGCTGTGGGCGCGTTTCGCCGGGAACAGCAGGGGCTCGCGGGTGATGTCGGGGATCGCATTGCCGGTGGTCTCATCCGGGTCGGCTGCGCTCAGCAGGCCATTGGCCGCCTGCCATGCGGCGACAGAGGGCTGTTGGGCCGGGGCCGGTTCGTCCGCCGGTTCGACCGGGACGGGCGCGTGCGTCTCACCCTGCAGCACCTCTGTCGCAAGGATGCGGTGGGCGTAGTCCAGCGTCGGGCCAAGCACCTGCCCGCCCGGAATATCCTTGAACGCCGCCGAGATGCGGCGATGGGTGAACAGGCTTTCCTGCGTCACCGGGTCGGCCACCGCAAGGCGCGGCTGCGTCGTGCGCCAGGCGCGCAAGAGCAGCACCGCCTCGTAGAGCTCGCCGCCGGTCTGGGCGAGGGCCAGCGCGGCCACGTCCTCGTCGTAAAGCGAGGCCTCGCCCATCACGCGATCCACGAGGTAGGGCAGGGCGCGGCGCAGCTCGGCCACGCGGTCAGGAGTGATGTCGCCCAGATCTTCGCGGTAAAGACGCTGGGACTGTTCGATGGCGCGGGCACCGCCACGGGTTGCAACGTAGGCCATTAGGCTTGTCCGATCGCTTCGTTTCTTGAGGACGGGAGCCGTCCCGGGGTTTGGTTCCTTGAGGACGCGGTCTGTCCGATCGCTTCGCTGCTTGAGGACGCAGGGTGCCCCACCGCTTCGCTGCTTGAGGGCATCAAAGAACCTCCACATGCGTGGTGCGCGGCAGGCCGATGACCTGCGTGCCATGCAGGATGAACAGCTCGAACCCCATGGGGTAGCGCATGATCTCGCGGCGGATCGCCCATGTCTCGGGGGGCAGGTCGACCGCGATGTCCACGTGTCCGTCGATCCCCGGCCCGCTGAGGCGCAGGCGCGGGCCCTGGTCGAACCGGGCGCGGGTGATCAGCGTCGCGCCGTCCTCGGGATGCAGGTCCGAGCCTTGGCGCAGAGCGCGCAGCATCGCCGGAACGAAATCCGCGACAAAGACGTGATCGGCAGCCGCGGCATCCGCCAGGGCCGCGCCGGTCCGGGCGATGGCCTGCGCCAGCGCGGGATCGTCGCTATAGGCAGCGCATTCGCGGTCCAGCAACGCCTCTGCGATGCCTGCCATGTCGGGCACCGGCAGGTCACGCGGCAGGCCGGGACGCGACAGCGCCCACATCAGGGCGTCGAAGCAGGCAATGGTGCGGCTGTCTGCCTCGGACAGAAGGGGGCGGCGCTCATCAGAAGGTCTCCATGTCGACGCGGGTGGCCTCGACCCGGCGCAGGGTTTCGCGGTCTGCATCACGTTGCCGTCCGGCTTCCTCTGACAGGAAATCGCTGCAGGCGGCGTGGTTCAGCCCCGCGGCCACCGACAGGTCCACCAGCGCCATGGCCATGGCCGCCTCGAGGTCACGCCCCCGGCGCATACCGTAGCCCGCCTGGCCGCAGGCCGTCAGCCGGGCCTCGCTCACCAGCACCTCGCCAAGGTGGAAATGCGTGCCCTGCGCGGTGTCGCGCATGGGCAGCATCACAAGGCCGGTGCGGTTCTCCAGCACCTCCAGCGCGCCAAGCGACGCAATCAACGGCTCGGCAAAAGCCTTCAGCCGGGCGGCATCGGCGCGGGCGAGGATGCAGAGCATCTCTTCGTGCGTGTGGTCGGGCAGGGCCTGTGGATCCATCAATCCTCTCCGGGTGAAATCGTGAATTTGACCCGCGCCGCCGACCAGATCACCTTGGAGGTGGCGATGGGCGAGCCATCCAGCAGCGTGTCCACCGCGCGGACCACCAGGACCGGCATGTCCGGGTGCTGGTGCAGGCGCTGCGGCTCGTCGCCACTGGGCGGCGCGGGCGTGGATCTGGGTGTCGCCGCGCAGATAGTCGTCGATCCCGTAAGAGCGGTAGACCGCGGTGGTCGAGTCCATGGCCCGCCGCCGCTCTGCGAAATCCGGGAAGCGGGCGGCCTCGTGGTAGATCGTGCCGATGCTCACCGGCAGACCATCGGCCAGAGACCGGCGCTGGGTGGCGATCACCTCGGCGCCGGCTGCGATCTGCAGCAGCTCCGCCACGCGGCGCGGCGCGGGAATGCGTTCGAAACCAAGGGTTTCGCCGGACACGTCAATGCCCTTGGGGTCGAGGTTGCGGCGCAGTCGGGTGCGTCTGCCAATGGCGTAGTCGATCATCGGGCGCGCCTGCACGAAGGTGCCGCGCCCCTGTTCGACGCTGAGATGCCCGGTCTTGGCCAATGCCGTCACCGCGCGGCGCACGGAATGGCGGCCCGCGCCGTAAAGCGCCGCGAGCTCGGGCTCGGTGGGCAGTTTGGCTCCCGGTTCCAGCAGGCCGTCCATGATGTCCTGTTCGATCAATGCGCGGATTTCGCGCCAGCGTTCTCTGGTCATGTCTCAATCATCCGAATGAATTTCTGCTACCGCCTGCATATGACGTACCGGTGACGGTTGCGCTGAAAATCTGTGACATTGGCCTGCCTGCTGTCGGAAAGCCGTCACGATTCCGTCGCGCACCGCTGGCGTCGCCGGTTGCTGGTCCCGACGAAATTAGCCGAAACGGCGCGGTGGCTGACATGGGATTCCGGCCCCGGCGCAAGACGGGAGCCTCGCGTGCTTTTTGAACCGCCGCCTGCGCCGGGGCAGGCCTCTGCAATCGGCGGGGCGGCCTCTTGTTCCGTGATCACCCCCTCGCCCGGGACATCGCTGCGCAAAGCCCTGCCGGGCAGCGGATGATCGGTGCCCCGACAGAATGGTCCCTGCGCATGCGTCCACGTCTTCAGGGGGAGGCACTCGCGACATCGCGGGGCGGGATGTCGCTGGGGGGGCAGGTCAAGGCCGAGGAGGATCGGAAGACGGGCCGCAGCCTGTCAGGATGCGGTTGCCCAGAAGGTCAGGCATGGGACGCCGTGCCCGGCCGGGCGCCGGTGCAGGGGCCGGCCTTGCAGCGGCGCACCGGTGGCCGGGGCGCTGCCGTGTCGGCAGGGCCGGGCAGAACGAAGCCGCGACCGGCCCATGCGCAGGGTGGGGGGTTACCGTCCCCGCCGCTTTACGTTGCCGCCGCGCTGTCCCGGCTTGCCAGCGGTGGAGCGCCCCTTTGCCTTGACCGCCGCCTCGGAGGCGCGCTCGACCGCCTGCTGGCGCGCCAGAGGGTCGTCCGAGACCGCAAGGTCTACCGCTTCCAGCCGCTTGACCTCGTCGCGCAGGCGCGCGGCCTCTTCGAATTCGAGGTTCTCGGCGGCCTTGCGCATGTCGGCGCGCAAGCCGTCCAGCACCGCTTGCAGGTTGCCCCCGGCGAGGCCCTTGTCGATCGTCGCCGTCACGCGGCTCTGGTCGGTGTCGCCCTTGTAGAGACCGGCCAGAATGTCGTCGACGTTCTTCTTGACCGTCTCGGGCGTGATGCCGTGCTCCTCGTTGTAGGCGATCTGCTTGGCGCGGCGGCGGTCGGTCTCTGCCAGCGCGCGCTCCATCGACCCGGTCACGCGGTCGGCGTACATGATCACGCGGCCCTCGGCGTTGCGCGCGGCGCGGCCGATGGTCTGGATCAGCGAGGTTTCCGAGCGCAGAAAGCCCTCCTTGTCCGCGTCCAGAATGGCGACCAGCCCGCATTCGGGGATGTCCAGACCCTCGCGCAGGAGGTTGATGCCGATCAGCACGTCGAAGGCGCCAAGGCGCAGGTCGCGCAGGATCTCGATACGCTCGATCGTGTCGATGTCCGAATGCATGTAGCGCACCTTGATGCCCTGTTCGTGCATGTATTCGGTCAGGTCCTCGGCCATGCGCTTGGTCAGCACGGTGCACAATGTGCGGAAGCCGTCGGCGGTGACCTTGCGGACCTCGTCCAGAAGATCGTCGACCTGCATCTCGACGGGCCGGATTTCCACCTGCGGGTCCAGAAGACCGGTGGGGCGGATGACCTGTTCGGTGAAGACGCCGCCGGTCTGCTCCATCTCCCAGGCTGCCGGGGTGGCGGAGACAAAGACCGACTGCGGGCGCATGGCGTCCCATTCCTCGAACTTGAGGGGTCTGTTGTCCATGCAGGAGGGCAGGCGGAAGCCGTGCTCGGCCAGCGTGAACTTGCGCCGGTAGTCGCCCCGGTACATGCCGCCGATCTGCGGCACGCTGACGTGGCTTTCATCGGCGAAGACGATGGCATTGTCGGGGATGAACTCGAAGAGGGTGGGGGCGGTTCGCCCGGCGCGCGTCCCGTCAGGTAGCGCGAGTAATTCTCGATCCCGTTGCAGACGCCGGTCGCCTCGAGCATCTCGATGTCGAAGTTGGTGCGCTGTTCCAGCCGCTGCGCCTCCAGCAGCTTGCCCTCGCCGACGAGGATGTCCAGTCGCTGGCGAAGCTCTTGCTTGATGCCGATGACGGCCTGGTTCATCGTCGGGCGCGGAGTGACGTAGTGGCTGTTCGCATAGACGCGGATGCGCTCGAAGCTGTCGGTCTTGCTGCCGGTCAGCGGGTCGAACTCGGTCAGCGCCTCCAGTTCCTCGCCGAAGAAGGACAGGCGCCAGGCGCGGTCTTCGAGGTGGGCGGGCCAGATCTCCAGCACGTCGCCGCGCACCCGGAAAGAGCCGCGCGCAAAGCCCGCGTCGTTGCGGCGGTATTGCTGGGCGACGAGGTCGGCCATGACCTTGCGCTGATCGTATTCCTGCCCGACATGCAGGTCCTGCGTCATGGCGCCGTAGGTCTCGACGCTACCGATGCCGTAGATGCAGGACACCGAGGCGACGATGATCACGTCGTCGCGTTCCAGAAGCGCCCGGGTGGCCGAGTGGCGCATCCGGTCGATCTGTTCGTTGATCTGGCTTTCCTTCTCGATATAGGTGTCGCTGCGCGGGACGTAGGCCTCGGGCTGGTAGTAGTCGTAGTAGCTGACGAAGTACTCCACCGCGTTGTCGGGGAAGAAGCCCTTGAATTCGCCGTAGAGCTGAGCGGCCAGCGTCTTGTTGGGGGCAAGGATGATGGCCGGGCGCTGGGTTTCCTCGATCACCTTGGCCATGGTGAAGGTCTTGCCCGTGCCGGTGGCGCCCAAGAGCACCTGATCGCGCTCGCCGTCCTTCACGCCCTGCGACAGTTCCACGATGGCGGTGGGCTGGTCGCCTGCCGGGGCGAATTCCGTTTGCATCCGGAAGCGCTTGCCGCCCTCCAGTTTCTCGCGCCTGCGCACATCCGGCGCGGGCGCGTGCAGGACGGGCATCTGTTCGGGGGAATTGTTGTGCATCGGGCGACTCCTTGCCCCCCAAGATGTCGCGCGGGGCCGGGGATGCAAGGGGGGCAAAGGCCGCGGCGGCATTTGCTGACGGAATTTGACAGGATGTCGCGAGCCGGCGGCCTGGCTGCGCGGTGGCCCGGCCCGTGTTGCGGACCAGCGGGGGCGGCGGCGGCTGTGTCCTGTGACAGGGGCATAGGGCAGGTGGGCCGCCTGACCGAGGCGGTGGTGTGCCGGTGCCGGTGCGCGCCGGGCGGTCTGCCCGTCGGCGTCGTGTCTGGGGCAAGCGATTGGAACAACGGCTATCTATTCCGCGGGGGTGCTGTTCCGAACAGACCTTTGCAGCCCGGAAGGGGCAGGGGGCCAAGCGCGCTTGACCACGTCACGTCTTGGCGTTGCTGCCATGGACACCTGTTTTTGACTTGGTGAAAGATGCAAACGACCTGTACCTTTGATGTCGCAAGCAGCCTGTGCACCGTGTCCGGACCGTCAGTGCCCACCCCTCGCTCCCGCGGTCGGACCCGACGCGGGGCTGCTTGCACCCAGCCCCCAGGCCTGCGCCGAAAATTCGCGCCATCCTGCCCGCTGCCCCCGTTGCGTATCCCGCGGGAATCTCCGATACATATCCCGTTCAAGGGAGACCGAGCCTTGCCAGCACGCATCTACAAGCCAGCCCGCACCGCCATGTCATCCGGTCAGGGCAAGACGAAGCACTGGATCCTGGAATACACGCCCGCCAGCGCGCGGTCGGTCGATCCGCTGATGGGCTGGACCTCGTCAGACGATACCCAGGCCCAGGTCCGGCTGCGCTTCGACAGCCGCGAGGCGGCGCTGGCCTATGCCAAGGACAACGGCATCGACGCCCAGGTGCTGGAGCCGAAGACCCGCAAGCCCAACATCCGTGCCCGCGGCTACGCCGAGAATTTCGCCGTGGACCGGCGCTCTGCCTGGACCCACTGATCGTGTATGTAAATCGGGATCAAGTTGCGGTACGAATAGGCCACAAGATCCGGCTGAGGTCTATTTTGAAGTACGTGGATGCACCCGCTTTCAGTCAGCTTCGCGGTTATTCCTTTCGGCATCTGGTCCAGTGAGACGCTTCGACCGACCATCGGCTCTCGCATGGACTGGCTTGGACGGTGCGCATGCTGCGCTCGTTGAAGCCACTGGAATGAGAGGCCGATCGCTTCGGCGAGGCGTAGTCAGAGAAAGCAAATGAATACGCAAACGGAAGCATAAGTCTGCGCAGCGCAAGGGGTGTCAGGGGCGAAACGTACCGCCTGGTGTCTCTGGGCTGCTCTCTGAAAGACGGTGATGGAGGCGCTGGCGCTGGCGCTGATGCTCCGGCGCCTTTCGCGTATGGAGAGGGTTCTGCGGCTGGTGGCATGGGGCCACGGATCCGGCTGAGTGCCGTTGTGCTCTCCCCGTATGAGTCTTAGCATGGCGCAGTGGGGCTGGCTTGCGATAGTGAGCCCCTGGACACGAGGTCGCTTGGAAGCGGTGGGAACTCCGATGAAGACCATGCAGTCAACGCACACTGTCGCTACGATACTGAACCGATATCAGCGTTGGAGAAATTGTCAGGTGCCCTTCAGAGCAACAGATGCCTACGCCGACGCCATTACTCGCGTCTGTGGAGACGAAGTTGACCTCGACCCGTTTGAAAGGGGCCTCATCCACCTCAAGCGCCAGAAGGTGATTTCCGGTCGAAGACTGGTCACGCTTCTTGCTCGCCATCAGCGCGAGATCAGACCTGAGTGACGCCTCCCGAGGCTTTCTTGGGGTACTGGGCTCAACACCAGATAGGAATACACGAAGTGTCATCGCTCTTGGGAGCGCATGGTTCGCTTCGAGGGGCCATAGTCACCGCTCACGCCCGGCGCTGACTGATGATCTGCCCTGGCTCGAAGGGCGGAAAGCCGACGTTCGCTGCGTCTCTGGCGAAGGGCAGCAATTCCTATGATTTTGCCGCTTTGGGCTGGTTAACATCTGCTGGTGTCACTATCCAAGATACCGAACGTCTGTCGATTTGGAGCAAGGGCTGTGGTTGATCGAGCGAAGATTGAAGAGTGGTGCAGCTCTGGCGTCCTTCCAGAGCATCAGGTATTGCTAAGCGCTCTGATGGATGACGATACTCGCTTCACATCAGTTGAGGGACAGAACTGGGACTTCAAAGATAAATGGCCGGCTTCCCACAAGGACAGCTACTTTGCCGGAATTTGCCGCCTCATCTGCGCATTTTCAAACTCACATGGTGGATTTATTGTCTTTGGGGTGCATGATCAAACTCGCCTCCCAGGCCACAACAATATTTTGCCAGATATTGATAGGTTAACGCTGAGCTTCAAGCAATTAACTGGCTCCAGTTTCGAGTATGAGTTCTCTCGTTGCCCAGGAGTTGGAGGCATTGGTGGTGTTGAATTTCTTCTGATAAAGCCTCGGAAGCGCACCTCTCGGCCTCTAGTATTCCAGAATTCTTTGGCAGGCTATGAAAAGGGCAAGATTTGGGTCAGGGATGGAAATGAAGTACTGCAGGCCGGTCCGCAACATTTCGCCACTCTCTTCCTATCAGATGACAGCGATGGCATCGAAGGTTTCATCCCACCTTCATCCGCGCAAATAAAACGTTTCATTGGCCGCACTGAGTCAATGGTTGATTTGTTCGATTGGGTGAATAACTCCGATGAGCCAAGGACGTATCTGTATGGGAAAGGTGGGTCTGGAAAGACGACGATCGCAAGGGAGTTCGCAAAACTTGCAAAGATTGCAGGCAGGGAAATTCGAGTCGAGGGAGTGGATGCCCTGGATATCGTTATATTCCTCAGCGCAAAGGAGAAGGAGCTTTCCTCCCCTGATGCCGAGGTAGTAGAAATTTCCGAGCCGGACTTTCACGATGAGCTCAGTCTTCTTTCCCAGATTGTAAAGCTTTCAGGTGGTGAGGTTGACGTCATTGAGCAACAGGACGCAAGCTTGGCGGATTATCGTCGAACAGTGCAAGAATACTTGAATCACTTTTCGTATCTTATTGTCCTGGATGATGTTGACACGCTAACCACAAAGGGAATTGATCCCGGCGCGGATTTTCTCTATCGCGCTCTTAGCAGGGCAAAGAAAAGATCAAAGGTGCTCTACACCATAAGAAATGCTCCATCTCAGTCCATTCACAACTCAATCGAAGTGCCAGGCCTTCAAGGTGTCGACTACGATGAGTTCGTAGATGAGTGCGTAAAGAGGTTTCGAGCTCCGACGCCAGATAAGGAATTCCGAACGAACCGTCTTCCTGCTCTCTCTGAGAGGCGTCCGCTAGTGATTGAAACTATTATAGCTCTTTCGCGAACATCGGGTGGATACAAGGGGGCTGACCGGCTCTTCACTCAAAACGTTGGCAATGACGTGAGAGACTATGTTTTTTCTCGAGAGTGGGACGCACTCGGCAGCAACCTAGAAAGACCTTTGCTTGCAGCTCTGGCTGACCTAAATAAGCCAACATCGTTTGAAGATTTGAAAATCTTACTAACGGCTGGAGATTCAGCGGTGCGAGATGCCATCTCCGCGGTTCGAGAGATGTTTTTGACGGTCGATGACACTGGGCAAGATACCTTGTTTTCACTCGCGGCACTCACGCGGGCCTTCGTAAATTCGAAGAAGGCGAACCTGAAGCTATACCCCGCCATCAGACAGCGAGTGCGCGCGTATAAGCAGACTGTGAAAATAACTTCCCCTGAAGTTGCTCGCATAATTTCCGCCGTAAGGCGCTTGGTTCCACTCAGGTTTTCTGATCATAGCGAACAGAGTCTAAAGGCCGCGCTGCAGCGAGTACAAGATACCGAGTTGGGACCGAGTATCACAGAAGACCCTGTGTTTAGAGCACTGAAGGGTTATGTCGAGTCGATCCAAAGGCGGCCCGATTTGGTCGCGACGCGAGACGATTTCGGGTATTCACTTCAGATGAAGCATGAGCCTGAGTTCGAAGAGCTAGCTGCATGGTTTGAGGCCGAGAAGTCTTCTGGCGTCATAACGGATAGTATATTTGTCATAACTGACGCAGTGATTTCTGGCAGGAGATACAGCGAAGATCAAAAGATTTCGATGATATCAAGGAAGGCCACTACTGCTTACAATATGGCGAGGCAAAAGATTGGTGATTCACCAGATGCGGCCTACACTCTAGCGGAAACGAGCGTGTTACTACACTGCAAAGCGTTCAAGCATAACGTTTTGAATGGCTCCCCAATGACTGGCGTTTCTGAAAAGTATGCAAAGAATACCAGCTATCTTTTAATTCGCCTCTCTTCGGAGTATGGCGCGTGGCGACCGATTGAAGAACTTAGCGTACTTCAGAAGAAGGTGGATGGGTACCTCGACCCTTTCGCGGAGGCCCTATTTCCCTACTTGGACAGTTTGTCCGCCAAGGCAAGAACAAAGTCGGAAGCGTCTCGGCTCAGAAATGCGCTGAAAGCAGTGGCGGGTGGTGGATTCGACAAATCCAAATGGCTCGATACAACAATGACCCCGCAGCTTATCGACAGGTTAAAAGCGCTGGAGGCGCGCCTGTAGGGGGATTGGTGAGGCTTGGGCGCGTACAATGGGTTCGCCATCAGCAAGACCAGATGGGGTCTGACAGCGGTCACGCGCGGACCTAGGAATGAATAGCTGACACCGGTCATCCGACGCGCCTGGAACGAGGGTCGGCTTTGGGCCGGGAGCAGCGGCGCTTCCGGCTGAGGTCCCACACCTGCACATCAAGCCCCTAGCCGACTCGCGAAGGTCTCGAGGCGAAGTCACTTCGCCGCTGTATCGTCAGCCGCCGTCGAGAGAAGTGCTTCAAGGAGCCCTGGTTCAAACCAATTCCGGTCTTCCAGAACCTCTGCGTCGACAACGGTCGGTTGCCGCTTCAGCTCTTCCAGGCCAGACGCCATGATGCGTGACATTCGATATCCGCCGCGTCGGCATAGATAGAGGGAACCTGATTGACCGAGGAAGCGGTATTCGATGTCATCCGCATGAATGGCTTGGATGCCGGAGTTTATGCGCCAGCCATCCCCACTGAGATACCCCCCGCGCCAGCCGCCCAACACTCTGAGTTGAGTGAAAGTTCTGTCCCTCGTCACAAACGAAACTCTCAGGATCACCCAGTCGTCAGGTGAATAGTCCATGTTCGTTTTCTCCATAGTTCATTTTCGGTAGTGCGATATGTGGGGGTGTGACACCGTCGGCCAGGGATGGAGCCTGGTGCAGATTTCAGTGAGGTTTGCGCTTTTGGTGCGGTGAATTAGGATTGCCGGAGGCTTTTCGGGATCTTGTTTCAGATCTACCGCAATGCTGTGACCTTGTGCGGGCCGGGTCCTGCGCCCGAGCGCGCCTCCCCCGGGGCTGGGAGCGAGAGAGTCGTTGATCGGGGGAGCCTGAATTGGCGGGGCGCTTTCGATGAAGCGCTTCACCCTGTCCGGATCAGGGGCGGCTGAGCGTGCAGTCCCACGATAGGCGACTATGACACGGACGAGGCCGAACAGGCAGACGAGCATCCCGGTGATCGAGATCAGTGCATCCATGCTCAACAATCCGGACCACTCTCGTGCCAGTGAGAGCATAGTCATCGACTTCCGCCCTGAGGATCGTGACCATATGCTTCTGGGCCGGCTCTCGTCGTCGAAGGGTCCTGCGCGTCGGTGCCAGCGCTCTCGTGGTCGACCCGAAGGAAGTGCTTCGGCAGGGGAGGAGCGGTTTCGATGAACCGGCGGACGCGTTCCGGATCGGGCTCGGCAGAGCCGATGCTCTGCCCGTAAATCATCAGCGATCGGATGATGGCGCTCGCGCCGATTACCATGCCTGCAATTCCCAGAAGGGCGCCCATGGTCATTGATCGCCCCCATTTACGTCCGGAGACTCAGGCGTCGCTGCCCGTACCGAGCGCGACGATGACATCGGTTGCGTAGTACGCGTCTCCTTCCGGCACGACAGGGCAGGCGCATCCCCTCAACGCGTGACGCAGAAGGGCGCGCGTTTCGGGTGTGAGCTTGTCCACCAGGACAGGAACGCTGGTTTCGCTGCACCGAAGCGCATACTCGAAGTCCTGCCCGAGCGTCTGTCGGTCGGCCGGCAGTTCCCTAACCTCATTCGAGGACTGCGTGTTCAGCGCCGCCGCAATGAAGCAGACCTCCGCCAGGTCATCCTCGTCGGGGCCATGATCTTCGTCGGGGTAGCCGATTGAAACGTTCTGAATACGTGTTCCTGCAACCACGGAGGACAGCCGCCGGTGGGAATGCCCGAAGAACCATGTGTCGATGTCGCTCCGCTCGATGACTTCGGTCAGGTCTGAGTGGAAGGCTGGTGTGAGACCATCGACCGGGCCTGCGGCGGACGGGTGCGGGCCGTGGTGCGTGACGACAAAGGTCCGGCCATTGCCGGCGAAATGTGGGGTCGCCAGTCTTTCTTCCAGCCAAGCGCGGTGTTCCCCATGCACGGCGATTATGTCCTCAGGTGTAACCGGGACAATGCGGCGCGGCAGCACCTCGTCCGAGTCAAGCGACACATGACCGGGCGCTTCGATGGAGATCATGTCGAAGTCGCGCATGAAACAACGGGCGAAGTTCTTGGCAGCCTCCTGATCCCCCAGTAGGTCAAAGTTCGTCCATAACGTGGCGCAGAGAAATCGGTCGCTGCGGTGGCGGAGTTCGGTCTTCTGCACGAACCAACTCCCGCTGGCGTGAACCAGGGCACGGAGCCGGTTCTCGTTGTCGAGCCGCCCAGAATAGTAGTCGTGGTTGCCGGGGACGACGTAGATGCGATCGGCGGGAACATAGCGGCTCAGGTAGGCGAGCGCGTCCTGCAGAGACGGGCCGAAGGTGTCGGACAGGTCACCCGCGACGATCAAGGCATCGACGTTTTCCCCGAGCAGCCGATCTTCGAGGCCATGAAACTCGAGCGGGTTACTTCCATGCCAAAAATAGGACTTGAGGTGGAGGTCGGCCATTACTGCGACTGCCCCGCCATTGTCCGGGATTTCGATAACGGTGGGGCCGGGCAAAATCGCCTCCAATGAGTTCGTACGAGTTTTGACCCACAGGGAAGGCAGGCCAGGGCGCGGCTGATCGAGGTTGCGCTGGTGCGCAAACCTCTTCAGTGAGTCATTCCCTGCCTCATCACGTAACTCAGTTCAAGTCACTGATTTTGCTATATAATTTTTTCGCATCTGATGCGGCGGCCTTAAAGGCTTGAATTTGCTCGGCTTGTGGGGCCAGAAATTTCTTTTTCGCAAACTTGCTGGGGCGCGGCAGTGCGGAGTTGACCTCTGAGGCTCGAGGAATTCAGCCGTGCAATTGACAGTCAAATACCTCTATGCCTGAGTAGTTTGGGGATTAAAGGGCCAGGTAGCGTAAGAATGTCGTTTGATACGGTTGGGGAAGAGGCGCGTGACCAGCTCGTTCTGGAGCTGTCCGTCGCTCAGAAAGTAAACTTTGCATCGTCCCAGAACGGTGTCTCGGTTCTGAAAAGTGTCGTGTTGGAGAACCTTTCAGATGAGCCGCTGGAGAATATCACTCTCGAACTGACTTGCAGTCCCGGTCTGATCCGCCCGAAAAACTGGACGGTGGATCGGCTGGCGCCGGGGCAACGACAAGAGCTGCGCGACCTGGAAACGCCCTTGGATACGGTGATCCTGGGCGGTCTCAACGAGGCAGAGTGGGGAGAGCTGCAGTTCGTTGTGAAGCACGGCGAGACGGAGCTGCTGCACGAGCAGCGCCCGATCGAGATGCTGGCCCGAGACGAATGGGGTGGTGTCGGCGACATGGCGCATCTGCTTGCGGCCTTCGTATCTCCCAATGACTCGATTGTCGCTGGTGTCCTCAAGGAGGCAAGCCGACTACTGGAAGGGGCCGGCCAGAGCGGTGCTATGGATGGCTACCAGACCCGCGATCCGTCCCGTGCATGGATGCTGGCCGGGGCGATCTGGTCTAGCCGCGACCGGCATGGGGCTTACCTACGCGGTGCCTCCTGCAAGTTTCGAATTACGCGGCCAGAAGGTGCGCGACCCCGAGCCGCATCAAGTCTGAAGGGCTGGCCACCTGCCTGGATAGTGCTCTTCTGCTGGCCGGCTGCTTCGAGGCTGCTGGCCTCAACCCCGTTGTGCTCTTCTCCGAAGGGCATGCCCGGACCGGGGTCTGGCTGACGGACCGGGATTTCGGGACCATCAGCGAGCCCGACGTGATGACGGTCCGGAAGGCCATCGATGCGCGTGAGTTCGTGGTCATGGAGACCACCTTGCTGACGAAGAAGCCCAGCGTTGGGTTCGAGCAGGCGGTTGATACGGCGCGCGAGCTGACATCCGAGCGCAATGAGCACAGCTTTGTCATGGCAGTCGACATCCGGCGTGCCCGGGCGGCCCGGATTCGCCCGCTTGCCAGCCACCGCTCCGAGCTGAAGGCCGAGGCGGAAGACGTCATTGCAAGTCCGGCAGCCCTGCCGCGCCCGCTGGATCTGGGCCTGCTGCCGGGCGAACTGATCGAGGATGAGGCCTCGACGCCAGCGGACCGGATCTCTCGCTGGCAACGTAAGCTTCTGGATCTGTCGCTGCGCAACCGCTTGCTGAACTTCAAGGACAGCAGGCAGACGCTCCCCTTCCTGTGCCCCGATGTCTCGGCACTGGAAGATCAGCTGGCCGACGGCAAGAAGTTCCGCGCGCTGGCGCTCAAGGACGAGGACCCTGTCGGCGCGCGCGACCTTCTGGCGAAGGAAGAGCCCAAGCTCCTTGAGGAGGTCGCGCAGGATGCCTTCGCGAAGGGCCAGATCGCGGTCCCGCTGACCCGCAAGGAAAGCGAGCGCCGGCTGCTCGAGCTGCACCGGCGCGCCAAAAGCGACATGCAGGAAGGCGGCACGAACACCCTGTTCCCGGCCGCCGGTTTCCTGCGCTGGAAGAAGTCCGAAGGAGACACGCGCAGCTACCGCGCGCCGTTGCTGCTGGTGCCGGTGAAGATCTCTCGCAAGTCTGCGCAGTCGGAGTTCGTGATCGAGCATCACGAGGACGACGTGCGCTTCAACACCACGCTGCTGGAGTTTCTCAAGCGGGACTTCGACCTGAAGGTGCCCGAGCTGGAGGGTGATCTGCCACGGGATGAGAGCGGTTTCGACCTGCCTCGCATCTTCGAGATCATGCGCCGCAAGGTGCGCGATGTTGCCGGTTTCGAGGTGGTCGAGGAGCTTGCGCTTTCAACCTTCTCCTTTGCAAAGTTCCTGATGTGGAAGGACTTGGTAGAGCGGACCGACAGCCTGCGCGAGAGCGCGCTGGTGAAGCATCTGGTGGACAACCCGACCGAGCCTTTCCTGGCCGAAGGGACGCCGGGTCTCCCGGTCGCGGTCGACGTGGACCGCAGGCTGGCGCCGCGCGACCTCTTCACACCGCTACCCGCTGACTCCTCCCAACTCGCTGCCGTCCTGGCCGCGCAGGAGGGGCATGACTTCGTTCTGATCGGGCCGCCGGGCACCGGCAAGAGCCAGACCATCGCCAATATCATCTCGCAATGCCTCGCCATGCAGAAGACGGTTCTCTTCGTGGCCGAGAAGTCGGCGGCGCTGGACGTGGTGCAGCGGCGGCTTGCGTCGCATGGGCTTGGCGATGCTGTGCTGGAGCTGCACTCCAACAAGGCCGACCGGAAATCGGTGCTGTCTCAGCTGGGCCGCAGCTGGGCGCGGGCAGTGACCGGCACGAGGGGTGAGTGGATAAAGGTGACGGATGACCTGACGGTCACCCGCGAACAGCTGAACGCCTACGTCACGGCGTTGCACAAGAAGGGGACGCAAGGCTTCAGCGTCTTCCAGGCGATCGGGATGGCTGCCAGTCACGAGCAGCCGTTCAGTCTGACCTTCGCGAACAAAGATGCGCATGATGCGGAAAGCTACATGCACCTGCGGAAGTTGGCCGAAGCCCTTGGCCGATGCGAGGAGATCATTGCGGGCCGTAAACCGCTGCCGCTGGTCCAGGCGGAGGAGTGGTCCTTTGGCTGGCAGGCGGAACTCCTGGAACGAGGCGCGAAGCTGGGCACGGCCACCCGTGAACTGGCAGAGGCCGCCGAGGCGCTCGCGCGCCATGCCGGGCTGACCTGGGCGGGCGCGGGGGAGGCTTCCGAGGTCGCGCCGCTGGCGCGCCTCGCGTCGATCCCCGAGACTGGCGAGGATGTAAGCTGGTCGCTGACGCGGGATGTCGTCGAGATGCAGGCGCAGGCAGAGATGCTGACGGACAAGCTTGCCGCCTACACCGCCGCAGCCGGTCGAACCTCTGCGAGCTATCCGATGGCGCGGCTTGAAAGCATTCCGCTGGATCAGCTTGATGCCAATTGGCGACTTGCGCAGACGAAGATGTGGCCGTTCTCGGTCTTTGCCAAATCCTCGGTGCGCAAGCTCTTGCAGACCTATGCGGAGGGCGGAAAGGCCGATCCCCAATCCGATATCGCCGCGCTGGCGGACGCCAAGCGCGCTCGAGCCGAGGTCGAGGCGACTCCGCTCACCGGGTGCCCGGTGGTCAAGGGCGTGGAAACGGATCCTGCACGTCTTTCTGACTGGATGGACGAGGCACGGGCGATGAAGACGGTCCTCGCCGAGATCGCGCCCGCGGTCGCCGATCCGGACCGCTGGGATCTGGCCCGCCAGAGCCTTGTCCAACGGAGCGGCGGTGACCTGCGGAACGCGATCACGCTCTTCCAGCGCAAACATGAAAGCTGGCAGGAGCATGCCGGGGCCTTCGCGCAGACGGCGCATACCTCGCCCGAGGGGATGGCGCTGTCGGAGCTGCTCGCATCTCTGCAGGCCATCCAGGACAACAAAGAGCACCTGCAGGATTGGACCCGGTGGGTCGAAGTCCGCACGCAAGCCAGTGGCGCAGGGCTTGAGGCCCTCGTGCTCGCAGTCGAAGAAGGCCAGATCGAGGGCGATGTCGATGCAGCCTTCGCCTCGGCCTATGCGGCCTGGTGGTTGCCGCAGGCCATGGATGCGCAGCCTGAATTGCGGGGGTTCTCCCATTGGTCGCACGAGGACGCAATCAAGCGCTTCCGGGAATTGGACGACCGCGCAACGGAGATGGCAGCCGGGCAGGTCCTGTCTCGCATTCAGCATGGCTTGCCAGCCCAGGATGCCGTCGCGCGCCGTTCTGAACTTGGCACGCTGCGGCATCAGCTTGGGCTTCAGCGGCCCAGCATGCCGATCCGGGAGCTGATCTCGGAAATGCCCGACGCCTTCACCAAGCTGGCCCCCTGCGTGCTGATGTCCCCGCTTTCGGTGGCGCAATACCTGCCCGCGGGGCAGGCGGCCTTCGACGTGGTGATCTTCGACGAGGCCTCCCAGATCACCACCTGGGACGCGATTGGTGCGATTGCGCGGGGCAAGCAGGCGATCATCGTCGGCGACCCGAAGCAGCTTCCCCCGACGAACTTCTTCGGGCGCAGCGACGCCGGTGAGGACGAGCTGCCTGAAGCAGAGCGGGATCTGGCGTCCATCCTGGACGAGGTCGCCGCGGCAGGCATCCCGACGCAGCAGCTCGATTGGCACTATCGCAGCCGCGACGAGGCGCTTATCGCCTTCTCCAACTGGCATTACTACGGCGGTCGGCTGGTGACCTTCCCGTCACCGGCAACGGCGTCGGAAGCGGTGAGCCTGCACCAGGTCGATGGCGTCTATGCACGGGGCCAGGGCAGGACCAACGAGGCCGAAGCCCGCGCCATCGTGCGCATGACGGTGCGCCGCCTGAATGAATGGCTGACCTGGCCAGAGCAGGAGCGACTGACGCTTGGTGTCATCACCTTCAACGCCGAGCAGCAGGGTCTGATCCTCGACCTGCTGGACGAGGAGCGGCGGAAGAACCCGGATCTGGAATGGTTCTTCGAGGATGCGCGGGAAGAGCCGGTCATCGTCAAGAACCTTGAGAACATCCAAGGGGACGAGCGGGACGTGATGCTGTTCTCGATCACCTTCGGTCCTGACCATGCAGGCAAGCTTTCGATGGCCTTCGGCGCTCTGAACGGAGACGGCGGCGAGAAGCGCCTGAACGTGGCGGTGACGCGCGCTCGGGCGGAGCTGCACGTATTTGCTTCGATCCGGGCCGATCAGATCGACCTGACGCGCACCAAGGCCATCGGGGTGAAGCACCTGAAGGGCTTCCTCGATTTTGCGGCACGTGGTCCTGTCGCGCTCCCGGCGCAAGATGACGGCTCGCTCGGGCCGGTCGAGAATGTCTTCGAGGCCGCGATCAAGGCGGCCATCGAGGCCAAGGGATGGGAGCTGCGTCCGCAGATCGGCGTCTCGGGCTTCCGCATCGACCTGGGCGTCGTGCATCCGGATCATGCGGGCGTCTATCTTGCCGGGATCGAGTGTGACGGGGCGACCTATCACGGTTCTGCCACGGCGCGGGACCGGGACAAGGTGCGACAGGCGGTGCTGGAAAACCTTGGTTGGACGATCTTCCGGATCTGGTCGACCGACTGGTTCCGCAATCCTGCGGCCGTGGTCGAACGCATCCACACCGCGCTGACGGAGCACCTCGAGGCCGATCGCGCCAAGCGGGCCGAAGAAGACGCGGCACGCGACGCCATGCTCGCGGAAGATGCCGATGAGATCGAGGTCTCACATGAGGCCGAGGAAGCAGCGGTCGCTGAGGTCGAGCTGCCGATCATGGAGGTCGGCGAAGGAGGCATCGCACCGTCAGAGCCTGTCCGGCAGGAGGCACAGTTTGCCCGTGCAGCGCCGTCAGCTGCCAGGCCGGAGGTGGGAGAAACTGGTTCGAGTGAAGCCAGCCCCGATCCCGAAAGGTTCTACGATGCGGACTACATTCCCGTCCTTGAGCGCCTGATTGCGGACGTGGTCGAGCGCGAAGGGCCTATGCCGATTTCCTTGCTGGGCAAGCGGGTCTCCGGGATGCATGGCTGGCAACGGACAGGGAGGCGGATCTCCGGGCAGGTGTCCGGGGCGCTTGGCCAGGTTGAGCTGCATCCCGAGAATGATGTCGATTTCCTTTGGGCGGTGGGTACGAAAGCCGACAGGGTCGGTTTCCGGTCGGGACTGGATCGGTCTATCCGGGATATTTCCCGCACGGAGATTGCGGAGCTTTATGATCGCCATGTGTTCGAGCTGAGCAGGAGCGAGGATCCCGTTCTCGATCTGGCGCGGTACGCGGGGATTGCCAGATTGTCAGCGGATGCGCGTTCATACCTTTCGGAGTGCATTGGATGGCGATCTATTGCCAGTGAGTGAGGGAGAGCGATCGGGCGGTCGCGCCACTGCCCGTCGCATCGAGCACGTCATTGCTTTCGGGCCCCACCACGAAATCAAGGGGCTTTGTTCGGCGCTTTCTCATCGTTACTCATAAGCCTATGGAAATGCGTCACAACCAACTTTTGTCCCGGTGCCTGTCAATCGATCTCGAGGTCGATCCTTCCAGGGCAAAGATCTTTGGTATAGCGGTACGTGCGCGGTGATGAACGTACCGGTGCTAAAGTCGTGGGAAGGGATTTCCGAAGAGTTCCTCGATCAGCTCGAAGCGCAGGTCGGTGATGTGGCGCATCCGATTGGTCATAACTTCCTGAAGCACGACCTCGAACATCTGATCGCGAAACGGCCCCGTCTTGGCCAGATCATTCAGGCACCAATCGATACCCTGTGGCTGAACCCACTCGCCTTCCCGCGGAACCCATACCACCACCTCGTGAAGCACTACCACGACGGGCGCCTTGCTACCGGGCATGTGAATGATCCCGAATTGGACGCACGCCTTGTTTTCGAGGTGCTCGCCAATCAGTTGGATGCTTTTGCAAAGCTGGCGGAGGATGCGCCCGACGCGCTGGTTGCCTACCATTATCTGACCACGCGCATGGAACGCGCCGGCGGCTTTGATGCGGTGTTTTCCTATCTGCGCGGCAAGAGTTGTCCAAGCTATGACGAGGCTGCTGCCGCGATCACCCGGTTGCTCGACGGGCGAGCGTGCGGGTTGCGTGTCGAACAGACGCTGCGTCGCCTCAGCAGCCCTCAGAACGGCTGGCCGATGGCCTATGCCCTCTCTTGGATTACGGTGGCAGGCGGCGACTCCGTCATGCCTCCCTGGGTGAGGTCGCAGTTCCGCGAGGCATCTCTGATCGTCAGGCACCTGCGGGACACCTCCTGCAAGGAACCGGCCTGCACCTGGTGCGCCGAGCAGAACGACCCGGTGCGCGCCCTGGAAAGGTGGTTCGGGTTCCCCAGCTTCCGCCCCAAGCCGGTGGACCCGGAGGGACGCCCGCTGCAGGAACGCATCGTCGACGAGGCCATGTCTGGCAACAGCCTACTGGGGATCCTGCCGACAGGGACGGGCAAGTCGCTGTGCTACCAGGTGCCGGCGCTGTCACGGTTCGACAAGATCGGTGCGCTGACGGTGGTGATTTCTCCCTGGTCGCTTTGATGGCGGATCAGGTGCAGGGGATGGAGCGTGCCGGTATCTCCTGCTCGGTCACGATCAATGGCATGATGTCCATGCCGGAACGTCAGGATGCGCTCGACAAGGTCCGGATGGGCGACGCCGGGATCCTCATCATCTCTCCTGAGCAGCTTCGCAGCACCTCGATCCGTAGCGTGCTGGCGCAGCGCGAAGTGGGGCTTTGGGCGATTGACGAGGCGCACTGCGTGTCGAAGTGGGGGCATGATTTCCGGTACGGACTATCGCTATCTCGTACCGCTTCATCCGGGAGTTCTCGGGGATCAACCACCCGCGCCTGTGCTCTGCCTCACCGCGACCGCAAAGCCCGAGGTGGTTGCGGATATCATCGAACACTTCCAGTCCAAGGCCGGGGTCGATCTGTTGCCGCTTGACGGGGGCGCTTCGCGGACAAACCTGGCGTTTGAAGTGCGACCGACGAACAAGGCATCCAAATTGTCGGACGTGATGAACGTCCTCGACGCACTGCTTCCCGCCGAAGGGCGCTCTGGGGCGGTGGTCTATTGTTCTTCGCGCAAGGAAACCGAGCGGGTGGCCGAGTTCCTGAAGTCTCAGGGTGTGGATGCGGCGCATTTCCATGCCGGGATGAGCGCGGACGACAAGCAGGTCGTGCAGGAACAGTTCCGGGTGGGCGAGCTGCGCGTGATCGCCGCGACCAATGCCTTCGGGATGGGGATCGACAAGCCCGACATCCGCTTGGTCGTCCATGCCGATATCCCGGGGTCTTTGGAGAACTACCTTCAGGAGGCCGGGCGCGCCGGACGGGACCGCGAGGACGCCCATTGCGTCCTGTTGTTCGCGGCTGATGATGTAGAACGGCAGTTCCGGCTGACGGCCAGTTCGCGCCTTGCCCGGCATGAGATCGGGGCAATCCTCAAAGCGCTGCGTCGGATCGACGAGCGGACGAAGAAAACCGGCATGGTCGTCGCGACTTCTGGTGAGATCGTCCGGTCAGAGAAAGACCAAGAGTTCGAGCGCGACAGCGCCACGGACGACACCCGCGTCAAGACTGCCGTGTCCTGGCTGGAGGAAGCGCATCTTGTATCGCGGGAAGAGAACCGGGTTCAGGTGTTCCCGTCCTCCCTGCGGGTGCGGTCTGTGGATGAGGCGAAGCAGCGGTTGGCCGGGGCAGAGCTGACGCTGGCGCATCGCAACCAACTTCTGGCCATCGTGGCGCATCTGGTCTCGGCCCCGGCTGACGAAGGCGTGTCGACCGATGAGCTTTGCGGTGTGGCGGGGATATCACCCGGTGCGCTGCCAAAGGCCATGTCGACGCTGGAAACGCTGGGCATCGCGCGCAACGACGTTGCGATGACGGTTTTTGTCCACGTTGGTGTAGCCAGTTCCTCAGCACAGAGACTGGCTCAGGCTTCTGCGCTGGAGGGCGATCTTATCGCACTGATGCAGGAGCTGGCGCCGGACATGGATGACCGAACCCCGGTTCCGCTGAACCTTTCTGAAACCTGTCAGCGTTTGCGCGACAAGAACCACCCGGATGTCAGGCCCGATGCGGTGGACAGGCTGGTGCGGGGGATTGCCCAGGATGGCCGAAGCCAAGACGGCGGTCGCGGGAACATCTCTCTCCGGAGGGTCAGTCGCAATACGCTGATGGTCACTCTGGTGCGACCCTGGAAAACAGTTCGGGCAACGGCAAACTTGCGGTGGCAAGCGGCAGAGCTGCTCCTGACCTATCTGACAGGCCGGCTCGACAAGGGTGTGCGGGGCAAGGATCTTCAGGTCGAGACGACGGTCGGCGACCTGCTGGCACAGCTGAATCAGGATGCCTTCCTGAAGACCAGTGGCATTGGTGACATGACCAAGCTCATGGAGCGGGCGCTTATGTGGCTGCATGAGCAGGGCGTGGTGACGCTCGGAAAGGGGCTTACGGTGTTCCGCTCTGCCATGACGGTCTATCTCGATCCGGCAGGGGGGCAGTTCACTCAGGCGCATTTCGCGCCGCTGGAAGACCACTACGGCGAGCAGACACTCCAGACCCACGTCATGGCGACCTATGCCGAAACCGGGCTGCGGGCGATGAGCGATGCGTCACGCCTGTCGGAGGACTACTTCCTGCTCAACAAGGAGCAGTTCATGAAACGGTGGATGCCCGGCATGGGCCGCGAGGTCCGACGGCAGACCACCAGCGCCTCCTGGGAGGCGATCGTCGAGAAGCTGGGCAACAAGGTCCAGCAGGATATCGTGACGGATGACCGGGACCGGACGAATGTTCTGGTCCTGGCGGGCCCGGGGTCAGGCAAGACGCGGGTGCTTGTCCATCGGATCGCCTATCTGCTGCGTATGAAACGCGAGGATCCGCGAGGCATTCTGGTTCTCGCCTACAACCGGCACGCAGCGGTCGAAATCCGCGTGCGGCTGCGGTCGCTGGTCGGCGACGATGCCATTGGTGTCACCGTCTCTACCTGTCATGCGCTGGCGATGAAGCTTGTTGGGGCCAGTTTTGTGGGTCAGCGGGCCGAGACCGAAGATTTCGATGGCATCGTAATGGAGGCGGTGCGCCAGCTCGAGGGCGAAGGGCTGTCGAAATCCGAAGCCGAAGCGCAGCGCGAGACCCTGATCCAGGGCTATCGCTGGATCCTCGTGGACGAGTATCAGGACATCGGGCCGGAAGAGTATCAGCTTATCTCGGCGGTCGCGGGCAGATCTCTCGAGGATGCCGACCTGAAGCTCAGCCTGTTCGCCGTCGGGGACGACGATCAGAACATCTATGCGTTCAATGGCGCTTCCGTCGGGTTCATCCGGCAGTTCGAAGAAGACTACAAGGCGCGAGTCGGCGTTCCTGGTCGAGAACTATCGTTCCACCAACCACATCATTGCGGCGGCCAATGCGGTGATTTCGGCGGCGCCGGATCGGATGAAGGTTGATCATGAGATCAGGATCAACGCAGATCGCAGCCGTGATCCTGAGGGGGGCGTCCTCGCAAAGGTGGATGGGGTTGGACAGGGCCGGGTTCAGCTTCTGAATGTCCCCTCCGGCGATGTGCCACAGGCGATCGCTGCCGTCGACGAGATGGTGCGGCTGTCGAAACTGGATCCGGAGTGGTCCTGGGCCCGTGCCGCCGTCATCTCTCGTGACTGGAAGAGACTTGGCGCTGTCCGGACCTATGCTGAAAAGCAGGGTATCATGGTCGAAATGGCCAATCAGGACCTGCCAAACATCTGGCGGCTGCGCGAGACACAGGCGCTCGTGGCAAGTCTGCGTCGGCGACAGGGAGAGCTTCTGGGCGTTGCCGACATCATCGATCTCCTCAACGAGCAATCAGGCAACAAGTGGGTCGACCTGTTGGCAGAAGGTATCGCCGAGCTGGCGAGAGAGTTGAAGACAAAGACTATGCCTGTGCCCGATATCGTCGAATGGCTGGCCGAATGGTCCCGTGAGACACGGGGCGAGCAACGCGGGCTGCTCTTGCTGACAGCGCACCGGGCCAAGGGGCTTGAGTTCGATCATGTGGCTATTCTGGATGGCGGTTGGGACCGGGCATCGAAGAACGAAGACCGTGATGCTCCGCGCCGACTTTTCTACGTCGCGATGACGCGTGCCCAAAAGGGCCTGATCGTTATGGCGTCGGGCGAGCATGCGTTCCTGAAGCCCGGCACTCCCTGCGTCGTTGAGAGACAGGTCGAGCCGCATTTCCCGGCTGGAGGATTACCTTCGAGGGTCTACAATCTGCCGAATCTCAAGCATTCCGATCTGTCATATGCTGGGCGCCAAGGGGGTCGGCACGAGGTTCACCGTGCAATCCAGGAATGCCGGGTGGGTGACCCGTTGCACCTGGACCACCGAGCCTCCAACTGGGAGTTGCTGGACCGGCATGGCCGCCTCGTAGGACGCATGTCGAAGTCATGGGAGCATCCGCCGGGGCAGATCCTGCTTTCGGGTGCAGTTGGAGCTGTGGTCCAGTGGCGCAAGTCGGATGGTGACGAGAAATATGCGCACTACGCGCGTCGAGATGCTTGGGAGACCGTCCTTCCCGAACTGGTTTTTGCCCCACCGGGACAAGTACCTTCTGTCGCAACGGTGCCCGACACAGCTGTCGAGAGTGTCGTCTCACGGGCCAATCCGGCAGGCTGCACGGAGATCCGGGGCGGGCAGCTTGCGAAAGCCGTCACGCTGGATGATGCGGATGCGCTCGCTGCGCTTGCGCAGCGCATCTACAACGAAAGCCGGTCGTGGGGCGAATTCATCGACAGCTTCAAAGAACGGGGTCTTGAAGTGGCGCCCAAGGGTGGCGGCCTCGTGCTCAAGGACGGGACCGATGGGCGCGAGCTTTGCAAGATGTCTGTATTGGGCCTCAGCTACAAGGAAATGGTGCAGGGCTTCGAGGAAGGGTTTCCCGGCCATCCGTCTCCCTCCATGGCGGACTACGCTCTAGGAAAGAAGAGGGCAGGTGCGCCGAAGCCACAAAGGCGCAGCAAGCCTTCGACCGAAGAAGATGACTTCGACATCATAGATGAGTGAAATTGCCAGCGCGCTCACCCTATCTCGTCTGGCGACTACGCTCGAACGCCAGCATTGCCACTTTCCTCTTGGCCGCGATGTCGCGGACGGTCGCGGCAACTGTTGTCTCGCCGAAATCCCTTGGATTGAAGGGGCGCCCGTACCAACGGATCATGTCCTTGTGCGCCGGGTGACGGCTATTGCCCATGGCTTCCACGAAATCGACGAAACCGGGCGGGCCACCGACGTCTTCCGGCGGCGCGGTGCGCTCGCCACCCAGATAGAGCGGATAGTCGACGTCTGGATCCGCGACTTCGACATGTTCGATGACGACGCGATGCTGCCAGTTGTCACCGAAATCGTAGGTGTATTCGAACTCTGCTACGCCGCGCCCTACCAAGGTTTCCAGGCGCATGTTCTTGGCATGGTAGACCTTGTGGCCCCATGCCGCATCCTCCGGACTGGGTTCCCCGTAGTCACGCTCCCCGACCGTGAACTGATAGAGGTGGTAGTTCTCCCAAGGCATTACGCCCTGGATGAGTTCATGGAGGGCGCGTAGGTTCGTGGTCAGGCTGACCTCGACCCGCCGCCATATGGTTGGGTCGATGTGCAAGAGCTCCACGCGCAGTCGAGCGATCTGATGTGCCATGAAGGCTCCTTCCACACGTACCGAACGAGTGACCCGCGTCTCTCTATTCCGCTGCGATGCCCTGTCCGGATGCCGAAAGGCGGTTGACGTAGGACCTGAACTCCCGCGTCGAGGTGAAACACCGATACCCGGTACGAGCTTGCGAGTGAGATCAACTCCGCGCTCTCGCCCAAGAGAACAGCGACGGGTTCGGACAATTCGGTCTGGACACCATTCGGCCAGACTAGGTCGAGGATCGCGCGTTGTTCGCCGGTTTCGGCATCAACGAAGTCGAAAGACATCTGACCTTGCGCGAAGCCTTGCTGCGCCACCCAGTCGTTAAGGGCTTCCAGTTCATTGGCTTCCTCTTCGCTGGCGATGCCGCCGAGAAGAACCTTGTCGGTCAATTTGGCCGAGCGCGATCCTTCCGGGATCGCAGTGTCGCCGTGGAGCAGAGAGGCGAGGCATTCATTGGCAGCGTCGGCCAAGAGTTCCTTCCGGGCTTCGATGAAGTCGCGGTACTTATCGATCTTCCAAAGCTCGGGGTCCTGCGGGATCCACTGCGATTGGAGGGCGCCGGGGTGCGCCGCCTCTACCTCTGGGAAATATTCCTCGGGGCGACGATCCGAGATCGAGAGGTTGGTATCCTTGGTCAAGAAGCAGAAGTTCCCTAACGCGTTCACCTCCGACCGGCTGTGTGCGTTACGGTACAGAAGCGCTTTCGGAAAGATATGGTGAACTTCTAGCCGACTCATCTGCCCCAAGAGATTGTTCTTCAAGGGCAGACCTGACCCCCAGTCTCGAGCCCCTGTCATCCGCGTCAGCATGTAAAGCACAGGATAGAAACGCGAGCTGACGCTCCACGAATGGAAATGCCCTGGTTCAACACGCAGTCCGCCCTGTGCGAGCCGGAGTTCGCCAATCAGCTTGTCCAGGTCGCCCCCGCTCTGGTCGAGAATGCCGAGATCCTTGTCGATGAAGCTTTCCACGGACCCCGAGAAACGCCCCCACATGCCAGTTTGTACGAACCAGAAGAGGAGTTTGTCACGGGTCTTTGCGTCCAGCTTGCCGCCATGGGTGTCGAGGAAGCGCACCATTACGGGAATCGCGAACTTCGAGAACAGGACACGGTTATGATCGAGGCCAAGGCGACCGCCGATCATGTTCAGGCTGCTGTCGATATGCTTCACGGCGCGTTTCAGAGCGTCTGCGATGTCACCAGCATCTTGGCTGTGAAGGTAGAGGAATTTCGCCTCTCCGGTCAGGATCGTGTTCACGGACCGGAGCAGCCAATCGAGCGTGAAGTCATAGCCTTCTGAACGCCAGCGGCTGATGCTGGACTTCATCGTATCGCGGGCTTCCGGCCAGTCCGCGCAGATCTTCGCCAAGGCCAGATCGCCCTTCGATAGTTTGGTGCCGCCGCTGTTCACGCGATTGAAGATGTCGACTACGACGTCCAGCGTCTTGTCCGGACCAGTGACCTCTTCTATGTGAAAGTTCTTTTCACGAATGCCCAGCAGCTGGTTCAGGCGGTCGATGTAGTCGCCGACCTTCGCTTGCGTATCCGGGTTCTGGCCAAGGGTGGCCACGAAGGCACCGATCCCCGCGTTCCCCTTCTGCAAGACCTCGGTCACGTCGATCCAGAGGGGGTCATCCCCCATCTTGATCGGCTGGAAGAACGCAAATTCCTCGGTCTCGAGGTTGAACCTCAGGTCGGTGAAGGCCTTGGCGTTTCCATCGAAGAAGCGCGGCGGCTTGCCACGGATCACGCCATAGAGCGAGGTGATCCGCTGTTGTCCGTCCAGGAGCAGCTTCACGACACCGGGTGCCAGCTGGCCGTCCCCACGATGGGTGGCCGTTGATGCGTCGGTTGCCCAGACCAAAAGACTGCCAACCGGATGCCCTCTGTACAGCGATTGGAAAAGACCGCGGACCTGTTCACGCCCCCAGACATAGCCACGTTGGAATTCTGGAAGGGCCATGTGGCCTTTGTCGATATATTCGAGAATTGAAGAAATCTGCATTGAATAACCGATAAGCTACTGGGCGTAGCTGCAGCATGGCCTGCATCTGCATGGCTTCACAAGGTGCCACATGAAGATGCGGGACTTTTCCGGCTGCTACTTCGTTTTGGTGTGCAGGTTTGGAACCTTTCCAAGTTGTACCCATCAGCGGCACAGATTGCCCGTGACCTGCCACGGGATTTTTCCTCCGCCGTCGATTAGAGACCGGCCCAACTTGAGGACGGACAATGAAGCGAACGAGATTCACGGATGAGCAGATCATCGGCATCCTGACCGAGCACGAGGCAGGCGCAAAGTGCGCGGACCTGTGTCGCAAGCACGGCATGTCAGAAGGCACCTTCTATAACTGGAAGGCCAAATTCGGCGGCATGACGGTGTCAGAGGCAAAGCGGCTGAAGACGCTCGAGGATGAGAACGCCAAGCTGAAGAAGCTGCTGGCCGGGCAGATGCTCGATCTGGCCGCGATGAAGGAACTGGTCTCAAAAAAGTGGTGACGCCTGCCGTGAAGCGCGAGGCGGTCGCGCATCTAAAGGCCCTTCTCGGGCTATCGGAACGGCGGGCGTGCCGGATTGCCGGTGCGGATCGCAAGATGGTCCGCTACCAGGCGCAACCTGCGCCGGACAGGGTGCTGCGCGGGCGGCTGCGAGAACCGGCCAACGAGCGTCGGCGGTTCGGTTATCGGCGGCTCTTCGTGCTGCTGCGGCGCGAAGGCGAGGCCTCGGGGATCAACCGGATCTATCGGCTCTACCGCGAGGAAGGGCTGACGGTGCGCAAGCGAAAGGCCCGACGCAAGGCTGTCGGAACGCGGGCCCCGATCCTGGTCGAGGCACGGCCCAATGCGCGATGGTCGCTGGATTTCGTCCATGAGCGGTTCGCGGGCGGCCAGCGCTTTCGGGTGCTCAACGTGGTCGATGATGTGACCCGGGAGTGCCTCGCGGCGATCCCGGACACCTCGATCTCGGGGCGTCGAGTGGCGCGTGAGCTGACGGCCCTGATCGAGCGCCGCGGAAAGCCGGGGATGATCGTCTCTGACAACGGCACCGAACTGACCAGTAACGCAATCTTAACCTTCGCTGCCGCGCACCGGATCGAATGGCACGACATCGCGCCGGGAAAGCCGATGCAGAACGGCTTCGTGGAGAGCTTCAACGGGCGGATGCGGGACGAACTCCTCAACGAGACCATGTTCCGCAACCTGGCCCGCGCGCGGATGGTGATCGCGGCCTGGGCTGCCGACTACAATACCGAACGCCCGCACTCGGCCTTGGACTACCAGACCCCTGCGGAAGATGCGCGGTCCCTGACCACCGCAATCGCCCGCCTCGGCTCGCGCGAGATGAAATCTCCGCGCGTCTAGCCGATTTCTCACCCTGCGCCGATCGGCGTAAACGCAAACCGGACTCCGGTCGCGGCTGGATGAATGATCCGTGGCAGGCCAAAACACCTATCTTTCAAGGGCTTATGGCGGAGACGAAGGGAGCACTCATAACGCTTCAAGTGTCTGGCTTTGAACGAAATATTTAGGCAATCTTTGTGCCATACCTCGCTTCGTACCACACGACGGCTTGCACCAAATTCCGACAGGCCATGTCCTCCGCAAGCTTCGCCGATGATGTCGGATTGCACAGCAGTCAAGGAGCTCACAATCTTATGTCGAGCATCTGGTAGTAATTATATCACTGGATACTAGACTACCTGACCAAAATGGCTAGACTGGGACCCACGCGAGTGGGGAAAAAATTGCTTGATTCAGAACAGCTTACAGAAACCAGACACGCTGAGATCTCGGTGTTTCGGCCACTCAAAGTCGGCCCTGAAGCTGTTCTGCAAGCTGCTGTTGAGAAAGATATTGCGAAGTTACTCCCGCTTGGCGAGTTTTCATGGACCGGTAGCACCGTCCCGGTTGGGGCGGGCGTGCCAGATCTGCTACGAGCAAGTGTGCGGCCTGAGGCCGTAAGTATCGCTGATGCAGACAGCATATCCATTGCAATTCTAGGATACCTGCGCGCAGCTCGTCGCGCTCGAGTAGAGACAATCGCGGAACGTCTGGGTTTGAGCGAAAAGACCACGCTCAACAAACTAGATACGCTGCGAGGGCAGGGCGTGATCGAGCAAGTTCAAAAGAACTTTAGCTTAGCTGAGCCATGGCAGAGCATTTTGGGTGATGTTTCGGTACGTCGAGGTGAAAGTTTCCGACTGGAAGAAAGCTGTTGCGCAAGCATCACGGAATCGCATTTTCGCGCACCGGTCTTTTGTAGCTCTACCTGAAGGTGTTGCTAAACGCGTTAAGGACCGACTAGCTTTCTCTTCATTGGGCTTGGGGCTGATTTCCATCGACGACAATGGCGTAAGTCGCGTTATGAAGCGAGCAAGGAAGTCATCTCCTAAAGCGTGGGCGTACTACTATACTGTCGCAGCGAGAGCGGCAGGAGATTTGAGGGCTTCTGATAACAGTGTTTCAAGTTACTATAGATGATGCAAGTCAGCAGCACCCGGATTATGAGTTTGTAACCGCACTGACGCCAAGCGCCCAAAAAGCGGCTTTCCACGTCAAACGAAATGGCGATGATTTTTGCCTGAAAATCATTGCTCCAACGCAATCTCTGGAAAGAGTTCAGCGTGAAGTTTTGGCGATGCAAACTCTCAACCATCCCAACGTAGCCAGGGTAGTTGAATATGAGTACAGCGCGCGCGGCGGTGAAACGCGGCACTACCTAGTAGAAGAGTTTGTGGCCGGAAGCGATCTTTCACATTACTTGGCGGCTCATGGAAAGCTGAGTTTACAGCAAATCAAGGATATATTTGTTCCTCTATGTGACGGTCTGAACGCACTGGCGGCAAATAATATTGTCCACCGGGATCTAAAACCCAGCAATGTTCGGGTCGATTCTTCAGGGAAACCTGTAATTATTGACTTTGGCCTCGCACGACTTCTAGATATGGAAAGTCTCACCGCAACCGTTGAGGGTGCGATGCTGGGGACTCCGAAGTATTTCGCCCCGGAACAGCTCCGCGGTACGAAGCGTGACATCGATCCGCGAACTGATCTGTATGCTCTAGGCGTCATTCTTTACGAGGCCGCAGTTGGGAAGCATCCATCACTAACCAATAGCCCGAAGACATTTGACGAACTAGACGAAGCCATTTGTACTTCGGAGGATTTCAAATCCGACCCTGACTACTTGGGGCTTGACCCAACTCTGAAGCTTGTCCTGCAAAGATTGTTAGAAAAAGAACGAGGTCGCCGACCAGCAAGTGCAGCTATGGTCGGAACCATCCTAAATGGTTTGGGGGGCAGCAATGAGACGTGGGGCCTGGCATCAATGCGGTGCTAACAATCAGAAGTTCATTCTCGAAATGCTCCAAAACGGAACGGGTGTAGGTGCAATCCTTAGCCCAAAAGACTTAGCATACGAGAAGGCACAAGAGTACGCGGGCCAATATAAGGACGTTGGCGCGGACGTTCTCCTCGATCCTCAATTCTACGAACCTGACTTTGCGGATGGGAAACTTTCAAGCTATCCAATCGCGCAGTTCCGGCAGTCGATCGCATCTCTCGGAGCGCTTTCAGCTCCCTCGTTTGCAAGTCTCACAGCTGCTCTACGGGGTGAAAATCAAGCACTCGGCTCTAGCGCGGTTATTGCACCAGCGATACCGTACGAGGCAGCTCAGTACGGATATCGCTCAGTTGAATGCTCGTCTGTTTGCTGCTGCTAAAGCTGCAGGTGACTCTCTCGGCATTCCGACCTACGCAACCGTCGTCATGGGCGGCAGCATCACCACAGCCCAAGTCGCGCAATCTATCTTATCCCAAGCCACGGCGCTCAATGCTGATGGCTGGTACTACGCTGTCGAGTTTGACAGCGCTGAGCGTCTTCCAACAGATGTTGAAGCGGTATTCCGTTACTGTTCGGCGGGCTTGACGCTCGCTTGCACGGGAAAGCCAGTCCTTCATGCATACGCAGGCCCATTGGCCGGGCTTGCTTTCGGTTCTGGCGCGAGAGCCGCTGCCATTGGCTTTTGGCAAAACCTTTGGGGCTTTACACGATCTCGCTTCCAGCCATCGACAGGTCAAGGTGGTGGTGGAGACGCGCCGCCTCGCTTCTTTTCTACTCCGCTTTGGGGCACAATCGTGTACCCAGATGAATTGCTCCAACTGCCACCTGCCCTGCAGAACACTATTCTGCTTCACTCGCCGTACTCGGGAGCGGTGTCAACAGTGACCGCCACTGCCTGGCAGAAGTGGGATTCCTATAGGCATATGGTTCACCAGATAATTATGTATGTCAGTCCCCTTGCTGCTTCGGCAGATGCACGGCAAGCGATGCAAACCGTCATATCAGATCTGGCGAGTGCCAATGCACTTCACAGCCAAGTTCACACTGCGGGTTTGATACTTCGCGACGGAAGCAACTCGTATCAACCTTCTTGGGCTTCGGCGGGAACGAGAATGCTGGCAGATATGTTGGGTGACTATCAGTGGCTTCAGTTGCAAGGAGGGCCTTAAATAGAGGGCGATCCTTCGAACGTGATTACGTTTGAATAGCTGGCGTTACAATCAGTGGCACCTGGCGCTTTAGCAACGTGGCAGGATAATCCAATTAGCCACCTTCTATGGCTTCCCTTCTCCCCAACCTATACCACAATACAGCAGACCTGGCTCCGGTCCGTCTAGACGCTCATAACGCACGCAAGAAAAAACGGCGATCATAGGTAGAAGTCATTTGGAGTGAATTTACTCAATCCATTGATCGCCGCTTTCGAGTTCCTTTAAATGTCGCTCGAGCGCTGCAATGATAAATCCCTCAATATCAGCCACCCGCAGTCCGTGATCCAGCGCCAAGCGGCGCACCAGTCGTTCCATCCGTGCGTCCTTGGGCCCATACAGGACCCAGTCATCCAAGAGGTGACTGTCGGGATGCGTTCTGGCAGGAAGCTCGTCTCCAGCCTGGGATCGAACAAGTGCCTGTAAACGCTGGCGCCTCGTAGCATCGTCACACATTCTCAAACCGATCCTTCCTAACACTTAAGTTGTCGTCGACTTTTGACCTGCTCATAGTGAAGACCGCGTTCTTCAGTTCGCTCTGTTCAGGCTTGGCATTCGCTCACCCTACCTCTGCACAAATAAGGTATTTTCTTGCATATTCCCAAGGATGTACGCTAAGCGCACCTTGAGAGATGTGTAATGTTCTATTCGGGAAAGAACCGTGGCCTTCATTAAAGATAATCCAAAGTTCGTTCTGCTTATCGCGGTCCTGTGCTGCATCTTAGCATCAATCTTTTTCGTGTCTCTGTACGGTTTCGGCGTTGTGGTTCTGGCGGGAGGGATTATTGCCAGCTGGGTTCTCGTGGGCTGGAAAGATAACTGGATCGCAAAGTGGTTGGCGGGAGGAGCCTTCCTCGTCGGATTGTTGGGCGCTATTGTCGAGTATCCTTACCGCCGTGAAACTGCTTCTGTTTTCAGCTTGGCCATAGAGGCCCAGACCCAGCCAGGCGCTTTCGGCTTTGACTTCGAAGATAACGAGGAACTGTTTGGAACAGTTGTCGCTTGCGGTTTGCAAGGTCACAATGATCTTGGATCGTTGACACACGACCTAGCTGCGGTGATCTATGAACCGCCGGAAGCCAGCATCATCTCCTGGATGTGGAAGCGACCTGTCGACCGGAAAAGCTGCTTGGAGCGTGCAAATGCGCTCGCTGAAAAGTCGCCCGCATTCGCTGTTAGGCTTAAGGCGATTATGGACGACTTCTCATGAGTGTATGCGTGTCGAGCTAATCGTAGGCCATCGCCCTATCACCGTTTGTGCGTCTCTCCACTCAGACGTTCCGCGCGGTCCATCATGCGTTGCATCTTGGCCCCTGTACCGGTTGAGGGGCGGGGATCTGTTGCAGCGGCTGAGGAACGGGTCGCGTCCGCTCCTGAATTCAACCTCCGGCTTGCATCGCTCTTTGCGTTCGAGAGCATTCGGTTCGGCTGCATCGGGCGGGATTGCGGCATCATTCGCCGGACACTGCCTCCAACAGTTGTGGCTGCCCAGCCTGCCTGCAAGTTGCCCGATATCATGGGCACGATGAACGGGATCGCCACGACCATCACAAGCGAAAGTATGACTACCGCCAGAAAGGGAAGCGTCGCGCCCACCTGCTTGACAGAATCCGGCGATCCGATTTGGCCGACCAGCTGGCTCACCAGGCCGAAGACCATCGAGAAGACGCCAGCCATCACGACCGGGTAAAGTGCAAAACTCGCCAGCGAAGACACCCATCTGTGGAAATAGTCCTTCGTCACCGGGAACATCGAGCAGAGGATCATGATGGGCGCGATACCTATCAGGAATGTCATCATCATCTTTGCTAGGACGAGAACAGCGCCGGTACGCCCCGCCGATTACAGCCAGAAGAGCCATGAAGAAGACTCCCATCACAGCCTTACTGACCGCTCCCATATGCGATGTGGCCGAGTTGCCGTATTCGGCGAGCCTGTCGAGCTGAAGGTCAAAACGAAGGGCGAAATACCTGGGTCCCGCGAGGTCTACCCCGATTGCCGAGCCGACCAAGCGCCCAGCCAGTTCGTCGAGGCCGTCGATGATATGACCGCTGACGAAGTTAAAATTTGCCCAATTGAACGCGAATGTGTTGATCAAAGCGATCTTGAATGACAAGACCAGCAGCTCCTTCCCGTCCATGGGGCGGATTTGCCATGCCATGTTGATAAACAAAACGATCATCGCGAGGGTCGCGGCCCCCACAACTATCGTGCCGGAGACCTCCGCGACCGCCGCGAACTGCGAGGTGGCAACTTTCTCGAGACCCTCGTCTGCGGCTGATACGATAAAGTTAACGATACCCATCACTCAGCCTCCTGGCACTGGGTGCGCAACCGATCCCGAAGGTCGGAAATGACAGGGAAATACTCTTCCGCCGACCATGTGATGTGCAGGCTGTCGGTGCCGGTCGGGGCGGCAAAACCCAGTTCCGCGTACTCGTCCTCGATGATCGCCCAGTCGGGCCATAGCGTCTCGCAATCGCAAGAACCGGCCTTCAGCGCCATCTGATGCCGCTTCAAGCTATAGAGGTCGTCCGCCGCCACCGAGCGCCATGCGTCTCGAAACGACCGGAAGGTCAGATGTTCCGGTCGTAGGCGGATCGCGCAACCGTAGCGGTCGGTCTCTGCGGGTTGGATGGAATTGCTCAACTTGATCTGGTCCGCCATCACCGGAGCGGTAGTCAAAGCCAGAAATAGGATAGCTCGATATATCATGCGGTTACTTCCGTCGTTTGTTCGGTGTTGCGTGTCGCCTGTCGCTTGTCCGGTGTCGTCTGTTGCGTGTTGACTGTCCGGTGTTGAGTGGCCACGGTCGCGTGTCGCGTGTCGCGTGTCGCGTGTCGCGTGTCGCGTGTCGCGTGTCGCGTGTCGCGTGTCCGGTGCTGCCTGTCCCCTGTTCAGTGTTGCGTGTCCGGGGGAGAGCTGGATTTGTCCCTCAATGGCGCAGGCCATGCACGTCCTCCACGATCTCGTCTGTCACCGCGTCCCGAGGCGCTTCTGCGCCTCCAGCGCGAGCGACAGGCTGTCCTTCAACTTCGACGGTGCCTGCGCGGTGTCGGGGCCATCCTGCATCCAGCCGTTCAAGGCTTCGACCAATGAGAGCTGCGACCTGAGCAAAGCGATCATGGAGCCGCGCAACCCATCCAGTTCCGTCCGCCTGTCCTGCCCGGAGGCGGTCAATTACTGCGCGGATACCCTCGAGGCTTCCGTCAACTTCTCGACGTAGCCCAGCAATTCGCGTTCGAGCGGCGTCAGACCATCCATCGCTCACTCCTTCGGGATCATCAGGCAGTCCACGGGTTTCCCTGCCAGCGAACAGCGTGTCAGTGCCGCGCGGCCGCTGCGCGGGATCAGATAGACCGCCTCCGACCGCTCGATCACCCTGAGCCCCATCGTGTTCAAGTTCGGCGTCAGCCATGTCATGACTGACCAGGTCGAAATCCCGGTGCAGATCATCAGGCAGCAGGCCACCAGCATCGGCCACATCAGAGCCTTCCATTCCGGTCGAGCTGCGTTCGCGCTCTGCCGCATGAGGTGCTTCCTCACGCGCAGCAGGTAGCCTTCCGTATCGGTCTTGATTGTAGCCAGCGCGTTTTCGGCAATGCTCTTCAAATCGGTTCTGAAGCTCTGCAACTGTGTGTCGATCGAGGCGGCGTTCTCCGCCCTGATCCGCTCCATGTCCGCGTTCAGCTTCTCGCTCAGCCGTTGCTTCGGCTCTCCAGTCTTCATGGAAAATCTCTCCTTTCAGGCGAAACCGTTCTTCGGTCTCGGGGTCTTTGACGGTGAGGTATTTTTTGCCTGCGCGCGGCACCTCGAAGCCTGCATCGGTCAGGGCGGCGACCGTTCCCGCCCGATCCTCGATCAGCCCCATGGAAATCTGGTCGGCGATCCAGGCATGGAGCTCGTCGCGCCCGGCGGCGCGGCTCGGGGCTTCCGAAACCGGCTTGACCTCGGCCACACGCTCCACGTCCATGGGGTCGGCCCAACCGTGCGTCTTGTTCATCAGGTCGCGCAGGCTGTCGAAGGCGCGTTCGTAGCCGGGTGGCGCAATATTGAGGCTGCGTCCGCTGTGCAGCTCCATGCGTGGCGTGCAAAAATGCAGCTCGACGCGATCCTCATGAGTGTGGCGCACCCAGAGGCAGGCGTAGCGGTCGGCATCGAGACCGGCGAAAGCGATCTCCTCGAAACGGTCGATCACCTCCTGCTGCTGGTCCTCGGTCGGGGCGTCCTCGCGGGCGAAGCTGACAACACCGGCGCGATAGGTCCATTTGTGCGGGCAGGCGTCGATCAGGTCGGTCATGCCTTGGGGATCGCCTCGGACGACCTCCGGCAGCGGTTCGCGCGTCACGGTCATCGGCTGGCCGGACGCGTCGCGGATCAGATCGCGATTGTCGTCATACGCAAGCACCGTGCGGGCGGTCAGGTAGTCGACCGGCCCCGCGCCTCCGCCTTTGCCGTTGGGGAAGAACTTGATCAGCATCCGGGCGGCCTCCGGTGCTGGGCTATGATCTCCGCCAACCGCCGCTCGATGCCGACCAGCGCCGCCGCCACGTGCAAGGCCTCGATCTCGCTGGTCCGGCCCGCTCGGGTTGCAGTGTTGAGCCATCGCGCGATCTGGTTGAGGTTTCCGCCATAGCGGGACACAGCCAGCACGAGCGCGGGATCGACACGGGGCGCGGGCTTGCGCCGCTTCGGAGCCGCGCCGGTTGCGAGCTGCCGAAGCATGGCGGACATGGACAGCCCGTGATCCGCAGCCGCCTGCCGGATCAGCGCCTTTTCCTCGGAGGAGCAGTAGAAGAATACGGCTTCCTGCTTTTCCGAGGGGACCGCGCCCCGCGCGGTCCGGTTGGGGTTCGAAGGGGAGGCTTGCCGCCCCTCGCAAGGCCCCGGTTCGACGGTCGAAGACCTAGAACCGGGTCGCCTTGCTCTTTGCACTTCACCAGAACTCATGACCCCACCCGACATCAAGCCGAGGCGCGAAGTGCGCGAACCAACGGACTATTCAGGGTCGCAGCTAAAGGGCGAGCACTCTTCCCGGCCTGATTGCCGTCAATCTCGCCAGTGGCTGTGAAGTCATCCGCAAAGGCCATTTTATCTTTTTTTGTATTTTTTGAATCTTCTCTTTTCTCTTGTGGCGGCAGGGTATCCCCACCCTGATCGCACCCTGCCGCCACCCTGATGGCCTCCTGCATCTGAATTCTGTCAGCTGCTCGCTGCATCTTGGCTTCCGCTTCTACGAGGCCAAGCATCACATCTTCGAACTCGCGAGCAACCGACGCGCCGTATTCACGAAACTCTTCCTCTAGAAACGGTCGCAGATTCCGAAACACGACCCCCGCAGTCGCCAGGAATGCGCGAATTTCATCGACGATCTTCGGCCCGTGCTCGCTGCCCGCTTTGAAACGCTGCGCCCGAGCGAGGCACCCCAGGACGAACTCAGCGATAGAGCGGCGACAAATGTCAGTGGTCGGCAGTTCGCCGGACAGATAACCCTGCGCCAGGTTCTGGACGCGCGAGAGATTGTCAGGACAATTTATGGACCGAAACCAACCAGAGATTCTGAGCAGTTCGACCTCTGAATCATATTCGAGCAACTGCGCATCGTTCAGTCGCTGAACCGAGACTTGCAGCTGCTCCTCTGTAATCCCTGCCTCGGATGCAAAGAGAGAGCGTGGATATCTGAACAAGCCGGAATAATCGGCCTGAGAACTCAGATGTGCGGTGAAGTAGACGTTTCTGTCTGTGCAGCTTCGAAGGCTGCGAAAAGCAGCTGAGTTAAGCAGCGAGACATTGAGCATTGCAAATTTCTTGCGCGCCATAGGGCAAACCTTTCCCGTCAACCCAATTGCGGTTGGGCTGGCGATTGCCGGAGTTCGGCATCTGTCATGGGGTTGAAATCTGGGGCGCGTTTGTCCTAGGATTGCGGTGATCACGCGAATTCGACAAGGCCCCGCCCCGTGCGGGGCTTTGTACTTTGGAGCCTATGCCGCATCACTTGGAGAGACGCGGTTCTCTTCGATGTAAGCGTTCAGATCGCGCCCGAGGTATTTCACCCGCCGACCGAACTTAACCCATGCCGGGCCCACCCGCCGGTGACGCCACTGCGCCCGTTTCGCGCGAGGGGCGATAAGATCAAGCTCTTTGTCACCATCATCGTAGACACGTTCGTTCTCAAAAATCTCCATTGTTCCGACATCGCCTTTCTTCGGTTGCGTTCGACTGCATCCATATTGACCAGCCTGCCGAAAACGTCCTAGCGCAATCGAAAATGCAACATCTTTCTACTTGAAAACAATGACTTGCATTCTTTTCTGTTTGATAGGTTTGGTATGCGTTGCCATGTTCAGGAGATCGCGGAACAGATACGGGAACTGAACAATGTGCGAATGGTCGAAACCAGGAACACGCGCCGCGAGTCGTTGCGCTTGAGCGTAGTCCAGATACACATATGCCAGCACCGGCTCGTAGAGCGCCCATAGCTTCTGTAGTGATCGAGGACTTCGCCCTAGGTAGTTCCGTGCGACTTCGATCCCTTTCGTATCGAGCACGCTCTTATATTCTTGCTGGGCAAACCCCTGTGCGTCAGCATATGCCGTTCCCTTGGATGACCCATGAATGACGATCCGGCGCAGCACATCTCCTAGGCGCATGACGTCCTGGCACATTTCATCCTGACCCAAGGCGCATTGTTTCACTGCATATCGAACAGCGCCTTCAAGCAACAATGGATCAGAGCCAGGGGTTGGCCACAGTGCGTCCCGCCTACCGGTCTTCAGGTACTGATCGCGAGCTCGAATCTCCAGCAGCCCGGTATGCAGTTTCAAGAAGTCGGCTTTCGTCTTTGTCGCGATGAGAAGGGCTCGTATGGCGAGCCACGCGGCGTCAAATTCAGAAATGAACGTTAGGTGGGAAATCCTTGCCGCGACGTGTTCTATTTCAGCTACCACAGTTCAACCTCCACATTGCGAACAAGCAAAAAGGTTCCAATCGCGCATCAGTTCACGCCTTCTGGAAAGAAGATCAGATCGCGCATAGGCCCGCTCCACTTCCGAACCCACCTTGTGACCCAAGCTCAATTCCGCCACCTCGCGCGGATGGTTCCCCACCTCGGAAGCCCAATCCCGAAATGCTGATCTGAACCCGTGAACGGTCACACCCTCGATCTCCATGCGGCGCAACAGCATCAGCATCGACATGTTCGACAGCGGCGTGTGCCGACGCTGGCCTTCAAAGACACATTGGGAGCGAAGGGCTTGCAGTGGTTCGATAATCCCCAGCATCTGATCCGTAAGCGGAACGCGGTGCACGGCCCCGGTTTTGGTGCGCTCTTCGGGGATCGTCCAAATCAGGTCATCTAAATCAAACTCCCCCAGACAGCCCTCAGAACCTCGCTGGTTCGGCATCCAGTCAAGCATGTGAGCATCAGCGCCTTGGCCGCCATCCCGCTTTGCTGTGAGAGCTGCGCGTAGAATGCGGGCACGTCTTGCCAGCGCATCGCATTGTGGTGCTTCACCTTGGCCTTCACGCGCGGCAGCACGCGCGCGTCAATAACGACCGTCACAGGGTTTTCGCCCTCGCGGTAGCCGCGCGACCGCGCCACATCGAGGACCGCCTTCATCCGCTGCGCTACCCTACGCGCTGTTTCGTGTTTCTCGGTCCAGATTGGGGACAGCACCTGCAGAACTTCAGGCTGGTCGATCTCCGATACGGGCAAACGTCCGATTTTGGGGAAGGCGTAATCGGCGAGTGTGTTGATCCACTGCTGGCCGTGCTTTGGGTTCTTCCAGGTCGGCAGGCGTTCGATATGGACCTGCCGTGCGACCTCCTCGAAGCACGGCACCTCCTTGTCGCGGTGGTGCTTCGGGTTCAGGCCCTGCTTGGCGAGGCGTCGGTATTCAAGCGCTCGTTCGCGGGCGACCGTCAGGGTGATGATGTCCGCGCCGCCTAGACCGAAGTCCGTTCGGTTAGGCTTTCCCTGGCGATTGCGTTGCCCCTTCACTGTGACACGGACGATCCATCGGCGAGCGCCGGATGGGTCTACGACGAGGTATAGGCCATTGCCGTCACCGTGCCGTCCTTGGCCGAGGGTGCGGACGAGATTCTTGGTCAGTTTGCCGGAGGTGTAGGCCATCGGACGTACCACCTTTCATACCACGGAACGAACAGAACCGAGCGCAATCGAAGTGAAACGAACGCAACCAACGAACGAGAATAAGCGCTTAAGTCCATAGACTTATACGCTATAAAGCGCCCCAAGGCCATTCAATGAAAATGGTAGGTGGCGGAGACGAAGGGATTCGAACCCTCGAGACCCTTTCGGGCCTACTCCCTTAGCAGGGGAGCGCCTTCGACCACTCGGCCACGTCTCCGCTGACCCGTTTAGTGGGGCATGGTCCGAGAAACAAGGCGAAAATGGCGCCTGCGGTCCCGTTCAATTCACATGCGTGATGCCGCATGCGATTTCGGGTGTCGCGACGCAATCCCCCTAGTATCTGGCGATGCTCTGTGACCGGCCACAATGCCTTGGGCAGCCGGGCCGGGGGCATCGAGGGACAGTTTAGGGCTTGCGCTGTTGCGCCACCTGCCTTGGGGTGGCAGGTGCAGCCTGCGCCGGCAGCCGTGCCCGGCCGTTGCCGGGCGGGGGTGGGGTGCACCCCGAAGGGGCCGCGCCGCAGAACTTCGCCCGCCGGGTCATGGGCTTCGCTGCGGGCAGCCGGTTCGACGCGAAGATGCAATGTCCGCATCCTCGGGAAGGTATTGCATGGCCCGTGGCGCCGACCGCCCGGGCGCTGCGCTTCGGGCTCGCGCCGCTGCTCCGAATCGTTCCTTTGCGCTCGGTGTGCCGGTCACAAAGGCCCCGGGTTCAGCGCGTCCGGGACCGGGGACGCATGCCCTGATTTGCGCGAGGGAGCCTCATCGCTCTGTTTTCGCCTACGGGTGACAGGGCGCGAAGCGGCAAGGCGCGCGCGGGTCATGACATGGTCAGGCGGGGCGCCGGGGCAGGGGCCGAGCGGGGCATGTTCGTTGCGTTCAGGCCCCGCCGGTTGCGGATCGGGCGGCCCGAGCGAGCCGCATCGCCTGGTGACGCGCCGGGCGCCGGATCAGACGCCGGAGGCGCCCTTGCCGGTTTGTCCCGGGGTCCGCGTCAGCCAACCCAGATCGGCATTGCCGCCGGATACCACCGCGACGACCGTTTTCCCGGCCAGCGCCGGGGCATCCTGGACCGCGGCGGCCACGGCCACGGCGCCGCCGGGCTCGGCGACGATCTTCAGGTCGTCCATCAGGATCCGAATGGCGGCCAAGACCTCTGCTTCGGTGACGGCGCGGCCACCGGACAGGAGTCTTCGATTGATCGGAAAGGTCAGCTCGCCGGGGATCTGCGTCACGATGGAATCGCAGATCGAGGCATGCCCGGTTTCATTTCCGACCCGCTTGCCCGCCTGCAGGGACCGCTGCGTGTCCTCGAAGTTGACGGGTTCGGCGGCGTAGATGGCCGTCTTCGGCAGGCGGGTTTCCAAAGCCGTTGCCAGCCCGGCGATCAGCCCGCCCCCGCCAACCGGGCAGTACACCGCGTCGGCCCCCAGCCCGGCCGCGTCCAACTGATCGGCGATTTCCAGCCCGACGGTGCCTTGCCCGGCCATGACGGCGTAATCGTCATAGGGCGGGGCAAGAACGGCTCCGGTCTGTTCCGCCAGATCGCGTGCGATCTTGGCACGGTCCCCGGTGTGGCGGTTGTAGGTGATCACCTCGGCGCCCAGGGCCGCGGTATTGCGCAGCTTGGTGGCCGGAGCGTCCTCGGGCATGATGATGGTCGCCTTGACGCCCATGGCCGAGGCCGCCGCCGCGACCCCCTGCGCGTGGTTTCCCGATGAAAAGGCGACCACGCCGCATTGACGCTCTTCCGCGCTCAGCGAGGCTATTTTCGTGTAGGCCCCCCGGATCTTGAAAGAGCCGGTCACCTGAAGGCACTCTGGCTTCACCAGCAGGCGGAACCCCAGGCGGTTGTTCAGCAGTTCCGATTCAAGCAATGGCGTCACGCGGACCACACCCTTCAGCGTGGCGGCGGCGGCTTGGATCGTTTCAAAGGTCAACATGGTCAGCTTCCGATCTGAAGGGTGGCGGATCGATTGCGCAGCAGCGCCACAACGCTTTGCGGCGTGATGCGCCCGGTCCCGGGGTTCTCTTCCGTCGGGCGGTTCTGGATCGTCATGGTAAAGTCGGAACTGTCAGAAGTGATGTGAACCCTGTGCATATTGCGGGTCAGGGTCGGATCGGCCCAGACCTGCATCCGGGTGCGATCCGGGCCAAGCCCGGCAAGACTGAGCGCCGCCGCGACGTTCACATTGGCCGGGAACGCTTTCGCCACCTCGCTCACCGAGCCTTCGATGATCTGCATCGGCTCGGTCAATCCGGTCAGGTCGAGCCCGGCCTTGGCAAGATACGGGGCGTTTTGCAGCCCGGCGACCGGTTTGCGGGTTTCGATGACGACGCTGTCGATCCGGCCCACGGCAACCGCCTTCAGCGCGTCCAGCCCCAGCATGGCGCCCGAGGGCACGACAATCCGCGCCCCGGTCTTCTTGGCCAGATCGATCAGATCGCCGCGCTGGAGCAGCTGGCTGCAGGACATGACCACAAGCGTCTTGCCGGCCTTCAGAACCGGTTCGGCGAGATCGGCGAACAGGGAGGGCGGCAGGGCTTCCAGCACCCAGTCGCAGCGGTCCGCCATCTCGTCGAAGGTCAGAAAGGGCTGTGGCCGCGTCAAGTCCGCATTCAACGGTGCCAGCCGGTCCGGGTGGCTGGCGGACAGGCCGCACAGCTCGAAACCGGGCACGCTGCCGCTGTCGATCGCGCGGGCGACCCGCGCGCCGATCGCTCCGATGCCCGCGATTCCGATGGTTTGAGTGGTGATCATCTCGTTCCTTGCATGGTTGGACCTGCGCCGGGACCGGAAAGGCTGCCGCGCCGGTGTCAATTCATCTGGGGCTGCCCTGGTCAGTGAAAGCGGCGAAGGCAGTCGGCAAAGGCGTCGACCTCCGCGTCGCTGTCCGCAAAGGACAGGACGATCCGCACGCCCGACCGTTCCCCGAACGACCAGGGTCGCAGGGGAAGCCTTCGGCCCTCAGGTGCTCGGCAAGGGCGGGTGGCAGAACCGCGAAGACCTCGTTGATGTGGACGGGATGCATCAGCCTGACGGCGTCACAGGCGCCCAATGCCCGCGCGACCCGCGTGGCATGGCCATTGGCGCGCGCAGCGTTCCTGCGCCAGAGATCGCCCTCGAGATAGCTTAGCAATTGCGCCGACATGTATCGCATCTTTGACGACAGGTGCCCGGCACGCTTGTGCATGACGCGCAGGACCCGCGCGATTTCGGGGTCGAAGGTGATGACCGCCTCGGCATTCATGGTGCCGTTCTTGGTGGTGCCGAAGGTCAGAAGATCCACGCCGGCCTTCCAGGTCATCTCTGCCGGTGTCGCGCCCAGATGGACCAGCGCATTGGCAAAGCGCGCGCCGTCCATATGGACCTTCAGGCCCGCCTGCCGGGCGATGGCCGACAGCCCTGCCAGCTCGTCCAGCGTGTAGGTCACGCCGGTTTCGGTCGCCTGCGTCAGGCAAAGCGCGCTTGCGTGCATGTGGTGAACATTGCCGATCCCGTGGGCGTCAAGCGCGGCGCGCAGGGCATCGGCGGTAATCTTGTTGTCGGCGCCATCGATCAGGGTGATCCGGCCACCGCCCGAATAGAACTCTGGCGCGCCGCCTTCCGTCGTGACGATATGAGCCTGCGCGTGGCTGAACATCGTGCCGTAGGGCGGAGTCACCGCACCCAGCGCCAGCCCGTTGCCGGCGGTGCCGGTCGGGACCGGAAAGACGAAGCACCTTTTCTCGAAGAAATCCGAATAGGCGCTGTCGAGCCCCTGCGACCAGCGGTCGGAGCCATAGGCCGTCTCGACACCGTGGTTGCATCGCACAAGCGCGTCCATCACCTGATCGCAGACGGGCGCGCCATTGTCGGAATTGAATTTATAGATCGCCATGTCGGACCATTTCGCTGTGAACTTCCTGCGGATTGTCTGAGCGCCGCGGCGCTTCACGGTCGGGTGCCCCCACCGGGGAGGGGATGAGGTGTGGGGGCACCCGCAAGGGCGCCGGACTGAACCGGCGCCCTGTCTACAGATCGACCTTCGGGCGCGGGATCGCGAAGGCGTCGTTGCGTTCCAGCGCATGGGCCGCGCGCAGGACGGTGCTTTCCTCGAAGTAGCGCCCGACCAGTTGCAGCGCGATCGGCAGACCTGCCGAATGCATGGCGCAGGGCATCGTCAGCGCGGGATGGCCCGACATGTTGAAGAAGGTCGTGAAGCGGGTGATCGCGTTGCCCACGGCTTCGTCCACGCCGTCGCGGGTTGTCTTGACCGTGCCCAGAGGCTGCGCGATTTCCGGCGTCGCGGGGGTCAGCATCAGGTCGACCTCGTCGAACAGGGCGTTGGTCCTTTGCCGGTAGACTTCGACAAACCGCTTGGCGCGCACGTAATGCTCGGCCAGCAGCGTCTGGCCGAGGGCAAGACCGGCGCGGAAATCCGTGCCGTACAGCGCGCCACGCTCTTGCAGATATGCCGAATGTGCGCTCAGCGCTTCCGGCATCTGCACGGTCAGCGACACGGCGCGGCTGTGTTCCATGTCCGGGAACCGGACGGCAACCAGCTTGGCACCCTGCGCGACCAGATAGGATTTGACCGCGTCCATGGCGGCGAGGATCTCGGGGTCGGTCCGGTCGTAGTAGAAGTTCTCGGGAATGCCGACGCGCAGGCCGCTGATGTCCCGGTCAAGCGCGGCGGCATAGTCTTCGACCGGGATGTTCTGCGCGCCGGGATCGCGGGGGTCATAGCCCGCGACAATGCCCGAGGAAATCGGCGCAGTCCGCGACGTCGCGGGTCATCAGGCCGACGTGGTCCAGCGTCCAGCAATAGGGCACGACGCCGGTGGTCGGCACCCGGCCAATCGTCGGCTTCAGGCCGACCAGCCCGTTCAGCGCGGCAGGCGCGCGGACCGATCCGCCGGTGTCCGTGCCAAGCGATGCCGGCACAAGCCCGAAGGCGACCGCGGCGGCAGAGCCGCTTGACGATCCACCCGCAAGCCGTGTCGTGTCATAGGCGTTGACGCAGGTGCCATAGACCTCGTTCTCGCCGGTCGCGCCGTAGGCGAATTCATGCAGGTTGGTCTTGCCCATGCTGACGGCACCGGCCTGCCGCATCTGTGCGACGGCGAAGGCATCCTCTGTCGCGATGCGGTCGTGGAACACGCGGGATCCGGCAGAGGTCAGAACACCCGCGACGTCGAAGAGGTCTTTCGAGGCATAGGGCACACCGGCAAAGGCGCTTGCGGTCAGGTCGTCAGCCGTCAGGCGCGCGGCCTCGTCCCGCGCCTGATCGGCGGTCACGGTGATGAAGGCTTTCGACCGTTCGTTATGCGTGGCGATCCGGTCGGCGAAGACATCCACCAGTTCTCCGGGTGTGATCTCTCCGGCGGTCAGTCTGCGTTTCAAACCGCGTACGGTGTCAAAGGCGATCTCGGTCGACATCGTTTATCTCTTCTGCACGGTCAAGGCGGGGGGAGTGGTTTCAAGGTCGATCCTGCGCAGCACGTCGAGCTCGTTCAGCAGGTCCTGGAACCCGGTGATGATGCCAAGCTGCGGGTCGACGAGTTCGTTGATCTCGGCGTCGGTCCAGTCGTGAGACGCCATCTGCGTGCAGATGCCCGTCAGGGTATCCTTGGTCAGTTTCTTCATGGGAAAGCTCATGCTCTTCGGGCAGGGGATGGAGCGCGCCGACAGGCGGCGCGCTCTGATGGCTCAGCACAGGATCAGCGTTTCCGGTGTCTGGCTGGTGAGGATTTCCCCACCCTCTTCGGTCACCATGACGGTGTTGGAGATGAAGTAGTCGGCCACGCTGGTGTTGGTGAACCAGGAGTGCGCGTGAACGACCATGCCGACCTCGATCTTGCGGGTCGAGTTCGGGAACAGGCTGGTGACCATCGAACCGCCGGTCCAGCTGGGCGGGAAGCCGATCCCGACCAGGTAACCGCAGTGGTGGCGGTGGTAATCGTTCAGGCCCGCGCTTGCGGCGACATCGTGCCAGGCCTCATAGGCCTGACCCGCTTCATTGCCCGGTTTCAGCGCCTCGCAGATCGCCTTCATCCCGCGAATGGCCAGGTCGACGGATGCCTCGATACCGGCGGGTGCCGAACCGACATAGGCAAGCCGCCCCATCGGCGCCTGATACTTCCGGTAGGCCGCGCAGGTCTCCATGAAGACCGCATCGCCCGAGCGGAAGACCTCGCCGCGCCAGGTGGTGTGCTCTTCGCCCAGCCGCGAGGTGGGGCGGAAGAAGGGGCCGAAGCCGGGGTACTCGCTGCCCGCAAGGATCATCTCCTTGTGGTAGGCGGCGGAGACTTCGTAATCCGATGCGCCGTCTTTCAACGCCTCGATCGCCGCAAGCGTGCCCATGTCGACCGCATGCGCCGCCTTGCGCGTATAGGACATCTCGAGCGGCGATTTCACCAGGCGCAGATCGTCGATCAGGCCGGAGGCATCGCTCCACCGGGTGCCCGCGCCGTCGTCCTGAATGCGCTCGGCGTGACGCGGTGTCAGGAACAGGCTGCGTTTTTCAATCCCCACGCGACCGCCCCAGAGCCCGAGGTCCTTCATCGCCTGATGCACGTAGTCGGAAAGCTCTTCGTGGTCCTTGTGGCCGTAGAAGGTGGCGTTTTCGACCTGGTTGTCGAAGGTGATCTTTTCCATCGCGCGGCAGGCAAGGCCCATCTTGCCGTCACGGTTCAGGATCAGGACGTGCGCCGCGAAGAAGCCCCAGTGGTCCATCCCGGTCAGGTAGTAGATGCTCTCGGGGACCGAGATCAGGATCCCGTCGAGGTCGTTCCGCTCCAGCACGGTCCGGGCGCGGGCCACCCGCTCTTGCAACTCTTGCTGCGGAAACGGCTTGTTGATCATGTTCAGATCTTTCATCGTCGTCGGCCTTACTTGCTCAGCAGGATTTCGCGGGGGTACTGGGTGATGTAGTCAAAGCCGGTTTCGGTCACGACGATCGAGTCGCCGATGCGGCCTGCGGTGATGCCGTCGACCGAGATGCCGCCGTCGACCGCAAAGGTCATGCCGGGCTGAAGCACGGTCTTGTCGCCGGATTTGAGTTCCGGCGCCTCAAGGTAGGCGACACCGATGGAGCGACCGGTGCGGTAGCCGGTCTCGTAACCGCGCGACCGGTAGACCTCGTTCGCTGCCGCCGCGACATCCTCGGCAGGCACGCCGGGACGGATGGCGGCAAGGGCGGCCTGCTGCGCATCGATGGCAGCCTGCTGGACCCGGCGGTCCTCGTCGCGCACATCCCCGATATGGAACATGCGGTCGAAGCCCAGCTTGTACTGCTTGAACTGGGCCATGTTGCAGAAGCAGAAATACACCGGGTCCAGCCGCTCGTAGGCGCGGACGCTCGCACGGCGGTGCACCATCGACGCGTCCTTGCCGCTTTGCAGGATCTGCAGGTTGTGGATCATCGGCGATACGAAACGATCCCAGCCCTTGTCGGTCAGGAACCCGGCGGCCTTGCGCGATCCCGCCTCGATCACCGCGATGGCGGATTCATACTCGCGGGCGCCTTCCGACAGCGAGTTGTGCGCGGCTTCCATCATCGCGCCCGCGATCTGGCCAGCCTGCTTCATCACCTCGATTTCAAACGGAGTCTTGATCATCCGGATGCCACCCAGCACCGGCGAAATGTCCAGCAGCGGCACGCCGGGATACCGGTCGTCCAGATGGTTGCGCACGATGGCCGGAATGCTGTTGCGCTCGATGTAGATGGCCGAGGGGTTGTCCCCCAGCGCCCCGGCAAGGGCACGGCCCCATGTCCGTTCGCCGATGTCTTCCCAGGTCCGCACGTCTTCCACCCAGGTCATTTCTGCGACCATCTCGGATTCCATCAGCGGTGTGATCACGATGGGCGCATCGTCCGCATCGACCACCAGCATCGAGGGGCGGTACGAATTCGATCCCGAGATAGCCCCAGAAGCCCGCCAGATAGGCCATCGAGCTTTCGTCGGTGAAGACCGCCTTCTGAATTCCGGCGTCTTTCATGCGACGCTGTAGTTCGGCGGTGCGCTGTTTTGCTTGGTCCAACATTGTTTTTTTCCTTGATCAGAAGGCACAGGGGAGCCGTTGCCCCGCCTCGGCGGGGCATTGGAGAAAGCGTTGAAAGGGCGGTCAGGTCAGTCGAGCAACCCGGGCAGGAAGAGTGAGAATTCCGGCACGAAGGTCACAAGCAGCACCATCGGGACATGTCCGAGCAACAGGAACTTCATCGTCGGGCCGATGTAGGTGGCCAGGGGCTGTCCCGTGACTCCGCCCGCCATGTACAGCAGCGGTGCCGTCGGAGGCGTGATATTGCCAAGACCCAGGTTGGTGCCGACGATGGCCGCGAAATGGATCGGATCGACCCCGATTTCCTGCACCACGGGCAAGAGGATGATCGCCGCCAGGATCCCGCCGGACACATCGTCGACGATCATCCCCATGATCAGCAGCAGCAGATTGATCAGCAGCAGGATGACGATCTTGTTGTCCGACACCGTCAGCAGCATCTCGGCGAATTTCGTCGGGATTTCCGCCAGGACCATCCCCCGGCTCATCACGAACAGGAAGAACAGGATCATCAGGATCGCTCCGGTCAGGCGCGCGGCTTCGACCGTCGACTCGAACAGGGTGCGGAACGGCAGCGTGCGGTAGATCAACATCCCGACGGCCAGCGTGTAGACCAGCGCGATAGAGCCCGCTTCCGTGGGCGTTGCGATGCCGCTGTAGATGCCGCCCAGGATGATGACCGGCATGATGATCGCAAGGCTGGCCCGCTTCCCGGTGCGCCCGATCAGGGCCACGGCCTCTTTCGGGGGCAGCTTGTCTTCGACGCGGATCGTCTTGTTGTTCCTGAGGAAGTAGAAGTTGAGAGCGCAGTAGATGATGGCCAGCGTGATCCCCGGCAGCATGGTCGACAGGAAGGCCTTGGCGACGGATTCGCGGATGGCAACGGCAAAGACGATCATCGGAATGCTGGGCGGGATCATCAGCGCAAGGACCGAGGACACGGCGACCAGGGCCGTGGCATGGCCCGGCGGATAGCCTTCATCGATCATGCGCGGCACCATGATCTTGCCGATCGCGGCAATCGCGGCAGAGGCAGAGCCCGAGATCGCGCCGAACAGGGCGCAGGTCACGACGGTCACGGCGCCAAGCCCGCCTTTCGTGCGCCCGACGAAGGCATTCACGAAGTTCAGCAGGCGTTCCGAGATGCCAGAGGCCCCCATGAGCGTGCCGGACAGGATGAAAAGCGGGATCGCAAGCAGGGAAAAGGTGCTGACCTGCGTGTAGCCAAAACCGGCGTGGAAGGAAATGTCGATGCCCTGCAACCAGCCGAAAGCCAATGCGCCAATGCCAAAGGCAAGGCCGACCGGCACTTCGATAAACAGGAGGACAATAACAAGGGCGGTGGCAATCAGGAACAAGCTCATGTCATGCCACCTTCGATTTGGAGAGCAGTGCGCGGGCCTCGAGAAAGGCCTGAAGCAGGTAATAAAGGCACATCATGCCAAAGCCGAAAACCATGCTGAGATCCCAGAGATATTTGGGAAGGCGCATATAAGAGCTCTTTCTGTTCAGAGATATGTTGAAAGAGGCAAAGTCCCAGGCGAATTTCAGGAATATCACCATCGCGATCAGGCAAATGATCGATCCGAACAAGCGCACCGCAAGCAGGACTTTCTCATTTTTGACGATCAGCGAAAGAAGGCCGCCTTCGATATGCTCGCGGTTGCGGGTCGAATAGGCCATGCCGACGAAATACACCCAGACCGCAAGCATCGGGGCCATTTCCTCGATACCCAGAAAGGGCAGTGAAACCACGTAGCGCATGAAGACCTGCGCGGCCATCAGAAGGCCAAGCGAGATCATTGCGACGAACATCACGACACGCATGAGCCAGGCGATGCCGGCCTCGGCCTGATAAAGGCCGCCCAGCCCGGTGTACGGCGCAGTCCGGCGGTCCTCGGCGTCCGGCACCGGAGCGATCGCCGGGGGCGACAGGATGCCGTCCAGGCTGTCGGTGTGATGCAGTTCTTTCATGTGACCCCCCGTTAGTCGCTGCGGGGCGCGAGCTTGATGACCGCGCCCCGGCTTCGGTATTACTCGATGCCTGCGGCTGCCTTGATTTCAGCCATGATTTCGGACCCGATCACCCCTTCCATGTAGGGGTATTCGGCGGCCACGATGAGGCTCTTGTAGGCTTCAAGCTGCTCGGGTGTCAGTTCGACCACCTCGATGCCTGCGTCGCGGATCTGCTCGAACCACTTCGGGCTTTCGGCTTGGGCGCTTTCCCAGGCCCAGGTCGTGGCTTCGTCCGCGGCGGTCTTGATCCAGCCTTGCTGCTCTTCGGTCAGGCCGTCGAACCAGCGCTTGTTCGCATTCCAGAAGGTGTGCTCGAAGTTCTCGCGGGTGAACACATAGGTGCTGATGACGTCCTTGAAGATCAGGACTTCGGAGGGCGGGGAATAGGCCCGGCCATCGATGGCCCCGGTCTGCAGCGCGGTGTGAACCTCGGAGAAGGCCATCGGCACCGGCGAGAAGCCGGTCGCCCTGTACCGCTCGATCGCCATCGGCTGACCGGGCACGCGCATCTTGAAGCCCTTGGCATCGTCGGGGAAATTGGTCGGGACATCGACGCCCTTGCGCACCACGAAGCCGGTGAAGTCGGTCGGGATCGTGCCAAGCAGTTCCATGCCCATGTCGTTCATGATGCCGTTGTAGACGCCGGCCATCACCGAACCCGGGCCGTAGACCTGCTTGCCGGTCTCCCAGTCCTCTGCAACGTATCCCAGGATCGAGACGTCCCAGCGCGGGTCAAGCTCGGAGTGGTTCCAGGACATCGTCATCTGAACGGCGCCCTGCGCGACCTGCTCGACGATGGAGGTCCAGTCGCCAAGATCCCCGCCGGGGTGATGGGACACGGTCATCGTGCCGCCCGACAGCTCGTCCAGGCGAGCGCTGAACTGTTCGGCCACTTTGTAGAAGATATGCTCCTGGTCCATCACATGGGCCAGAATGATCTCCTCGGCGGCGGCGCTGGTCGCAGAGGCTCCTGCGAACCCAAGCGCGAAAACGCCCGCCCTTACAATTTTCGACAGCTGCATGCTGCTGCTCTCCCTATCAGTGAATTCTTCGCCTCGGCCTGCCGTAGCGTATCGACACACCTACACGGAACCGTTACGCTGCATACAGCATGCGCGTCAAATCCTTTTTTTACGCAAGAATCAGCGGATTTGACCCAGCAAACCTGAGAGGATGCATACAGCATGACTTGCAATTCAGATCTGGGTGAGCTTTTCGACGACGGTCGTCATCCGCGCGCCAAGCTTGGCTTCGTGCTGCTTTCCACAGAGCGCACCATCGAAGACGACATGTTCCGCTTGCGCCCCTATGGCGTCGGCGTTCATTTCACAAGAGCTTACAACAAAGATGACATTTCCGTCGAAACGCTGAGCAATCAGGTCGATGATCTGGCCAGGGCTGCCAGCACCTTGCTGCCCGACGGCAGTCTCGACGTGGTGTGTTATGCCTGCACCTCGGCAAGTCTCCTGATCGGAGAGGACAGGGTGATCGGCGAACTGTCCAGGGGCGCGCCGTCCGCCCGGTAGACCACTTTGATTTCGGGCGTTTTGCGGGGGCTCGAGGCCCTGGGCGTGCGCCGGGTTGCGGTGGCGACCCCCTATCTGGACGAAATCAATGCGCGCGAAGCGGACTACATGGAAGATGCAGGGTTCGAGATCAGCGCCATTCGCGGCCTGAACCTCGACAAGGATGCAGATATGGTGCGCGTCAGCCCCCGGGCCATCGGGCGCCTTGCCGCCGCGGTCGACCGACCGGATGCCGAGGCCGTCTTTGTCAGCTGCGGCGCCTTGCGAACACTTGATATTGTTGAAGAACTTGAGAAAGAGTTGGGCAAGCCGGTTATCTGCTCAAATCAGGCGATGATGTGGGATGTGCTGCGCCTTGCCGGTCTGGATGACCGGATCGAAGGATACGGCACCCTGCTGCGGGCGCATTGAACCCGCATGTGAAGAGGCCGCGCGCCGATGTTGTGTACGAGAGGGCAGAAAGACACGATGACCACAGAAACGCAGAAAATGGATGCGGCAACCATACAGCGCATCCTGCTGGAACGAATCTGCCTCCTCGAATACCGGCCCGGTGACCAGCTCAAGGAAGCGGCGCTGGCCTTGGAACTGGGCGTGAGCCGCACGCCGATTCGGGACGCGCTCAATCGCATCAGCCATCTCGGCCTGATCGAGTCGCGCAATGGCGTGGGAACGGTGGTCGTCGGGCTGACGCAGGAACAGCTGCGCCATGTGTACGAAGTCCGGCTGGAACTGGCCTGCCTGATCGGCAAGCTGTCACCGATCGTCCCGAACGCCGAGCATTGCGCGGCGCTCAGGGTGCTGCTGGAGCGGGCGACCGAACTGGCCGAAAACGTCGCCCCCGACGAGTTCGTGAAGATCAATCACGAGCTGAACGAGACGGTGGCCTCGATGATCGGCAATTCCTCGCTGCGCTCGATCTGGCTTCAGGTCTATGTGCAGGCGGCAAGCACCTGGCATCGGTTGGCCGAGACCATCGGCGGGGATGCGACGCAGGCGCTGGTCGAGGAATTGACCGCCCTGCTGACGGCGGCGGAACGGGGCGATTCCGATGCCATCGGGCACGTCCAGCGGATCTACATCGGCTACAGCTTTCGAAAGCTTCAGGAGATCGGGCTGATCTGACGGCAGGGGCCAATCCCGGGCGCGGGCTGCGGCCCCGCCCTATGCCGCGGGCACCGAGGCGCGCCTGTCGATCGAGGGAGGCTCGTTGAACAGCGCCCGATAGGCCTCGGTGAAGTGCGACTGACTGCCAAAGCCCACCATCTGCGCGACTTCGCCCAGCGACAGCCTTGTGGTCCTGACCAGCTCCCGCGATGTTTCCAGCCGCATCCGGCGGTACTGGTCCATCATGCCGATCCCCAGCGCCTCGGTGAACAGGCGCCGAAGGTGACGTTCCGAAACGCCGACCAGCCCGGCGATCTGCTGTTGATCCAGCGGATCGGCGATATGCGTCTCCATCAGTTCGAGCGCCGCGCTCACGGGTTTCGGCAGCGTCCCGTAGCGCGATGCGGTCGAGGGCTTTTGCGGTGTGTCCGTCGGCCTGATCTCGGTCTGGATGAACCAGTCCGAGATGCGCCGGGCAAAACGCGTGCCGTGGTCCCGCGCGATGATCGCATACATCATATCGAGGGGCGCGGAACCGCCGGCACAGGTGTATCGGGTGCGGTCGATCACGAACAGCCGCCGCTCCAGCAGCCAGGATCCCGGCATTGTGGCGAAGGCTTCGTAGTGGTGCCAATGAACCGTGAAGCGGTAGCCGTCCAGCAGGCCCGCCTTTGCCAGGATAAGCGACCCGCCGGAAATGCCGCCCATGGCGACACCGGCGTGATCCGCCCGACGGAGCCATCGAAACAGCACCGGGTCGCGAACGGTTTTGTTGCCGCCGCCCGCGACGACAAGGATCAGGTCGAAGTCGGGCGCCACATCGGCGAAATGCCGGGACGCAAAGCTCGCACCCATGCCGGTGCCCGCGCTGTCTGGGTGCGTGCGCAGAAGCGAAATCTCGTACAGCGCCTGGGTCGAGAACATGTTCGCGGCGCGCAGCGGCTCCAGCACCGATGACGTGGACAACAGGGTGAACCCATCCACCAGCAGCACGGCGATTCGTATTATGGCCACCTGAAAACCCCGGCTTCCACGATTGTCCGATTTTCGACAGCATCAGGCCGAAGGGCAAAAGACATAGGCGGCGCCCATCCCTAGAACAATACCGAAAAAGGAGCGCGGCTATGAAATTTTCTGGCTTCAAAGTGGCGAAAGAGGCTTTGACCGGCCACAAGGGGTGGAAGCCTTTGTGGCGCAATCCCGAACCCAAAAAGTCCTACGATGTGATAATCGTCGGCGGCGGCGGTCACGGGCTGGCCACCGCCTATTACCTTGCGACGCAATATGGCCTGACCAACATTGCCGTTCTTGAAAAGGGCTGGCTGGGTTCGGGAAACATCGGGCGCAATACAACCATCGTCCGCTCCAATTACCTGCTGCCCGGTAACCAGCCGTTCTACGAGTTCTCGATGAAACTCTGGGAGCGGCAGGAGCAGGATCTCAATTTCAACTCGATGATGAGCCAGCGGTCGGTGATCAACCTCGCCCATACAGACGGTCAGCGCGACGCGTTTCGTCGGCGCGGCAATGCCATGCAGCTGTCCGGCGCCGGTGGCACGCTGTTGTCGCGTGACCGGCTGCGCGAGATGCTGCCGTTTCTCAACTTCGACAACGCGCGTTTTCCGATCAAGGCGGGCCTCATGCAGAAGCGCGGCGGCACCGCGCGTCACGACGGGGTGGCCTGGGGCTATGCGCGGGCGGCGGACCTGCGCGGCGTCGACATCATCCAGAACTGTGAGGTCACCGGATTCCGGACCCGGGCCGGACGCATGGTCGGCGTCGAGACCGCGCGCGGCTTCATCGGGGCGAAGAAGGTCGGCGTCGCGGTTGCGGGCTCGTCCTCGCGCGTGATGGCGATGGCTGGCATGCGGCTTCCGATCGAAAGCCACGTCATGCAGGCCTTCGTGACCGAAGGGTTGAAGCCGACGCTTCCGGTACGTGATTTCCTTCGGGGTCGGCCATTTCTACATCAGCCAGTCCGACAAGGGCGGGCTGGTCTTCGGCGGCGACATCGACGGCTACAACTCTTATGCGCAGCGTGGCAACCTGCCGATTGTCGAGGACGTCATCGAAAGCGGCATGGCGCTGATGCCGATGATCGGGCGGGCGCGGCTGCTGCGCAGCTGGGGCGGCGTCATGGACATGTCGATGGACGGCTCTCCGATCATCGACCGCACCCATATCGACGGGCTCTTCTTCAACGGCGGCTGGTGTTACGGCGGCTTCAAGGCGACCCCGGCCTCGGGCTACGCCTTTGCGCATCTGCTGGCCACCGGCACCCCGCACGAGACTGCGACGGCCTACCGGATGGACCGTTTCGCACGCGGCTATGTCATCGACGAAAAGGGCGTTGGCGCCCAACCCAACCTGCACTGAGGAGACAAGAATGCTGATCCCTCATCCGCTTCTCGGGCTGCGCGACAGCCAGGAATTCACCTATCTCGGCGATGCCAGCCTGATGAACCGGCCGGACCCGGTCGCCGACAATGCCGAGGCCGCGTTTTGCGACTACGTGTACCTGCGCGACAACCCCGCCGGGATCCATCGCGAGCTTTGGTACCACGAGCAGGGCGACCGGTCCTGGCTTGTCGTGACCCGCAACACCGTGACCCACGAAATCCTCGGCGCCGAACTGGCCGCCGACGTCAATCTGCGAGGCTCGAAATGACCCGTCTGACCGGCGGTCACATCGACCGCGACACAGCGCTTCCGTTCCGCTTCAACGGCACGACCTATGTCGGCTACCACGGTGACACGCTGGCCTCGGCGCTTCTGGCAAATGGCGTGCAGCTGGTCGGGCGAAGCTTCAAGTACCATCGCCCGCGCGGGATCTTCTCGGCCGGGTCCGAGGAGCCCAACGCCCTTGTCACCCTGCGCGAGGGCGCCCGCTCGGAACCCAACACGCGCGCGACGGTCACCGAGCTCTTTGCGGGGTTGACGGCCCGGTCGCAGAACCACGTGGGTTCGCTGGGGCGCGATCTTCTGGCGGTCAACGACCTGCTGTCGCCCTTCTTCGCCGCCGGTTTCTACTACAAGACCTTCATGTGGCCCAAGGCGTTCTGGGAAAGGCTTTACGAGCCCGCAATCCGCAAGGCGGCGGGGCTGGGGGCCTTGTCGATGCTGCCCGACCCGGACCGCTACGACAAGGGCTTCCTGCATTGCGACCTGCTGGTCATCGGCGGCGGGGCGGCGGGTCTTGCGGCGGCACTGACCGCCGGACGGGCCGGGGCGCGCGTGATCCTCGCGGACGAAGACTTCCGGCTTGGCGGGCGCCTGCTGGCCGAAAGCGATCCGCTGGATGACGCGCCCGCCGCCGATTGGGTGGCCCGGGTGCAGGCCGAACTCGAAACCCTGCCAAACGTGCGGATCCTGTCGCGGACCACGGTCTTCGGGGCCTATGACCACGGCATCTACGGCGCGGTCGAGCGGGTCGCCGACCACCTGCCAGAGCCGGGCGAAGGAGTCCGCCAGACGCTGTGGCGCATCACAGCGCGGCGCGCGGTGCTGGCCGCCGGGGCCATCGAACGCCACATCCCCTTTGCCGACAACGACCGCCCGGGCATCATGCTCGCCGGGGCGATGCGCGCCTATGTCAACCGATGGGCCGCCGCGCCGGTGCGATCGGCCTCGGATGCGGTGGCGGTGTTCACCAATGGCGACGACGGCCACCGCACGGCGATGGACCTGATCGCCAAGGGCGCGAAGGTGCTGGGCGTCATCGACAGCCGGGCGGATGCGCCACGGTTCGGCGACTACGCCGTCTTCGCGGGCGGCACCGTCACCGGCACGCGTGGCCGCAAGGGGTTGAGCGCCATCGAGATCACGCGAAACGGCAGATCCTCCTGGCACGATGTCGGGGCCCTGGCGGTCTCGGGCGGCTGGAACCCCAATGTCCATCTCGCCTCGCACCATCGCGGGCGCCCGCAGTGGAACGACGAGCTTCTGGCCTTTGTGCCGGGTGACACCGGGCCGAGCGGTCTTGTCGCCGCGGGGGCGGCGGCGGGGCAGGGCAGCGCGGCTGCCGCTTTGACAGGCGGGATGCGCGCGGCGCAAACGGCGCTCTTGGATCTGGGCATCACGGCGCGGGACATCGCGCTGCCCTCTGCTGAGGATCGCGTCATGGCCCAGGCCGCGTTCTGGCACGTGCCCGGCAAGAAACGCGCACTGGGTCGATTTCCAGAACGACGTGACCGTCAAGGACATCGCGCTGGCGCATCAGGAGAACATGCGTTCGGTCGAGCATCTCAAGCGGTGGACGACGCTTGGCATGGCGACCGATCAGGGCAAGACCTCCAATATCTCCGCGCTGGCTGTCATGGCGGAACTGACCGGGGCGACCATTCCCGAAACCGGCACGACGATCTTCCGCCCGCCCTACACCGGCGTTTCGCTCTCGGTGCTGGGCGGCGGCGACACGGGGGCGCATTATCGCCCGCGCCGGCTGACGCCCACGCATAGCTGGGCCGAGTCGCTGGGGGCCGAGTTCGTCGAAGTGGGGCAATGGATGCGGGCGCAGTATTTTCCGCAACCGGGCGAGACGCATTGGCGCCAGTCCGTCGACCGCGAGGCCGGGGCCGTTCGCGAGGGCGTGGGCCTGTGCGACGTCACGACGCTGGGCAAGATCGACGTGCAGGGCACCGATGCCGCAGAGTTCCTGAACCGCATTTACGCCAATACCATGGGTACGCTGAAGGTGGGCAGGGTGCGCTACGGGCTTATGCTGCGCGAGGACGGCACGCTTTACGACGATGGCACCTGCGCCCGTCTGGCCGAGGATCACTATGTGGTCACGACGACCACCGCGAATGCCGGGGCCGTGTATCGCAACATGGAGTTTGCCCGTCAGTGCCTCTGGGCGGACCTCGACGTGCAGCTGATCTCGACAACGGATGCCTGGGCGCAAATCGCGGTTGCGGGTCCGAATTCACGCGCGCTGCTAAGCCGGATCGTCGACGGGTTCGATCTGTCCAACGAGGCCTTCCCCTTCATGGCCTGTTCCGGCCTGACGATCTGCGGCGGGCTTCGGGCGCGGCTTTTCCGGATCTCATTCTCGGGCGAACTTGCCTATGAGATCGCCGTGCCCGCCCGCTATGGCAACGCCCTGGTAGAGCGTTTGATGCAGTGCGGCGCGGATCTGGGGGCGACGCCCTACGGGACCGAGGCGCTTGGTGTGCTGCGGATCGAGAAGGGCCACGCGACGGGCGCCGAGATCACCGGCCAGACAACGGCATCGATGCTGGGGCTGGGCAAGATGGTGTCCGCCAAGAAGGATTCGATCGGCGCGGTCATGTCCCGCCGCGAAGGTCTGGCGAACGAACCGCGCCGCCTTGTCGGTCTCAGGCCGCGCAGCCCGGATATTCAGATCCCCGCCGGGGCGCATCTGTTCACAAGGGGCGACAGGCAGGATCTGCAAACCGATCAGGGCTGGGTCACCTCCGCCTGCTATTCGCCCAATCTGGGAAGCCACATCGCGCTTGGATATCTGGAGAACGGCGATAGCCGTCTGGGCGAGGTGATCACCGCGGCCAACCCTCTGGAAGGGCAGGACTGCGACGTCGAAGTCGTGTCCGCCCAGTTTGTCGACCCCGAAGGAGTGCGCCTCCGTGACTGATCTCATCCCGATGACCGCCCTTGGCGCGACCGAGCCCCGCCGCGAGACCCACGGCGCCCTGACCCTTGTCGAGAACGCCGACCTCGCGCTGGCGTCCCTGACCCTGCGCAGGGGGCAAAGCGCGCCAAGCCCCTTCGGCCTGACCCTGCCCCCCGCCGGGCAGGCGGTTGCGGGCGCCAATGCCGGGGCATTCTGGATCGACCGCGACCAGTGGATGATCGAGGGGCCCGGTCAGGGCGCCTCCGACTTTTGCGCCGGGGTCCTGGCCGAGGCCCCGGCGTGTTCGGTCAGCGAGCAGACCGACGGGTTCACCGCCTTCGAGATCACCTCAAGCGGGGGCGCGGGCTTCGTCGAGCCCTTGCTGGCAAAGCTCGTCAACCTCGACCCGAAGGGCTTCACCCCCGGCAGCGTTGCGCGCACCAACCTCGAACACATGAGCGTCTTTCTCCTGCGCCGGAGCGATGACCATCTGGCCGTGATCGGGATGCGCACCTATGCGCAGGCGCTGTGGCATGCGCTTGCGACGGCGGCACGCGGCTGGGGCGGTCGATGACCGCGCCCCCTGCCGCTGCCACCGCCGGCGCGGGAAAGCCGCCGCTGCGGGCGGCCCGATCCGCCGGCCCTGCGGGCCCGACCCAACCCTAACCCTGACCCACAGACAGACAGACCGCGCCGCCACACGCGCGCGGTCATCGCGGAGAAACCCATGACCAAATACTGCCTGACCGTGACCTGCCCGGCCCGTCGCGGAATCGTCGCCGCCATTTCCACCTTCCTGGCGGAGCACGGCTGCAACATCACCGACAGTTCCCAGTTCGACGACCTCGACACGGGGCGCTTTTTCATGCGCGTGGCCTTCGAGGCGGAAGCGGGGACGACCCTTTCCGAGCTGGAGGGCGAGTTCGCGCAAATCGTCGAGACGTTCTCGATGCAGGCCGCGTTCCACGATGTCGCCCGGAAGATGAAGGTGGTGATCATGGTCAGCCGGTTCGGGCACTGCCTGAACGACCTGCTGTACCGCGTCAGGATCGGCGCGCTGCCGGTCGACATCGTCGCCGTGATCTCGAACCACATGGACTATCAGAAAGTGGTGGTGAACGCGGATATCCCGTTCCACTGCATCAAGGTCACAAAGGAAAACAAACCGCAGGCCGAGGCCGCCATCATGAAGGTCGTCGAAGAGGCGGGGGCCGAACTGATCGTGCTGGCGCGTTACATGCAGGTGCTGTCCGACGAGATGTGCGAGACGATGTCGGGCCGGATCATCAATATCCACCATTCCTTCCTGCCGTCCTTCAAGGGCGCGAATCCCTACAAGCAGGCCTTCGAACGCGGGGTGAAGCTGATCGGCGCCACCTCGCACTACGTCACCGCCGACCTGGACGAAGGCCCGATCATCGAACAGGACATCATCCGCGTGACGCATGCCCAGTCCGCATCCGACTACGTCTCGCTTGGCCGGGATGTCGAGGCGCAGGTGCTCGCCCGCGCGATCCACGCCCATGCCAATCATCGCGTCTTCCTGAACGGCAACAAGACCGTGGTGGTGCCCGCAGGCCCCGGTTCCTACAGCTCGGAGAAGATGGGCTGACCCGACGCCAGGGCCGCAACCGGTCATCAAGCGCGTCAGGCGCAGGATCCGGGCCCACAGACCGGCTTCCCCGCGCCCGGCGGCGGGGGGGCTGTGTGACGTCGATGCGGTGGGCGGCGCGGGGGCGGACAGCCGCGCGCCGCCCGGGGCGCAGGCCGGGGCCGGGTGGCGGAATGCCCTCGCACCCGGCAGAGACCTTGGATAGAAGCCGGGGGGCGACGCATTGCGGCGCCTTTTTTGCACGGCCCCGCGACGCCACGCGTGTGGCAGGAAGAGGGGAGTGCCCGGTATGAGTATTTTCAGATCCCTTGGCCCGGCGGTTGGCCATACCCCCCCGGCAGAGGCGCTTCGGAACGGGTTCGGGGCCTTCGCCGCGCTTGTGGTCATCGCCGTCTTCGTGCTGTCGCCCCTGGTCGACCTGTCCACCGGGCTGTTCCTCATCGCGCCCTTCGGGGCCACCTCCGTCCTTCTGTTCGCGGTGCCCAACAGCCCGCTGGCCCAGCCCTGGTCGGTGGTCGTCGGCAACACGCTGGCGGCCATCGTCGGGGTCGCCGCCTGCCTCTGGATCCCCGATCCGACCCTGCGGATCGCGGTGGCGGTCGGCGGGGCGATCGTCGTCACCATCCTTGCCCGGGCGGTGCATCCCCCGGCGGGCGCGGTGGCCATGGTGGCCGCCATGAGCCCCGAGACGGTAGAGGCGATGGGGTTCACCTTTGCGCTGACGCCGGTGGCGGCGGGAAGCCTTGCGCTGGTCGCCACGGCGGCGGTCTACGCGCGCCTGACCGGGCGGCGCTACCCGTTCCGCCAGTTCAACGAACCCAACACCCACGGCACGGACGAACCCGGCGCGCTCGAACGGATCGGTCTGGGCGAGGCAGAGCTGACCGCGATCCTCGAACGCTATCGCCAGTCCTTCAACCTGGGCGTCGAGGACCTGGCCCGGCTGATCGGCGCGGCGGAATTGCAGGCCGCCAGCCACGAGGTCGGCCCGCTGACCGCCGCCGACATCATGTCGCGCGACCTGATCACGGTCGGCCCCGGGACCCCGCTGGTCGAGGTGGCAGAGCTGTTCCGGCGCCACCGTTTCACCTCTCTTCCGGTGGTGGCCGAGGATGGGCGGTTCCTTGGGGTCATCTTCCAGATCCACCTGATCTCGCGGGTCAGGGAGGACGCGCTGCGGCTGGACCGGCGCTTTGTCGCGGCCATGCGGCGCCTGCTGGACCCTGCGCGGCGGCAGCCGGTGCGGGCGGGCGACATCATGAGCAGCGCCGGGGCCCGGGTTGCACCGGATGCGCCGCTGACCGTGCTCTTGCCGCTGCTGGCCGAGGGCGAGGCCGATGCCGTTCCGGTCATCGAAGACGACCGGATCGTCGGCATCGTTACGCGGACCGATGCGGTGGCCGCCATGGCGCGCCTATCCATGCGCCGCCCCTGACCTTTCGCGGGGCTTTGGCGGGGCCACGTGGCCGGTAGACTTGAAACCGGGCCGCAAAGCGTCATGTTTAGACCGGCAGGGCCGCTTTGTGCGCAAAGCCGCCTGCGGGTTTCTTGCAGTTGCGAAAGGTATTCTTTGAAGCATCGGATTTTCAGTTTTTTCACGGACTATGTGCTGCCACTTGTACGGCGACCAGACATGATCCAGATCGCGGCCCTGTGTTATCGTGGCGAGGGGGCGGGGCGCGAAGTGCTTCTGATCACCAGCCGGGACACCGGGCGCTGGGTCATTCCCAAGGGCGGACTCATGCGCGGTACGGGACGCCGCAGAGGCCGCGGCAGAGGAAGCCCGGGAAGAGGCGGGCGTGCGTCCCGTCGCGATTCCCGCCGAGGCGATCGGCGAATTCCGCTACCTGAAGACCAAGCGGTCGGGCCTGCCGATCCCGGTCCGGGTTCTGGTCTACCCGATGGAGGTCGCGGGCCTTGAAGAGCGTTTTCCCGAAGCCGGTCAGCGCCGCCTGGCATGGCACGCGCCGCGTGACGCGGCGACACTGGTCGCGGAACCGGGCCTTCGGGAGATATTCGAACGTTTCCATACGGCATCTTCCGACGTCGCCTTGTTGTAAATCTGTTACATTGCCGTTACCCGCGTCTGCGTATTGCGGGAGTGAGTAATGTCGCACAACGATCTGGACCCCAGCCACCTCGAGACACTGGACCGTGACCTCGGACGGCTTTCGACGCTAGAGCAGGCCACGGCCTATGTCAGCCGACCGGTCATCGGGCTGGGAGTCGGGCTGGTCTTCGTGGTCTTCGCCGCGCTTCTGGCGGCGCTGATCTTCGGGCAGGCGAACAACACGCTGGTCGTGGTGATCGCGGCGGCCTTCGGGGCCTACATGGCGCTGAACATCGGCGCCAACGACGTGGCCAACAACATGGGCCCCGCGGTGGGCGCCAACGCGCTGACCATGGGCGGGGCCATCGCCATCGCGGTGGTCTTCGAAAGCGCGGGCGCCCTGATCGCGGGCGGCGACGTGGTCTCGACCATCGCCAAGGGCATCATCGCGCCGGAAAGCATGGGCACGCCCGGCGCCTTCATCACCGCCATGATGGCGGCGCTGCTGGCCTCGGCGCTCTGGGTCAACCTTGCCACATGGATCGGCGCGCCGGTCTCGACCACGCATTCGGTGGTCGGCGGCGTGATGGGCGCGGGCATCGCCGCGGCGGGCTTTGCCGCCGTCAGCTGGGGGCAGATGGGCGCGATTGCCGCAAGCTGGGTGATCTCGCCGATGCTGGGCGGGGCCATCGCCGCCGGGTTCCTGTGGTTCATCAAGTCGAACATCATCTACACCGAGGACAAGATCGCCTCTGCCCGGCGCTGGGTCCCGGTTCTGGTGGGCATCATGGGCGGCGCCTTTACCGCCTATATCGCGCTGAAGGGCCTGAAGCAGCTGGTGAAGATCGACCTCGGCGCGGCGCTGTTGATCGGTCTGGGCGCCGGGGTCCTGATCTGGCTGGTGATGATCCCGGTGATCCGCCACCAGTCCGAGGGGCTGGAGAACCGCAACAAGTCGCTCAAGGTGCTGTTCGGCATCCCCCTGATCGTCTCGGCGGCGCTGCTCAGCTTCGCCCATGGCGCCAACGACGTGGCCAATGCGGTCGGGCCTCTGGCGGCCATCGTGCAGGCCTCGAGCACCGGCGATTTCACCCATGCCTTCGGCATCCCGATCTGGGTCATGGTGATCGGCGCCATGGGGATTTCCTTCGGCCTCTTCCTCTTCGGGCCGAAGCTGATCCGCATGGTCGGCAACCAGATCACCAAGCTGAACCCGATGCGCGCCTATTGCGTGGCGCTTTCGGCGGCGATCACGGTGATCGTGGCCAGCTGGCTGGGGCTGCCGGTCAGCTCGACCCATATCGCCGTGGGCGGCGTCTTTGGCGTGGGCTTCTTCCGGGAATGGGACGCAGAGCGCCGGATGCGCAACGTCAAGGCCGCCGTGCCGAAAGAGATGCGCCCGGCCCCCGAGGAACGGCGGCGGCGCAAGCTGGTGCGGCGGTCCCATTTCATGACCATCATCGCGGCCTGGGTGATCACGGTCCCGGCGGCGGCGCTGCTGTCGGCGGCGATCTTCACGGTGATCCGCGGCGTGCTGGAAGTCTCGTAACCGCCTGCGCGGGGCCTTTTCCCGTCGCGCCGGAGGGGATGTGCGGCCTGCCTGCAAGATGCCTCGCCTCGGGTGGCAGGCGCTGGCAGGCAAGCCGGGTGAGGGCCGGGCGCCAGCGCCTCCGACCGCACCGCCCCAAGGGCTCAACGGCGCGGATGACGGGCAGGGCGCAGCGGCGCTGAGGGCCAGCTATCCGGTCGGAAAACAGGTGCCCGGCCTCGCCGCCGCGGGCGGCGTCAGGGCAGGGGGCGCTAAAGCCGCGTCACGCAGGGGTGGTGCTGTCGGGCGCGGCCCCGCGGGCACACAGGCCCCGAGCCGCCGCCGGATCACGCCCTACCCGCCGATCTGCGCTTTCGTCCAACGCCCCCCTGTGCCGGTCCGCCCCGGGCCGGAGCGGGCCGACAAGCGACGGGCGTCAGAAATCCCAGTCGGCGTCTTCGGTCGCGACGGTCTTGCCGATGACGTAGCTCGACCCAGACCCCGAGAAGAAGTCGTGGTTCTCGTCCGAACCCGGCGACAGGGCCGCCATGATCGCGGGGTTCACCCGGCAGGTCTCGTCCGGAAACAGCGCCTCGAAGCCGAGGTTCTGCAGCGCCTTGTTGGCGTTGTAATGCAGGAAGGCCTTGACGTCCTCGGTCAGGCCCAGCGGATCGTAGAGCTGCTGGGTATAGCGCGCCTCGATGTCGTAGAGGTCGAAGAGCAGCGCAAAGGCAAAGTCCTTCAACTCGGCCCGTTCGGCCTCGGGCAGGCGCTCCAGCGCGCGCTGGAACTTGTAGCCGATGTAATAGCCATGGATCGCCTCGTCCCGGATGATCAGCCGGATCAGGTCGGCGGTATTGGTCAGGCGCGCACGGCTGGACCAGTGCATGGGCAGGTAGAAGCCCGAGTAGAAGAGGAAGCTTTCGAGGAACACGCTGGCGATCTTCTTCTTCAGCGGGTTCGCGGTGGCGTCGTATTCGTCGAGGATCAGGCGGGACTTGGCCTGAAGGTGTTCGTTCTCCGCCGACCAGCGGAAGGCCTCGTCCACCTGAACGGTCTGGCACAGGGTCGAGAAGACCGACGAATAGGACCGCGCGTGCACCGCCTCCATGAAGGCGATATTGGTCAGCACCGCCTCTTCGTGCGGCGTCTGGGCGTCGGGCATCAGGGCCGGGGCGCCTACCGTGTTCTGGATCGTGTCCAGCAGCGTCAGCCCGGTGAAGACCCGGATCGTCAGGGTCTGTTCGTCCTCGGTCAGCTGCGACCAGCTTTGGATGTCGTTCGACAGCGGCACCTTTTCCGGCAGCCAGAAATTGGCGGTCAGGCGGTTCCAGATTTCCAGGTCCTTGTCGTCCTGAAGGCGGTTCCAGTTGATCGCGCGGGGGACGGGGCGGGTGTGGGTCATGTCTTTCATCGTCTCGTTCCTCAAAGCGTGCAGGACACGCAGCCCTCGACTTCGGTGCCTTCCAGCGCGGCCTGGCGCAGGCGGATGTAGTAGATTGTCTTGATGCCCTTCTTCCAGGCGTAGATCTGCGCGCGGTTGATATCGCGGGTGCTGGCCTCGGCGGGGAAGAACAGGGTCAGCGACAGGCCCTGGTCGACGTGTTCCGTCGCCGCGGCATAGGTGTCGATGATCGCCTCGGGGCCGATGTCGTAGGCGTCGCGGTAATACTCGAGGTTCTCGGCGTTCATGTAGGGCGCCGGATAGTAGACGCGGTCGATCTTGCCCTCCTTGCGGATCTCGATCTTCGCGGTGATCGGATGGATCGAGGAGGTCGCATAGTTGATGTAGCTGATCGAGCCGGTGGGCGGCACCGCCTGCAGGTTGCGATTGTACAGCCCGTGCGTCATCACGTCCTTCTTGAGCGCGACCCAGTCCTTCTTGCCCGGCAGCTCGATGCCGAACCGCTTGAACAGCGCCTTCACGGATGGCTGCTCGGGGCGCCAGCTGCGGTCGGTATACTTGTCGAAATAACTGCCGTCGGCATAGGCCGAGGTCTCGAACCCCTTGAAGCTGCGGCCCTTTTTCTGCGCCAGCCGGCAAGAGGCGGTCAACGCGTGGAACAGGATGGCGGCGAAATAGGCGCTGGTGAATTCCACGCCTTCGGGGCTGCCGTACTGGATATGCTCGCGCGCAAGGAAGCCGTGCAGGTTCATCTGCCCAAGCCCGATGGCGTGGCTTTCGTCGTTGCCCTTGCGGATCGAGGGCACCGAGTCGATGGCCGACATCTCGGACACCGCGTTCAGCGCCCGGATCGCGGTGCCGACAGAGGCGCCCAGATCGCCGCCATCCATGGCCCGCGCGATGTTCATGGACCCGAGGTTGCAGGAGATGTCGGTGCCCATGTGCGCATAGCTGAGGTCGTCGTTGAACTCCGACGGCTCGTTCACCTGAAGGATCTCGGAGCAGAGGTTCGACATGGTGATCCGGCCCGCGATCGGGTTCGCGCGGTTCACCGTGTCCTCGAACATGATGTAGGGATAGCCGCTTTCGAACTGGATTTCGGCCAGCGTCTGGAAGAAGGCGCGCGCGTTGATCTTCTTCTTGCGGATCTTCGGGTTGTCGACCATCTCGGCGTATTTTTCGGTCACCGAGATTTCCGAGAAGGCACAGCCGTAGACCCGTTCGACGTCGTGCGGCGAAAAGAGATACATGTCCTCGTTGCGCTTCGCCAGCTCGAAGGTCACGTCGGGGATCACCACGCCAAGCGACAGCGTCTTGATGCGGATCTTCTCGTCGGCGTTCTCGCGCTTGGTGTCGAGGAAGCGCAGGATGTCCGGGTGATGCGCGTGCAGATAGACCGCGCCCGCACCCTGCCGGGCGCCCAGCTGGTTGGCGTAGCTGAAGCTGTCCTCCAGCAGTTTCATCACCGGGATGACGCCCGAGGACTGGTTCTCGATCCCCTTGATGGGCGCGCCGTACTCGCGGATGTTGGTCAGCATCAGGGCCACGCCACCGCCGCGCTTGGACAGTTGCAGGGCCGAGTTGATGCCGCGCCCGATGCTTTCCATGTTGTCTTCCAGCCGCAGCAGGAAGCAGGACACGAATTCGCCCCGCGCGGTCTTGCCGGCGTTCAGGAAGGTCGGCGTCGCGGGCTGGAACCGGCCCGAGAGGATTTCCTCCATCAGCTGCATGGCCAGCGTCTCATCGCCCTGCGCCAGCGCCAGCGCGTTCATCACGACGCGGTCTTCGTAGCGTTCGAGGAACCGCTGCCCGTCGCGGGTCTTCAGCGTGTAGGAGGTGTAATACTTGAACGCGCCAAGGAAGGTCGGAAAGCGGAACTTCTTGGCAAAGGCGGCCTCCCAGATCCTGCGCAGGAAGTCCCGGGGATACTGTTCCAGAACCTGCGCCTCATAGTAACCCTCGTCGACGAGGTAGCCCAGCTTCTCTTCCAGCGAATGGAAGAAGACCGTGTTCTGGTTCACATGTTGCAGGAAGTACTGCCGCGCCGCCATGCGGTCGGCTTCGAACTGGATGTTGCCCTCTGCGTCGTAGAGGTTCAGCATCGCGTTCAGCGCGTGGTAATCAAGGCCTTGGGTCAGGCTGGCGTCAAGCATCGGGTTCCCCAGAAGGTTTGCAGCCCGTCACGAACACGGGCGATGTCGGCGTCGGTCCCCGCGAGTTCGAACCGGTAGAGCACGGGCACGTTGCATTTTCGGGCGATGACCTGTCCGGCCATCGCGAATGTCTCTCCGAAGTTCCGGTTGCCGCTGGCGATCACGCCGCGCAGCAGGGTCCGGTTCGCTTCGATGTTCAGAAACCGGATCACCGGCTTGGCCACCGCGCCGCGCCCCGCCCCGTCCGCGTAGGTCGGACAGATCAGCACGAAGGGCGCGGTCATCAGCGGCGGCGCGGCATCGCCGCGCAGGGGCAGCCGGGTGGCGGGAAGGCCGAGCCGCTCCACGAACCGGGCCGTGTTGCCCGAGCCGCTGGAAAAATAGGCGAGGCCCCCCATGACCGACCGCCCGGCGTCAGGACAGGCGGCTGATCATGTCGGGACGGAACCCGGCCCAGTGCTCGTCGCCCGCGACGACAACCGGCGCCTGCCGGTATCCAAGCCCGGTGACCAGTTCCATGGCCGCGGCGTCCTCGGTCAGGTCGACGAGGCGGAAATCGATGCCGCGCGCGGTCAGGGCGCGGGTGGTTGCGGTGCATTGCACGCAGGCGGGCTTGGAATAGACGGTGATACTCATGCGGTTGTCCCTTTGCCGGTTTGCTGCCTGTGGGCGAAGCGGACACGGGGACAGGGCCAAACGACCTATCCGCGCGCCCGGGCCCTCCGCCGCGGTCGTCGTTCATGCTCTGGCAGGTCTCCTGACTTGCGGCTCAAACGTTTCCTGTCCGCCTTCCCGGTGCCGTCCGACACCAGTGGAATGGACAGAAACTCGCCGTTTACAGTTGCGGGGGCAGTGCCGGACCCTCACCGGCTTCCCTCTTAGCCGACGAGTCACCCCGCCGGAACCAAAGCAACTGCATATTGCGATCCGGGGCAGGGGGGTGTCAATATATTGAAGGTCGTTTTCCGGGGATAAGTCGACGTCCGGTATCGGCAGGGGCTTTTCGGGTCCGTTATCCTGCCTGTCGCCCGGGCGGGAAGCGGCGGGCCGACCACCGGAGGATGCCCCGTCGCGAAGGCCGGGCTGTGGCGCGCCGGGCCCGGCTTTCCGCGCCCGCTGGTCCTGCGGCGAACAGCGCGCATCCACAAGGCCCCCGCCGCCGCGCGCCGGGCATCGGCCAGCATGCTCCGCGGACGGGCTGTCGGGGGTCCATCAGTTCCAGCGCCACCGAATATCCCGATGCGCCAATGCGTTACCCCCTCACGGCCGGGGACCCGCTGCCTTTGCTGTTGCCGCGGAGCGCGATCTCTGTATCTTCCGGCCTGCCACGGTTCCGCAACGGCGGATGAAAAGGGAACGCAGGACGGGGAGACCCGGGCTGCGGCTGCCCTCGCAACTGTAGGCGGCGAGTTCGCGATCGTGCCACTGGCCCCCGGGCCGGGAAGGGATCATCGAACGTCCGAGCCGCGAGCCGAGGAGACCTGCCATGGCAGACGCAACCGCCGACGAGGGGCTCGGCAGGGTGGCAGCCATGGCCATGGGGCCGGACGCCGAAGGGCGCCGGGTCCGGCGCCGTGATGCACCCCAAGAGCACCTCGGGAAACAAAACTGATCGAGGTGATCGCATGTTGTTCAAATCCACCCTCTTCGCCGCGGCTGTCGCGCTGGCGACCTCGGTGCCCCTTTGGGCCGAAACCATCACCGACGATGTCGGTACGCTCGGTCGAGGTCGATCTTCCGATCCAGCGCGCGGTGATCTTCAACCGCTACTCGGTGGAATTCGCCCGCGCCATCGGCGCCATCGACCAGGTTGTCGGCACCGGCGCCAGCACCTATCGCGACCCGGATTACTGGCCCGAGTTCACCGAGGCCGACGTGGTCGGGCAGGGGCAGAACGAACCGAACTACGAGGCGATCATCGCCAAGAACCCCGACCTGGTGATCCTGCCGCGCAATGGCGTCTACGAAGAGGCGGCGCGCCAGCTGGAACCCTTCGGCATCCCGGTCATGGTCATCACCGCCTGGGACACGCTGAAGCATGTCGAGAACGTCGAGCTGATGGGCAAGCTTTTCGGCCGGGAAGAGCAGGCGGCGGATCTGGTGGATTACTACGTCGGCTACCAGACCCTGCTGGCCGAGCGTCTGGACGGTGTCCCGCCGGTGCCTGTCTACCTCGAGGAAAAGCGCCCGCTCGTGACCGTGACGCCGGGGTCCGGCTGGCATGACATGATCGCCGCCGGCGGGGGCGAGAATGTCTTTGGCGATATCGTCATCGAGGATCAGGCGGCCTCGCGCGGGAACGTCAACGCCTTCACCATCGACCCCGAGGAAATCGTCCAGCGCCAGCCGCAGCTGATCGTCAAGCTGGAGCCGGGTTCCTACACCACGATCCCCGAGGCGCAATACGCGACGACATGGGCCGACCTGACCGGCCGCGAGGAAATCCTGTCCTCTCCGGCGGGGCAAAGCGGCAATGTCCACGTCATCAACTACTACCTCGCGGGCGGGTCGTCCAAGATCACCGGCGCCCTGCAGATCGCCAAATGGGCGCACCCCGAGCTGTTCGCCGATATCGACCCCGAAGAGGCGATGCGCCGGTGGATCGAGGACTTCCAGGGCCTGCCCTACCAGCCCGGCATGACCTATCGGGCCGGGTTCTGAGTGGGTCCATGCGGACCTTGTCGACAGGCGGGGCGGTGCAGGCCGCCCCCAGCGCCACTCCGACCGTCGCCACCGCCGCCTCTGTCGGCGATCTCTATCGCGCGTCCGGCAGGCGGCGCGCCACGGTCGTGGCGCTGTCCTTCGTCCTGCTGATCGTGGCCGCGGCGGCGGTGGCGGTGCGCGGCATCAACGAAACCGGCATCGGCACGCTGGCGCTGGTGGTGCTGGAGCGGCTGAGCTTCGGTCACCTCGATCTGGTAGAGGATGAACAGGCCGCCCGCGTCCTTTTGTTCCTGCGCCTGCCGCGCGTGGTCATGGCCATGGTCGCCGGGGCGGCGCTGTCGGTGTCGGGCGTGCTGATGCAGGCCATCACCCGCAACCCGCTGGTCAGCCCCTATACCATCGGCGTGTCCTCGGCGGCGGGCTTCGGTGCCTCTGTCGCGATCATGTTCGGCGTCGGCGTGCAGGCGGCGGGGGTCTACTTCGTGCCGCTCTCGGCCTTTGCCTGCGCGCTGCTCTGCGCGGTCTGCGTCTTCTCGCTGGCCTGGTGGCGGGGCATGGGGGCGCAGGCGATGATCCTGACCGGGATCGCGCTGATGTATCTGTTCAGCGCCATGACGGCGGCGGTGCAGTTCGTCGCGACCGAAGAACAGTTGGCCCGCGTGGTGCACTGGACCTTCGGCAGCCTGAACGGCGTGCAATGGGACGCGGTGGGGCTGTGTGCGGTGCTGCTGGCGGTGATCCTGCCGGTGATGCAGCGCAAGGCCTGGCAGCTGAACGCGCTGACCGTGGCGGGCGACGACGTGGCGCAGTCGCTGGGCATGAACGTGCCCCGGCTTCGGGTCACGGCGATCCTGCTGTCGGTCGTGGCGGCGGCGGGTGTCATCAGCTTTGTCGGGGTGATCGGCTTTGTCGGGCTGATCGGCCCGCATCTGGCGCGCATGATCATCGGCGGCGACCACCGCCTGCTGATCCCCTTCGCGGCGATCTGCGGCGCGGCGCTGCTGCTGGTGGCCGACACCGTGGGGCGGCTGGCCTTCAGCCCGACCGTCCTGCCGGTGGGGATCGTCGTGGCCTTCGTGGGTGTGCCGATGTTCCTGCACCTCGTCATTTCCCGCAAACGGGAGACCTTCGCATGACCACGCTTCAGGCCGGGGGCCTGTGCCAAAGGATCGGCGGGCGCACCGTCCTCGACGAGGTCAGCCTCTCTGTCGGGCCGGGGGAGATCCTTGGCCTGATCGGTCCGAACGGCGCGGGCAAATCGACGCTGGTGCGCGCCCTGCTGGGCCAGTCCCGCCCGGATCGCGGCGCGGTCCTGTTGGGCGGCCAGCCCGTGCGCAGCCTGTCGGCGCGCGCCTGTGCCCGGCAGATCGCCTATGTGCCGCAGCGACCGCCGGACGGCTTTCCGGTGACGGTCTTCGATACCTGCCTGCTGGGGCGCACGCCCTACATGGGCACGCGGCCCCGGGCCGGGGATATCGCGGTGGTGGAAAGCGTTCTCGACCGGCTTGACCTTGCCGGGCTGGCCTTCCGCACCATGGATGCGCTCAGCGGCGGCGAGCGTCAGCGGGTCATGCTGGCCCGCGCGCTGGCGCAGCAGACGCCGCTGATCGTTCTGGACGAGCCGACCAGCGCGCTGGACATCGGCAACCAGCTTGCGACGCTGCGCCTGCTGGCGGACGAGGTCCGCGTGCGCGGGGTCGGGGTCATCGTCGCGATCCACGACCTGTCTCTGGCGGCGCGTTTCTCGACCCGGATCGCGCTGCTGCACGAAGGCCGGCTGGTGGCCGAGGGGCCGTGGAAAACCGCCCTCACCCCGCAGACCATCCGCCAGACCTACGGGGTGGAGGCCGAGATCGGCCAGCTGCGCGATGCGCCGGTGATCGCGCCCTTCGAGGTGCGGGCATGAGGGACGAAGGCCCCGGATTCCAGGTCACGCCGGTGCGGGCAATGGCAGAGGCCTTGCCCGCACCGCACTGGCCCAACCGTCCCACCACCTTAGCAGAGACCATGCGGGTGGTCGGGCAGCTGGGAGAGCGGTTTGTCGTCAGCGGGGCAGAGCACCGCGACGGCTGGCTTGCGGCAACGGCCCTGTCTGACGCGGAGATTGCAGGCGAGGTGGCGGCCCGGGGCCGGGCTGCCGGGGTCGAGGATGCGAAGGCCGGCGCCGTCCTGTTCCTGCAGACCTACGCCTACCGGGTGGCCGCGCCGCTGCTGGCGGCATGGGTTCTGTTCGGGCGTCTGCCCGATATCTCTGCCGGGAACGTGCTGCTGCGTTTCGGCGCGGACGGGCGCCCCTCGGCGCTGGCCCTGCGCGAACCGCGCATGACCGGGCTGCCGCACGACAGGCTGCCCGATGCCGAAGGCGCGGCCTCGGGCGATCTGACAGGCGCCGCGATCCGGCTGCTGCTGGCGGAGCACCTGCTGCCCCTGCATGACCGCGTCAGGGCGCAGTACCGCCTTGGCGGCTTGCTGGCCAAGGGCGCGGTGACCTCGCAGATCGGGCTGATCCTGACATGGATCGACGCGCACAGCACGGTGCCGCTGGGCCAGAACCGCCGGGATCGGCACTGGACCTCTTCGAACGGGCGGGCGACAGCCTTGCCGGTCAGGGCAGGGCGGGCGAGATGCTGCACCTGTCCTCGGGCGGGGCCGAGGGCATCGCCTTCCGGCGCGGGACCTGTTGCACTGGCCTACAAGGCCCCGCACAAGGGTTATTGCGGCGGCTGCCCGCTGAAGAAACCCGCCGAGATCCGCGCCTCGCAGGAAAAGAAATTCGCCGAGCGTCCGACAGGTGATCTGCTGGCCGACTGGCAGCTTCCCCGGTCCGCTAGCCCGGCGGGTCAGTTCCCGGCCCCGGCGAGCAGGTCCGGCACGGGCGGCACGCGGTAGCCTTCGAAGGCGGGCATGACCTCGGTGGCAAACAGCGTCATGGCGGCCTCTGCACGGGGCATCGGGATCAGCCCGTTGGCGTCGAAGAAGCAGCGCAGGTTGCGGCAGCCGGTGCGGGCGATCAGCGCCTCGATCTGCTGGCGGCAGGCCTCGGGCGTCCCGGCAATGGCAAAGCCCTCCAGCATCGCGGCCCGGTCGCGGGGTGGGGCAGGGGGCTGGCCCCGCTCGGCGGCCCGCGCGGCGCGCCGGGCATTCAGCACCTCGGTCAGCCGGTCCAGCGCGGCCATGGCCGCCGCTTCGCTGGGTGCGGGCAGGACGTAGCGCGACAGCGAAGAGGCCGCCATCGGCCCGGGCCCTGCGCCAAGGCGCCTGAGCGCGTCCCGGAAAACGGGAATCTGGCGGGACTCGTTCGGCTCGAGGCTCAGAAGCAGCGGAAAGCCATGCCGCGCGGCCACCGCCACCGTCTCTTCCGAGACACCGGCGACGAAGACAGGCGGATGCGGGCGCTGCACGGGCGGCGGCCCGACCTCGGTTTCCGCAAAGGGCCGGGCGGGACCGTCAGAGGCGACGCGGGGCTCCGTCCAGGCCCGCAGCATCACCGTCAGCGCCTCGACGAACCGGTCCCGGGCCGTGCCGGGATCGATCCCGAGCCTGTTGAAGGTCGCCGGTTCCGTGCCGCGACCGATGCCGACATCGACCCGCCCGCCGCTCTGGAAATCCAGCTGCGCGATCTGTTCCGCCAGCATCAGCGGGTGGTGCAGCGGCAGCACGAGGATCGAGGTCCCGAAGCGCAGCCGCTGGGTCCGGCCAAGGATCTCTGCCCCAAGCAGCGGCAGGTGCGGATAGGGCAGGCCGGTCCGCCGGAAATGGAACTCGTTGAACCAGATCCCGCCATAGCCCTGCGCATCGGCCCGTTCCACCAGCCGCATCAGCGCCGCGTGATCCCCCAGCGTCCCGTCCCGGGCAAAGCCCGCCAGATCGAAACGCAGCCTTTGCGCGTCTTGCATCATGGTGCCCGGCCCGATGGGGATCTCGGCTGCTCTGGTGGTGCAAAGCCCATGCGTAACGCTCCCTAGCCGGTCCCGGTCCGGCCTTCTGACCTTCGCCGTTGTGGCGGGTCTTTTGCCGCGCGGCCCTGCTGCGCCCGGCCTCTGTTTCTGCCCCCGGGCCAGCGATGCTGACGGGAGCTGTGGCTTCAAGGTTGCACAGGCACCCCGGCAGCGCCCCCGCCGTGGCCCGGTCCTTTCGGCCCGGGCGGACCCGAAGGCCCCCGAGGGGTAGCCGCAGACCGGAGGTCCTGCAAGCCGCAAGCGGTCGCAGGCCAGAAGGCCGGACCGGGGCCGGTTCCGTCAGGCGGTCATGCGCCGTCTCAACCGCGCGCCGCGCCGGTCGGCGTCGGGGCGGGGTTCGGGCGGCGCGTGGCATTCCCGTCCGCCCCGAAGGCGCCATGGCGCCGCACCGGATGACCGGGCGACCCGATCCCGCCAAGGGGTCTTCCGGCGCGCGGGGGCGCCGCCCTCCGCCCCGTCAGGCCCGCGTGGCCACCGGGGCGGCGGCCTGCAACTGGGCGCGCTGTGCGCACCAGACACTCGTCAGCACAAGCAGCATGCCGATGGTCTGGACGGCGCTCAGCGTCTGGCCAAGGATCGCAAGGCCCAGCAGCGTCGCGGCGACGGGGCTGAGCAGGCCAAGCGGCGCGACGGTCGCGGGGTCCAGCCGGGCAATGCCCCGGAACCACAGGAAGTAGGTGGCGGCGCCGCCGATCAGCCCCAGCCAGACAAAGCCGAATACCGCAGCGGTGTCGAGCGGCGGCAGGGCGGGTTCGACCAGAAAGGCAACCGGCAGCAGAAGCAGGCCGCCCGCGGTCAGCTGCCAGGCGGTGAATGTCAGCGCGGGCACCGGCGGTTGCCATCTGCGGGTCAGCACCGTTCCGAACGCCATGGAGATCGCCCCGCCAAGGGCCGCAAGCAGGCCGACCCAGTCAAGCGCCGCGCCCGGGGTGAGGACAAGCAGCCCGACGCCGAGAAGCCCGCCGATCCCCGCGATCACGGCGGCGGGCCGGATGCCCTGATCCAGCAGCAGTTTCGACAGGTACAGCACGACCAGCGGCTGGACCGCCCCCACCGTGGCCGCAACACCTCCGGGCAGGCGGTAGGCGGCCACGAAAAGCAGCCACCAGAAGACCGAGAAGTTCAGCGCGCCCAGCAGGAAGGACCGCGCCAGCCATATGCCGCGCGGCAGGCTGCGGGTCACGACAAGCAGCAGAAGCCCGGCGGGCAAGGCCCGCAGCATGGCCACCGTCATCGGGTAGCCATCGGGCAGAAGCTCGGTCGTGACGATATAGGTGCTGCCCCAGATCGCCGGGGCGAGCGCCGTCAGGATCAGGTCGGTTCTGCGGGCCATGACGGCCTCCTCTCATTTTATCTCGACTTCAAGATAAATGCACATCTCTTGATGTCAAGATAACTCTCCGCTACCCTGCCACGGTGGATGATGTGGACCGGATACTGGAGCAATGGCGGCAGGCGCGCCCCGACCTCGATGTCGGGGCCATGGGGCCGCTGGGGCGGCTGTCGCGAGTCTCGCACCACGTGTCGCGCCGCATGGCCGAGACCTTTGCGCGCCACGGGCTGAACGCCGCCGGATTCGACGTGCTGGCCACGCTGCGCCGGTCGCCGCCGCCGCATGCGCTGTCACCGGGCGCGCTGATGGCCTCGATGATGATCACCTCGGGCACGATGACCAACCGGATCGAGCAACTGGCCAAGGCCGGGCTGGTCACGCGGACCTCCGACAGGGCAGACGCCCGCCGGGCGGTGGTGCAGCTGACCCCGAAAGGCTTCGATCTGATCGACAGGGCGATCGCCGATCATGTCCAGACGCAGGCGGCCCTGCTGTCAGGGCTTTCCGATCAGGATATCGCCCGGCTCGATACCCTGCTGCGCGCCCTGCTGGAAAGCGTCGGGGAGGGCGACTAGCCTCCGGTCCCGGAAACGGGGTGCATCCCGGCAAAAAAGTCCCGAAAGGGGGCCGTCGGACCGGCAGCAGGGCTGCATTGATCGCGCGGGTCCGGTCTGTCCTGCCCGCCTGAAACACACAGGCGCCACAGGATTACATGAGCGCAGCAGGCTTTTTCGCTTGTGCTTGCCCTTGCAAAACGGCATTGACACACCTAGCGAACGATCTGCAGCCGGGTATCCCGCCGGATCAACAAGCCAAAATCGACCATCCTGCGCCAATGCGACCCGGGCAACGGGCCTGCCAGCGATGTCGGCACATATCGGCCAGCTTTCCGCCAGCTTTTCCAGAACTCGAAGAACGAGAGGACAAAGCATGGCATCCACGCGTGGACGGCTGGCCCGTGGGTCGGCTTTTTCCTGATGTCGACGGCCCTTGCGACCCCGCTGGTCGCGCAGTCGGCGCCAGACGGAAGCTCGATGGCACTCGGGACCATCGTCCTGACCGCCGAGGAACAGATCAAGCAGGCGCTCGGGGTCTCGACGATCACCGAAGAGGATCTGAAGGAACAGCCCGTCGTCAACGACGTGGCCGAGATCATCCGCAAGATGCCGGGTGTGAACCTGTCGGGCACCTCGCCCTCGGGCCAGCGCGGCAACCAGCGCCAGATCGACATCCGCGGCATGGGGCCGGAGAACGTCCTGATCCTGATCGACGGCAAGCCGGTTCTGTCGCGCACCGCGGTCAAGCAGGGCCGGTCCGGCGAGCGTGACACCCGCGGCGATACCAACTGGGTGCCGGTCGAGTTGGTGGAAAGCATCGAGGTCATCCGTGGCCCGGCGGCGGCCCGCTACGGGTCGGGCGCGGCGGGTGGCGTGGTCAACATCATCACCAAGGCCCCCGAGGAAGACCTGCTGCAACTGGGCATGAAGTTCAATGTCCCCGAGAACGATCAGGAAGGGGCCACCCAGCGCTACAACCTGCTCTGGGCCAAGCGGCTGAACAGCGACGTCGCGCTGCGTTTCACCGCAAGCTACAACAAGACCGAGGGCGACGACCCCGAGCTGAACGCCGAGACGGTCGAGGGCGAGGTCTGCACCGACCGCAGCGGCAACGAGGTGGCCTGCAGCTACCCCGCCGGGGTCGAGGGTGTGGTGAACAAGGACGCCACCCTGCTGTTCAGCTGGACGCCGACCGACACCGACAAGGTCGACCTCGAATTCGGCTACTCCCGGCAGGGCAATATCTACGCCGGTGACGTGCTGCTGGGCAGCGGCCTGACGGACGGCGGCACCTCTTTCGCCGACAGCCTTGCCGACGAGGGCGCCGAGACCAACGTGATGGAGCGCAAGACCTTCGCGCTGACCCATACCGGCGACTACGCATGGGGCGGGCTGATGAGCTTCGTCCAGTACGAGCGCACCAACAACCGCCGCCTGTCCGAGGGGCTCAACGGCGGCGGCGAAGGCGCGATCAACAGCGACAGCGACTGGGACGAGGCGGTGCTGGACATCGTGTCGGGCAAGTCCGAGCTTTACCTCGACCGCACCGTCTTCGTACCGGCCCTCTGCCCTGACGCTGGGCATGGAGGTGCGCTATGAAAAGCTGGACCTGTCGGACTATACCGCCAATGGCATCAGCTTCGACTACGGCAACACCAGCGCCGACCCCGACCAGAACGATCCGGTGACCGAGCAGCTGAACGTCGGTCTCTACTACGAGCACAATATCGAGGCGACGGACCGGCTGACGCTGACCCCCTCGGTGCGGCTGGACTGGGCCGACAGCTTCGGCCACAACTGGTCGGGCGGTCTGAACGCCTCTTACGCGCTGACGCCGGAATGGACGATCAACGGCGGCATCGCCAAGGCGTTCAAATCGCCGAGCCTCTACCAGATGTCCGAGCAATACGTCTACCGGACCCGCGGCAACGGCTGCCCCTACTACATCGACGGCGCGGGCAATCTGGACCGCTACAGCCAGTGCGTGGTGCTGGGGAACGACAACCTGAAGCCCGAGACCTCGATCAACAAGGAAATCGGCATCGCTTATGCCGGGGCCAACGGCATCAACGCGACGCTGACCTATTTCCACAACGACTACCGCGACAAGATCCAGTCCAGCACGACGCGTCTGGGCTCGTTCACGGACGGTGGCACCACCTACAACATGTTCCAGTGGGACAACGTGCCCGAAGCCGTGGTCTCGGGCGTCGAGGGCAGCTTTGCCATGCCGCTGGGCGACCGCTTCGACCTGGCCATCAACGGCACCTACATGATCGACTCCGAGCAGAAGATCCCGCTGGATGGCGGCGCGACCATCAAGGCGCCGCTGTCGCTGGTGCCGGAGTACACGATCAACGGCTCGCTGTCGTGGCAGGCGACCGACCGGCTGACGGTCATCCCCTCCTTCACCCACTTCGGCAAGATCGAGGCCTCGCCCTACAGTGCCACGACGGGTGGCGCGAACGGCGACCTGCAGGACCGCGATCCCTATACCCTGTGGAACCTCGCCATGACCTATGAATTCGACAACGGTTTCGACCTGTCGGCGGGGGCGACCAACATCTTCAACACCTCGATCAAGCGGTCGGGCGACGGGGCGAACACCTATAACGAGCCCGAGCGGGCCTTCTATGTCGGGCTGACGAAAACCTTCTGAGCAGGGCACGGACCACGACAGGCCGCCGTCCGGGGGACCGGGCGGCGGCACCTCACCGAAAGACACCGCCATGACCCTTCCCCCGGATCGCCTGCGCCGCCTCGACGCCCGTCTCGCACGGGTCGAGACCGCGCTGTCGGCGGGCCTGCTGGGCGTCATGCTGGCCTGCATGGCCGCCGGTGCCGCGATGCGCAGCCTCGGACAGCCGCTGGTCTGGGCCGACGAACTGGCGGTCCTTGCCATGGCGGGTGCCGCCTTCTTCGGCGCGGCGGCCTGTCTGGCCGAGGGCGGGCATCTGTCCGTCGACCTGCTGCGCGCGCGGCTGGGCGAGGGCGCCGGGCGCGGGCTGGCGCGGGCCGTCGACGCGGCCCTGCTGCTGCTTCTGCTGGGCTTCGCCGCCTGTCTCTGGACCTGGCTCGACCCGGTCGGGCTGATCGCGGCGGGATCCGGCGCGGCGCTGGCGCAGGAGAGCTTCAACTTCACCTATACAGAGCCGACGATGACGCTGGGCCTTGCCAAGATCTGGTTCTGGCTGCCGATGGTCCCGGCCACGCTGGGCGCGATCATTCATGTCGCCCTCAGGCTGGCGGGGCAGGGGGCGCGCGCGTGCTGAGCCTGCTGCTCTTTGCCGTGCTCTTGCTGGCGGGGATGCCCGTGGCCTTCGCCATGATCGCGGGCGCCGTCGCGCAGATCGTGCTGGGCGGCAATGCCGTGCTGCTGCTGAGCCTGCCGCAGCAACTGTTTCAGGGCGTCGAAAGCTATGGCCTGCTGGCGCTGCCGATCTTCATCCTGCTCGGAGAGCTGATGAACGCCAGCGGTGCGGGGCGGCGGCTGTTTGCACTGGCTGCGCTGGCGACGGGGCGGATGCGCGGCGGGCTGGCGCAGGCGGTGCTGCTGGCCAATGCGCTGATGGCGGCGGTCCTCGGCTCGACCGTGGCGCAGATCACGCTGATGTCCCGCCTCGCGGTGCCAGAGATGACCCGCGCCGGTTACCCCCGCGACACCAGCGCCGCGCTGACCGCCGCCGGGGGGCTGCTGGCGCCGGTCCTGCCGCCCTCGATGCTGCTGATCGTCTACGGGGTCATCGCCCAGGTTCCGATCGGCGACCTGTTCCTGGCCGGGATCGGACCGGGGCTGGCGATCCTTGGCGTTTTGGTGCTGGTGACGCTCTGGCAGGGCCGGGGCGGGCGCTTTCCCGCCGCCCCTTCACCCCAAGCGCCGCGCCTGCAGGTGCTGGCCGGGGCGCTGCCCGCGCTGGCCATCCCCGGGGCCATGATCGGTGCCATCCTGACCGGCCTCGCCACCGCCGCCGAGGCCGGGGTGGTCGCGATCCTCGCCGTCGTGCTGGTGGGGGCGCTGGTCTACCGCGAATTGCCGCTGCGCGCCCTCTGGCCCGCGCTGACCGTCACCGCCCGCAACAGCGCCGCCATCCTCTTCCTGATCGCCGCCGCGGGGCTTTATGCATGGGTCGCCGCCTGGGAGAACCTGCCCGCCCAGGTCGCCGCGCGCATGGCGACGCTGACCGACGACCCGCTGGTCTTCCTCTGCCTGCTGAACCTGCTGCTTCTGGGCATGGGCGCCGTCACCGACCCGCTGCCCGCGCTGATCCTCGTGGTGCCGGTGCTGCAACCGGTGGCCACCGACCTCTATGGCATCGACCCGATCCACTTTGGCCTGATCGCCTGCATCAACCTGACCGTCGGCCTGCTGACGCCGCCGGTGGGGGTCGGGCTTTATACCGCCGCGCAACAGACCGGCGTCGCCGCCGGGCGGCTGTCGGTGCTGCTGCTGCCCTATCTCGCCGGGGTGCTGGCCGTGCTGGCGCTTCTGACCCTCTGGCCCGGGCTGTCGCTTGGCCCGCTGCGCCTTCTGCAATGAACCGGAGACCCGCATGATCCGTCGCATATCCCTTGCCGCCCTTGCCCTGATGGCCGCGCTGCCCGCAGGGGCCGAAGACTACCGGCTGGGCCTGATCACCCCGCCCGCGCACCAGTGGACGCAGACCGCGCAGGCCGCCGCCGCAGAGATCGCCGAGGCGACCGAGGGGCGGGTCAATATCCTCGTGATGCCCTCGGGGCAGCTGGGGAACGAGGCGCGGATGCTGCAGCAGCTTCAGACCGGTGCCATCGACTTCGCCTTCCTGACGGCGGCGGAATTCGCCAACCGCGACGACGACTTCGGCATCTTCTACGCGCCCTTCCTTGCGCAGGATACCGAGACCGCCGCGCGGCTGCTGAAAGGCGCGGTGGCGCAGACCCTGCTGGACCGGATGGGCGCATTCGGCCTGCGCGGGCTGGGCTGGGGCATGGCGGGGATGCGGCAGGTGGTGACCGCCGCCGAGGTCACGGCAGAGGGCGGCGCGGCGCAACTGGCGGGCCAGCGCATCCGCACCGTGCCGCTGGCGCCCGAGATGGACTTCTGGTCCGGGCTGGGCGCCGCCCCCACGCCGATGCCGCTGCCCGCACTCTTCGACGCCTTCGCGAACGGGCAGGTGGACGCCATGCAGATCGACCACGAAGGCACATGGAACGCGGGTTACTGGCGCCATGCGGGCACCGTGATCGACTCGCGGCACATGATCTTCCCGATGGCCGCCGTAGCCTCCGCCCGCAAGTGGCAGGCCATGGCCGAGGGCGACCGCGCGGTGGTTCAGGACATCATGGCGCGGCAGATCGCCGGGATGGTGGCGCTTTATGGCGAGATCGACGCCGCCTCACTGGCAGGCCTGCGCGAGGCCGGGGTGCCGGTGATCTCGGTCGGGCGCGACTGGTTCGGCCCGGCGGTGGATGCGTGGTACGCCGAGTGGCGCCAGAAGGCACCGCTGCTGGAAGACCTCGAACGGGAGGCGGCGGAATGATCCGGCTTGCGGCGCTGCTGGCCCTGCTCTGCGCCGGGGCGCAGGCGCAACCCTCGATGGAGCCTCTGGGGCCCTCGATCCTCGACACCGGCTCGACGGAGGTGAGCGTGCATGACTTCGACCTGCCCGCACCGGGGGCGCCGCGCATCGCATCGGCGTTCTGGTGCCCGATGGCCCGGCGCCCGAAGGCGGCTTTCCGGTGGTATTCCTGCTGGATGGCGGGGCCGTTCTCGACCGCCTCACCGACGCGCGGCTTGCGGGCCTGCCGCAGGACAACCCCGCGGTGATCGTGACGCTGGGCCACCGGACCGACCAGCGTTACGCCACCGCTGAGCGTGCCCGCGACTACACCCCGCCCGGCTCCGACGGCGGCCCGGTCGAGGACCCGCGCGGTCGCCCCGGCGGCGGTGCGGCGGACTTCCTTGCGCAGATCTCGGAGGCGGTGCTGCCGCGCGTGGCCCGGATCGCGCCCATCGACCTGTCGCAGTCGACGCTCTGGGGGCACTCCTACGGCGGGCTCTTCGTGCTCTACGCCGCCAGCCGTCCCGAGGCGCCCTTTGCCCATTACGTCAGCGCCAGCCCGTCGCTCTGGTGGGATCACGGGAATTTCCTGATCCGCATCACCGCGCAGATCGAAGCCGGGCGCTGGTCGTCCCGCAGGCTGGAGTTGCACCACGGCGGGCAGGAACGGAAGCGCGCCAGCAGCCCCGCCAACCCGAATGCGCAGAAGCTGGTGCAGATGCGCGCCGCCCTGCCGCCCGATGCCCTGCAGGGGCTGGACGCGGCGCTGCGCGCGGCAGGCATTCCCGGCGGCGTGACCACCTTTCCGGGTCTCAGCCACGGCGAAAGCTTCGGCGCCTCGGTCGATGCGACGCTGAACGCCGCCTTTTCCGCGACGGATTAGCGCTGACGGGCCGTAGAACCACAGCCGCGCGGGCCCGCAGGCCGCGCAGGCCCCTGATCCAGAGGCTGCAACCCGGCCTCGCGCCATGTCCCGGACCACCGGGGCACAGCGAAGAAGCCACAGCCTTGCTGAAGCCAAACGGGGACAACAGTGACCAGACCGGGCGCCCCGCCCGGCTTTGACAAAGGCTATGAGATGACACAGAAAATCCTTTCCGGACGCTGGACGCGCGGCGTTGCCCTGTCCGCCCTGATGATCGCCGCCGCCGGTGCCGTCGCGGCAGAGCCCTTCGCGGGCCTTGGTGCCTTCGACGGACGCATCGGCGCCTCGGGTCCCGACCGTGGTCCGATCGTCGCGGGCGGTCAAGCGATGATCCGAGGGCCGCGGCCTTGCGCCGAACCAGCCCGTCACCCTGCGGCAGGGCGGCGAGGTGCTGGAGGGCTCGCCCTTCACCGCCGATGCCGAGGGCGGCCTTCAGGCGCAGGTCACCATCCCCGAGGGCGCCGCGCCCGGCGTCTACCCGGTGGTGGTGGAGCTTGGCGGCGAGGCCCCCTTTGCCACGGTCATGGAGCTGAAGGTCTCTGCCGTGCCCGGTACCGGGTCAATGCCGGGGCCTATGATCTCGAGGTCGCCAAGGTGGCCACGCGCCCCTACCAGGTCGCCGTGGGCGAGGGCGCACTTTTCGTGACCAGCGCCGTTGGCCGTCCGCCGGTCAGGGAATCCGAACTGGTGAAGCTGGACCCTGCCACGCTAAAGGTCATCGCCCGCACCGCGCCCGAGGCCGCGCCCGCGCGTCAGGACGGGTCTGACGGCGGCCTCTTTGCGGTCTACGGCCTTGGCGTGGCGCCGGGGCAGGTCTGGGTCACCAACACCCGGCAGGACACCGTCGCGGTCTATGCCTCTGACGACCTGAGCCTGCTCAAGCAGTTCGAGCCGGGCACCGTGGGTCACCCGCGCGATGCGGTCCACCACGACGGCAAGGTCTACGTCACCGCCACCTTCGAGCCGACGGTGCATGTCTTCGATACCGAAAGCCTTGAAGAGCTGGAGCCGATCGCGCTCAGCTCGTCGCGGCGCGGGCAGGACTTCACCACCGCCAGCCTGTCGCTGGCCGCCGAGGCGGGCAAGCTCTTCGTCGCCTCGCTGCGCAGCGAAGAGGTCGCCGTGATCGACCTCGCCACCGGCGAGGAGACCGCCGTCTGGCCGGTCGACGGCTCCAAGGGGACCATCGGTCTTGCCGCCAGCCCGGATGGCAGCCGTGTCTACACCGTGGCGCAGGGCAACGACATGGTCAGCGTGCTCGACGGCACCACCGGCGCGGTGCTGCGTCAGGTGAATGTCGGCGCCAGCCCGCTGAACGCGGTGGTCGATCCCGCCACCGGCCATGTCTATGTCGCCGTCCGGGGTGGCAATGCCGTGGCGGTGCTGGACGCCGAGGGCGCGCTGATCGCCAACCTCGAGGTCGGCGCCACGCCAAACCACCTGACCACGGATGGCGCGGGCCATGTCTTCGTCGTGGATCAGGGCACCGGCAGCCTGACCCGCGTCGCCGCGCAGTAAACCGACCGGGGGCCGCCCTTCGGGCGCGCCCCCCACGTCCCTGACAAGAGCCCGCCCATGACCCGACCGACCCAGACCCGGCCCGAGGCCTTCGTCGCGCGTTACCGCGCGGCTGGCTACTGGCGTGGAGAGACCTTCCCCGCCATGCTGCGCGCCCGTGCAGAGGCGCACCCGGACCGCATCGCCATCATCGGCGGCGAAACCCGGTGGAGCTACGCCGACCTGAACACCCGCGCCCGCCGCTTCGGCGCGGGGCTTCTGGCGCTTGGGCTGGAACCGGGCGACCGCGTGCTGGTCCAGATCGGCAACACGCCCGCCTTCTTTCAGGCGGTCTTCGGCGCCTTCGCGGCGGGGCTGATCCCGGTCTACGCGCTGCCCGCGCACCGCCGCACCGAACTGATGCATCTTGCGGGCAGGGCGCAGGCGCGGGCGGTCATCGTGCAGGACCGCATAGAGCGGCACGACCACGCCCGCATGGCGGTGGCGCTGAAGCCGGACCTGCCCGGCCTTGCCCATGTCATCGTGGCGGGCGAGGCGCCCGAGGGCACCCTGCCGCTCGACACCGTCGCGGACGATCCCGCCACGCTGCCCGCCGACCCCGATCCGCAGGCCGTGGCCTTCTGCCAGATTTCCGGCGGCTCGACCGGGCTGCCGAAGCTGATCCCGCGCACCCATGACGATTACCTCTACTCGATCCGCGCCAGCAACGCGATCTGCGGCATCACCGCCAACAGCGTCTACATGGCGGCGCTGCCGGTGGCGCATAACTTCACCATGTCCTCGCCCGGCACCTTCGGCGCCTTGTACGCCGGGGCGCGCGTGGTGCTGTGCCCCGCGCCGATGCCGCAGGAGGCCTTCCGCCTGATCCGGGCCGAGGGGGTGACCATCACCGGCCTCGTCCCGCCGCTGGCGCTTTTGTGGCTGGAAGCGAGCCGAGGCGCAGGCCCCGGACATTCCCAGCCTCGACACGCTACAGGTCGGCGGCGCCAAGTTCCTGCCGGAAAGCGCGCGGCGCGTGGCGCCCCTGCTGGGATGCCGCCTTCAACAGGTCTTCGGCATGGCCGAGGGGCTGGTGAACTACACCCGCGCCGAGGACCCGGACGCACTTGTTACCGGCACGCAGGGCCGCCCGATCAGCGAAGGCGACGAGGTGCTGATCCTCGACGACGCGGGCAACCCGGTTCCCGAGGGCCAGCCCGGCAACCTGCTGACGCGCGGCCCCTACACGATCCGGGGCTATCACGACGACGCCTCTGCCAACGCCCGCAGCTTCACCGGGGACGGCTTTTACCGCACCGGCGACATCGTCCTGCGCCTGCCGTCCGGGCATCTGGTGGTGCAGGGCCGGGCCAACGACCAGATCAACCGCAACGGCGAGAAGATCAGCGCCGAAGAGGTCGAGGACCTGCTTCTGGGCCATGAGGCGGTCTTCGATGCCGTGGTCGTCTCGATCCCCGATGCCCGGCTGGGAGAGCGCGCCTGCGCCTTCGTCCAGCCGCGCGGCGCGGCGCCGAGCGCCGCCAGCCTGCGCCGCTACATGCGCGGGCGCGAGGTGGCCGCCTTCAAGATCCCCGACGAGATCCGCTTTGTCGACGGCTTCGCCACCACCGCCGTCGGCAAGATCAGCCGCCGCCAGCTGCGCGAGATCCTGCGCGCCGAAGTGCTGGCCGAAGAGAAGGAAACACAGAGATGACCGCGACGACCGAAGCCCTGACGCTGGACCGGATGCGCGCCGATATCGCCGAAGCGCTGGACCTTGGCCCGGAAGAGGTGCCGGTGGACGAACATCTCGGCGATCTGGGGCTGGATTCCATCGCGCTGATCCGGCTGCTGGTGGGCTGGGAGAACATCCAGCCCTCGCTGCCCTCGTCGAAGCTGTATGAATGCGAAACGCTGGAAGAGTTCTGGCAGATCGCAAAGGCGGCGCAGTGACCACCTGGCAGCCGCTGACAGAGGCGCAGGCGGGCATCTGGTACGCGCAGGCGCTGACCCCCGAAAGCCCGGTCTTCATGACCGGGCAGGCGCTGCATATCCGCGGGCCGCTGGACGCGCGCGCCATGGCGCAGGCGGTGGCGCAGCTGGGCGCCGAGGCGCAAAGCCTGTCGCTGCGGGTCCGCGCGGGCCGCGACGGGCCGGAACAGCGCATCGACCCTGAAGCCGCGCCCCGGCTGTTGGTCATGGACCGCTCGGGCGCCACCGAAGCCACGGTGATGGCCGAGATCATGGCCGAGGCGCAGCGCCCGACCGACCTTGAACGCGGGCCTCTCGCGGGGTTCACGCTCTGGCGGCTGGGGGCCGCGCACCACATCCTGTCGGAGCGCATCCACCACATCGCCGCCGACGGGCAGGCCATGGTGCAGGTGACGCAGCGACTTGCCGCGCTCTACGAGGCGCATGTCGCGGGCACCGACCCCGGCGAGGCGCTGACCCCCTTCGCCCGCGCGCTGGAGGACGACGCGCGTTTTGCCAGCGCGCCCGCCCGCGCGCGCCAGCGCAGCTTCTGGCACGCGGCGCTGGCCGATCTGCCCGAGGTCGAAAGCCCCGCGACCGGGCAGGGGGCCGCTGCGGGCCTCTGGTTTCACCGCGCCGAACGGGCCTTGCCCGCTGCGGCCAGCGGCGGGGTCCAGAGCCTCGCCGAGGCCGCCGGTGTGCATTGGACGGACGTTCTGACCGCGCTCACCGGGGCCTATGTCGCGCGCCACCTGCCCTCTGTCGCGACCGGGGAAGGGGCCTCGGCGGTGCTGGGCATCCCCCTGCAGAACCGCATGGGCCGGACCGCGCGCACCGTCTCGACGCAGGTCAACGTGCTGCCGCTGCACCTTTCGGTGGACGAGGACGCGCCGCTGGCCTCCTGGCTGGCGGGGGCCGGGGCGCAGCTGGCCGCGATGCGCCGCAATGGTCGCTACCGGGGCGAGGTGCTGGCGCGCGACCTTGGCCGGATCGGCGGCGGGCGCAGGCTGTGGGGGCCGCTGGTCAATATCCTGCCCTTCGACGCCTGCCCGAGGCTTGCAGGCTGCGACACGCGCCTGCAGATCACCGGCGCCGGATCGGTGGACGACGTCACCTTCTGCTTCCGGGGAGATCCGGACACTGGCCTGCTTGTGCAGGTCGACGGCAATGACGCGCTTTACTCCCGGCCCGAGGTCGCGGCCCATGGCGCCCGTCTTGCCGCCTTCCTGAGCCGCGCGGTCTCTGCCCCGCGTCTTGCGGAGGTGCCGACCCTGACCGGCGCTGAAGAGGCGACCGCGATCCGGACCCGCAACGCCACCGCCCACCCGGTGCCCGAAACCACCCTGACCGCCCTGATCGAGGCGCAGATGCGCGCCACACCCGGGGCGCCCGCGCTGGTCTTCGGCGCGGAGACGCTGGACTACGCCGCGCTCGACCGCCGCAGCGCTGCCGTCGCCGCTGGCCTTGCGGCGCGCGGGATCGGCCCCGGCAGCCTTGTCGGCGTGGCGCTGCCGCGCTCCGTCGACCTGATCGTGGCGCTGCTGGGGGTCCTGCGCGCTGGCGCGGCCTATGTGCCCTTCGACCCCGAGGACAGCAGCGCGCGGCGCGCCGACATGGTGGCGCGGGCGGACCCGGCGGCGATCCTCGCGCAGCCGGGCTTTGCGGGCGGGGTGCCGGTGCTGGCCGTGGGCGACCTGCAGGGCCCCTGCGACCCTGTCCCGGCAGGGCCCACAGATCCGGCCTACGTGCTCTTCACCTCCGGCTCGACCGGGCGGCCCAAGGGCGTGGTGGTCGAACACCGCGCCATCGTGAACCGTCTCTTGTGGATGCGCGAGACCTACGGCTTCGGCCCCGGCGACCGCATCCTGCAGAAGACCCCCGCGACCTTCGACGTCTCGGTCTGGGAGTTCTTCCTGCCCTTCCTGTCCGGTGCCACGCTGGTCGTGGCGCCCCCAGAGGCGCATCGCGATCCCGTGGCGCTGGCGGCGCTGGTGTCGCGGCACGCCATCACCGCCATGCATTTCGTGCCCTCGATGCTGGAGCTGTTCCTTGCCGCGCCCGCCTCGCAGGGGCTGACCATCCCCCGGGTCTTCGCCAGCGGCGAGGCACTGCCGCGCGCGCTGGCCCGCGCCTTTCACGACCGCATCGACGGCGCGCTGCACAACCTTTACGGCCCGACAGAGGCCGCCGTGGACGTTACCGCGCAAGAGACCGCGCCGCCGCGCGAGGGCGATGGCGAGGGCGACGGCGGCAGCCTGCCCATCGGGCGCCCGGTCTGGAACACCCGCTGCTACCTGCTGGACGCGCGCCAGCGCCCGGTGCCGGATGGCACGCCGGGACGGCTCTGGCTGGCCGGGCGGCAGCTGGCGCGCGGCTACCTCGGCCAGCCGGAACTGACGGCAGAGCGCTTCCTGCCCGACCCCTTCCACCCCGGCGAGCGCATGTATGACACCGGGGACCTCGCGACCTCGGATGCCAGCGGCTGCCTGACCTTCCTCGGGCGCGCGGACGGGCAGGTGAAGATCCGCGGCGTGCGCGTCGAACCCGCCGAGGTCGAGCAGGCGCTGCGCGACGGCGGGCTGGTGCGGCAGGCCGCCGTTTCGGTGCGGCGCGACGGGGCAGGGGGCGCGCAGCTTGTGGCGCATATCGTGCCCGAACCGGGCGTATCGGTGCAGGCCATCCGGGCCGACCTTGCCGCGCGCCTGCCGTCCTCGATGCTGCCCGCGCATCTGGTGTCGCTGAAGGCGCTGCCCCTGACCCCCAGCGGCAAGCTGGACCGCAAGGCCCTGCCCGCGCCGCAGGCCACGACGCCCGGCCATGTGCCGCCGCAAGGGCCGGTGCAGCGGCTTCTGGCAGGCCTCTTCGCGGAGATCCTCGGCCTGCCGTCCCAGCCCTCTGCCGACACCGACTTCTTCCTTGCGGGCGGCGACAGCCTGCGGGCGGTGCGCCTGTCCCTGCGTCTGGAAGAGGAACTGGGCCATGACCCCGGCCTTGGCGCGATCCTGCAAAACCCGGTGCTTGCGGATCTGGCACGGCGGCTGGACAGCCGGGGCCCGTCTTCTGAACGCCCCGACGCCGGCCTTGGCCCGGTGCTGCATCTGTCGCGCGGCCCCGCCGCGCCGGTCTTTGCGGTTCACCCGGCGGGCGGGCTGGCATGGTGCTACCGCGGCTTTGCCCGGGCGCTGGCGCAGCACTGGCCCGAGACCCCGGTGATCGGCCTGCAATCGCCGCTGCTCGACCCCACGCAAGCAGCGCCCGACAGCCTCGACGCGCTCGCGCGGCTGTACCTCGACCGGGTCGAAGGCCTTTGTCCCGAAGGCCCCCTGTCGCTGCTGGGCTGGTCGCTTGGGGGCATCATCGCCCATGCCATGGCCGCCGAGGCCGAGGCCCGCGACCGCACCGTGCACAGGCTGGTGCTGCTGGACGCCTATCCCTCGGACTGCTGGCGGGCCGAGCCCGAGCCGGACGAGACCACCGCCCTGCGGGCGCTGCTGACCATGGCCGGGCACGATCCCGAGGATCACCCGGACCTCGTGACGCGCGCCGCGATCCTCGGCTTCCTGCGCGACCGGGCGCATCCGCTCGCCCTGCTGCCCCACTCGGTTCAGGAGGGGGTGATCCGCTCGGTTCAGGCCACCAACGCCCTTGTGCGCCGCCATCGAGAGCGTCGGGTGAAAGCCCCGCTGCAGCATGTGACCGCCCTGCGCGACCTCGGCACCGGCACCCGGCACCCGGACCTCTGGCGGCCCTATGCCGCGCACGTCGACGTCCTGAGGCTGGATTGCCGCCACGGCGACCTGATCCTGCCCGGGATGGCGGAGCGGATCACCGCCGACATGGCAGGGCGGCCTTTGCAGGCATCGGGGTAGGGGACCGCTTGGGATGGGCCGGGCGATCAAAACGGCCCGAGCCATCGCCGCTGCCGTCGCGCGGGCCGTCGCGCGGGCCGGTGAGGCCGGTGAGGCCGGTGAGGCCGGTCGCAACCTTTTCGGATGTCACCATGCAAGCGCCACCGCTCCGGCGCAACAACCGGATTTCGGGGCGCTTTCCGGCTTTTGGCGCGGCGCACGGGGGGACGGCGGAAGCGCGCTTGCCTGTCCCGAGCGAACCGCGCGCGCTGCCTCGGCGGCGCGGGGCAGGCGGCGACCCTCGCCCGCCCGGGGCCCGGACGGCTGGCTCTTGCGGCCCGGAAACCCATGGCCCCGGCATAGGGCGCGCGCTTGCATCCACACACTATCCGGTTGAACGACGCGACGCAGGGCTTACAAGTCGCTGCACGGAAGAATCCGGGCCGCGCGCCAGAGAGATCCGCATCTTTGCAGAACCAGACCGGGGTAACATGATCCGTCACATCGTCTTCTTCACCGCCCGGAACGACGGCAATATCGAGGCCATCCGCAAGGGGCTGCAAAAGCTGACAGGCATCCCGCATGCCCAGCACCTCGAAATCGCGCTGAACAAGAAGTCGGACCCGACCAGCAAGGAAATCGACGTGGTGGTCTATGGCGAATTCGCCGACGAGGCCGCGCTGGCGGCCTACAAGGCGCATGAAACCTATGCGCAGTCGATCCGCGACGTGAAACCCCTGCGCGAGCTGCGCTTCGCGGTGAATTACGACCAGACCCAAGCCATCACCCGTCCCGATGACACGGACTGACGCCGGATCCCGGGACGGCGGCGCCCGCATCGTGCTGCGCGACGATCTGGCGGGCACCGAGATGCGCTTTGCCGCACCCGCCGAGGTGATCCGCGCCGATCATGCCGGCGAGGTGGCGGACGCGCTGGCCCGGATGGAACGCGCGCGGGCCGCGGGCAAGTGGTGCGCCGGTTACGTGAGCTACGAGGCGGGCTATGCGCTGGAGCCGGCCCTGCAGGACCATATGCCGGAGGGACGGCGTGTGCCGCTGGTGCTGATGGGTGTCTTCGATGCGCCCGAAAACGGGCCTGTCAGGGCGCGCGGGCAAGAGGCCCCGGCGCTGACGGATTTCCGGCCCGGGTGGTCCTTCGACGACTACGCCCCCCGGTTCCAGCAGGTCCACCAGCACCTGCGCGCGGGCGATTGCTATCAGGCGAACCTGACCTTTCCGGTGACGGCGCGGTGGCAGGGCGATCCTGCGGCCCTCTTCGACGCGATGACCCATCGGCAACCGGTGCGCTATGCCGCCCTGGTCGAGCTTGGCGGCCCGGTCATCCTGTCGCGCTCGCCCGAGCTGTTCTTCGAGGTCGGAGAGGACGGCTGGATCGAGACCCACCCGATGAAAGGCACCATCAAGCGCGGGACAACCCCCGAGGAAGATGCCGCCCTTGCCGAATGCCTGCGCAACGACGAGAAGAACCAGGCCGAGAACCTGATGATCGTCGACCTGCTGCGCAACGACATCTCGCGGATTTGCGAACTGGGGTCCCTGTCCGTGCCGGAACTCTTCCGCATCGAAAGCTACCCCACCGTGCACCAGCTTGTCAGCCGCATCCGGGCGCGGCTGCGGCTCGGGCCTAACGGTCACGGATATCTTCGCGGCGCTTTTCCCCTGCGGCTCGATCACCGGCGCACCGAAGATCCGCGCGATGCAGATCCTGCGCGGGCTGGAGCCGCGTCCGCGCGACATCTACTGCGGGGCGATCGGCTTTGTCTCGCCCGCCGGGCGGATGCGGTTCAACGTGGCGATCCGGACGCTCAGCCTCTACGAGGACGGCGAGGCGGTCTTCAATGTGGGCGGCGGCGTCGTCTACGATCCCGAGGTGGGCTCGGAATACGCGGAATGCCTTCTGAAGGCCCGTTTCGCCGCCGGAAACGCGCTGGAACCGCAGCCCTGCGCCGCGACGTGACACCGGAACCGGGTACGCGGGCCTCTCACAGGAGGGAGGCTGTCCGTGGAATTTTCCGTCCGCCTCTGCTTGCCCTTAAGTCATGCGGCCCGTAGACAGCTTCTAGCCCGCGCCTCCCGCGTGCGGTCGCGCCCTGCCGGGCGCAGGCCAGAACCTGAGGATACCCGCTCTTGCTCGATCAGATCGCGCTGCGCGCCGAACTCGCCGATCACTACGATCTCGCCCCTTCCACCGATCTCGCCGCCGAGATGTCCGGGATCTATGCCCGCATGGACCGCGTCGTGGCGCCGCCCGACTGGGCCGTCTTCGCGCCCTATGTCGCCGCCATCAACCGGCTGAAGGCCGAGCGGAACGCGGTGATCCTTGCCCACAACTACATGACGCCCGAGATCTATCACGGGATCGCCGACGTCGTGGGTGACAGCCTGCAGCTGGCCATCGAGGCGACCAAGGTCGAGGCCGACGTGATCGTGCAATGCGGCGTGCATTTCATGGCCGAGACCTCGAAGATCCTGAACCCGGCCAAGACGGTTCTGATCCCCGACATGGATGCGGGCTGTTCGCTGGCCGAAAGCATCACCGCCGAGGGCATCGCCGAGATGCGCGCCAAGTATCCCGGCGCGCCGGTGGTCACCTATGTGAACACCACCGCCGAGGTGAAGGCCGCCTCGGACATCTGCTGCACCTCGTCGAACGCCGCCCAGATCGTCCGCGGGATCGAGGGCGACACGGTCATCATGACCCCGGACAAATACCTGGCGCAGAACATCGCGCAACAGGTGCCGGAAAAGCGCATCGTCTGGTGGGACGGCTCCTGCATCGTGCACGAGCAGTATACCGCGCAGGACCTGCGCGACTTCCGCGAATGGAACCCCGGCACCCGCATCATCGCCCACCCCGAGTGCCCGCCCGACGTGGTGGCCGAGGCCGATTACTCGGGCTCGACCAGCGGCATCATCGACTATGTCACCGCCGAGCGGCCCGAGAAGGCGATGCTGGTAACCGAATGCTCGATGGCCTCGAATATCTCGGACGCGTTGCCGGATGTCGATTTCGTCGGCCCCTGCAACATGTGTCCCTACATGAAGAAGATCACGCTGGAAAAGGTGCTCTGGTCGCTGCACAGGATGGAAGGCGCGGTCGAGGTCGACCCCGCCGTCGCCGACAAGGCCCGGGTTGCCGTGCAGCGCATGATCGACCTGTCGCGGAAGCTGTCCGGCTGATCCGATGACCCCGATCGACACCCCGCGCGTCCTGATCGTGGGCGCGGGCCTTGCGGCGCACTACGCGGCGCTGCGGCTGGCCCCGCATCCGGTGCTGATGATCTCTCCCGAACCGCTGGGCTCCGGGGCCTCGTCGGCCTGGGCGCAGGGCGGCGTGGCGGCGGCGATGGACCCGGCGGACAGCGCCGAGGCCCATGCACGCGATACGGTGCGCGCCGGCGCCGGGACCGTGGATGCGCAGGTGGCGCGGACGGTCACCGCCGAGGCGCGCGCGCATATCCTCGACCTGACCGGGCTGGGCACGCCCTTCGACCGGACCGCAGAGGGCGGCTATGTCCTGTCGCGCGAGGCGGCGCACAGCTTTGCCCGCGTCGTGCGGGTGCGGGGCGATCAGGCCGGGGCCGAGATCATGCAGGCGCTGACCGCGCAGGTCCGCGCCGCGCCGCATGTGCAGGTGCTCGAAGGCGTCATGGCCACCGGACTGGTCATCGAGAAGGGCCGCGTGCGCGGGATCGAGGCCGCGCGCTGCGCGCAGGGTCTGACGCAGTCGGTCAAGCTGCGCGGGGCCGCGGTGCTGCTGGCGGGCGGCGGCTCGGGCGGGCTTTATGCGCTGACCACCAACCCGCCACGCATTCGCGGGCAGGTGCTGGGCATGGCGGCGCGGGCCGGGGCGGTGATCGCCGATGCCGAGTTCGTGCAGTTCCATCCCACCGCCATCGCGGGCGGTCTGGACCCGGCGCCGCTGGCGACCGAGGCGCTGCGCGGCGAGGGGGCCGCACTGATCGACCGCGAGGGCGCGCGCTTCATGCCTGCGGCGCATCCCGATGCCGAACTGGCGCCGCGCGACGTCGTGGCCCGCGCGGTCTTTGCCCAGACGCAGGCCGGGATGGCCCCGGCGTTGGACACGCGAAGCGTCCTTGGGCCACGCCTCCTGACCGAGTTTCCCGCCGTCGCGGCAGCCTGCCGGGCCCTTGGGATCGATCCGGTGACGCAGCCGATCCCCGTCGCCGCCGCCGCGCATTACCACATGGGCGGCATCGCGACGGACGAGGCGGGCGCCAGCACGCTGCCGGGCCTCTGGGCCTGTGGCGAGGTGGCCTCGACCGGGTTGCACGGCGCGAACCGGCTGGCCTCGAACGGGCTGCTCGAGGCGCTGGTCTACGGGCGCCGCGCCGCGGATGCGATTGCACAGGGGCTGGTCGCGGGCGATGCCCAGCCGGTCGGTCTGCCGGATCTCGCCCCGGTGCCGGACCCCGATCCGGCGCTGGTCGCCCGGCTGCGGCAGGCGATGACCGAGGGCGCCGGTGTCATCCGCGACGCCGCGGGCCTGCGGCACACGCTGGACACCATCGCATCGGTCGAGGAGGCGCAGCCCGACTGCGCCGCGCTGCTGAACATGACCGCAACCGCCACGCTGATCGCCGCCGCCGCGCTGGCCCGGGAAGAGAGCCGGGGCGCACATTTCCGCGCCGACCACCCCGAGGCCCGTGCCGCCGGCGAACGCTCTTTCTTCACCCTCGCGCAGGCGCTGGAGATCCGCGCCCTGGCCCGAAAGGACTCCGCATGACCGCCACCCCCTTGCCCGACATGATCCTTGAACCGCTGGTCCGCGCCGCCTTGCTGGAGGATCTGGGCACCTACGGCGATATCACCACCCGCACGGTGATCCCGGCTGCGACGCGCTATACCGCGCGGCTGAACGCGCGCGAGGCGGGGGTCGTCTCGGGGTTGCAGGTCGCGGCGCTGGCCTTCCGGCTGGTCGACCCGGCGCTTGTGATCACGGCGCACAAGGCTGACGGCGACAGCATCGCACCCGGTGACCTGCTGATGGAGATCGAGGGCCGGGCGGCCTCGATCCTCTCGGCCGAACGGGTCGCGCTGAACTTTGCCGGGCGGCTGTCGGGCATCGCAACGATGACCGCCGCCTTCGTGGCCCGGACGCAGGGGACCGCGACCCGCGTGACCTGCACCCGCAAGACCACGCCCGGCCTGCGGCTGGTCGAGAAGCAGGCGGTGCTGCATGGCGGCGGGTTCAACCACCGGTTCTCGCTGTCGGACGCAATCCTGATCAAGGACAACCACATCGCGGCGGCGGGCGGCATCCGCCCGGTGCTGCAGGCGGTCAAGGCGCAGGCCTCGCACATGATCCGCTGCGAGATCGAGGTCGACCGGCTGGACCAGCTGGCCGAGGTGCTGGACGAGGGCGGCGCCGAGGTGGTGCTGCTGGACAACATGGACACAGCCACCCTGCGCGAGGCGGTGGCCATGGCCAAGGGGCGCGTGGTGCTGGAGGCCTCGGGCAACATGCGGCTGGACCGGATCGCCGAGGTCGCGGCAACCGGCGTCGACTACATCTCGTCCGGGGCGCTGACGCATTCGGCGCAGACGCTGGACCTCGGCCTCGATTTCTGAAGCTGCCCGGCGGCACGGGCGTCACCCCGACGGGGTGACGTCGGCCCGTCCCTCCGGCCTGCCACCGCCAACGGGCGCCTAGGCGCTTTCGCGCACCACCAGCCGCCCGAGAAAGGCCCGGTCGAGATTCGTGGTCTCGGCGCTTTCCAGAACGTCGACCAGGTATTCGGCCATCTCCGTCAGGGGCTGGCGGTAGGTGGTCAGCCGGTAGTTGTGGCTGGACGCCTGCGGCACGTCGTCGAAACCGATCACCGCGATGTCGCCCGGCACATCCAGCCCCAGCCGATGGCGGATCGTGTCGATGGCCCCAAGCGCCAGCGCGTCGTTTTCGCAGACAAGGATATCGGGCCGGTCGGCTGCCGCGCGCTGCGCGAGGGCCGCGTAGACAACCTCGGCGCTGAGCTGCGGGTCGTAGGCGTCGACCGCATGGCTTTCGGGCTGAAAGCCACGCTCCTCCATCCAGATCCCGGCGAAGGTCTCCTTGCGCAGCAGGTGGGCCGAGGTCGTTCGCGGCCCGGCAAGGTAAAGCGGCTGCCTGTACCCCCGGTTCAGCACGTAGCGGGCAATCTCGCGGGTCGCGGCCACGTCGTCGACACAGATCGAGATCGTCTCGGGGTTCTCGGAACTGCGGGCGAAGATGATCAGCTTCTTGAAACGGCGGGCCTTGTGGGCGGCCTCCAGCACCTCGTCGTCGAATTGCAGGCCGATCAGGATCGTCGCGTCGACGCGGCGCTGGCTGGCGTTCATCAGGGCCGGGGCGGCATCGTCGGGGTCCAGCGTGTTGACCAGCAGCGTGTCCCAGCCCCGGGTGCGCAGGGCGCGGGTCAGGCGCTCCAGCATCACCAGCTTGTGCGGGTTGGCGAAGTCGTCGATCAGCAGCGCCACGAGGTTCGACCGGGTCGAGGCAAGCGCCGCAGCGTGCAGATCCGGCACGTAGTTCAGCCGCTCGGCGGCCTCCAGCACCTTTGTCCGCGTGCGCGGAGAGATCGAGGCGTCCTTCTTGAAGGCCCGGTTCACCGTCCAGCGGGACACGCCTGCCGCCGCCGCCACGTCGTCGGCCGTTACGTTCTGCATGGTTCGGCCTTCGGTCACGGGTGTCCGGGTCTCCTGATTCGCGGCGGCGTGGCGCCGGTCCCTGTTGGGGGTATTCACCGTTCTATCCGTAAAATCCAGCGTTTGCACGCATTCTGCACCCGCGTGCAAATTGTGTTTGCACGCGGGTGCAAATCGGATATCCCTACGGCAACGCGGCGCCGAAACGCCCGCACCGTCTGGGAGGACTTCATGCTCAAGGTTGGTTTGCTCGGCGCTGGCCGTATCGGTCAGGTGCACGCCGTCAACATCGCGAACAACGCCCGATCGACCCTTGTGGCGGTCTCGGATGTCCACGAAGAGGCGGCGACGAACCTGGCCGCGCAGCACGGCGCCGGGGCCCGCAGCTCGGACGAGATCCTTGCCGACCCCGCCATCGACGCGGTGCTGATCGCAACCTCGACCGACACGCATTCCACCCTGATCGAGGCGGCGACCGCGGCGGGCAAGGCGGTGCTTTGCGAAAAGCCGGTCGACCTGTCGCTGGCGCGCGCGCAGCAGTGTCTGGCGGCTGTGGCCGGGACCGGCCAGCCGGTCATGATCGGCTTCAACCGCCGCTTCGACCCCAATTTTGCCGCGCTCAAGGCTGCCAGCCTCGCCGGTGAGATCGGCAAATCCGAACTGCTGTCGGTCACCTCCTTCGACCCGGCCCCGCCGCCGGTCAGCTACATCAAGGTCTCGGGCGGGCTGTTCCGCGACATGATGATCCACGACTTCGACATGGCGAACTTCATCATGGGCGAGCGTCCGGTCACTGTGCGCGCGGTGGGCAGCGCCATCGTCGATCCCCAGATCGGCGCGGCGGGCGACGTCGACACCGCCGTCGTCACGCTGACCTATGCCGATGGCCGGATCGCGGTGATCAAGAACAGCCGCCGCGCGGTCTACGGCTACGACCAGCGGGTCGAGCTTCTTGGGTCCGAAGGCCTGCTTCAGGCGGGCAACATGCTGGAGAACACCGTGGTGAGGTCGACCGCGGCGGGCGTGTCCTCTGCCAAACCCACGTATTTCTTCCTCGAACGCTACATGCCCGCCTATGCCGCCGAGTGGGAGGCCTTTGTCGCCGCCCTCCTCGGATGGCGGCGCCCTGCCGGTGACGCTGGAGGACGGCATCGCCGCGCTGGCAATGGCCGAGGCCGCCACGGAATCCGCGAAGACCGGGCAGGCCGTGCCGCTTCGGGGCTGACATCCGACGTCCCGCCGCGGTGCCCGGGGAGGGGCGCGCGGCGGGTTCACCGCATCCGGCGCAGGCGCGCCGGGTCCATGCGGCGGCAGAAAGACCGCCGCGCATTATCCAAGGGAGGATATCCGAATGAACAAGCTTCTCGCTTCGGTCGCAACCGTGGCCGCGATGGCCGTGGCCGCCCCGGCTCTGGCCGCCGACATCATCGTCGTCGCCCACGGTCAGGCCAACGACCCCTTCTGGTCGGTCGTCAAGAACGGCGTGCAGAAGGCCGGCGAAGACACCGGCGCCAATGTCGAGTTCCGCTCGCCCGAGACCTTCGACATGGTCCAGATGAGCCAGCTGATCGACGCCGCCGTGAACCAGGAGCCGGATGGCCTGGTGGTCTCGATCCCCGATGGCGATGCGCTTGGGCCGTCGATCGAACGCGCGGTGGCCGCAGGCATCCCGGTGATCTCGATGAACTCCGGCTCTGACGTGGCCCCCGATCTGGGCGTGCTGCTGCACGTCGGCCAGTCCGAGTACGACGCGGGCGTTGCGGCGGGCAAGAAGCTGGCCGAGATGGGCGGCACCAAGGGCATCTGCGTCAACCAGGAAGTGGGCAACGTCGCGCTCGACCTGCGCTGCGAGGGCTTCACCGAGGGCTTCGGGCAGGAGGTCACGGTCATCCCGACACAGAACGACCCGACCGAGGTGGAATCCAAGGTCCGCGCGGCGCTGGAATCCGACCCGGACGTCGATACGGTGCTGGGCCTTGGCGCCTCGCTGGTGGGTGAACCCGCCGTCGCCGCCGTCAAGGCGCTGGGGCGTGAGGACGTTCTGGTTGCCTCCTTCGACCTGTCCGCCGGTTTCCTTCAGGCGGTGGCCGACGGCGACGCGGCCTTTGCCATCGACCAGCAGCAGTTCCTGCAGGGCTACCTGCCGGTCGCCTTCCTTGCACTGAACGCGGAATACGGCCTGATGCCGGGCGGCAACGTGCCCTCGGGCCCGAACCTCGTGACGCAGGACTCGGCGGCGCAGGTCATCGACCTGTCGGCGCAGGGCATCCGCTGATCCACTGACAGCGGGCCGCGCGCAGGGCGCGCGCGGCCCATGCATTGCAACGGGAGGGGACCATGGCAGCCGATACCGAGGCCCATGTGGATGAGCGCATCCGCGCGGAATCCGTCACGACGAAACTCATGAAACGGCCGGAACTGGGCGCCATCGGGGGCGTGATCCTCGTGACGCTGTTCTTCCTGATCACCGCCGACAGCGCCATGTTCACGCTGTCGGGCATCATGAACTTCATGACCCCTGCCGCGCAGCTTGGCATTCTGGGCATCGCGGCGGCGATGCTGATGATCGGCGGCGAATTCGACCTGTCCATCGGGTCCATGGTGGCCTTCGCGGGCATGGTCTTCGGCGTCTTCACCGTCAATATGGGGCTGCCGCTGATCGTGGCGATCCCGCTGACCATGGTCTTTGCCGCGGCCATCGGGGCGGTCAACGGCTCCATCGTGCTGAAGACCGGGCTGCCGTCCTTCATCGTGACGCTTGCGGGGCTGTTCATCCTGCGCGGCGCGGCGCTGGTCGGGCTGAAGATCTTCACCGGCGGCTCGACCCAGTTGCGCGGCGTGCGCGACGCGGTCGAGGACGACTGGCTGGCGCCGATCTTCTCGGGCGAGGCCTTTGGCGGGCTGTTCGCATGGCTTGCTAAGGCCGGGCTGATCGAAACCTTCAAGAACGGCACCCCCAAGGTGCCCGGCATCCCGGTCGAGATCCTGTGGTTCATCGCGCTGGCGCTGGTGGCGACCTACGTCTTGCTGCGCACCCCGGCGGGCAACTGGATCTTCGCCACCGGCGGCGACAGCAACGCTGCCACCAACTCGGGCGTGCCGGTGCGCCGGGTCAAGATCAGCCTCTTCATGCTGACAGCCTGCGCCGCCGCCCTTGTCGCCATCATCACCGTGATCGACGCCGGATCGACCGATGCCCGGCGCGGCTTCATGAAGGAATTCGAGGCGATCATCACGGCGGTCATCGGCGGCTGCCTCCTGACCGGGGGCTATGGCTCTGCCATCGGGGCCTTCTTCGGGGCGATCATCTTCGGCATGGTCACCATCGGGCTGACCTACACCGACTTCGACCAGGACTGGTTCCAGATCTTCCTCGGCGGCATGCTGCTGCTGGCGGTGGTCTTCAACAACGTGATCCGCAAGCGTGTGACGGGGGAGCGCTGAGATGACCGCAGACAGCACATTCCACCACGGCGAGACCGCCACGGGTGCCAAGCCCATCATCCACATGGAGGGCATCAAGAAGCACTTCGGCAACGTGATCGCGCTGAACGGCGTGACCTTCGACGTGACCCCGGGCGAATGCCACTGCCTTTTGGGCGACAACGGCGCGGGCAAGTCGACCTTCATCAAGACCATGTCGGGCGTGCACAAGCCGACCGCGGGCCAGATCTTCTTCGAGGGCAAGCCGCTGTCCTTCGACAGCCCGCGCGAGGCGATGGAGGCCGGGATCGCCACGGTGTTCCAGGACCTCGCGATGATCCCGCTGATGAGTGTCACGCGCAACTTCTTCATGGGACGCGAGCCGGTGAAGGGTAGGGGGCTGGCGAAACGCTTCGACATCGACAAGGCCAACGAGATCACCATGGAAGAGATGCGCAAGATGGGCATCAACCTGCGCGCGCCGGATCAGGCGGTGGGCACGCTGTCGGGCGGCGAACGCCAGACCGTCGCCATCGCCCGCGCGGTCTATTTCGGCGCCAAGGTGCTGATCCTCGACGAGCCGACCTCGGCGCTTGGCGTGCGGCAGACCTCGAACGTGCTGTCGACCATCGACCGGGTGCGCAGGCAGGGCGTCGGCGTGGTCTTCATCAGCCACAACGTGCGCCACGCGCTGGCGGTGGGCGACCGCTTCACCGTGTTGAACCGGGGCCAGACCCTCGGCACCGCCGTGCGCGGAGAGATCGAGGCCGCCGAGCTTCAGGACCTCATGGCCGGCGGGCAGGAAATGGCGCAGCTGGAAGGCTCGCTGGGCGGCACGATCTGAGGGCAGGGCGGTCCCCGTGCCGCCCGCCACGACACCTTTACCGGAAAGTTGGCCATGTCTGAGACCGACAAAGCGCCCGGCGTTGCCCTGATCGGCACGGGCTTCATGGGCAAATGCCACGCGATGGCGTGGAACAACGTCGCCACCGTCTTCGGCATGCCGCGCCCCCGGCTGGAGGTGCTGTGCGACGTGACCGACGCCTCGGCCCGGACACATGCGGCGGCCTTCGGCTTCCGGCGGGCGACGGCGGACTGGCAGGCGGCGGTGGGTGATCCGGCGGTGGACATCGTCTCGATCACCACGCCGAACGGGCTGCACCGCCCCATGGCCGAAGCGGCGCTGGAGGCGGGCAAGCACGTCTGGCTGGAAAAGCCCATGGCGCTGACGCTGGAGGATGCCAAGGCCATGGCCGCACTCTCCGCCGCCCGGCCCGGGCAGGTGACCATGCTTGGCTACAACTACCGCCGCAGCCCCGCCTTTCAGGCCGCGCGCGCGCTGATCACGGCCGGCGAGATCGGAGAGCCGCGCGCCTTTCGCGGTGTCTATGACGAGGATTATTCCGCCGACCCGGCCCTGCCGTGGTCGTGGCGGCTGACCCGTGAGGGCGGCGGCCTTGGCGCGCTTGGCGACCTTGGCTGCCACCTCGTCAGCCAGATGTTGGCCTTGATGGGGCCGGTGGCCGAGCTGACCGCCATGACGCAGATCGCCATTCCCCAGCGGCCCTCGCCCGAAGGCCCCAAGCCGGTCGAGAACGAGGACAGCGCGCTTGCACTGATCCGCTTCGCCTCGGGCGCGCAGGGATCCTTCGCCACGTCGCGGGTGGCGCGCGGGCGCAAGTGTCGTCTGCAATGGGAGGTGCACGGCTCTGACGGCACGCTGGTCTTCGATCAGGAGAACATGAACGAGCTCTGGCTTCACCGCACCGGCGAGGCCGGGTTCACCCGCCACCTCACGGGGCCCGAGCAGCCGGATTTCGCCGCCTTCTGCCACGGCGCGGGGCACAACTTCGGCTTCAACGAGATGAAGGTCATCGAGGCGCGCGACCTGCTGGCGGCCATCGACGGCGCGCCCAACACCGGCCCCGATTTCGCCGAGGGTCTTGCGATAGAGCGCATCATTCACGCCATGGCGGCCTCGGAGGGGCGCCCCGTCACCCTGGGAGAAGCGACATGAAGGATCTCGACGTCATCACCATCGTACCGCGCGGGTGTGGACCTTTACGGCGCGCAGATCGGCGGGCGGCTGGAGGATATGGGATCCTTCGACAAGTACATCGGCGGCTCGCCCACCAACATCGCCTGCGGCAGCGCGCGGCTGGGCCTGAAGACGGCGCTGATTTCCCGCGTCGGCGACGAACACATGGGGCGCTTCATCCTCGAACAGCTGGCGCGCGAGGGGGTCTGCACCGATGGCGTCGTGACCGACCCCGAGCGGCTGACCGCGCTGGTGATCCTCGGCATCCGCGATCAGGAACAGTTTCCGCTGATCTTCTACCGCGAGAACTGCGCCGACATGGCTCTGTGCGAGGACGATATCGACGAGGGCTTCATCCAGCGCGCCCGCGCCGTGGTGGTGACGGGCACGCATCTGTCGCACCCGCGCACCGAGGCGGCGGTGCTCAAGGCGCTGCGGCTGGCGCGCAGGCACGGGCTGCGCACGGCGCTCGACATCGACTATCGCCCGAACCTCTGGGGTGTGGCGGGGCATGGCGACGGCGAAAGCCGCTTTGTGGAAAGTGAAAAGGTCACTGCCAAGCTGCTGTCGACGCTGCATCTGTTCGATCTGATCGTGGGCACCGAAGAGGAGTTCCACATCGCGGCCGGGTCGATCGACACAATCGCCGCCCTGCGCCGGGTGCGCGAGAATTCTGCCGCGACGCTGGTCTGCAAGCGCGGCGCGCTGGGGGCGGTGGCCTTCGAGGGCGCGGTGCCGGACAGCCTTGACGAGGGGCAGGCGGGGCAGGGCTTCCCCATCGAGGTTTTCAACGTGCTGGGCGCGGGTGACGGGTTCTTTTCCGGCCTGCTGAAGGGCTGGATGGCGGATGCCGACTGGCCGACCGCGCTGAAATACGCCAATGCCTGCGGGGCCTTCGCGGTCAGCCGCCACGGCTGCACGCCCGCCTATCCCTCGCTGGAAGAGCTGGAGTTCTTCCTTGCGCGCGGCGTGCAGCGCCCCGACCTGCGCAACGATCCCGAGCTGGAGCAGGTGCATTGGGCGACCAACCGGCATGGCGACTGGTCCAGCGTGAAGACCTTCGCCTTCGACCACCGCCTGCAACTGGAAGAGATCGAGGGCTACAGCCCCGCCAAGGGCGCCGCCTTCAAGGAGCTCTGTCTGGAGGCCGCGCTGAAGGTTCAGAACGGCCAACCCGGTTACGGCATCCTTTGCGACAACCGCATCGGGCGCTCGGCCCTGCATGCGGCCAGCGGCTCGGGCCTGTGGATCGGGCGCCCGGTGGAACTGCCCGGCTCGCGCCCCGTCGAATTCGAGCCGGACCTTGGCGCCGATTTCGGGCGCCTGCGCGAATGGGCGCGCGAGAACGTGGTCAAGCTGCTGGTCTTCTGCCACCCGGACGACGACGCCGCGACGCGGGCCCTGCAGGAAGAGCGCGTGCATCGCCTCTTCACCGCCGCCCGCCGCAACGGTCTGGAATTCCTGCTGGAAGTGATCCCCTCGAAGGTCGGCCCGGTGGATGACGACACCACCGCCACGCTGATCCAGCAGTTCTACGACGCGGGCGTCTACCCCGACTGGTGGAAGCTGGAACCCTTCAGGACCGAGGCCGCATGGGCCAAGGCGGTTCAGGCCATCGAGCGCAACGACCCCCGCACCCGGGGCATAGTGGTGCTGGGCCTCGACGCGCCCGAGGCGGCGCTGGCGGAAAGCTTTGCGCTGGCGGCGCGGCAGCCGCTGGTCAAGGGTTTCGCCGTGGGCCGGACGATCTTCGGCGATGCCGCCCGGGCATGGCTGAAGGGCGAGATGACCAATGCCGAGGCGGTCGCGCAGATGGCGGCCCGCTATTCCCGCCTGTGCGAGATCTGGGACAGGGCCCGCGCCGAGGCCCGGCAGCACGCGGCCTGAGGAGGACAAGAGATGAGCAACACGATCCGGCTGACCGCCGCGCAGGCCATGGTGAAATGGCTGGCCGTGCAGATGATCGAGGACGAGGCCCCCGGCAGCGAGGCGGGCGGGCAGGTCAGGGCCGAGCGCTTCATCGACGGCATCTGGGGCATCTTCGGCCATGGCAACGTGGCGGGGCTGGGCGAGGCGCTGGAAAAGGCCCGTCAGGACTTCCCCACCTGGCGCGGCCAGAACGAACAGACCATGGCCCATACCGCCATCGCCTATGCCAAGGCCGAGGAAGCGCAGGCGGGCCATGGCGGTGACCTCTTCGATCGGGCCGGGGGCCACGAACCTCGTGACCGCCGCCGCGCTGGCCCATGTGAACCGCCTGCCGGTGCTGCTGATCCCCGGCGACGTCTTCGCCAACCGCCGCCCCGATCCGGTGCTGCAACAGGTCGAGGATTTCGAGGACGGCACCGTCTCGGCCAACGACTGCCTGCGGCCCGTGTCGCGCTATTTCGACCGCATCAGCCGCCCCGAACACCTGCTGACCGCGCTGCCCCGCGCGCTGGCCACGATGACGGACCCGGCCACCTGCGGACCGGTCACGCTGGCCTTCTGTCAGGACACCCAGACAGAGGCCTACGACTACCCCACGGAATTCTTCGAGCGTCGCGTCTGGCGCATCCGCCGCCCGCAGCCCGACCCGCGCGAGGTCTCGGACCTCGTGGCGCTGATCAAGGCGGCCAAGGCGCCGGTGATCGTCGCCGGGGGCGGGGTGATCTACGCGCAGGCCGAGGACACCCTTGCGCGCTTTGCCGAGACCCACGGCATCCCAGTGGTGGAAACGCAGGCGGGCAAGTCCGCGCTGGCGCAAAGCCACCCGATGAACTTCGGCGCCAGCGGCGTCGATGGCTCCGCCGCCGCCAATGCGCTGGCCGCAGAGGCGGATCTGGTGATCGGTGTCGGCACGCGCTTTCAGGACTTCACCACCGGCAGCCGGACGCTTTTCTCGAACCCCGGGCGGCGGCTGGTCTCGATTAATGTGGCGGGCTATGACGCGGTCAAACATGGCGCGCTTCCGGTCATGGGCGACGCCCGGGCGACGCTCAAAGCGCTGTCGGACGCCCTTGGCACCCACCGCGCGGGGGCCTTCGACGCGCAGGCCCGCACTGCCTGGCTGGATGCCGTGACGCATCATTGCCGCGACCGCCAGCGCGCGGCGGGCGACCTGCCCACCGATGCCGAGGTGATCGGCGCCGTGCAGCGCGCCACCGGCGAAGATGCCGTGGCCATGTGCGCCGCCGGCACCATGCCCGGCGCGCTGAAGCTGCTGTGGCAGCCGTCTCAGGGCGGCTATCACATGGAATACGGTTTCAGCTGCATGGGCTACGAGATCGCGGGCGCCATGGGCGTCAAGCTGGCCCTGCCCGCGCGCGAGGTGATCTGTTTCGTCGGCGACGGCAGCTACATGATGGCGAACTCGGAACTGGCGACCGCCGTGATGCGCCGGGTGCCCTTCACCGTCGTGCTGACCGACAACCGGGGCTATGGCTGCATCAACCGCCTGCAACAGGGCTGCGGCGGCGCGCCCTTCAACAACCTTTATGCCGACAGCAACGTCGAGCAGCAGCCGCAGATCGACTATGTCGCGCATGCCGCGTCCATGGGCGCGCATGCGGTCAAGGCCGCCAGCGTGGCGGATCTGGAAACCCGCATCGTAGAGGCGCGCGGGCGCGACATTCCCACGGTGATCGTCATCGAGACGACCCCGCACGAAGGCCCCGGTTTCGGCGAGGCCGGTCACTGGTGGGACGTGGCCGTGCCCGAGGTCGGCTCCACCGACACGCTGACCAAGGCCTATGCCACCTATCTCGACAACAAGCAGCGCCAGCGGCTGGTGAACTGAAGCCGCTGAGCAGGAGACCAATATGATCCGTTTCGGCACCAACCCCATCGCCTGGGCCAATGACGACGACCAGAGCCTTGGAGCGCATATCCCGACCGCGCGCATCCTGGACGAGGCCGGGCGCCAGATCGGCTTTGACGGGATCGAGAACGGCCACCGCTGGCCCGCCGACCCCGAAGAGCTGCGGCTGATGATGGAAGAGGCGGGGCTGGCCTTCATCTCGGGCTGGCACTCGCTGAACCTGCTCGCGCATTCGGTCGAGGCAGAGAAGGCCGCCATCCAGCCGCATCTGGACCGGCTGAAGCACAACGGCTGCACGGTCTGCATCGCCTGCGAGACCTCGAACTCGGTGCAGGGGCAGGACAGGCCGCTGTCCGACCGCCCGGTGCTGAGCGATGCCGGGATGCGGGACTTCGGCGCGAAGGTCGAAGAGATCGCGCAATACTGCGCCGATCAGGGCATCGCGCTGGTCTATCACCACCACATGGGCACCGTCGTGCAATCGCCCGAGGACATCGACGCCTTCATGGCGGCGACCGGCCCGGCGACCAAGCTGCTGTTCGACGCGGGGCATTGTGCGTTCGGGGGCGGCGACCCCGAGGCGGTTCTGCGGAAACACGTCGCCCGCGTGCGCCATTTCCACGCCAAGAACGTCCGTCCCGCGATCCGCGCGCGTGTGGAAGCCGAGGGCCTGTCCTTCATGGACGGCGTCCGCGCCGGTGTCTTCACCGTTCCCGGCGATCAGGAGGGCGCGGTGGATTTCGCCCCGCTGCTGAAGGTCCTGGCCGAAAACCGCTATGACGGCTGGATCGTCATCGAGGCCGAGCAGGACCCGGAGCAGCGCAATCCGCTGCTTTACCAGACGCTTGGCCTTGCCACCCTGAAACGCCAGGCCGCCGAGACCGGCCTGATTTGAAGGAGACCCCCATGCCCTATCTTCTCAAACGCCCCTTCGGCACCCACGGCAAGGTCCACCAAATCACGCCGGAAAGCGCGGGCTGGCGCTACGTGGGTTTCGACCTCTGGCGCCTGCGCGCCGGAGAGACCGTGTCGGACATCACCGGCACCGACGAGGTGATCCTCGTCATGGTCGAGGGCAAGGCCGCCCTGCAGGGTGCCGGTCAGGACTGGGGCGAGCTGGGCGACCGCATGAACGTCTTCGAGAAGACGCCGCCGCATTGCCTCTACCTGCCCGACGGCTCGGACTGGTCCGCCACGGCCACCACCGATTGCGTGATCGCCGTCTGCAAAGCGCCGGGGCAGGGCGGGCATCCGGCCCGCCGCATCGGCCCCGAGGGCATCACCCTGACCCAGCGCGGCGAGGGATCGAACACGCGCTACATCAACAATATCGCCATGGAGGCCGAGGACTACTGCGATGCGCTGCTGGTGACAGAGGTCTTCACGCCCGCGGGCAACTGGTCGTCCTACCCCAGCCATCGCCACGACGAGGATGACTTTCCGCGCATCACCTACCTTGAAGAGACCTATTATCACCGGCTCAACCCGGCGGACGGCTTCGGCATCCAGCGCGTCTACACCGACGACCTGCAGTTGAACGAGACGATGGCCGTGCACGACGGCGACGTGGTCTGCGTGCCGCGCGGCCACCATCCCTGCGGCGCGCCGCACGGGTTCGAGATGTATTACCTCAACGTCATGGCCGGACCGCTGCGCAAGTGGCGCTTCGTCGCCGCGCCGCCGGTCGAGCACCTGATGCGCTAGCGGGCCGCCGCGCCCGAAGGAGAACACCATGCCCTTCCAGCTTGCCGCCTGCGCCGAGATGCTCTGGCGCGACCGGCCCATCGACTGGCGCGCCGCCCGGCTGACCGAACGCGGTCTTGGCGTCGGCCTGTGGAACTGGCCCGACCACGACCTGACAAGGCTCGAAAGGGTCGGCGCCAATTACACCATCATGAACGGCTACCTGACCGGGCGCCTGACCGATCCCGAGGGCGCCGACAGGCTGCTGGCCTCGGCGCGCGAAACCGCCGAGGTGGGCAAGCGGCTGGGGGTCGACCGGCTGAACCTGCACGGCACGGGGCTGGGCGAGGGCGGCATTCCGATCCCGCAGCACGGCACCTTTTCACCGGGGATGGCCCTGCGCGCGCGCGATACGCTGCACCGGCTCTGCGACATGGCCGAAGAGCTGGGCGTGGTCTACACGCTGGAGAACCTGAACCCGCTGGATCATCCCGGCTGCCCCTTCGGGTCGACCGCCGAGGTGCTGTCCCCGGTGTCTGCGGTGAACCGTCCGCAGTTGCGGATCAACCTCGACCTCTACCACACGCAGATCGGCGAGGGCGACCTGATCCGCTGGTGCAGGGCCTGCCTGCCGTGGATCGGCGAGGTGCAGGTCGCCGACAACCCGGGCCGCTGCGAGCCCGGCACCGGAGAGATCAACTACGCCGGTGTCGCCCGCGCCCTGCGCGACATGGGCTATACCGGCGCGGTGGGGATGGAGGCCTACGCGGCGGGTGACAGCGACGCCGCCGTCGAGGCCTTCGTGGCGGCCTTCACGCTGTAGCACCGGCCCCGGTAGACGCCAGACGGCGGCCCCGGCAAAGGGCGCGCCGTCCCTGCACCCCGGGTGTCTCTGCCCCGACCTGGGCGCCCTTCAACGGGGCGCCCGGGGGTTCAGCCGACGCGCAGGGCAAAGCCGTCGCAGGGGGCAAGCAGCAGCTCTTCGAGCTGTTCGTCAAGCACGATCACGGTGATCGAAGCCCCGTTCATGTCGAGCGAGGTGCAATAGGGCCCGACCCATGTGCGCAGGATCTCGACCCCGCGGGCGGCCAGCCGCTGGTGAACGCGGCGGTTGAGGATGCCCAGCTCCATCATCGGCGTGCCGCCCAGCCCGTTGACCAGAAGCCCGATGCGGCTGCCCGGCCCCAGTTGCGCCTCGGCGATCAGCCCGTCCATGATGCGGTCCGCGATGTCGTCTGCGGCCATCATCGGGCCGCGCTGCACGCCCGGCTCGCCGTGGATGCCCACGCCGATCTCGATCTCGCCCTCGCCAAGCTCGAACGAGGGGCGGCGGGTTTCGGGCAGCGACCCGGCGGTCAGCCCGACGCTCATGGTAAAGGTGGCGGCATTGGCCTTCTGAACCAGACGCTCGCAATCCTCCAGCGGCAGCATCCGGTCGCAGGCGGCCCCGGCGATCTTGAAGATGAAGACGTTGCCGGCGGTGCCGCGCCGCCCGTCGCGGTCCGAGGCGGGGGAATAGGCAATATCGTCGGTGGTCACGATAGTGCGCACCTCGATGCCCTCGGCGGCGGCCAGTTCCCCGGCCATCTCGAAGTTCATGACGTCGCCCGAGTAATTGCCGAAGACATGCAGCACGCCCGCACCGGTCGAGGCCGCGCGGCAGCAGGCCGAGGATGCGGTCGGGGGGCGGGGCGGCAAAGATATTGCCCACCGCCACCGCATCGGCGAGCCCCGGTCCGACATAGCCCAGAAACAGCGGCTCATGGCCCGCGCCGCCGCCGATCACCAGCCCGACCTTCCCGGTGCGGGCCGGGGTCGCCCGGCGGATCGCCCGGCAGGAACCCTCGATTGCGGCGATGTGGTGGGGATGGGCTCTCAGCAGACCCTCCATCGCCTCGTCCACCGCGGATCGGGGATCGTTGAGGAACTTCTTGACCGGGGCGCGGGAGGTTTCGCCCGGCGGCGCGGTCTCGGCGGGCGCGGGTGACGGCGGGCGGCGCGACAGGCTTTGGCGCAGCACCGGCGCGCCGTCGGCGCGCAGGATGCCCTCGGCGGTATCGGCGTCGGTCACCAGCACGTTGATGTAACCGCCGCGCAGCGCCGCCAGCAGGGCGGGAACCTTGTCGAAGCCCCCGGATACGCCGATCCGGGTGCGCACCTGTTGCAGCTGCTCGAGCGCCAGCCCGATGGTGCGCTCGTCAAGCGGACCGATCACCGGCCTGCCGCTGGCGTCGATGAACCGCCCCAGCAGCGATCCGACCGCGTCGCAGTAATGGTCGTGCTGTTCCAGCGCGTTCGAGAAGAAGCCGCTGGTGTGGATGGTCGAATTCGGGCGCAGCGAGGACACGCCAAGCAGGATCGTATCCAGTTCGGACAGCGCCTGCATCTGTTCGCGCAGGACCGGCTCTTGCAGTAGCAGGTCGCGCACCTGCGGGTGCGACACGATGCAGGGCGCCGACAGCGGCACAACCTGCGCCGACAGCGCCTCGGACAGGCGGGCGGCGACCGCCTCGGGGGTGTAGGGGATGGCGGCGGTGGTGCCGCCTGTTGCCTGCACCACGCGCAGATCGGGCAGAGCCTGCGGTTTCACCGCGGCGGCCACCGCCAGCATCGTGCGCCCCCAGCCGATGCCGACGGTCTGCGCCGGGCGCAGGTGCCAGCCCAGCGTCCGCGCCCCGGCGTCGCCCAGCCGGTCGATCAGGCTGCGCTGACCGCCCGTCGTGGGCACCACGAGGCAGTCGCGCAGGCCGAAATGATCGACCATCTGCTGCGCCAGCGAGAGGCTGCGCAGCCGGTCCACGGCAATCGAGATATTGACGATGCCGCGCTCGCGCGCCTCTGACAGGTAGGTGATGACGGTCGGTCGCGACAGGCCCATGGTGGCGGCGATATCGCTTTGGGTCATGCCCTCTTCGTAGTAGAGCCATGCGGCCCAGAGCACCGGATCCTCGCCGAACTTCAGCGGCGGGCGGCGGGTGCCGTCGGCTGTCGCGGACCGTTTGGCGCGGCCTTCCTTCATGCCCGGTCCTTCCGCTGAGACAGGGTTTCGACCAGCGCCTCAAGCACCACCAGCGCCGAGCTGGCGCCGGGGTCGATGCGGCCCAGGGTGCGGCTGCCCAGCCGGGCTGCGCGGCCCCGGACGGCGATCATCGCGCGCGTCGCCTCCAGCCCGGTTGTCGCGGCAGCCAGCACGCCCGCCATGTCGCCGCCCGCGGCGCTGCGCGCAGCCGGGGCCCAGACGTCCAGCATGGTGCAGTCGCCGGGCTGCGCCTTGCCGCGTCGGGCGATGCCGTCGTGGAAAGCCGCGATCAGCCTGCCCGCGCCGATGCTGTCGGGTCCGCTGCGCGCGGCGGCTTCCAGAAAGGCGGTGGCATAGAGCGGCCCCACCGTCGCGCCCACCGCGCTGAGAAAGCGCTGCCCCGCCGCGCGCAGGGCGCCGGGCAGATCCTCGCCGTCAGAGGCAAACCCGGCGGCCGCCGCCGAGAAGCCGTCGGCCATCGACGCGCCGTGATCGCCATCGCCGACTTCCCCATCCAGCGCCGACAGCTCGATCCTTCGGGATTCGAGCTTTTGCGCCGCGCGTTTCAGGAACGCGGCCAGCGCCGCGCGGTCGAGGTCTTCGGTCATCCATGCTCCTCCGCGTCCACCGGACAGAGTGACGCCGGGCGCAGGAGTTTGCAATCTGGTGACGCGTCTTTGCGCATTCCGCCCCCCGACGCCCCCGGGGCGGCCCGGCGTTCAGCCCAGCCGCGCCTCGATCTCGTTGGCGAGGGTGACGAGGATCAGCGCGCAAGAGGTCGCGCCCGCGTCCTGCACCCCGCGCGACCGCTCGCCCAGGCGGCTGGCGCGACCGATCTTGGCGATCATGTCGCGGGTGGCATCGCGGCCCTGTTCGGCAGCGGCGCGGACCGCGCTGAGCGTCGCGGGAAAACCTTGCGGCGCGGTCTCTTCGGCGGCGCTTACGGCGGGGCACAGCGCGTCGAGCAGGCATTTGTCGCCGGGTTTCGCCTCGCCGATGGCCATGACCCCCTCGGCCCCGGCGGCCAGCATGGCGGCGAAGGTGGGCGCGTCGATGCGATCTTTGCCCACGACCACATCCGCCATGTCGGAAAAGAACATGCCGTAGAGCGGCCCCATGGAGCCGCCGATCTCCCCCATCAGCACATCGGTGAGGGTGGCAAAGGCGGCGTCCAGCGTGTCGGCATCGTCAATGCGCTCTGCGGCGCGGCCAAAACCCTTGGCCATGTTGTTGCCGTGGTCGCCATCGCCGATCTTGCCGTCGATCTCGGACAGCCAGGCGCGGTTCTCGACCACCGCCGCGGCCACCCGGCGCACCATCGCGCCCGATCCTGCGTTTTCGAAACTTGCCATTTGCGGTCCTCCTCAGCCCTGCACAGTCATGCCGGGGGCGGTGGCGGGCGCGTCAATCAGCGCCGCCAGTTCGTCGTCCAGCTTCATCACGGTCAGGGTCACGCCCATCATGTCCAGCGAGGTAAAATAGTTGCCCACGAAGGGCCGGTGGATCGAGATACCCTTGTCCTCCAGCCCCACGGCGATGCGGTCGTAGACCACGTAAAGCTCGTTGATCGGGGTGGCGCCCAGGCCCGAAAGCAGCACGCAGACGCGGTCGCCGCTGGCCAGATCGTGGTCGTCCAGCACGATCTGCAGCATCCGGTCGGCCACCGCGTCGGCGGATTCAAGATCCGCGACCTCGGTGCCCGGCTCGCCATGGTGGCCGATGCCGACCTCCATCTTGCCGGCGGGGATGTCGAAATTGGGTTTGCCATTGGCGGGCAGGGTGCAGGGCGCCAGACCGACCCCGACCGACCGCGTCGCGTCGATGGCCTTCTGCGCGGTGGCCTGCACCTCGGCCAGGCTGGCGCCGGTGGCGGCCTTGGCGCCGCCGACCTTCCACATCAGGATCTCGCCCGCGACGCCACGCCGCTTGGCGCGCTCCTCGGCGGGGGCAGAGCAGACGTCGTCGTTGGCGACGACGGTGCGCACCGCGATGCCCTCCTTGGCGGCCATGCGGGCGGCCATCTTCACGTTCATGTTGTCGCCGGCGTAATTGCCATAAAGCACCGCCACGCCCGCGCCGCCATCGGCGGCGCGCATCGCCTCGAGAAAGGCCTTGGCGGTGGGGGACGAGAACAACTCGCCCACGGCGACCGCGTCCACCATGCCGGGTCCGGCGTAGCCCACGAAAGCCGGTTCGTGCCCCGAGCCGCCGCCGGTCACCACACCGACGCGGTCGGTTTCGCCACAGCCGCGCGCCAGAACGACGCGGGGATTCGCGGACGACAGGCTGACCAGATCGGCATGCGCCCGGACAAAGCCGGAGACGGTTTCATCCACGATATCGTCAGGGTCGTTGAACAGTCTTTGCATGAAGGCTCCTCCTGTCGCGCCCCGGATGGGCGCGGTTCCGGCGAGAGCCCATGCAAAGGGGCCGCCACCGTCTTCCTTTCATTTCCGAGACATGTGGCGGCTGTCAACCGAAATCCCGCAGCGAATTTTACAAAACAAAGATTGCCGTTGACAAAAGTAGCGATGCGCGCTTCTTTCGGGGTCAGGAGGCCCGGCGGCCCTGAAAGCCCCGGCCTCAGTGGGAGGAATGTCATGAAATCCAGACGGCTGGACCCGCAGCTCGTGTTCCTTGTCGGGATCAACGCCGCCATCGTGGTCGCGGCGATGGCGCTGGTGGGCGAGCGGTTCATGTCCCTCTACAATTTCCAGTCCATGGGCACGCAGGTCCCGGAACTGGCGCTGCTCGCGCTTGGCGTGATGCTGGCGATGGTCTCGGGCAATGGCGGCATCGACCTGTCGGGCATCGCCCTGGCGAACCTGTCGGGCGTGGTCGCCTACCTGGCGACCTCCGCCGCCTTCGACGCAAGCGCCGCGCCGGTGGCTTTCTTCGCGATGTTCGCGGAGGTCGCGCTGCTGACCGGCGTGGCGGGCGGTGCGCTGAACGGCGCGCTCATCGGGTTCGCGGGCATGACGCCGATCATCGCCACGCTGGGCACGCAGCTTCTGTTCACCGGGGTCGCGGTTGGGCTGACCGGCGGCTCGGCGCTGCAACTGGGCTATGTGCCGGTGATCGACGACTTCGGCAACATGCCCTACATGGGTGTGCCCCGGACCTTCGCTATCCTGATCGTCATCGCGCTGGCGCTGGCGGCGCTGCTGCGGTTCTCGCGCTTCGGCATCCACCTGTTCCTGATGGGGTCGAACCCCAAGGCGGCGCGTTTCGCCGGGGTGCGGGTGCCTTCGATGCTGTTTCGCACCTATCTTCTGGCCGGGGTGCTGGCCTCGGTCGCGGGGATCGTCATCGCGGCGCGCACCTCCTCGATCAAATGGGACTATGGCAGCTCTTACGTGCTGGTCGCCATCCTGATCGCCGTCATGGCGGGGGTGCGCCCCGAGGGCGGCTACGGGCGGGTGGTCTGCGTCCTGCTCTCGGCCATCGCGCTGCAGATCCTGTCGAGCCTGTTCAACTTCATGCAGATCTCGAACTTCTTCCGCGACTGCGCACTGGGGCTGCTGCTGCTGGCCTTCCTTGCCAACGCGCGGCTCGACTGGGCGCGCTACACCGGCGCCCTGAGACGCCGACACCCCGCCGCAGCCGCCTGACAAGGGTCACTGAACCGGATTCCGGCGTGCGCGGCCCCGACGCACGGCACCGGCAACGCCTTGGGGCAAACGGGATGACCGGAGGAGAAAGACAATGCATTTCAACAAGCCCACCCTGACCGCGCTGGCCGCATCCATGGCGATGCTGGGCCTTGCGGGCGCCGCTCAGGCGCAGGACAAGGAAATCGTCACCGTGGTCAAGGTCACGGGCGAGAACTGGTTCACCCGCATGGAAGAGGGCGTGAAGGCCTACGACGCAGAGATCGACGGCATCGCGGCCCGTCAGGTCGGACCGGGCCGCGCCGATGCGGCGCAGCAGGCGGCCATCGTGCAGGATCTCATCGCGCAGGGCGTCGACGCGCTGGCCATCGTGCCGATGGATCCCTCGACGCTGGAAGGCGTGCTGCGCCGGGCGCAGCAGCGGGGGATCACCGTGATCACCCACGAGGCCGACAACATGATGAACACCCAGCTTGACCTCGAAGCCTTCGACAACGCCGAATTCGGCGCGCATTTCGCCGAAGACATCGCCGAGTGCATGGGCCAGTCGGGCAAGTGGACCTCTTTCGTCGGCTCGCTCGGCTCTCTGACCCATGTGCAATGGGCCGACGGCGGCGCGGACTACATGGCGCAATTCCCCGAGATGGAGCTTGTCTCGCCCAAGAACGAAAGCTTCAACGACGCCAACCGCGCCTATGAGCTGGCCAAGGAAATCCTGCGCAGCCATCCCGACATCAAGGGCTTTCAGGGCGGCTCGGCCATCGACGTGATCGGTATTGGCCGCGCGGTCGAGGAAGCCGGGCTCGAGGAGGAAACCTGCGTCTACGGCCTTGGCCTGCCCAAGGACAGCTCGGCCTATCTGGAAAGCGGCGCGGTGGACGGCATCGCCTTCTGGGATCCGAAGGATGCGGGCTATGTCATGAACATCCTCGCCCACAAGGTGCTGAACGGCGAAGAAATCGCCACCGGCGACGACCTTGGCGTGCCGGGATACACCAATGTGACCGTCAGCGACGGGCCGGGTGAGGGCAAGATCGTCCGCGGCCAGGCACTGGGTCGACGTGACGGCGGACAACTGGTCCGACTTCCCGTTCTGATCCGACCGCCAGAACCGGGGCAGGGGCGCGGCGCGTCCCTGTCCTTTGCGGCCCTGCGCCCGCGCAACCGCCCCGACAGGAGCACAGCCATGCCCGATCCCTTTCTGGAAACCCGCGCGCTGCATAAACGCTATGACGGCGTGCACGCGCTGAAGGGGGTCAGCCTGAGCATCGAGCGCGGCAAGTTCTACCACCTGCTGGGCGAGAACGGCTGCGGCAAGTCCACGCTGATCAAGATCATCTCGGGGGCGCAGCCCGCCACCTCGGGGCAGGTCATCGTCGAGGGGCGCGACATGACCGGGCTGGACCCGATCCGAGGCGCTGGATGCGGGGATCGAGACGGTCTATCAGGATCTGTCGCTGCTGCCGAACCTGACGGTGACCGAGAACATCGGACTGTCCGAGCAGCTGGTCGAAGGGCATGGCGGGCTGTTCCGCAGGCTCGACCGGGGCCGCGTCACCCAGACTGCGCGGCGCGCGCTGGAGACCGTCGGCCTGCCCACCGACCGCGCCTTCCTGAACCGGCCCATCGACACGCTGCCTATCGCGCTGCGCCAGCGCGTGGCGATCGCCCGCGCCGTTGCGGGCGAGGCGGGGCTGGTCATCATGGACGAGCCGACCACCTCTCTGACCCGGCGCGAAGTCGACACGCTGATCCGCACCGTGCGCCGCCTGCAGCAGAATGGCGCCGCGGTGCTTTTCGTCACCCACAAGCTGGACGAGGCGCGCGAGATAGGTGGCACGGGGCTGGTGATGCGCGATGGCGAACTGGTGCAGACCGTCGACGTGGGCCGAGGCCAGCAACGCCGAGATCGGTCGCTGGATGACGGGCCGCGAGCTGGAACAGGGGCGTTATCGCGCCGCCGCGCTGCCGCAGGGGGCGCCACCGCTCCTGCAGGTCGACGGGCTGAGCCTTGCCGGGCACTACAGCGACCTGTCGCTGAGCGTCGCGCCGGGTGAGATCCTCGGCCTGACCGGGCTGGCGGATTCGGGGCGCAACGAACTGGCCCTGTCGCTGGCCGGGCTGGCGCGACCCGACACCGGCACGGCCATGCTGGAGGGCGCGCCGATGGACCTGTCGGCCCCGCACCACGCCATTGCGGCAGGGGTCGCCTATGTGCCCGAGGACCGGCTGACAGAGGGGCTGTTCCTCGAAAAGCCGATTTCCGAGAACATCACCATGTCGATCCTGGACAGGCTCAGGGGCGCTTTTGGCCTTGTGGACCGGCGCCGCGCCCGGGCGCGGGCGCAGCAGGTGCTGCAGGATCTCAGGATCGTCGCCAGCGACGTGGACGCGCCGGTCTCGTCGCTGTCGGGCGGCAACCAGCAGCGGGTCCTGATCGGGCGCTGGCTGGCGACCGAGCCGCGCCTGCTGATCCTGCACGGGCCGACCGTGGGGGTCGATGTGGGCTCCAAGGACACCATCTTCCGCATCATTCAGGCCCAGGCCGAGGCGGGCATGGGCATTGTCATCGTCTCGGACGACCTGCCGGAGCTCTTGCAGAACTGCGACCGCATCGCGGTGATGCGGAACGGGCGCATCCACGACACCTTCGAGGCCGAAGACATCGACGAAGACAGGCTTTACACGGCCATCGCGGGCGCGCAGGCGCTGGATGCGGCGTAAGGACAGCAGACCATGACCATGACACGCACCGAGTCCCCCGACGTGACACAATCCGCCGCCCCGCTTTCCGCTGGCCGCCGCTTCTGGACCTGGTCCGCGCAGCACCCGACGGTGTTTCCGCTGGCGCTGATCGTGCTGACCTGCCTTGTGGTAGGGGCGATCAACACCGACTTCTGGCAGCTGGCCAATCTGTTCGACATCCTGCGCGCCTCGGTGGTGCGGGGGCTGTTCGCGCTGGGGGTGCTGGTGGTTCTGGCCTCGGGCGGGCTGGACGTGTCCTTCACCGCCGTCGCGGCGCTGGTGATGTACACGCTGACGCTGTTCGTGGTGAATGTCGCGCCGGATCTCGGCATGGCGCCCATTCTGGCGCTGGCGGCGCTGGCAGGCGCGGGGCTGGGGGCGATCAACGGGCTGCTGGTCAACGCGCTGAAGGCGCCGGCGCTGATCGTCACCATCGGCACGCAATACGCCTTTCGCGGCTTCCTGCTGACCTTTGTCGGCACGGCGCTCTTCATGAACATTCCCGCCGCGATGGACGGGTTCGGACGGCTGACGCTGATCTCGGTCACCACCGAGCGCGGGCTGGCGGTCGAGCTTCCGGCCTATTTCCTCGTTCTGGTGGTGGCGGCGCTGGTCACCTGGTGGATGCTGAACTTCACCATGATCGGTACGGGCGATCTTTGCCGTGGGCGGCAAACCGGACATCGCCGCGCGGCTGGGCTACAGGGTTGGCCGGGTGCGCGTCTTCGCCTTTGCCTTCGCGGGGCTTCTGGCGGGTCTGGCGGGCGTGATCCACGTCACCGCGAACCGGCTGGCCAACCCCTTCGACCTTGCCGGAAGCGAGCTGCCGGTGATCGCCGCCGTTGTGCTGGGCGGTGCCCGCATCACCGGCGGCTCGGGCAGCGTGCAGGGCACCTTGCTGGGCGTGCTGCTGATCACACTGGTCAGCAACGTGCTGATCCTCGTCGGGATCCCCAGCAGCTGGCAGACCGCGATCCTTGGGGGCTTCATCCTTGTGGCGGGGCTGTTCTTCGCCCGTCTCGACAGGGTGCGCGCCACCTGACCGTCACGGACGGACCCGGGGGCCGCACCGGCGGCCGGTCTTCGTCACCTTCGATCCCGCCGGAGTCCCTACATACTTAACATAACGTTCATTATGGGATTTAACTTTTGCACGCGGGCACGTTTTGATCCCGTTTGCGACCAATCCTCTATCCCCCGGATTTCGAGGAGAACGGACATGGCGCCGCGAGCTGACCCGGGTCGCGGTAAAGGGCCAGCTGTCGCCATTCCCGCACAAGGCCTGAGCGGCACCCTGCCCGGCGGCTGTTCCCGCCGGACAAGGCTGCGATCGACAGCAGCAGGCGGACTGACGACCCGGCCAATCCCCGGAAGCCCGGGGCTGGCGGGCCGGTCAGGCCTTGGTTTCGTCTCATCCGTCTTGATGCCTTGGATGGCGTCGTTGCCTGCGACGGCCAACAGGGTCAGGCCGGTGATGGCAGAAGCAACCCGGCGCGGACCACCGGGACCGGCGAAGGTCGGCTCTTGCCTGTCCGGGCCTCTTCAGCCCGACTTGCCCGGAAGATACGCCAGAGCTTCGACCTCGACCAGGAACTCGGGCCGGGTGAAGCCGCTGACGATCACCAGTGTCGAGGCCGGCTTGGCGGTCAGATGCGCGACCCGGGCATCGCGTGCCTCCATGTAGGCCGCCATATCCTCGCGCCGTGTCACAAATGCCGAGAACCGCAAAACATTGGATACGTCGCCGCCGGCTTCGGCGAGGATCGCATCGATATAGTCGAAACAAAGCTCTGCCTGTGCGCGCACATCCGTCGGAATGCTGCCGTCCTTGGCCAGCGCCAATTGCCCGGAGGTCACGATCAAACCCGCCTCGGCGGCCCCGTGCGAATAGGCTCCGAAAGGCCGTGGCAGGCTTGCTGGGATAAGTGCTTTCATTCTTTTTCTCCGGGTTGGGCAAGACCACAGCGGGTCAGGAACAATTGGATGGCTTCATCGACAATGCGATCGGCGTCGAGCGGGCCATTCGGCCCAGCCTTCATCAGCGTGCGTGTCTGCGCCTCGTATTCGGCGTAATGCTGCGTCACCGCCCACATATTGATCTGGAACAGCAAGGGGTCGACAGCGGCGATCTTTCCGTCGTCTATCCAGACCTGAATAACCGCCGATGCCTCGTCGACGGCGGCCTGCAGGCCGGGCCAGTGCTCGCCCATTTCCGGGGCACCGCGCGCCATTTCCTTGGCAAAGAGCCGCAGACTGTCGGGGTGTTCCAGCCCATGCCTGATCTTGCGTTCGATATAGGTGCGGATCGCCGTTTCAGGATCGTCGCGGCTGGAGGAAAGAAAGAAGATCTCGCGCCATTCGGAAAGAATGTATCCCAGGGCTTCCTGGTAAAGGTCTTCCTTGCTGGAAATATAGTAATGCAGTTGCGCCTTGGATATGCCTGCGGCATCGGCGATTGCCTGGGTGGACGTGCCGGCCAGACCGTTGCGCGCAAATTCCCGAAGGGCCGCGTCGCGAATGGCATCGCGTATCAGCCTGCGTTTTTTTCGTGCGGGGTTCATTTGCTTTGCCTCGGTTTACGCGCCTCGGATGCGCGCGGGTTTTCGTTCGACCTGACCCGGACAAGCCTTCCGGTCAGATTTGGAGCTGTGGCGCATGTTCCCATATGGAAAGCAGGTTACCTCGTCCCTGCAATCGAGCAACATTCGGATCCCGGGCAGCCTCGCCGATCTGTTCGGAACGCGCATGAGGCGCGGCCAAGGCCGAGGCGGAACCCGGGGGGCGCCGACCGTGAACCGACGGATGTTCCGCAAACGCCCGCGTGGCCGCTTTCGCTTTGGCGGCGATATGCGACAGGCCGCTCCGGGCAGCCCCCGGGGCGCGCCGGCGGCTCGGAGGTCCTTGCCGGGTGGTTCGGCGCAAGCGCCGGTTCGATCCCTCTGCGGTACGGGTCACCCACACGAGGGTCGCACCCATCGCCGCCCCGCGCGTGGCAGGCCGTGCCGAGAAGCGCGGCGCCAGAGCTTTCCGCGCGCGGGCGGGTAAAGGCAACTGGTGTCCGCATGGGCCGCGCTCCTCGGGGCCGGTCAGTTTCCGGTCAGGGCGGACTTGATGTCGAGCCCGTGACCCTTGTTGACGAAGCGCGTATCGGCCACCTTGGACAGGTCGACGACACCGGCCTCGATGATCTTCGCCTCGACGGCGAGATCATGAAAGGCCCGGATCCGTTCATCGTCCAGCGCACCGATCCCGAGGCTCAGGGCCTGGTCGACATCGATAATGCCCAGCTGGTCGAACTGGGCCAGTTCCTTGTCCAGCTTTTCGACGGTCATTTCCGGGTTGGCCGCGATGATTGCGTCATAAGCAGCGCTGCGATCGCCGTAGAGGAAATTGTACCAGCCCTCGATCGAGGCATCGAGGAAACGCTGCACGAGGTCGGGGTTCTCCTCGATCAGCTGCTGGCGGGTCTCGATGGTTGCCGCATAGGTGCTCCAGCCGTGCTCTGCCAGAAGGAAGGTGTCGACATCGGCGCCCTGATCGGCGGCATAGATCGGCTCGTGCCGTCCCGTAGGCCTGCTGCACCATGGTCTCGTCATTCAGGAACTGAGCGAGGTTGAAGCCATAGGGGCGCAGTTGCTCGTCCCGGAAACCATGCTCGTCAACCAGCCACTGCCAGAAACTGAACTGGCCGTCCTTGGAAACCAGAACCGTCGGCGCAGAGGCAAGCGCGGCGAAATCCTTGTATTGCCCGGCATGGGTCATCAGTGCCTGCGGGTCGTTCTGGAAGAAGGCCGCGACAACGGTTGTCGGAATGCCGTTGCGCACGTTGTCGAACGACAGCAGCAGGTTGCCCGCCATCAGGAAGTCCAGCCGACCGGCGGACAGCATCGGGCGGTTGTTGACCTGCGGGCCGCCCGGGCGGATCTCGACGTCGAGCCCGTATTTCTCATAGGTGCCGTCGGCCAGGGCCTGGTAGAAGCCACCGTGCCCACCTTGTGCCAGCCAGTTGGTGCCGAACACCACCTTGTCGTCCGCCCAGGCGGCCCCTACCGCCAGGAGACCGCATAGGGCCCCAAGAGCCGTTTTTACCGTTTTCATGGTCTTCCTCCTTGTTGGTCCTGTCAGTCGGCGCGCGCCATGTCGGCGCTCCAGCCGCGTGTCTTGCCCGGGTTCATCAGGCCGTAGGGATCGGCCAGTTTCTTGAAGGCGATCTGCGTGTCGTCGATCTCTTTCATGCCGCCGTCCTCGATGGTCACGACATGCGGGTCGAAGATCGTGCAGCCGTCGACCTCCTCTAGTTCCCGGATCAGCTCATAGGTCTCTTCCTTGCCGCGATAACGGACCAGAGGCAGGGCAAAGATCTGGATCTCGCCGTCCATGCGCGCCAGCTCGTGGTGCCAGAACAGCTCGTCGCCGTAGCGCGCCATCTGTCGCATCACCAGCTTCGGATCGAAGGGGCGCGGATAGGCGACCTGCAGGTAGGTCCAGCCCTTGTCGACCTTGAGCGCCTGCAGGGTGGTGTGGTTCCAGCCGCATTCATAGGCCGGTTGCAGCCCGGCCTTGCCGATCTCGGGCTTGGTCATGGCAAAGGAAATGCGCCCGCCCATGCGCTCTGCCTCGGTCTGGAACCGCTCCATTTCCCCGGGCGCAACCATGGCAAAGATAGCGTCGCGGTCATCGGGAAAGAGATCCCCGAATTTCTTGTAGTAGGGCGCAAACCGACGCTCGACGGCGGTCAGCAGGTAGCAATCGAACCCGTCGCTCTGAGCCTTCGTGGCAAATTCAAGGGCCTTGTCGTACCCGTCAAAGAGGGCGGCGGTATGGACCCAGTCAGTCGCCTGCGTCAGGGCCAGCCCGATTTCGACGACGATGCCGTTGGTGCCATAGGCGTGTTGCACTTTCTGGATCTCGTCGCCGTGCAGTTCGATGACCTGGGGTTCGGGTTCGACCGTGACGACCTTGACGTAAGTGACGTTGCCGGGGTCGCGCAACATGCCGTGCCGCAAGGATCCGATGCCGCCGGATCCACCGGCAAGAAAGCCGCCGATCGTCGCCATTTGACGGGTCGAGGGGTACATCAGCAGCTCTTGCCCGGTTTCACGCACCGCATCGTCCAGCCGCGAAATGCGGGCCCCGGCCTGCACGGTGACATGGCCCGGCTTGATTTCGATCACCTTGTCGAGGCGTGTCAGGTCCATGATCACGCCACCTTGCAGCGGCACGCACTGGCCGTAGTTCCCGGTTCCGCCCCCCGCAGGGTCAGCGGCACCCGGTGGCGCGCCACCAGAGAGGCCACATGCTTCACCTCATCCAGGGTCTGCGGCATCACCAGGAATTCGCCCCGCAGATCCTTGAGCTCTTCGTTCAGGATGGGGCTGTACCAGAAATAGTCATGCGACCGCGCCGCAAGGTACTTCTCGTCGTCATAGGCGCGAATGCCGTTCAGATCCGCGGCGAAGGCCGCCTGATCCCAGGTCGTGTTCATGTTTCATCTCCTTGAAATTCCGGAAGCCGCCTGCCGTTTTGCCAAACCTCGCGCCCGGCACGCGTCCGGCTCAACGCGTCTCCCGGTCCGCTTGCATCGAACCGTATGAAGGAGGCCGGCGCGCCTTCGCGCAGGCCCAGATCCCGCCCCATCCAGCGGGCGGGGGCCGCGCTGATCGCGTCCAGCCAGTCGTGATGCGGCAGGTGCCCGTTCAGGACCGCAAGCCGGTAGACATCCCAGAGGTCATAGTCGCCATAGGGGTAGAAGCCGTCGCGCACGTTGTCCGAACCGATCATCACCGGGATACCGGCTGTCCCGGCCTCGTGCAGGGGCGCCAACCCGCGCAGGCGCGGCGTCCGGCCGGGGCCGCCATCCTGAAGATAGCTGTTGGCCCCGGGCAGAACGGTCAGGCCGATGCCGGCCTCGGCCCCCCTGTCCAGGACGCGGCGCACCTCCTCGGGGTCGCGCACGGACAGCGCGCAGCCGTGACCGCACAGGACATGCCCCGCCATGCTGCGCCGCGCGGTTTCCGCGATGATGGCATCAATGCCGCGGGCCTCTGGCTCCACCCCTTCATCGACGTGGAAATCGAGGTCCAGCCCGTATTTCTCGGCCAAGTCGAAAACCGCGCCGATCTTCTCGCCAAGATCCTCGTTGCGATAGACAAAGGCGCCCAGAACGCCGCCCTCGTCCCGCACGGTCGGCGCCACGGATGTGCCGTTCTCGACCAGATCGTCCAGCGGCGTGAGAGACGCCAGCTGCAGGTCGACCCGCCCCTGCCATTGCCCTGCCAGGTCCGACAGGACGCGCCAGGCCGGGGGCGGCTCCTTGCCGTGCCAGTCCACATGGCTGCGCATGAGCGCCGTGCCATGGGCATGGGCCCGTGCCAGCCCGGCTTCGGCGCGTCTTGTCAGGTCATCCACCGTCCAGGTGGCCGCATCTGCGGCCATCATCTCGATGGCGGCGAACAGGGACAGGGCTCGGTGCGGCATGCGATCGGCGGTAAAGGTCTTGTCAAGGTGGACGTGAACATCCGCCAGTCGCGGCATCACGAAACCGCCGCCGGTTGTCGGGGATGGCCGCAGCGCGACGATGCGGCCATCCTGGTGGGTCAGGTCCCAGGTCCCGTCCCTGCCGGCCAGCGAAAGGCCGGTCAGGGTTCCGCCCCGGATTTCAGGAGCATTCATTGCCATCAACCTTCGCGCTTGATCTCGCTCTCGTGCCAGTGGCCAAGCACGGCGCGGGACAGCCAGGAGGTGATTAGGAAGATGATGACGCCCAGAAGCGACACCAGGAAGAGCGCCGCGAACATCCGCGGAATCTCGTTGCGGAAACTGGATTCGAGGATGCGCGAGGCGAGCCCGGTGTTCTGACCGGCGGTGCCCGCGACGAATTCCGCCACCACGGCGCCGATCAGGGACAGGCCACCGGCGATCTTCAGCGCCGCCATGAAATAGGGCAGCGCCGAGGGGATCAGCAGGTGCCGCAACCGCTGCCAGGGGGTGGCCTGGTACAGACGGAACAGGTCACGCAGGTTGTGGTCGGCACTGCGCAGACCGATGGCGGTGTTCGAGAGGATCGGAAAAAAGGCGACGATCCAGGCGCAGATCAGCAGGGCGGCGAAAGTGTTGCTGACATAGATCAGGATCAGCGGCGCGATCGCGACAACGGGTGTCACCTGCAGAATGACCGCGAAGGGAAACAGGCTCATCTCGACCGGGCGGGACAGGGCAAAGAGCATGCCCAGGCTGACCCCCCAATGATGGCCAGGGCCAGCGACAGAAGCGTGAGCTTTACCGTGAAGGCCGCGCTTTGCATCAAAGAGCCCCAGTCGGTGATCAGGGTCTCGGCGATCAAGCTCGGCGCGGGGATCAGGTAGTGCGGCACTTCGTTGTACCAGACCAGGAATTCCCACAGGCCGATGGCCAGTGTCAGCGCGAGGATCGGCAGAAGGATCCGCAGGCGAGCTTCACGCCTTTCCCGCAGGATCCGCGGATCGACGGCGGGGCGGGCCGGCTTGGTGCCGGCCTCGGGATCAATGGTTGAGATCGACATTGGTCATGGTCCCTTCCAAGGCGTTGCTGACCCGCTTGCAGGTCTCTGTGTATACGGAGGTCATGCGGTACTCTGCGTTTCTCGGGTACTCGCCGGACAATGGGATATCGTGGACCACACGCCCGGGACGGGCCGCCATCACGACAACGCGGCTGGACAGGTAGACGGATTCGAAGACCGAATGCGTCACGAAGATCACCGTCAGCCCGTGCTTTTCCCACAGCGCCAGAACTTCGTCGTTCAGCTTCGCGCGGGTCATCTCGTCGAGCGCGGCAAAGGGTTCGTCCATCAACAGCAGCTTCAGCCGTGTCACCATGGCCCGCGCAATCGACACGCGCATCCGCATCCCGCCCGACAGTTCCCGCGGATAGGATTTGGCGAAATTGGCCAGGCCGACCATGGACAGCGCTTCTTCGACCCGCTCGCGCGCTTCGGCCCTGCTGAGCCCGTGCAGCTTCAGCGGCAGGTAGACATTGTCGTAGACATTCGCCCAGGGCATCAGGGTCGCTTCCTGAAAGACGAAGCCGATGTCGTTGGCGTCGCTGCTTTGGCCGTACCGGATGCCCGTTGACGGTGATGTTTCCGCCTGACACGGACAGCAGCCCCGCGATCATCTTGAGCGCCGTGCTCTTGCCGCAGCCCGACGGGCCCAGAAAGCTGACGAATTCGCCCTGCTTGATACCCAGAGACATGTCCCGCACGGCAACGGTGCCGTTGCCAAAGGTCTTGTCCACGTCGCGGATATCGATCAGGTACGGCGTTTCCGGTGGGTTGGATAGGTCATTCATCGTTCACGTCTCCGGTTTGCGGTCCAGCCAGGACAACGGCATGCTGTCGATCTCGGCCATTGCTGCGACCAGACCGGCCACCGCGTGGTCAAGCGTGGCCTCACCCTTTTCCGCCGTGGCGAGATGGGCCTCGCCGCAGGCCCCTGCCGTGTTCAGATCCTGTGTTTTCCAACCCGGTCTGACCGCGCGCCCGAGACCGATATGGGCCGTCTTTTCGGCCAGATCCTGACCTCTGGAGCGGAAATCGCGGGCAAGCTCCATGTCCACGTTGTCCGGGTCCAGCGCCAACATGACCGATGTTTCCATGTCGCCCGCGTGGATCCCGTGGGCGCGCTCTGCGGCGGAAAAGATCCCCTCTGGCATCCCGAAACCGACCCAGGTGCAGGAAAAGGTCATCATTCCCTGCGAGACGCGCAATGCGCGTGCGGCCTGGTCCATGGCGGGGATATTGCCGCCGTGACCGTTGAGAAAGACCATCTTGCGCACACCCGCGCGCGCCACGCTGGCGCCGATCTCGGTCAGGACGCGCCCGAAGGTCTCGCCTGTCAGGGTCAGCGTGCCGGGAAAGTCGATGTGTTCATCGCTCTTGCAGACGGCCTGCGTCGGAAGGATCAGCACCGGGCTGTCCTCTGGCAATGCCCGGGCCAGTCTGCGTGCAAGGTTGTCGACGGTGCAAGCATCCACGGACATGGGCAGATGCGGCCCGTGCTGCTCGATCGCCCCGATTGGCTGAACCGCGATGATGCGTTCGTGGTCCAGCTCCGCGAAAGCACGCCTGGAATAATCCGCCCAGTACCGCTTCATCGCGCAGGTCTCTTTCTGACCGGCGCCAGTTTGTTCTTGATCATTTTGTCCTCCCTTTCCGTGAGCGTAGAAAAAAACATAGCAAATGGTCAAACTATTTGGTAAAACTTATAACGCGCTGTAAGACAAGCATCTTTTCAGAAAGATGGGTCTCGAAACCTGCGAATCACTGCGGATCTCCTGTTCCGGGATGCGACGCGATGCCGCGCAAAGCGCAACGCCATAAATCTGGAAACCACCCGGGAGGAAGACATGCAGAAGTTGGTTATCGCCGGAGGCGGTCAGGCGGGTTTCGCGCTGGCGGCCAAGGCCCGAAGCCTGCACCCTGACAGCGAGATCACCCTGGTCTGCGAAGAACCGGACCTGCCCTATCAACGTCCGCCCCTGTCCAAGAAGTACCTGCGGAACGAAATGGCGCGGGAACAGCTCTACCTGAGACCCGAGGGCTTCTACACCGATCAGGGTATCACGCTGATCCGCGGGCAAACGGCGCGGAAAATCGACAGGCAGGCCAAGCGCCTCCTGCTCGATACCGAGGGTCTGGCCTATGATCAGCTTGCCTTGACCACCGGCGCGCGTCCGCGGCGGCTTCCGTCGGCGATCGGCGGGGATCTGCCCGGTGTCTACTACCTGCGCAACCTGCAGGATGTGGATCGCATGGCGCCGGAGTTTCAGGCCGGGCGCCGGGTGCTGGTGATTGGCGGCGGGTACATCGGGCTAGAGGCGGCCGCCGTCGCCGCGAATTCGGACCTGTCGGTGACCTTGGTCGAAATGGCACCGCGGATCCTGCAACGGGTGGCGGCGCCCGAAACCTCGGATTTCTTCCGGACGCTGCACCGCTCCCGGGGCGTCGTTATCCGGGAAGGGGTCGGGCTGGACAGACTTGAACGCGGCACGGCGATCACCGCCCACTTCTCGGACGGCACGGCGCAGGAGGTCGATTTCGTCATTGTCGGAATTGGCATCGAGCCCAACGATGCACTGGCCCGGGACGCAGGGTTGCCCTGCGATGGCGGCATTGTCGTGGACAAATGCGGGCGGACCGCAGACCGCGACATCTGGGCCGCGGGGGATTGTACGCGCCTCCCCTACCGGGACAGCATGATCCGGCTGGAAAGCGTGCAGAACGCCATCGACCAGGCCGAAGCGGTTGCCGCCAACATCGTGGGGCAACAAGCCGACTACGTGCCAAATCCCTGGTTCTGGTCCGATCAATTCGATGTCAAACTGCAGATCGCCGGGCTGAACACAGGCTACGATCGGGTTGTCGTCCGTCAGGCCGCGCGCGGCGGCCAGTCGAACTGGTACTTCCAGGGAGAAAGGCTGCTGGCCGTCGACGCGATGAACGACCCGCGTGGATACATGATCGGCAAGCGCCTGATCGAAGCGGGGCGGTCGCCGGAACAGGCGCAGGTTTCCGATCCCGATACCGATCTCAAGGCCCTGCTTTAGACAACGGACGGTCCGGTCCCGCCGGATATGCCCCTGTCAGGTCAAGCGCGACATGCCGCCCTTGACCTGGCGGATCGGAATCGAGCTCTCGATCGACGAGACGCCGTCGATCTTGGTCAAACGCGCTGTCAGGAACTGTTCGAACTCGTCGAGATCCCGCACCGAAACCCGCAAGAGGTAGTCGCGGTTCCCGGTCATCAGCCAGCAATCGACCACTTCGGGGCACTGTTTGACCGCGCGCTCGAAATTCACAAGCCCGCTGTCGACCTGATGCGCAAGCTTGACCGAGACGAAGATGTTCATGGAGAAACCCAGCTTGCGCGCATCGATATGGGCGCTGTAGCCGGTGATGATCCCCTTGCTTTCCAGAATGCGGATGCGCCGGGAACAGGGCGACGGCGACAGCCCGACCCGTTCGCTCAGGACCTGGTGCGAAATCCGGGCATCCTGTTGCAGTTCGCGCAGAATCCTGAGGTCGATCTCGTCCGGCTCGAACATCGCCGCTCCTTGGCTGGTTTCGCTTTTAAATCGGACGATCTTGGGGATTCATGCCAATTCTGGCGCGGTTCTTAGCAACTTTGGCGCAAGACTCCAACGACACCGGGCTATCCTGCGTCAAACACGGAGGACCCCATGTCCAGACATGACGCAATACCCCGCCAGGATCCCGATCCGGCAGAAACGAAGGACTGGCTGGACTCGCTGGAATCCATGGCGCTGGCCGATGGCCCGGAACGCGCGCAATTCGTGCTGAACCGGGTTCAGGACCATGCCCGCCGTCTGGGCGTCACCACGTCCGGGCTGCCTTATTCGGCCTACCGCAATACGATCCCGCTGTCGCAGCAACCGGCCTATCCCGGGGATCTGCAGCTTGAGGAGCGGATCATCGCGACGATGCGCTGGAACGCTCTGGCGATGGTGGTCCGCGCCAACAAGGCCTATGGCGAACTGGGCGGACACATCGCCTCTTATGCCTCGGCGGCCGAGATCTTCGAGGTCGGCTTCAACCATTTCTTCCGGGCAAAGACCGAGGATTTCGGCGGCGATCTTGTCTATTTCCAGCCGCATTCGGCCCCGGGCATCTACGCCCGCGCCTTCCTGGAGGGCCGGTTGTCGGAAAGCGACATCGCCAACTACCGGCAGGAAGTGCCCGGCAAGGGCCTGTGTTCCTACCCGCATCCCTGGCTGATGGATGAATTCTGGCAGATGCCGACGGGGTCGATGGGCATCGGGCCGATGTCGGCGATCTATCAGGCGCGGTTCATGCGCTATCTTCAGGCCCGGGGCCTTGCCGATACGCAGGGACGCCATGTCTGGGGTGTGTTTGGCGATGGCGAGATGGACGAGCCGGAATCCATCGGCGCGCTGACCCTCGCGGCACGCGAAGAGCTGGACAACCTTACCTTTGTGGTCAACTGCAACCTGCAGCGGCTTGACGGGCCGGTGCGTGGCAACGGCCAGATCATCCAGGAGCTTGAGTCGCTTTTCGTCGGTGCCGGATGGAATGTGATCAAGGTGCTCTGGGGCTCGGAGTGGGACAACCTCTTTGCCCGTGACAGCGAAAGCGTCCTGCTGCGCCGCTTTGCCGAAACCGTGGACGGCGAGTATCAGACTCTCGGCTCGCGCGATGGCGACTACAATCGGGCCAGGTTCTTCGATGCGGATCCGGCAACGGCGGAACTGGTGGCGCATATGTCAGATGACGAGATTCACCGCCTGAAGCGCGGCGGCCACGATCTCAAGAAACTGCACGCCGCCTTTGCCTCTGCCAAGGCGCACAAGGGGCGCCCGACCGTCATCCTGACCAAGACCAAGAAGGGCTATGGCATGGGCGGCGCCGGTGAATCGCGAATGATCGCCCATCAGGCCAAGAAGCTGGACATCGAGGCGCTCAAGGCCTTCCGCGACCGTTTCGACCTGCCCCTGACGGACAAGTCGGTGGAGGCGCTGGAATTCTTCCACCCCGGCGACAACAGCCCCGAAGTGACCTATCTCAAGGATCGCCGCAGGACGCTTGGCGGGTATCTGCCGCGCCGGCCCGGTCACGCGGATTCCCCTGCCCCGCCCCGCCCCGCCCTGGCCGGCTTCGCGAAATTCGCGACCCAGGCCGACGGCAAGGAAATGTCGACCACGATGGCGGCGGTCCGCATGATGAGCGGGCTGTTGCGCGACAAGGCCTTCGGCCCGCGCCTTGTGCCGATCGTCGCTGACGAGGCGCGCACCTTCGGCATGGACAACCTGTTCCGGCAGGTGGGCATCTATGCGCCCAACGGCCAGAAATATGAGCCCGAAGACGCGGATTCGATGCTGTTCTACAAGGAAACAGCCGATGGCCAGCTTCTGGAGGAAGGCATCACCGAGGCGGGCGCCCTCAGCTCTTGGACCGCGGCGGCAACGGCCTATTCCACGCATGGCACCGAATTGCTGCCGATCTACATCTACTATTCGATGTTCGGCTTCCAGCGGGTTGGCGACCTGATCTGGGCGGCGGTCGATCAGCGCGCGCGTGGCTTTCTGCTGGGGGCAACCGCCGGGCGCACCACGCTGTCGGGTGAAGGGCTTCAGCACCAGGACGGTTCCAGCCACCTTGCCGCCGCCGCGATCCCCAACTGCCGCGCCTACGACCCCTGCTATGCCTATGAACTGGCGGTGATCATGGACCACGGCATGACGCGCATGCTGGACGAGAAACGCGACGAGTTCTTCTACATCACCGTCATGAATGAGAACTATGCCCAGCCCAGCATGCCGCAGGGGGTCGAAGGCGATATCATCAAGGGCATGTACCGGCTTGGGGGCCATGACCGCGATGGGCCGCGGGTGCGGCTGCTGGGCTCTGGCACGATCCTGCGCGAGGTCATTGCCGCCGCAGAGATCCTGCAGGGCTTCGGCATCGCCAGCGATCTCTACTCGGTCACCTCCTTCAGCGAGCTGGCCCGCGATGCAGCCGAAGCCGAACGGCAGGGTCGGCTTGGCAATCGGGCGGTTTCGCATGTGGAACGCATGATTGGCGGCGACGCACCGGTCATCGCGGCCAGCGACTATGTCCGCGCGGTTCCGGCCCAGATCGCCCCCTATCTCGACACCCGGATGACCATTCTCGGCACCGATGGCTTCGGTCGCTCTGCCAACCGCGCCGCGCTGCGCCGTTTCTTCGAGGTGGATCGCCAGCACGTCGCCCTGGCTGCAATCGAGGCATTGGTGCGCAGGGGCGAGATCGGGGCATCGGTGCTGGCGCAGGCCATCGGTGACCTGGGCATCGACCCGGCTCGCCGATGCGCCCTGGCGGATGTGAGGGCGGCCAGATGAACACCACGGTCGAAATCCATGTCCCGGACATAGGCGATTTCAACGATGTCCCGATCATCGAGATCCCGGTCGCCGTTGGCGATACGGTCTGCGTGGATGACACGCTTGTCGTTCTCGAGTCCGACAAGGCGACGCTGGACGTGCCCAGCCCGCGTATCGGCACAATCGCCGAGTTGAAGGTCGCCGAGGGCGACCGGGTCAGCAAGGGCAGCCTTGTCCTGTTGATGGAAATTGCCGCCGCGCCAGAGCCCGCGCCCCCGGTGGCGCCGCAAGCGGCGGAAACAGCACGCGCCGCGCCGGACAGTGGCCCTGCGGAACCCGGCGCGGTGTCGCATCCGGCACTCCTGCCCCCGTCGGTCCCGGTGCCGATGCCGGTGTCGGCACTCCCGGCGCCGGGCACAGACAAGGGCGGCAAGCCCTCACATGCCTCGCCGTCCGTCCGCAAGCTGGCGCGAACACTGGGTGTGGCCATCGACGAGGTGCCCGCCACGGGGCGGAAGAACCGCATCACCCGCGACGATGTCGAGGCCTTCGTCAAGACACGCCTGACCACACCGCCATCCAAGGCCGGACAGGGGACCGCCCTGCCGGATCTGCCCGACTGGCCAAATCCGGATTTCGCCGTGTTCGGCCCGATCGAACGCATGCCCCTGCCCCGCATCGCGCGGATTTCCGGGCCAAGCCTGACCCGCAACGCGATGCTGATCCCGCATGTCTGCAACTTCGACAAGGCCGACGTCAGCGATCTTGAGGACTTCCGCAAACGGCTCAACACCGAAGCCGGCCCAGAGGATGCGCGGATCACCATGCTGGCCTTTGCGGTCAAGGCCACGGTCTGTGCATTGAAGGCCCATCCGCGCTTCAACGCGTCGCTCGACGGCGACGACATCGTGCTCAAGCACTATTGGAACATCGGCGTCGCGGCGGACACCCCCGATGGTCTTGTCGTGCCGGTCATCAAGGAAGCCGACCGAAAGGGCCTGCGCGAGATTGCCGCGGAAATGGCCTCTCTTGCTGCCAGCGCGCGGCAGGGCAGGCTGAAACGCGACGACATGCAGGGGGCGACCTTCACGATTTCCTCGCTGGGCGGGGTCGGTGGCACGGGATTCACGCCCATCATCAACGCGCCGGAAGTGGCCATCCTGGGGATGACCCGCGCCGAAACCCAGCCGGTCTGGAACGGCTCTGCCTTCCAGCCGCGTTTGATCCAGCCATTGAGCCTAAGCTGGGATCACCGGGTCGTGGACGGGGTCGCGGCAGCGCGTTTCCTGCGCCACGTCTCCGAGGTCATGGGCGACCTTCGCAGACTGTCCGTGTGATCGCTGACCGGGCGGGTGCGGCGCCAGCCCGGCTTGGCGCCGCCCCTGCCCCGCCAAGCGGCAGGCCCGGGGCGGATCGGCGCAGGCGGCGCCAATCCGGGCCACGGGTCCGCACGATCATCAGGCGGCGCCGTTCAATGGAACAGGCGCAAATCGGCCCTGCCCCGCGCCATCTGTCGACGCCGGGATGCGGCTAGGGTGCGGGCCAGCGGTCATCGTGGATCACGCTGTCAAGCGCCAGCCTCTTGCGCCAGCCCCGGGCTTCAAGCTCTGGCTTCGGATAAAGCGCGTCGACGTATCCCGCGCAGAGATAGGCCACGATTTCAACGTGGTCCGGGATGCCAAGCAGGCCGCGAAGGTCGTCTGGTCGAAAGATCGAGACCCAGCCGATGCCCACCCCTTCCGCGCGGGCGGCCAGCCAGAGGTTCTGAACGGCACAGACCGTCGAATAGAGATCCATGTCGGCATTGTGGGTTCGGCCCAGAACCACCTTTCCGCCCCGGGTCCGGTCGCAGGTCACGCAGATATTCAGCGGAGCGGTCAGGATGCCTTCCAGCTTCAGCGACCGGTACAGGGCCTTGCGGTCGCCGTCGAACATCTCTTGCGCCTCGGCATTGGCGCGCAGGAAGGCCGCGTGGACATCGGCGCGAAGGTCCGGGTCACGGATCAGAAGGAAATCCCAGTGGCTGCATGAAGCCGACCGAGGGCGCCGCATGCGCCGCTGCAAGAATGCGCCGGAGGGCTGCCGGGTCGATGGGGTCGGGGCGGAACTCGTTCCGCACGTCGCGGCGCGCGTCGATGATATCGTAGAGCGCCTGACGTTCCCGGTCGTCGAAGTGGCGGGCGGGCTGCGGAACCACGGGTTCGGCGGATAGTTCGGGGGGCATCTTGGACCTCGCACAGTTCAAAGCGCCGCGGGCTCCACCCCGAAACGCAATGACATCAGGCCGGTCTTCTGGCTCCGGATCCTCTCGCCATGGCGCCTTCCCGGGCCTTGCCGCCCAGTGGCCGTTGCCTGACGATCCCCGTTACAGCGGCGGGCCCGCGCCGGACTTGCACCGGCTTCCCGATTCTCCCCCAAAGAGGGCACCTGATGCCGCCCTTATCCCGCGGGCACATGCGGCTCGCAAACAGAATTTCACCCTCGAAAGCCCTGTGGCCCGCCCGGCGGCGGCCTTGCAGACTTCGGGCGCGGCCTGAGCCCGGCCAATGGTATCGCGCTGGCCCTCGCAGATGCGCCACCGCGATAAAGACCCGTGGCCCGGGGGGCACTCCCCCCCGGGCCACGGGATTTTCGATCATGCCGCTGCCCTCTTCCACCGTCGCAAGGCAGGGCCGCCAGGGCGCTGCGGGGCGCGCCGGGTGCCGCGCGCAGGGACCCTGCCAGACAGCCGGGCTGCGGCAAGGGCACGATCCGCCCCAAGCGCCTTCTGCCGGGGAAAGATCGCACCATCGGCGGTCAACCGTGGTTTCGGGCCATCGCTATCCTCCCAGAAGCCGTGGCAGCCAGAGGGTCAGCGCCGGAAAGGCCAGCAACAGCCCCACGCGCAGCAGTTCTACCGCGAAGAAAGGCGCCACACCCTTGAAGGTCTCGATCATCGGCGTGTCCTTGGCCAGCGCCGAGATGATGAAGACGTTCATCCCCACGGGCGGCGTGATCAGCCCCAACTCGACCACGATCAGGGCAAGGATCCCGAACCAGACTTTCAGCTCCTCGGTGCTCATGCCAAAGCCCGATCCCTCTGCCCCCTGGTAGAGGCCGCCGTTGATCTCCAGCAGCATCGGCCAGAAGAAGGGAATGACCAGCAGGATCATCGACAGGCTGTCCATCAGACAGCCCAGCAGGATCAGCGCGAGCAAGAGCAAGATCAAGACCATCATCGGCGCCATGCCGCTTTCGGCGATCCAGGTGGCTGCCTGCTGCGGCAGGCCGATGCGCGACATGAAGATCTTCATCAGCTCCGCGCCCAGCAGGATCAGGTAGATCATGCCGGATGTGCGCGCGGTCGCCTTGAGCGCCGCGACGGTCGCTCCGAGGCCCAGTCGTCCCTTGGCCGCGCCGTAGAGCCACACGAGGAACACGCCGACCGCAGCCGCCGGGGTGGGATTGAAAAAGCCCGCGTAGATACCGCCCAGCACCAGCCCGAAGATCACCATCACCGGCAGCAGGCCCAGCGTGGCGCGCAGGAATTCGGAGCGGGTCGAGGCGCCGCCCGGCGGGCCCGCCTCGGGGCGGATGGTGACGTAAAGGGCGATGGTCAGGATAAAGAGGATCACCGCCAGAATGCCCGGCAGCAGGGCCGCCGCGAACATGGTGACGATGTTCGCCTCTACGATGACCGCGTAGACGATAAGCACGACCGAGGGCGGGATCAGGATGCCCAGCACGCCGCCCGCCGCCAGCGATCCGGTCGCCAGGGCGCCGGAATAGTTGTAGCGCTTCAGTTCGGGCAGCGCGACCTTCCCCATGGTCGAGGCGGTGGCCAGCGACGATCCGCAGACCGACCCGAACCCGGCGCAGCCGGCGATGGCGGCCATTGCGGTGCCGCCGCGCATCCAGCCCAGCCAGGCGTTCGCGCCCCGGAACAGCGCCTGGCTCAGGCCCGCGCCGGTCGCCAGTTCTCCCATCAGGATGAACATCGGCACGACCGACAGGTCGTAGATCGAGAACTGGCCGTAGCCCAGCGTCTTGAGCTGGCTCAACAGCAGGGCGGGACCGTTCAGCAGCGCGATACCGGCGCCGCCGACGAGGATCATGGAATAGGCAATGGGAATGCGGATGGCGATCAGGACGATCAGGATCACCAGCGCCAGGATGCCCAGCGTGATCGGATCGGTCATGCGCGCACCTCCCTGCCGGCTTCGACCAGCGTGACCAGCGCGGTCGCCACCAGCAGCGCCAGCGAGACCAGGATGGGCATGAAGCCCCACCAGATCGGCACCTGCAGGATGGCGGTGACATAGCCGTAGGTCTTCTGATCGATCATGCCCAGCGACATCCGCCAGACCAGCAGCGCCGCGAAGCCGAAGGCCAGAAGCGAGGCCAGCGCCCGCAAGGCGGCCAGCACCCGGGTCGGTGCGCGGGCGGTGAAGATGTCGGCCGTGACGTTGGCGTCGGTCAGCTGGCAATAGGGCAGGAAGGCGAAAACGGCGATCGCGATCCCGATTTCGGTCAGCTCGAAATCACCGGAAAAAGGCCGGCCGACGATGCCGCCCAGGACCGTGAAGACATTGATTGCCACGACCGCCAGCAGCACGAGGCCGCCCAGCAACGCCCAGATCGTGGCCAGACGCGCGACCGCAGCGGAAAATCCGCTGCGGCCCACGGTTTCGGATCTGAACATCAGTTCCCCGCGCCTTCGGTATTCTGTTCGATCAGGTCACGCGCGGTCTGGACCAGGGCTTCGCCGTCGACGCCCTTGCCCGACATGTCGTCGACCCAGCGCTGCACCACCGGCTCGAGCGCCTGCTGGAACGCGGCGGTTTCTTCCTCGGTCAGGGTCACATGGGTGTTGCCCGCCTCGGTCGCCACCCCGATCCCGTGCTCGTCGATGGCGCGCCAGATCCGGCCCACCTCGTACCGCCCATTCGCGGTTCGACGCATCGCGGAATGCCTTCTGCACGTCCTCGGGCAGGCTGTTCCAGCGGTTCTGGTTCATCGACACCTGGAAGGTCGTGGTGCCGAAGCGGGTCTTGTCGTGGCCCTCGATCTGGTAGTCCGTCTGGTCCTGGATCTTGAGCGCGGGAATGATCTCCCACGGGATGAAGGCGCCGTCGACGACCTTCTTGGACAGCGACTGCGGCAGGTCCGGCACCGGCATGGACACCGGCGAGGCGCCAAGCGCCTCGATCACCCAGTGCGCCGGTGCGCGTGGGAATGCGCAACTTCAGGCCGGCCATGTCCTCGGGGTTGCGCACCTCCTTGTCGACCGTATGGATCGCCTGCCCCGCGTGGACGTGCAGGAACATCGGTTCGACACCGCGGTATTCCTCGGAGAGATGTTCCTCATACATGTCGAACAGCGCGAGGTTCGTGGCCACCGGGTCGTTCTTGTACACGTTCGGCAGCTCGACCACCTCGGTGCGCGGGAAAAGCCCCGGCGTATATCCGTTGACGGTCCAGACCAGGTCGACCACGCCGTCGCGCACCTGGTTGATCAGTTCGGGCGGACGCCCACCCAGCGTCATCGAGGGGTAGATCTCGATCTTGACCTTGCCGCCCGAGTTCTCCTCGACCGCGCGGGCCCAGTGGTTCGAGCATCTTCGTCTGCGCCGGAGCCTTGGCGCCCAGGAAATGGTGCAGCTTGAAGACGTGCTCCTGCGCAAAGGCCGGTGCCGTGCCCAGGCCCATCGCTGCCGTGGCCAGAACGGCCAGTCCCAGTTTCTTAATCATCGGTCGATCCTTCCTTGGTTGCCGATCAGATTGGATAGTGCAGATCGCCGTCCTGCAGGGTGATCCAGCGCAGCTCGGTGAATTCCTGCACACCCCAGACGCCGCCGAAGCGGCCATAGCCCGAGGATTTGACCCCGCCGAACGGCATCTGCGCCTCGTCGTGGACCGTCGGGCCGTTGACGTGGCAGATGCCGCTTTCGATGCGCTTGGCGACCGCCAGCGCGGCCATCGTGTCGCGCCCGAAGACGGCGGCGGACAGGCCGAATTCGCTTTCATTGGCGATGCGCACCGCCTCATCGACCGAGCCTGCCCGGATGATGGCGACCACCGGGCCGAAGGTTTCCTCGGTATAGATGCGCATGTCGCCGGTGACATGGTCCAGCGCTGCCGCGTTCAGCATGGTGCCGCGCCCGCCGCCCGCGATCAGTGTGGCGCCCTTGTCCAGCGCGTCGGTGACGAGGTTCTCGATCCGCTCCGCGGCGGCCATGTTCACCAGAGAGCCCAGGGGCGTGTCGCCCTGGCGCGGATCGCCGGTACCGTGAGGCTTTCGACCTTGGCGCGGAAGGCTTCGACGAAGCGGTCCCCCGCGTCACCGACGGTGATGATCCGTTCGGTCGACATGCAGATCTGACCCTCGTTCATGTAGGCGCCGAAACCGGCGGCCGCCACGGCGGCGTCGATATCGGCGTCCTCCAGCACGATCAGCGGCGCCTTGCCGCCCAGCTCCGAGGAGAGCGGGCTTCAGGTTCCGCCCGGCCAGCTCGCCGATCACCCGGCCCACGCGGGTGGAGCCGGTGAAGTTCACCCGCCGGATCGCCGGATGTTCGATCAGCGCCGCGACGATATCCGCCGCGTCGTCGGGATCGTTGGAAATGGCGTTGAGAACGCCGGCGGGCAGACCGGCCTCGGCCACCGCCTCGATGATCAGCGCGTGCACGCGGGGGCAAAGTTCCGAGGTCTTCATGACCACGGTGTTGCCGCAGGCAAGCGGCGTCGCGATGGACCGCACGCCGAGGATGACAGGCGCGTTCCAGCGGCGCCATCGCCAGCACGACACCCGCCGGCTGACGGACCGCCATGGCGGTGGAGCCCGGGCGGTTCGAGGGGATCACCTCGCCCTTGATCTGGGTCGTCAGCGACGCGGCCTCGACCAGCATGTCGGCGGCCAGCATGCAGTTGAACCGGGCCCAGGCCTCGGTGGCGCCGATCTCGTCCTTCATCGCCTGCACGATCTCATCGGCGCGCGCGGTCAGGTTCTGCGCCGCAGCCAGCAGTTTCTTGCGGCGTTCGCCCGGGCTTGTCACCGACCACGTGGCAAAGGCGGCGGCGGCGGCGTCGACCGCCCGGGCCGCATCCGTCAGCGAAGCGGCTGCGGCCTCGGTCACCACCTCGCCTGTCACCGGGTTCGCGCGGGTAAAGCTGCGCCCGCCCTCGGCGGGAACATATGCGCCGTCAATGTAGAGATTGAGCTTTTCCATCGGATTCTCCTGTCAGCGGGCCTCGGCCAGCGCGCCACCCAGGAAGGCGCGGATGACGGCGGGATCGGACTTGATCTGTTGGGCAGGGCCGGAGCCGGATATCCGACCGACCTCCACGAGATAGGCGAAATCGGCCAGTTCCAGCGTGGCGCGGGCGTTCTGTTCGACGATGAGGATCGTGAGCCCGGTGGCCCGAATGCGCGACAGCGCGGCAAAGACCTCTTTCGTGACGATGGGGGCAAGGCCCAGCGAGGGCTCGTCCAGCAGCAGCAGGTCGGGGTTCGACATCAGCGCGCGACCGATGGCGACCATCTGCTGCTCTCCCCCGGACATGGTGCCCGCGATCTGGTTGCGGCGCTCGGCCAGTTTGGGAAAGAGCGTCAGCACCTCGGCCAAGCGGTCCGGGGCGGTGGCCCGGGCGCGCGCCGGGATCGCGCCAAGCGCCAGGTTCTCTGCAACCGAAAGCGCGGGAAAGATGCCCCGCCCCTCGGGCACCAGCGCGATGCCCTCGTCGACAAGCCGGTGCGCGGGCAGCGACAGCACAGAGCGGCCACGGTAGAGTATGTCACCCGACCTTGGCCGCACCCGCCCGCCGATGGCGCCCAGCAGGGAGGACTTGCCCGCCCCGTTCGCGCCGAGGATGGCGACCATGCGACCCTGTTCGACCGTCAGCGAGGCGCCGTCCAGCGCGACGTGCTTGCCGTAGGCGATGGTCAGATCCCTGACCTCAAGCATCGACCTCTCCTCCCAGGTAGGCGGCGATCACCGCGGGATCGGACAGCGCGGTTTCGGTTGCCTCGTCCGCGATCAGCCTGCCGGAGTTCATCACCACCACGCGCGGGCACAGCGCCCGGACCGCATCGATGATGTGCTCGACCATCAGGATGGTCAGCCCGCCCTCGTGCAGGCGGCGGATCAGGGCGACGCCCTCGGCCAGTTCGGTCGGGTTGAGACCGGCCAGCCATTCGTCCAGCAACAGGATCTCGGGCTCGGCCGCCAGCGCGCGGGCCAGTTCCAGCCGCTTCTGGTCGATGTAGGTCAGATCGCCTGCCACCGCACCGGCCCGCCCGGCGAGGCCCACCGTCTGCAAGGCCTCTTCCGCGACGCGGCGGGCCTCGGCGCCCCAGTGGGCCCTGCGGCCGAAGACCGCGGTGATCATCACGTTTTCCATCAGGCTGAGCGACGGCAGGGTCCGCACCAGCTGGAAGGTCCGCGCCACGCCGGCCCGGGCGATGCGGTCGCGGGACAGCCCGGTCAGCCGTTGCCCGTCCAGCCGGATCTCGCCGGAGGTGGTCGGCAAAGCGCCCGATACAAGGTTGATCAGCGTCGTCTTGCCCGAGCCGTTCGGCCCCAGCAGTCCGACGATCTCGCCGCGTTTCAGCGAGAACGAGACCTCGTCCACCGCCCGAAGGCCGCCGAACTGCTTCACCGCGCGGTTGATGTCCAGGAAGCTCATGCCCGTGTCCCCTTGTGGCGCACCAGCCGCTCGCCCGCCGCGATGAGGCCGTTGGGCACGACGAAGACGACGCCGATGAAGAGCAGCCCCGAGGAAGATCGGGTAGCTGTCGGGGAAGTTCGCGGACAGGAACTCGAAGACCAGGAACAGCGGCACCGCGCCGAGTGCCGGCCCCCAGAGCCGGTTCGCCCCGCCCAGCAGGGCCATGATGACCGTCAGGAAGCTGACCGCCGGGTTGAAGACGATCGCGGGCTCTACGTAGACATAGCGCGGCGAGGTGATCGCCCCGGCCAGCGTCAGGATGACCGACGAGGCGACGAAGGCCAGCAGCTTGACCCGCGCCAGGTTGATGCCGGAATGGGCGGCCACCGTCTCGTCGTCGCCGATGACACGCAGGGCGAGGCCCAGCCGCGAGCGCATGATCCAGGCGGTCAGCGCGATGGTGACGGCGCCAAGCGCCAGCATCTGCCAGTAGATCTGTTGCGTGCTGATCTCGAGGAAGATGTAGCGCCCGAGGGTCCCGGTGACATTGACCTCGTACCAGGTGATCAGCTGGCGGATGAGTTCGGCCAGGCCGAAGCTGAAGATCACGAAGTAGACGCCCCGAAGCCGCAGCGTGGACAGGCCGACGACCAGCGCAAGCGCCCCGCCGATCAGGGCGGCGCAAAGCAGGACGACCGGATAGGGCAGCACCTCGCTCAGCACCGCCACGGTATAGGCGCCGGTGCCGTAGAAGGCGACGGTGGCCAGCGAGATATAGTGGGTATGGCCCGAGAACAGCGCCCAGGCCGAGGCCAGCGTGACATAGGTGGCGGCCCCGATCAGCAGGCCCAACCCGTAGTCAGAGACGACATGCGGCAGGATTGCCAGCAGCACCAGGCCGATGAGGGGCAGGACAAGTCGCATCATCGTACCGGGCGCTCCGAACAGGCCCTGCGGACGCCACAGCAGCACAAGCAGGAAGATGCCGTAGGTCGCAGCCAGCGTCAGGCCCGGGTCGATGGCGGTCGCCACGAAGGTCTCGATCAGGCCCAGGCCGAAGCCCGCGACCAGCGCACCCCGCACATTGCCGACGCCGCCCATGATGACGATCACCAGCGCCTTCATGGTGAAGACGACCCCGGCGGTGGCGGAAAACGTCTGGTACATCGAGATCGACGCCCCCGCGACCGCCGCCAGCGCCGCCCCCAGCGCGAAGCCCTGCCGTGCCACGCGGTTCACGTCGATGCCGACCAGCGGCGCCGATCCCGGCGTCAGCGCGACGGCGCGCATGATCAGCCCCCAGCGGGTGGTCCTGAGCGCCACCACCAGCGCGGCCCCGACGGCGACGCAGATGCCGAAGGCGATCAGCCGGTTCAGTGCCACCGAGACGCCCAGCACGGAAACCCCCCGGTCGAGGTAGGAGATCGAGGTGAAATTCGCACCGAAGACCAGCAGCAGCACGCCCTGTATCAGGAACAGCAGGCCGAAGGTGGCAAGGATGCTGTCGACCTCGAGCCGCCCGCCGCCGCCCGACCGCGCCACCAGCGGGCGCATCATCACTTGGTACAGCAGCCACCCTGCCCCGTAGCCGCCCGCCGCCACCAGCGGAAGCGCGAGCAACGGCGACAGACCCATCCCGAGAAACAGGAAGACGACCACGAAGGCCGCGACCAGCGTCAGCTCGCCATAGGCCAGGTTCATGATCCGGGCGATGCCGTATTGCAGGGTCAGCCCCGGGGCAAGCAGCGCGTAGGTGCCGCCCAGCACGAGGCCGAGAATGAGGGTGGTCGTAAGCATCGGAAACCCTTGAGGCGTTTCAGGTGCGGCCCGCACCGGGGTAGGGTGCGGGCCAGCGCATTACCATTCGGGCTTGGGCACGATGGGCGCGGCGGCGCCCTGCTTGTCGGCGGGGTTCACGGCGCGGAAGGCCCCGCCCTGCCACTGCCCGACCCACCAGAGGTCGCGCAGCTGGTTGTCCTCCAGCGTCACGTCACCCACCACGGTGTCGAAGGTGCCGGTGGAAAGCTCTCCGGCCAGGGCCTCGTGATCGAGCCCGACACGCTCGACCGCCTGCTCCAGCATTTCGAGCGAGGCATAGGTGATGGCCGAGGCCCAGCTGTCCGGCGGGTTGCCGACGAAGGCGGCGTGGCGCTCGAAATACGCCTGGATCGCCGGGCTGTCCGCATCCACGCCGCCGATGGCCATGACGCCCTCGGCCTTGCCGTCCGCGACGCCCGGATAGATCGGGAACGCGCCGCCGACCGAGATGTAGAAGACCTTCGGATTGTAGCCCATCGTCTGCGCCGTCTTGGTCATCCCGAAGGACCCCGGCGGGTAGGAAAACGCTATGAAGCTGTCGGCGCCGGAATTCTGCGCCTCGCTCATGATCGCGGCGAAATCCGAGGTGCCCAGCGGGTAGGTCGCGTCATAGACCAGCTCGAAACCGAGCCGCCTCGAAGGCCGGGCGCGCGCCCTTGATCAGATCGATGCCGAACCCGTCGGCGACCGAGACGACCGCGACCTTGTCGTTGATCTGGCCTGCGTCGCGTGCCGTTGTCAGCACCTCGACCAGCCCGGCGGCGTAGTCATGCCCGCCGCCCAGCATCCAGAAGCTCCGGTCCCAGCGTGCGGCAAAGTCCGGTGCCTTGTCGGTCACCGCGGACACCGCAAGCTGCGGGTAGCCGAAACGCGCCATCAGCGGCGCGATCGCCAGGTTGGGGCCGGTGCCCCAGGGCGGCAGGATCAGGTCGACCTCGTCCTGCGAGGCCAGCCGTTCGATGGCGCGCACCAGGTCCTCGTTGGCCGAGCGGTTGTCGTATTCGACCACTTCGATCATCTTCCGGGATCCATCGGGCATCTTGAGCCCGCCGGCCTTGTTCACCGTATCGACCCAGAGCTCGTAATTCGGGATCGTCGTGATCCCGGCGCCGGTCGCATTCGGCCCGGTCCGTGCCACCGCATAGCCGATGGTCACCGTGTCGTCCTGCGCCATGGCGATCCCGACCGCCAGTGCCGCCACGGACGTCACGCCGAGAGAAAGTGCGCGCAGGGATGCGCGCCGCGAAATACCGATCATTATTGCCTCCCTTTCGGCCAGTCCTCCGCCGGCCCGTTCTCCGCCGATACAGCCGTCTGACGCGGCTCATCGAGGTCGAAAGACATCCTAGCCCCCCAACAGCACCGACTTAAATGCACTGGCGGGGCGATCTCTTGCACTGGTGCTTGTTATTCGGACTGTTTCGGCCCAGCATCGCGGCACCATGCCGATCCCCCACAGACCCATCGCCACGCGCCGACCAACCACCGGGCTGCACCAGATCCGCAGCCCCCTGTCGCGCATTGCCTTCACCCTGCCGCCGCGGGCTTCGCACCTGTTGTGGCTGGAGTACGGCACCGTGCGCCTGCGCAATGCCGAAGACATGCGTACGGGTCCGCGCCTGCTGTGGTGGACCGACGATGAAAAGCACGAGTTGACGAGCCGAAATCGGGGCGCGCGGCACCCTGGTCACGATCCCGGAGGCGACCCTCAGGCAGGTCCTTCCCGTGACGCCGATCGGCGCGCAGATGCAGCGCACCCTGTCTCAGGATCTGAACCTATCGCCGGAGCTTCCCGAACACATGGAAGAGCTGTTGACCGGGTTCATGCGGGAACGCCAGGCCGACGAACCCGGCGCCGATATCGCCGCCGCCAACTACCTTGCCCTGCTGTTGCTGCAACTCTGGAGGCTGGCGCGCAGGGATCTCGTCCACCTTGGCGGCGCACCGCAGGGCCTGTCGGAGCGCTTTGTCCTGATGGCCGCGCGGCGCGTCCGCGATCATCTGTCCGTCGACGCCTATGCCCGCGACCTTCAGGTCAGCCGAAACCGGCTTGGGTCGGCGGTCAAGCGTGCAACGGGCCTTTCCCCGCGCGCCTATCTGCACCGGCTGCTGGTGCGGGACGCGATGGAGCTGCTGGCCAACACCGGGATGCCGGTTTCCCAGATCGCCTTCCGTCTCGGATACAGCGATCCGGCCTATTTCACGCGGTTTTTCAGGCGGGAGACGGGTCAGAACCCCGGTGCCTTCCGCAGATCCTTCCGCCGCAAGAACAGCATCGAGCCACAGTCCTTCGCAGCCTGGCCATAGAGCGGCACAGGGGCGCCGAGGCAAATGCCCGGCGGACCGCTGACGCAAGGCGCGCCTGGCCGAGAATGCGGCCCCTGTGCCCAGGAGCATTCGGCGCAATGGCGATTTTGGACCAGCCCCTCTGCGCCGGGAACCTGCTGCTCTTGCAGGCGCAGATCCGCACACCGCTGTCCGCCGCGCCCGGGGTCCGCGGCTCTGCGGCGGCGCCGAGAGGATCGGGCGCCGATGCCGTGCATGTCCGGCAAGGGCGGCCTCGGCCAGGTGGCCCTGCGCCGGCGGGCTGGCCGATCCGAAGCGAAAGCCGCGCGGGTGGATCAGGTATCGAGGCCGTCGACATCCATCCGCGACCGCGGTCTGGCGGCGGCATCCGCATCAAGGGCCGCGTGCATCTGCTCCATGACCCGGAAGAAGGTTCTCAGGTCTGCCGGGTCGACCGCGTCGCATATGCTGGCTTCGACCGATTTCGCGGCAGGGATGATGTCGGCCAGCACCGCCTGCCCGGCGGGCGTCAGGGAAATCGCGACCAGCCGTCCATCGCCCTTGCCCGGGGCCTTCCGCACCAGACCGTTCTGCTCCAGCCTGCTGACCGCCCGGCTGACCCCGGGTTTTTCGAGGTTCACGCAGTTGTGGATGTCGCGCACCGAAACGCTGCCGCATCGGGCCAGATGCACCAGCACCCGCCATTCCGCGACCGAAAGGCCGTGGGTTCGTTCGTACTCGACCGACAGGCGGCGGCTGACACGGTCCGACAGCACGGAAAGCCGGTAGGGCAGGAAGGCGGAAAGGTGGAACTGTGACGGCATATCTTCTGGCACCCACTTCGTTGCGCTCGAAATGATCTTGACTTTCGTTGCATCCGCAATGATAAACCAAATCGTTTCGCGCGCAATGACTCTGCTGCCTCGTTGCGGGGGTTGCGCCGCAAACAGGGATGCATTCAGGATGATGGAAGGCGGAACGTGGCCATCGGGACTGTCAGGACGATCAAGCGCCGCGAAGACCGTGGCGGCCTGACAATCGAACGCGTCGCAGGAAACCCCGGTCGCGGCATCGCTGCAGGGCAAGACGCCCCAGCCGCGACGAGTTCCGCGCTGTTTGGCGCAGCGGCAGATATCCGGGGCCATGCCAAGCTGCCCCGGTCGCGCCGGGGAACGGGGACCGGCCCGCTTACCAACACGCCCGTCGCCGCTGCGCGCGGGCGCAATGCTCCGCCCCCGAGGCGGCGCTGACGGAACCACGGAAGGAACGAACATGGCAAAGGCATTCGCGTCGCAGGGCGACACCGGCGAGAAACAGATCTCGTTCTCCGAGATTGGCGAGGGGCTTTATGCCTTCACCGCCGAGGGCGATCCGAACTCGGGTGTCATCATCGGTGACGACAGCGTCATGATCGTCGAGGCTCAGGCCACGCCCCGGCTGGCCAACAAGGTCATCGAATGCGTCCGCTCGGTCACCGACAAGCCGATCAGCCATGTTGTGCTGACCCATTACCACGCCGTCCGGGTGCTGGGCGCCTCGGCCTTCGGGGCCAATCAGATCATCATGTCCGACAAGGCCCGCGCCATGGTGGTCGAGCGTGGGCAAGAGGACTGGGACAGCGAATTCCAGCGGTTCCCCCGGCTTTTCGAGGGCCACGAGAGTATTCCCGGCCTGACCTGGCCAACGACCACGTTTTCGGACTCGATGACCGTTTACCTTGGCAACCGCAAGGTCGAGATCAAGCAGATTGGCCGGGCCCATACGGCGGGCGACAGCGTGATCTGGGTGCCCGACGCGCAGACCATGTTCACCGGCGACATCGTCGAATACCACTCGGCCTGCTATTGCGGCGACGGCCATTTCGAGGATTGGGGCAAGACGCTGGACGCGGTCAAGGCCTACGACCCCCAGTTCATCGCCCCGGGACGCGGCGACGCGCTTGTCGGGCGCGAAATGGTCGACGCGGCGCTGGAAAACACCCGGGATTTTGTCGAAAGCACCTACCGCCCGGCCAGACAGGTCGCCGCGCGGGGCGGCACGCTGAAAGACGCATGGGACGCGGTCCGCGAAAGCTGCGACCCCAAGTTCAGCGACTACGCGATCTACGAGCATTGCCTGCCCTTCAACGTCGCGCGCGCCTTCGATGAGGCCCGGGGCATCGACACCCCGCGCATCTGGACCGCGCAACGGGATCTGGAGATGTGGGAGGCCCTGCAGGGCTGAGGGCGCTTTGGGGAGGGGGCCGAAAGATGTTCGCAGACAGGTATACAGTCGCTCACAAGGTCTATCCCTACGAGCGCTCGACCGATCAGGACAGGGCCGAGGCCGTCCGCCATCCCGTGGTGGTGGTCGGCGGCGGGCCGGTTGGCCTTGCCACCGCGCTCGACCTTGGCCAGCAGGGCATTCCGGTGCTCGTGCTGGACGACCACGAGGGGATCGGCACCGGCAGCCGGGCGATCTGTTTCGCCAAGCGCAGCCTTGAAATCGCCGACCGCTACGGCTGCGGCGAGCCGATGCTGGAAAAGGGCGTGGTCTGGAACCTCGGCAAGGTCTTCCATCGCGACGACAAGGTGTTCGAGTTCAACCTGTTGCCGGAACAGGGCCACAAGTACCCGGCCTTCATCAACCTTCAGCAGCCCTATTTCGAAGGCTTCATGATCGACAGGCTGCGGGCCCTGCAGGCCGAGGGCGCGCCGATCCAGCTGCGCGGCAAGACCCGCGTGGACGCGGTCGAGGTCAAGGAGGATCACATCGGTCTGGACGTGATGACGCCGGACGGCCCCTACAGGATAGAGGCGGATTGGGTGGTGGCCTGCGACGGTGCAAACTCGCCGCTGCGCACCATGCTGGGATACGGCTTTACCGGGAAGGTCTTTCAGGACAGCTTTCTGATCGCCGATATCAGGCTGAAGGGCGACATGAAGTTCCCGACCGAACGGTGGTTCTGGTTCGAACCCAGCCACGGTCAGGGCGCCTCGGTCCTGTTGCACAAGCAACCCGACGATGTCTGGCGCGTCGACTTCCAGATCGGCTGGGACGTGGACCGCAAGGAAGAGATGAAAGAGCAGAATGTCCGCCGCCGCCTGAACGCCTTCCTCGGCCCGGAGGTCGACTATGACATGGTGTGGTCCTCGATCTACACCTTCCAGTGCAAGCGCATGGAGCGCTTTCGCCACGGGCGGCTCTTCTTTGCCGGGGACGCGGCGCATCAGGTCTCGCCCTTCGGCGCGCGGGGGGCCAATTCCGGGATGCAGGATGCCGACAACCTCGGCTGGAAGCTGGGGCTGGTGATCACCGGGAAGGCGCCGCAGACGCTGCTGGACAGCTATTCCGAGGAACGGGTCCATGGCGCCGATGAAAATATCCTGAACTCGACCCGGTCGACCGATTTCATCACCCCGAAATCCGAGATCAGCAAGGTCTTCCGCGATGCGGTTCTGACGCTGGCCGGAAAGGCCGCCTTTGCCCGCCCGCTTGTCAATTCCGGTCGTCTGTCGGTGCCCTGTGTCTACGACGGGTTGTCCCTGAACGGACCGGATGCGCTGGATGGCGGACCCGAACGCACCCGCGTCGGCGCGCCGATGGTCGATGCCCCGCTGGGCGACGGCTGGCTTCTGGGACTGTTCGGCGGTGCGTTCCAGCTGCTGACCATCGACGCCGAGGCCCCCGACAGCCTTGACGTGGACGGCATCACCGTCACCCGGGTCGCGCTTTCGGCCCGGGACAACCCGGAGCTGGCGCAGCGCTATCTGGGCGGGGCCACATCCGCCGTCTACCTGATACGCCCGGACCAGCATATCGCCGCGCGCTGGGACCGCTACGACGCCGCCGCCCTGCGCAGGGCCGTCGACACCGCAACCGGACGCGCCTGAGAGGAGACCCGAGATGGCCAAGCTGACCCTCGACCCGAACATCTCGAACCCGGACGATTTCTACGCAAGGTTGCTTGCTGTGCACGAGGGCAAGACCAAGGCGGAATGCGACGCGATCAATGCCCGGCTGGTCCTGATCCTGGCCAACCATATCGGTGACGCAGAGGTGCTGGACGAGGCCACGGCCCTCGCCGCAGAGCGCTGAAAGCCCCGGGAGAGCGCGCGTGACGATCGGGACGGTCAACCACGAGGCCAGGCGCGGCAAGGATGCCAGTGAGACCCTCGCGTGCTATGCTCAGGGGCCGAAGGGGGATCGCTGCCTGACCCTTGACGAGGGCCGCGTGCCCTCTGCCGATGCCGCCGCGCCGGGCGGCGGGCAGGCCGCCACGGTCAGGCGCATGGGCTGGGTCGGACCGGGGATGCCCGTGGGCCGGTCGCGCGCCGCGCAGGCGCCGACACAGGCCCCGGGGCCGCAGGCCGAGGGGCCGGACAGGGCCAGAGGAACCACCCCGCGCGCGGCGGAGAACCGCCCCCGCGCGCGGCATTGCTGCACAAAGGACACCGCGTCATGAACGATATGGAACCCAGGGGTCTAATCCAGGCCGACGGTCGCACGACAACGCCCGGCTACATGCCGGGGTTCGGCAATGACTTCGAGACCGAAGCCCTGCCCGGCGCCCTGCCGCAGGGCATGAACAGCCCGCAGAAATGCAACTACGGCCTTTACGGCGAACAGCTGTCGGGCACCGCCTTCACCGCGCCAAGCCACCAGAACGAACGGACCTGGTGTTACCGCATCCGGCCCTCGGTCAAGCATTCCAGCCGGTATCAACGCATTGACGTGCCCTATTGGAAATCGGCCCCGAACGTGGTCGAGGACGTGACCTCCCTGGGCCAGTATCGCTGGGATCCGGTGCCGCATGGCGACGCGGCGCTGACCTGGATCACCGGGATGCGGACGATGACCACCGCCGGCGACGTGAACACGCAGATTGGCATGGCCAGCCATATCTACCTGGTCACCGAAAGCATGACGGACGACTACTTCTTCAGCGCCGACAGCGAGTTGCTGGTGGTGCCGCAGGAAGGTCGGCTGCGCTTTGCCACGGAACTGGGCATCATCGACCTGGAGCCGAAGGAGATCGCCGTGATCCCGCGCGGGCTGGTCTATCGGGTCGAGGTTCTGGAGGGCCCGGCGCGCGGCTTTGTCTGCGAGAACTACGGCCAGAAGTTCGAACTGCCCGGCCGTGGCCCGATCGGCGCCAACTGCATGGCCAACCCGCGCGACTTCAAGGCCCCCGTGGCCGCCTTCGAGGACCGCGACGCGCCAAGCACCGTCACGATCAAGTGGTGCGGGCAGTTCCACCGCTGCGCCATCGGGCATTCGCCGCTGGACGTGGTGGCCTGGCATGGCAATTACGCGCCGGTGAAATACGACCTGCGCGACTATTGCCCCGTCGGCGCGATCCTCTTCGACCACCCGGACCCGTCGATCTTCACGGTTCTGACCGCGCCCTCGGGCGTCCCCGGCACCGCCAATATCGACTTCGTGCTGTTCCGCGAGCGCTGGATGGTGGCGGAAAACACCTTCCGCCCGCCGTGGTACCACAAGAACATCATGTCCGAGCTGATGGGCAACATCTACGGCCAGTACGATGCCAAGCCGCAGGGCTTCGTCCCCGGCGGCATGTCGCTGCACAACATGATGCTGCCGCACGGACCGGACAAGAACGCCTTCGAGGGCGCGTCGAACGCCGAGCTGAAGCCCGGCAAGCTGGACAATACCATGTCCTTCATGTTCGAGACCCGCTTCCCCCAGCACCTGACCGAGTTCGCCGGGAAAGAGGCGCCGTTGCAGGACGATTACATCGACTGCTGGGACGATCTCGAAAAGAAGTTCGACGGCACCCCGGGGCTGAAGTGACGCCTGCGTCAACCGGCGCGAGACGACCGCTTGCCGGCTCGGAAGGGCGCCGGTCTGGCAGGGGATCGGCTATGCGCCGGTCCCCGAACCCTTGGCAGTGCGCCCAGACGTCGGGTCCGGGAAGCCCGCCGCGCGGGCCATGATCGACGCCGCGCCGGGTTGGCGGTGGCAGGGGCAAGGCTCTGCCGCCGCGCATGGGGTTGCAGGGCAGCGGCGACAGGGCCGCTGGCGGACGCCTGTCCCCGGCCCTGCCATGACGGCGTTCAGATCAGCTCGGAGGCCTTGAGGACAACCGGATCGAGGCCGCTTCCCCCTGCCCCACATACCCCCTCAGCTGCGCCCGCATCCGGGGTTCCCAGAAGTCGCGGATGTGTTCGGCCACCTTGTCAGAGGCTTCGGCACCGGGCTGGGTCTTGAAGAACGTGGCGATCTGATTGGCCATGTGGACCATCTTTTCAGGCGACATGACAGGCCTCCTCGGCAATGCGGTCGGGGTGGGTGTAGATATCGAAACCCGTGCCGCGCGCAAAGGCGACAAGGGAAATGCCCGCCGCATCGGCAAGCCGCAGGGCCGAGGCGGTCGGGGCAGAGACGGCGATCATCGCGGGCGCACCGGCGACGGCGCATTTCTGCACCAGTTCCAGCGACAGCCGCGAGGTCATGACGAAGGCGCCCTCCGCGGGCGAGATCCGGGCCCGCAGCAGCGCACCGATCAGCTTGTCGAGCGCGTTGTGGCGCCCGACATCCTCACGCGCCATCACGATGCCCGCGCCGGGGCGCAGGAAGCCCGCCGCATGGGTGGCGCGGGTGCGGTCGTGCAGCGGCTGGCAGGCGCGCAGCGCCTCGGTGGCCTTGCCCACCTCGGCGGCGGTGAAACGCGCGTCCGAGTGCACGACGGGCACCGCGCGGGCGGCGGCCTCAAGGCTCTCGATCCCGCACAGCCCGCAGCCCACCGGTCCGGCCATCGCCCGGCGGCGGGCGGCCAGCGCCTCGGCCCGGTCCTCGCGCAGCCAGAGCCGCGCCTCCAGACCCTGCGGATGCCGCACCACCTCGAGGCGCTCAACCTCGTCTGGCCCGGCGATCACCCCTTCGGTGTAGAGAAACCCCAGTGCGAAGTCCTCTACATCCTCGGGCGTGGCCATCATCACCGCAAAGCTGGAGCCGTTGCAGACCACCGCCAGCGGCAGTTCTTCGGGCAAGTTGCGGTGGACCGCTGTGCGGCCCTCCGCCCGATAGGCTGCCCCGGCGGCGCTGGTGAAGGCACGCAAACCGCTCATTCCGCCGCCTCGATGCGCCGCGAGCGGGCGGCCTGCGCGGCATAGTCCTCCTGCCAGTCGGTCGGCCCGTTCGACGGGCTGACCTGCACCGCCGTCACCTTGTATTCCGGGCAGTTGGTGGCCCAGTCCGAGAAGTCGGTGGTGATCACGTTCGCCTGCGTGTCGGGGTGGTGGAAGGTGGTGTAGACCACGCCGGGGCTGACCCGGTCGGTGATTTTCACCCGCAGCGTGGTTTCACCGGACCGCGAGGCCAGCTTGACCCAGTCGCCATCCTTCAGGCCCCGGTTCTCGGCGTCATGCGGGTGCACCTCCAGCACGTCTGCCTCGTGCCAGACGCTGTTGGCGGTGCGCCGCGTCTGCGCGCCGACGTTGTACTGCGACAGGATGCGCCCGGTGGTCAGCAGCAGCGGGAAGCGCGGCCCGGTCTTTTCGTCGGTGGCGACGTATTCGGTGATCATGAACCGCCCCTTGCCGCGCACGAAACCGTCCACATGCATCAGCGGCGTGCCGTCGGGATTGGCCTCGTTGCAGGGCCATTGCACCGAGCCCTTCTCTTCGAGCAGGGCATAATCCACCCCGGCAAAGCTGGGCGTTGTCGCGGCGATCTCTTCCATGATCTGGGCCGGGTGGGTGTAGTGCCAGCCCGCGCCCATGGCATTGGCCAGAAGCTGCGTCACCTCCCAGTCGGCATAGCCGTTGCGCGGCTTCATCACCTCGCGCACGCGGTTGATGCGGCGTTCGGCATTGGTGAAGGTGCCGTCCTTCTCCGAGAAGCTGGAGCCGGGCAGGAAGACATGGGCGTAGTTCGCCGTCTCGTTCAGGAAGAGGTCATGCACGATGACGCATTCCATCGCTGCCAGCCCGGCGACCACATGCTTGGTGTCCGGGTCCGATTGCAGGATGTCCTCGCCACTGGCAGTAGAGGCCCTTGAAGGTGCCATCCACGGCGGCGTCCAGCATGTTGGGGATGCGCAGCCCCGGCTCGGGGTCGATCTCGACGCCCCAGGCCTGCTTGAACACATCGCGCACCTCGGCGCCCTTCACATGCCGGTAGCCCGGCAGCTCGTGCGGGAAGCTGCCCATGTCGCAGCTGCCCTGCACGTTGTTCTGACCGCGCAGCGGGTTCACCCCCACACCGGGACGTACTGACGTTGCCGGTCAGCATGGCGAGGTTGGCGATGCCCATGACGGTGGTCGAGCCCTCGGCTGTGCTCGGTCACGCCGAGGCCGTAGTAGATGGCCCCGTTGCCGCCGCCGGCATAGGTGCGGGCCGCGGCGCGCAGGGTCTCGGCGGGCACGCCGGTCAGCGCCTCGGTGGCCTCGGGGCTGTGGCGTTCGGCCGAGATGAAGTCGACGTATTCGGCGAATTCCTCCCAGTCGCAGCGGCTGCGGATGAAGGCCTCGTCGTAGAGCTTTTCGGTGACGATCACATGCGCCAGCGCGGAAACCACGGCGACATTGGTGCCCGGCTTCAGCGGCAGGTGGTGGGCCGCCTCGGATATGGGCCGATTTCACCAGGTCGATGCGGCGCGGATCGATCACGATCAGCTTGGCCCCGGCGCGCAGCCGCTTCTTCAGCCGCGAGGCGAAGACCGGGTGGCCGTCGGTCGGGTTGGCGCCGATCACCACCACGACGTCGGTCTGCTCGACCGAGTCGAAGTCCTGCGTCCCGGCAGAGGTGCCATAGGTCTGGCCCAGCCCGTAACCGGTGGGCGAGTGGCAGACCCGGGCGCAGGTATCGGTGTTGTTGTTGCCGAAGACCGCGCGGGCCAGCTTTTGCACAAGGAAGGTTTCCTCGTTGGTGCAGCGGCTGGAGGTGATGACGCCGATGGACTTCTGGCCGTATTTCTCCTGCAGCCCGCGCATCCGCTTGGCGGCGAAGCTCAGCGCCTCTTCCCAGGACACTTCCTGCCAGGGGTCATTGACGCTGTCGCGGATCATCGGGTTCAGGATGCGGTCCTTGTGGCTGGTGTAGCCATAGGCGAAGCGCCCCTTCACGCAAGAGTGGCCACGGTTGGCCTTGCCGTGCTTCCACGGCACCATGCGCACCAGTTCGTCGCCCTGAAGCTCGGCCTTGAACGAGCAGCCGACACCGCAATAGGCGCAGGTCGTCACCACCGAGCGGTCGGGCGTGCCCATCTCGGCCACCGACTTTTCTTGCAGCGTCGCGGTCGGGCAGGCCTGCACGCAGGCGCCGCAGCTGACGCAGTCCGAGGCCGGAAGTTGTCCAGCGGACCGCCCGCCGAAACCCGGCTGTCGAAGCCCCTGCCCTCGATGGTCAGCGCGAAGGTGCCCTGCACCTCTTCGCAGGCCCGCACGCAGCGCGAGCAGACGATGCACTTGGAGGGGTCGTAGGTGAAATAGGGGTTGCTGTCGTCGACCGGGATGTAATGCGGGTTGGCCTCGCCCTCGGGCTGCCGGGCCCGGCGGTCGCCCTTGGACAGCATTCCGGCCAGCGAGGGGGCGTAGTGGTTTTCGCCCGACTCGTAGCGCATGCCGCGCAGGCCCACGGCCCCGGCCATGTCCTGCAATTCGCAATCGCCGTTGGCCGAGCAGGTCAGGCAGTCAAGCGGGTGGTCCGAGATGTAAAGCTCCATCACGCCCTTGCGGATCTTGCGGACCTTGGAGGACTGGGTGTTGACGACCATGCCCTCGGCCACCGGCGTGGTGCAGGAGGCGGGCGTGCCGCGCCGCCCCTCGATCTCGACCACGCAAAGCCGGCAGGAGCCGAAGGCCTCGACGCTGTCGGTGGCGCAGAGCTTGGGCACGGAAATCCCGGCCTCGGCGGCGGCGCGCATCACCGAGGTGCCCTCGGGCACGGTGACGGCGAAGCCGTCGATGGACAGGGTGACCGGCGCGCCCTGCCGGGCGGGGGTGCCCATGTCGGCGTCGTTCCACGGGATGATGAAGTCTTTCATTGGGCTGCCTCCTTCGAGGTCGCGGAAATCGTCGGCAAAGTGGCGGACCGCCGACATTACCGGATAGGGGGTGAAGCCGCCGAGGGCGCAGAGCGAGCCGTCCTTCATGGTCTCGCAGAGGTCTTCCAGCAGCGGCAGGGCCGAGGGGTCTCCGGCGGCGATGCGGTCAAGCGTTTCGACACCGCGGATCGAACCGATCCGGCAGGGCGTGCACTTGCCGCAGCTTTCGACCGCGCAGAATTCCATGGCGAAGCGGGCCATGGCCAGCATGTCGGCGCTGTCGTCGAAGACCACCAGACCGGCATGGCCGATCAGCCCGCCCGCCGCGTCGAATTCCTCGTAGCCCAGCGGCGTGTCGAATTTCTCGACCGGCATATAGGCGCCCAGCGGGCCGCCCACCTGAACCGCCTTGACCGGGCGCCCCGAGGCGGTGCCGCCGCCGATCTCGTTGACCGCCTCGCCGAGGCTGAGCCCGAAGGCGGTTTCGAACAAACCGCCGCGCGCCACGTTCCCAGCGATCTGAAGCGTGACCGTGCCGCGCGACCGACCAAGGCCGAAGTCCGCGTAATGCTGCGCGCCCTTTTCAAGGATCACCGGCACGGTGGCCGGGCTGATGACGTTGTTCACCACCGTCGGGCGCCCGAGGAAGCCCTCCAGCGCGGGCAGCGGCGGCTTGGCGCGGACCACGCCGCGCTTGCCCTCCAGCGAGTTCAGAAGCGAGGTTTCCTCGCCGCAGACATAGGCCCCCGCGCCTTCGCGGATCTCCATGTCGAAGGCCTCGGCCAGACCCCAGCACATCGGCCCCCAGAACGCCGCCCGCGCGGGCGAGCTCCACCGCCCGGCGCATCACCGCGATGGCATCGGGATATTCCGAGCGCAGGTAGACGTAGCCGCGCGTGGCACCGACGCCGAGGCCCGCGATGGCCATGCCCTCGATCAGCGAGAAGGGGTCGCCTTCCATGATCATCCGGTCGGCAAAGGTGCCGCTGTCGCCCTCGTCGGCGTTGCAGACGATGTATTTCTGCGGGCCTTCCGCATCGTGAACCGTCTGCCACTTGATACCGGTCGGAAAGCCCGCACCGCCGCGGCCGCGCAGACCCGAAGCCTTCACTTCCTCGACGATCTCCTGCCCGCTCATCGCGGCGGCCCGGCGCAGACCGACAAGGCCGCCATGGGCCTCGTATTCTGCCAGCGAAAGCGGGTCGATCACGCCGCAGCGGGCGAAGGTCAGGCGGGTCTGGCGCTTCATCCAGTCAAGCTCTTCGACCGGGCCGAGCGCCTTGGAGGAAGAGCCGTCGAGGATCGCGGCGGCATCGCTCGGCAGTGCCGGGCCGTAGCCGTGGCGCACCCCGTCGATCTCGACCTCGACCAGCGGCTCCAGCCAGACCATCCCGCGCGAGCCGGTGCGCGTCACGGTGACCTCTACCCCGGCGGCCTCGGCGGCGCTTTCCAGCGCGCGGACCACGTCGTCAGCCCCCAGCGCCTTGGCGGCGCTGTCCATCGGAACGCGAATATGCATCATGCGCCTGCCTCCGCCAGAAGGGCATCGATCTTGCCCGCGTCCGCGCGGCTCGATCACCTTGCCGTCGAGCATGGCCGCCGGGCCGCAGGCACAAAGGCCAAGGCAATAGACCGGCTCTACCGTCACCGCGCCGGAGGCGGTGGTGCCGCCCCAGCCGGTGCCCAGCTTTTCCAGCACCGCCTCACCCAGCGCCACGCCACCGACCGACTGGCAGGCTTCGGCGCGGCAGATCTTCAGCACGTGCCGCCCGGTGGGGGCATCGCGGAAATCGTGGTAGAAAGAGATCACCCCGTGCAGCTCGGCGCGGCTGATGTTCAGCGCCTCGCAGATCGGGGCATGGGCCTCGGCGGGTACGCAGCCGCAGGCTTCCTGAATCGCGTGAAGCATGGGCAGCAGCGGCCCTTCAAGCTGCGCGTACTCGGTGATGATCCCGCCGATTTCTTCGGCGAAAGAATCGGGCATGGCTGTGTGCATGGCTATGCGTCCTCCGTTTCGCATACCATCGGATGCCGGGAGGACGCGGATCAATAAAGCTGTCCCGTGGAGCGATTTGGGTTTCCGATCAAGCGCCCGGAAGCCGCTGCCCGTCGCGGGCAAGCACCTCGGCCTTGAGGTTGAGCGCCTCCAGCACCGGCGTGCGCGGGTCGCGGTGCGGCAGGATCAGCCCGACGCTGTGCCCGGTCCCGCGCGCGTCGAGCGGCAGCAGCACCAGGTCATGGCCGGTGGCCGGGAAGCGGGCCATGTCGGTGGGCAGGATCGCCACGCACTTGCCCGCCAGCGCGCTGGCGATGAGGACGACGATGGAATTGGACTCGATGCAGGGGCCCGCCCTCGCGCCGGCCTCGGCAAGACGCTGGTCGACGATTCGGCGATTCTGCATGTCCGGGGTCAGCAGCGCCAGCGGGATACCGTCGAGATCGGCCCAGCAGGCGCGCTTGCCCTGCGCCAGCGGATGGCCGGTGCCGCAGACCGCCATGTAATCCTCGCGGTAGATCGGCAGCGTGTCGACCCGGCCCAGCGGTTCGTTGTCGAGGTAGGAGATGCCCGCATCCACCTCGAAGTTCTCCAGCATGGCAAGGATTTCGCGCGAGGTGCGCGACAGGATGGTGAAGCGCACACGCGGATGCGTCTTGCTGAATTCGGACGAGAGGTTGGCCGCCCAGGTCAGGGCCGTGGGGATCACCGCAAGCCGGACTTCGCCCGCCAGCCCGTGCCGCTTCGCGCGCAGCTCGTCGCGCATCTGCCGCGAGTCCGCGACGATCCGGCGGGCCCAGCTCAGGGCGCTCTGACCCTCGGGCGTCAGCCCGCCGAAGCGCGAGCCGCGAAACACCAGTTGCGTGCCGAGGATCTCCTCGAGCTGCTTGATATTCGCCGAAAGCGTGGGTTGCGAGAGGTTCAGGCTCTCGGCGGCGCGTACCGAAGTGCCGCTCGCGCGCAAGCGCGATGAACATTTCCAGTTTGTCGAGCATGATAGGTATTTTCGATCCCGAATCGGCGTTCCGATAGGAGTTGCCGCAGATCCGTCGCCCGATCAAGCCCGGGGCGCGCCGCCGCGATGGCGCGCCCCGGGCGGTGCATCACTCGCCGGGAACCGCCTGAAGCTCGGGCTCGTCGTGGTGGTGATGCTCTTTCACCGGTACGCATGAAGAGGTTGGCGAAGAAGGCCACCACCAGCAGCGCCGCCATGCAGTACATGGTCGTGTTGTACAGCGACGGGGTCGGGTCGATCGTGCCAGCGGGCGCGATTTCCATCAGCCGCGCGATGGTCACCGTCTTGGCCGCGACAAGCTGTTCAAGCTGCGTCAGCGGTGCGCCGAAGGTCTCGGCAAAGGTGGCCGGATCGACCTTTCCGGCAAGATCCTCGATGGCGCTGGTCACCGACATCTGGCGCAGCGAGGTGATCGCCAGCGGCCCCAGCACGCCTGCCGTGGACCATGCGGTCAGAAGCCGCCCGTGGATGCCGCCCACATGCATGGTGCCGAACATGTCGGCCAGGTAGGCCGGGATCGTGGCGAAGCCGCCGCCATACATCGAAAAGATGATCATCGTCGCGGCGTAGAAGCCGACCAGGTAGATCAGCGACGGATTGGTCGCCACGGCGCTGGCGAAGTAGGGGATCGACAGGTACAGCAGCGTGCCCAGCACGAAGAAGCACATGTAAGTCGCCTTGCGCCCGATGTAATCCGAGGTCGAGGCCCAGAAGAACCGGCCCACCATGTTGAAGACCGAAATCATCAGCACGTAGGTCGAGGCGAAGGCGGCTGTCACGACCAGCGGCATGACCGAGCCGAAAATCTCCGTCATCATGGTCTTGGCCACGCCGATCACGCCGATCCCGGCGGTCACGTTGAAGCAGAGCATGACCCAGAGCTGCCAGAACTGCGGGGTCTTCAGCGCCTGGTCGATGTGGACGTGGTTGTCGCTTACCATGCCTTTTGCGGCGGGCTTGGGCTGCCAGCCCTCGGGCTTCCAGTCGGGTGCGGGCACGCGGTACTGGAAGGCGGCGATCATCATCACGATGAAGTAGACGATCCCCAGCGTCAGGAAGACCCCGGCGGCGCCGGTGCTGCCGGTGCCGACAACGTAGACGCCCGCCGCGCCGCCCAGTTCCGCCGCCTGTGCGGCGTTGGCGATCACCACCTCGACGCGCCCGGCAGCGGTTTCGGCAAAGAGCCTGCCGCCGTCGACCACCGTCTGCACGGCCTCGGAGGTGCCAAGGTACTCGGGCGCGCGCTCGAAGATGTCGAGCAGCCAGCCCTTGACCGGCGCGGCGATCATCGCGCCGCCGCCAAAGCCCATGATCGCCATGCCGGTGGCCATGCCCCGTCGGTCGGGGAACCAGCGGATCAGGGTCGAGACCGGCGAGACGTAGCCAAGACCCAGCCCGCAGCCGCCCAGCACCCCGTAGCCGAGGTAAAGCATCCAGAGCTGATGCGTGGCGATCCCGAAAGAGCCGATGATGAAGCCGCCGCCCCAGAGGAAGGCCGCAACCACGCCGACCATGCGCGGGCCGACCTCTTCGAGCCACTTGCCTGCGAAGGCCGCCGCGAGACCGAGAAACACGATGGCGACCGAGAAGATCCAGACCACCGAGCTGAGGCTCCAGTCCTCGGCGGAAGAGGCGACAACGCCCAGCTCACGGGTCAGCGGCGGGTTGAAGACCGACCATGCGTAGACCGACCCGATGCAAAGGTGAATGGCGATGGATGCCGGCGGAACCCGCCAGCGGTTGTATCCGGGTTTGGCGACGATGTGGCTCTTGTACAGAAACCCCAGCGCCCCGCCAGCTGCGTTGCTCATGGATTGTCCTCCCTAGGTTTGGTTTGCCTTGGCGCGCAACCGGGAAGAGCGACCTCCTTTTCGCAGCCCCCCGAGCAGCATGCGCTGGCATGCCGCAGCCGGAGCAAAGGCCGAGGGGCGCTTGCTGTCAAGAAATTTTTACATAGTTATCAATTACTTAGCCGGACAGCTTGTCTTCCGGACAAGGGTTGAATCGCAGGCAATCGGGACAATCCGTCCAGCCCGCGCGGGGTAACCGCCAAGGATTGAGACATTCTGTCCATTCACGCCGGATCGACCGCGGGCAGGGAAATCTCGAAGCGGCTGCCCTTTCCGGGTTCGGAACTGGCGGAGATCTGGCCACCGGCCTGCGACACCAGCTGCTGGCTGATCGACAGGCCAAGCCCGGTGCCCCGGGCCAGCTTGGTCGTGTAGAACGGGTCGAAGATGCGGGCCAGCACCTCTGGCGGCATGCCGACACCCTCGTCCTGTATCACGAGGTGCACGGTATCACCCGCGCCCGAGACCGCAATGGTCAGCGTTCCGCCGTCGGGCATGGCGTGGGCGGCATTCAGCAGCAGGTTGACGATGACCTGCTGCAGCTCGGTCCGCGAGATCCGCACCGCCGGCGTGGGCTCCAGCGCCAGCTGTGGCGTGATGCCCGCGCCCTCCAGCTGGTGCCGGGTCAGCACGAGGCAATCGCGCACGACCTCGCCCGGATCCAGCGCGTCTGCGGCGCCCGAGAATTCTTCCGGTCGGGCGAATTGCAGCAGTTTCGAGACGATGACGCCAATCCGGTAAACCTGATCGTCGATCAGCCGGAACTCTTCGTGCACCAGATCGGCGGCGGCGCCCAGCTCGTTCCGGGCGAGGTCCAGGTTGCCCCGGATCACCGCCACCGGGTTGTTGATCTCATGCGCGACCGAGGCGGTGATCTCGCCCACCGCGGCAAGCTTTTCCGACATGATCAGCCGTTCCGTCGTGCGCTCCAGCCGCCGGTTGGCATCGCGCAGGTCGGCGGTGCGCTGCTCGACCCGAGTTTCAAGGCTTTCCGCCCAGTCCCGCAGGGCCCGGTCCCGGGCCTGAAGCTGGTCCAGCAGGTGATCGAGATGCGCCGCGACCTCGGGCGATTTCCCCGGCCTCGGACCGCGTCCCGTTGCGGGCCGAAAGGTCGCCCTGTTCGACGCGGGCGATGGTGCGGGTCATGTGTTCGAGTGGCCGGAAGATATGCCCGGCCCACCGCAGGAAGACCGGCACCGAAAGCGCCGCGATCAGCAGGAAGGCCACGATGAGCGCGGCAATCGAGTTGCGCTTGGCCTGCACGAAGGGCGCCTCTAGGAACCCGACGTAAAGCATGCCCACCCGGTCACCCCGGCTGTCGACGATGGGCTCGTAGGCCGAGACATACCAGTCGTTGACGACAAAGGCGCTGTCCAGCCATGTGCGGCCCTCGCCCAGCACCTGCGCGCGCACCTCTGCCGAAACCCGTGTCCCCAGCGCGCGGACGTTTTCGAACAGGCGCACGTTGGTCGAGACGCGCACATCCTCCAGAAACAGCGTCGCGGTGCCCTGAGAGCCCTGCGGCAGGCTTTGTTCGCGGTAGACAAGGGCGTTGATGGTGTCGATGAAATCGAGGTTGCTGTTCAGCAGCAGGCCCCCGACCAGCGCCCCCGGCGCGCCGCCGGGCAGGGTCGCGGGCGCCGCGGAATGGATCACCATCCCGCGCGTTTCCGCATCCCGGTCGGTCGGAACGGCGGCGCGGGTGGGCACCAGCGGGATCTGCGCCCGGCCCGGCAGATCCGGGTTCACGGCATCCAGTTCGCGCGCGCTGAAAATGTCGACCGCGCTTCTGGCGCGGCCTTCGATGGCCTCGGCGATCACCGGCCAGTCTGCCGCCGCAAAGCCCAGCGGCGCGCCCTCGCCCGCCGCAAGGTAGAGAAAATCCAGCCCCAGCCGCTGCCGCTCGCTGTCAAGGAAGGCCTCGGTGGTGCCCTCGCTCAGCGCGTCGCGGAACACGGCAGAGCGGGCCACGGCGTCGACCCGCTCGCCCGAGCGGTCGACGAGCCGGGCCAGGTACTGGTCGGCGATCGTCAGGTCGCCCGTGACCTTGTTGACCAGCAGCGCATCGACCTTGCCCGACCAGCGCCAGACGGCGCCGCCCAGCAGCAGGGGCAACAGCACCAGCATCGGCAGGAGCGCAAGCACCAGAAGCCGCATGCGGACGGAGGTGAACAGCGAACGCATATCACAGGCCCAGTGCGGCGCATTTCCGGTCGATGGTCTTGCGCGAGATCCCAAGCTGGCGCGCCGCCTCGCTGCGGTTGCCGCCCAGCAGGTCCAGCGCCCGCAGGATTTCCCGCCGCTCGAGGTTCTCCAGCGATGTGATCGCGCGGGTCTCTTCGTCGGCGTCAAGCGTTTCCAGCTGGAAACGGTACGAATATCAGCGAACGTTCGATAAAGTTGCGCAGCTCGCGGATATTGCCGGGCCAGTCGTGCCGCAGCAGGGCCGCGCGGACCGGGGCGGTCAGCTCCGGCGGCGTAATCTGCATGGTTTCGGCGATCTCCTGCAGGAAGAGTTCCGCCAGATCGCAGACGTCATTGCCACGGTCGCTCAGCCGCGCCATCTCGACCTCGATCACGTTGATCCGAAACAGCAGATCCTCGCGAAAACGCCCCGCCTCGACCTCCGCGCGCAAAGGACGGGTCGTCGACATCACGAAACGCACGTCAAGCTGCACCGCCCGCTCGGTCCCGACCGGGCGGATCACCCCGTCCTCCAGCACCCGCAACAGCGCCCGCTGGGCGCCGGGGCCAAGCTCGCTGACCTCGTCCAGGAAGACCGTGCCGCCCCCGGCGGAGGCAAGCAGCCCCTCGCGGCTGCCCACCGCCCCCGGCACCACCCCGGCGGCATGGCCGAAAAGCTCCAGCTCGATCATGTCGTTCGGGATGGTGCCGCACTGGATCGGAACGAAGGGTCCGCCCGCCCGCGACGAACGCGCATGCAGGTGCCGCGCCGCCACCTCCTTGCCGCTTCCCGACTGGCCGGTGATCAGCACCGGCGTCGAAACCTGCGCCACCCGGTCCAGCAGCGCCTTCACCGTTTCGATGGCCGGAGAGTTGCCCACCAGCTCGCGCCGCCGCCGCCGCCCCGGCAGCGCATTTTCCAGTTCGCGGCGCAGCAACCAGTTTTCCCGCCGCAGCCGGGCCATCTCGATGCAGCGCCTGAGCGCGTTGATGATCTGGTTCGAGCGGAACGGCTTCAGCACGAAGTCGGTGGCCCCCGCCCGCAACGCGTCGATGGCGGTTTGCAGGTCGGCATAGGCGGTGATCAGGATCGTATCCGTCGTGCCGCCCTCGCGCTGCTGGTTGACCAGCCAGTCGATGCCTTTCTGGCCGGGCATCATGTTGTCGAGGATCATCACGTCGTAGTGCCTTGCGCCAAGGCGCTCGGTCGCGGTGACCACATCCTCGGCCTCATCGACCGCCGCGCAGAGCGTACCGCAGGGTCTTGGTCAGGAAATGGCGCATGCCCGGTTCGTCGTCGACAACCAGAATCCGCGCTTCGGCCAGCCCCTCTCCGGCGGCGACTTCGTTCAAACTGGGCATCTGGCTCCTCCTGACCGCGTGCGGCACATCGCGCAGAGAGAGACCATGCCCGCGGGTCAACCTCAAGCCGCTTCGCGACGGATGCGCCGCAGCCGCCTTGTGGCCTTTCCTGTCGGCCCACGGCGCGATACGGTCGGGGTCCACCAGCAGCGGCCCGCAAAGGGACGCACCGCACCGGACGAGAGGATGCCTTATGCGTTTTGGATCAATTCTTGCGATTTCTTTGGCATGCGCCTCTGCCGCATCGGCGGAGGTCTCGGTTACGCTGAACCTCGGGTCCGAGGACATGACCATGCATACGCAGGGTTACACATGCGACGCGGCGCAACCCTTCGACGTGCAGTATCTCACCTCGGACAGCGACGCGCTGGCGCTGGTGCCCGTGGACGGTGTCCGGCGCGTCTTCGTCAACGTGGTCTCCGCCTCGGGCGCGCGCTACGTGTCCGGGCAATACGAATGGTGGACAAAGGGCGAGACGGCCACACTGGGCGACGTGATGCAGGACGACGCCCTGCTGCACTGCACCGCAGACAATCCGTAGAACGGGGCCGATGAGGCGCGGCGCAGGGCCCGGGGGCCCTGTCGCTCCGGACCGCGGCCCAGTTCCCCTGTCCGCCGCGGCCTCTTACCGCGAGCGGCCTACCCCCTCGGCGCGCCGACACCCTTGTAGAGTGCCGCGGCACTGGTGCGGTTGGACACGCCCAGCTTCTGCCTGATCTGTTCGAGGTGGTAATTGATCGTGCTCAGCGTGCTGCCCATGATCACCGCGATCTCCCGGTTCGTCTTGCCCTCCGCAACCCAGTGCAGGATATCCACCTGCCGTCTGGACAACGACTGCAGCGGGTCGGGCGCGCGGCTTTGCAGGGTGATCCCTTCGCGCAGAACCTGGACCCGGGCCAGCGCGAAAAGCGCCAGAACGTTCGTGGCATGCAGGCTATCGGCGGTCAGGGCGTCATCCGAGACGGCCAGAAACGTCATCGCGCCCAGCTTGCCCGGCCCGCCCCCAAGAGGAACCGTTGCGCCCCCCGCGATACCGTTGAGCGCGAGATACTCGGAATATTCGCAATGGCCGCTGTTGCGCCACCCCTCCGCGGACCAAAGGAACGGCGTCTCCCTTTGCACCGCACTTTGCAAAAGCGGATCCTTTGCGGCCCAGTCATCCCTAGAATAGGCAAGCAGATCCTCTCTGGACCAGGTGGTCAGCAGCGGCTCTTCCATCAACTCGACAGCATGCCGCTTGTCGATGGTGATGTTGAAGGAAACGAAGCCCAGCTCTTGCGCCGCGCTCGCCATGGCAGTCCCAAGTTCCGCCATGTCTGCAGCCGCTGAAAGACCGCAGACCGCCTTTGATAACTTCGGCAACATAACACTGTAACCCCATACGATACGGACAGAAAAAAATACCACGCCTGCCGTCAGGCGCCGCACCATGTAGCGCCGGCGGCTCGTCGCGCGACTGGCAGAACTACCAGTTGAGCTCCGAGGGGACAACTGTTCAACGTCAGGGTGACGTGCGGATCGGTCACGTACGATCGCACCAAAGTGATAATCGCAAAGGCTCTTCCTTGTCAGAGGGGGAGGCTTTTTCGCGGGCCGGCCAGGCAGCATTGAGAGGCGGAGAGCATAATGAAAGCGACAATTTTCCCGAAAGCGCAGAACGGTTCCTCCGAGGTTTTCGAAGGGGGCCGAATCGCGCTTGAAGCGCCCAGCGTTGTCCAGCTGGCGATCGGGCCCGAGCAGGTGCTGCGCTTCGATCGGGACGGCAGCGACCTGGTCCTCGTTCTCAAGGATGGCACCCGCCTGGTCATCGAGGGCTTCTTCGTCCAGGATGCCGATGGCCGCAACGACCTGGTGTTCGAAGACGGCAACGGCGTCACCTGGTGGGCGCAATACGGCGAGGATTGGGAAGGCTTCGATATCGCCGAGATCGAAGATGCCCTGCTGATTCCGCCGCTTCCGCTGGCCGCTCTGGCGGGCCTTGGCGCGCTGGCGGGCGGCGCAGCCCTTGTTGCGCGCAATGACAGCCCGGATTCCGACACCCCCGCGCCCAACACCCCGCCGGCGGGCGAGGACGCCTCCGTGACCACGCCCGAAGACACCCCGATCAGCGGATCTGTCTCCGCCAAGGACGATGACGGCGATCCCCTGACCTTCACGCTGGACGGCGGGCCGTCCAACGGCACCGTCACCGTCAACCCCGACGGCAGCTACGAGTACGTGCCGAACCCGGACTACACCGGCGGTGACAGCTTCACCGTGACCGTCGACGACGGCCGAGGGCGGCACCGACACCATCACCGTCAATGTCACCGTCACGCCGGTCAACGATCCGCCGGTGGGTGAGGACGACGCCGTCACCACCCCCGAGGACACGCCGGTCAGCGGCACCGTCACCGCCACGGATGTCGACGGCGACCCGCTCACCTTCACGCTGGACGGCGGGCCCTCCAACGGCACCGTCACCGTCAACCCAGACGGCAGCTACGAATACACGCCGAACCCCGATTACAACGGCGGCGACAGCTTCACCGTGACCGTCGACGACGGCCAGGGCGGCACCGACACCATCACCGTCAATGTCACCGTCACGCCGGTCAACGACCCGCCGGTGGGTGAGGACGACGCCGTCACCACCCCCGAGGACACGCCGGTCAGCGGCACCGTCACCGCCACGGATGTCGACGGCGACCCGCTCACCTTCACGCTGGACGGCGGGCCCTCCAACGGCACCGTCACCGTGAACCCCGACGGCAGCTACGAATACGTGCCGAACCCCGATTACACCGGCGGCGACAGCTTCACCGTGACCGTCGACGACGGCCAGGGCGGCACCGACACCATCACCGTCAATGTCACCGTCACCCCGGTCAACGACCCGCCGGTGGGTGAGGACGACGCCGTCACCACCCCCGAGGACACGCCGGTCAGCGGCACCGTCACCGCCACGGATGTCGACGGCGACCCGCTCACCTTCACGCTGGACGGCGGGCCCTCCAACGGCACCGTCACCGTCAACCCAGACGGCAGCTACGAATACGTGCCGAACCCCGATTACAACGGCGGCGACAGCTTCACCGTGACCGTCGACGACGGCCAGGGCGGCACCGACACCATCACCGTCAATGTCACCGTCACGCCGGTCAACGACCCGCCGGTGGGTGAGGACGACGCCGTCACCACCCCCGAGGACACGCCGGTCAGCGGCACCGTCACCGCCACGGATGTCGACGGCGACCCGCTCACCTTCACGCTGGACGGCGGGCCCTCCAACGGCACCGTCACCGTCAACCCCGACGGCAGCTACGAATACGTGCCGAACCCGGATTACACCGGCGGCGACAGCTTCACCGTGACCGTCGACGACGGCCGAGGGCGGCACCGACACCATCACCGTCAACGTCACCGTCACCCCGGTCAACGACCCGCCGGTGGGTGAGGACGACGCCGTCACCACCCCCGAGGACACGCCGGTCAGCGGCACCGTCACCGCCACGGATGTCGACGGCGACCCGCTCACCTTCACGCTGGACGGCGGGCCCTCCAACGGCACCGTCACCGTCAACCCAGACGGCAGCTACGAATACACGCCGAACCCCGATTACAACGGCGGCGACAGCTTCACCGTGACCGTCGACGACGGCCAGGGCGGCACCGACACCATCACCGTCAATGTCACCGTCACGCCGGTCAACGACCCGCCGGTGGGTGAGGACGACGCCGTCACCACCCCCGAGGACACGCCGGTCAGCGGCACCGTCACCGCCACGGATGTCGACGGCGACCCGCTCACCTTCACGCTGGACGGCGGGCCCTCCAACGGCACCGTCACCGTCAACCCAGACGGCAGCTACGAATACACGCCGAACCCCGATTACAACGGCGGCGACAGCTTCACCGTGACCGTCGACGACGGCCAGGGCGGCACCGACACCATCACCGTCAATGTCACCGTCACGCCGGTCAACGACCCGCCGGTGGGTGAGGACGACGCCGTCACCACCCCCGAGGACACGCCGGTCAGCGGCACCGTCACCGCCACGGATGTCGACGGCGACCCGCTCACCTTCACGCTGGACGGCGGGCCCTCCAACGGCACCGTCACCGTCAACCCCGACGGCAGCTACGAGTACGTGCCGAACCCCGATTACAACGGCGGTGACAGCTTCACCGTGACCGTCGACGACGGCCAGGGCGGCACCGACACCATCACCGTCAACGTCACCGTCACGCCGGTCAACGACCCGCCGGTGGGTGAGGACGACGCCGTCACCACCCCCGAGGACACGCCGGTCAGCGGCACCGTCACCGCCACGGATGTCGACGGCGACCCGCTGACCTTCACGCTGGACGGCGGGCCGTCGAACGGCACCGTCACCGTCAACCCCGACGGCAGCTACGAATACGTGCCGAACCCCGATTACAACGGCGGCGACAGCTTCACAGTGACCGTCGACGACGGCCAGGGCGGCAGAGACACCATCACCGTCAATGTCACCGTCACCCCGGTCAACGATCCGGCGACGATCACCGGTGACGCGACCGGATCCGTTGTCGAGGCCGGTGGCCTGTCGAATGCTGCGGCGGGCACCCCCACCGCGGGCGGCACACTGACCGTCAATGACGTCGATAGCGGCGAGGCGGTCTTCCAGACACCAGCCGATCTGCAGGGAACCTACGGCAGCTTCAGCTTCGACGCCGCGACCGGCGCCTGGACCTATGTGCTGGACAATGACCTTGCGGCCACGCAGGCGCTGACCGATGGCGAGATCGTCACCGACCGGCTGACGGTCGACAGCCTCGACGGCACCGCAAGCGAGACCATCGTGGTCACCCTGACCGGAACGAATGACGTGCCGGTCGTGACCGACGATTCCGGGCAGGCCACCGAGGATGCCGATGGCGGCACCGGCATTCTGAGCGCCTCCGGGCAGGTCACGATCACGGATGTGGACGCGGGTGAGGACCGCTTCGACACCGGCAGCCTGGCCTTCGGAAGCGCCAGCCATGGCGGCGCCGCACTGGGCAACCTGATCGTCGACGCGGCCGGAAACTGGACCTATGAGGTCGACAATACCCTGCCCGAGGTGCAGTCCCTTGCCCTGGGCGAGAGCTTCACGGAAAGCTGGCATGTCACCTCGGTAGACGGGACCACAACCAGCACCATCACCGTCACCATCAACGGCACGAACGACGATCCGGTGATCACGGGCGTCGCCACGGGCGCCGTCAGCGAGGATGTCGCCCTGTCCGAGACGGGCCAGCTGTCGCAGGACGACATCGACACCGGCAACACCCATGCCTGGACCGTGGAAGGAAGCACCGGCGATTACGGCACCCTGACCGTCGACAGCACCGGCCAGTGGCGCTATGCGCTGGACAACACCCACCCCGATGTGCAGGCGCTGCCCGTCGGAGGCACCCTGACCGAAGAAATCACCGTAAGGGTCACCGACAACGACGGCGGCTTCGACGAGCAGGTGGTCACGATCACCATCAACGGCACCAACGACGATCCGGTGATCAAGGGCGTCGCCACGGGCGCCGTCACCGAGGATCTCGCCCTGTCCGCGACGGGCCAGCTGTCGCAGGACGACATCGACACCGGCAACACCCATGTCTGGACCGTGGAAGGGAGCACCGGCGATTACGGCACCCTGACCGTCGACAGCACCGGCCAGTGGCGCTATGCGCTCGACAACGCCCACCCCGATGTGCAGGCGCTGCCCGTCGGAGGCACCCTGACCGAAGAGATCACCGTAAGGGTCACCGACAACGACGGCGGCTTCGACGAGCAGGTGGTCACGATCACCATCAACGGCACCAACGACGATCCGGTGATCAAGGGCGTCGCCACGGGCGCCGTCACCGAGGATCTCGCCCTGTCCGCGACGGGCCAGCTGTCGCAGGATGACATCGACACCGGCAACACCCATGTCTGGACCGTGGAAGGAAGCACCGGCGATTACGGCACCCTGACCGTCGACAGCACCGGCCAGTGGCGCTATGCGCTGGACAACACCCACCCCGATGTGCAGGCGCTGCCCGTCGGAGGCACCCTGACCGAAGAAATCACCGTAAGGGTCACCGACAACGACGGCGGCTTCGACGAGCAGGTGGTCACGATCACCATCAACGGCACCAACGACGATCCGGTGATCAAGGGCGTCGCCACGGGCGCCGTCACCGAGGATGTCTCCCTGTCCGCGACGGGCCAGCTGTCGCAGGACGACATCGACACCGGCAACACCCATGTCTGGACCGTGGAAGGGAGCACCGGCGATTACGGCACCCTGACCGTCGACAGCACCGGACAGTGGCGCTATGCGCTCGACAACGCCCACCCCGATGTGCAGGCGCTGCCCCTCGGAGGCACCCTGACCGAAGAGATCACCGTAAGGGTCACCGACAACGACGGCGGCTTCGACGAGCAGGTGGTCACGATCACCATCAACGGCACCAACGACGATCCGGTGATCAAGGGCGTCGCCACGGGCGCCGTCACCGAGGATCTCGCCCTGTCCGCGACGGGCCAGCTGTCGCAGGATGACATCGACACCAGCAACACCCATGTCTGGACCGTGGAAGGAAGCACCGGCGATTACGGCACCCTGACCGTCGACAGCACCGGCCAGTGGCGCTATGCGCTCGACAACGCCCACCCCGATGTGCAGGCGCTGCCCGTCGGAGGCACCCTGACCGAAGAGATCACCGTAAGGGTCACCGACAACGACGGCGGCTTCGACGAGCAGGTGGTCACGATCACCATCAACGGCACCAACGACGATCCGGTGATCAAGGGCGTCGCCACGGGCGCCGTCACCGAGGATGTCTCCCTGTCCGCGACGGGCCAGCTGTCGCAGGACGACATCGACACCGGCAACACCCATGTCTGGACCGTGGAAGGGAGCACCGGCGATTACGGCACCCTGACCGTCGACAGCACCGGACAGTGGCGCTATGCGCTCGACAACGCCCACCCCGATGTGCAGGCGCTGCCCCTCGGAGGCACCCTGACCGAAGAGATCACCGTAAGGGTCACCGACAACGACGGCGGCTTCGACGAGCAGGTGGTCACGATCACCATCAACGGCACCAACGACGATCCGGTGATCAAGGGCGTCGCCACGGGCGCCGTCACCGAGGATCTCGCCCTGTCCGCGACGGGCCAGCTGTCGCAGGATGACATCGACACCGGCAACACCCATGTCTGGACCGTGGAAGGAAGCACCGGCGATTACGGCACCCTGACCGTCGACAGCACCGGCCAGTGGCGCTATGCGCTCGACAACGCCCACCCCGATGTGCAGGCGCTGCCCGTCGGAGGCACCCTGACCGAAGAGATCACCGTAAGGGTCACCGACAACGACGGCGGCTTCGACGAGCAGGTGGTCACGATCACCATCAACGGCACCAACGATGTGCCCGAGATCTCGGCCGGGTCGGACCTTTCGGCGACGATCACGGAACTGGCCGACGGCGATCCGGCGGAAAACACGCTGGACCACGTCGAGACCGGGACGCTTCAGGTCTCGGGCACTGGACGCGACGGACACCCACACGGTCACCGCCGCGCCGCAGGGCGCGGGCTACCTGGGCACCTTCACACCGGGCGGGCTCGACCCTGTCACCGGAGAGGTCACCTGGACCTTCACGGTGAACGATGCCGATCTCGATACGCTGCCCGCCGGCACGGTCCTGACGCAGGACTACGAGGTCACGGTCGAGGATTCGCTGGGCGCCTCTCACACCGTGACGGTCACCGTCACGATCAACGGCAGCAACGACCGGCCGGATGCGCAGGACGACGCGACGCTGGTTGTCGCGGGCGCCGATGCGGTGCTGGACGTCGTGGCCAATGACAGCGACGTCGACAGCGGCGAAACCACCACCCTGACCGTGACCGAGGTGGACGGCCGGGCCATCACCGCCGGCGGCAGCATCACCCTCAGCGGTGGCCGCGGGACGGTCTCGATGGCGGCAGACGGCACGCTGACCTTCGTGCCGGGCCCCAATGCGCCAGCCGAACTGATCCTGCCCTACACCGTCGACGATGGCAGCGGCACCGCCAATGCCACGACAACCGCGGACTGGGTGATCAACAGCGCCAGCGTCGACATCACCGACGATGCCAGCCCCGCCGGTGCCACGCTTCCCGACAACGTGCTGTCCTCGGTGGACGATCTGACCCAGGTTGCGATCGACGGACAGGCGGCGGTCGGCGGACAGATCACCGGCCTGACCATCTCTGACGGCACGAACAGCGTGACCGTTCCCGTGGGCAGCATCGTGGTGCAGCCCGATGGCTCTTATTCCGTGACCGCCGATCTGAGCGGGCTGGACGACGGCACGCTGACCGTGACCGCCGATGTCGAGGACGCCGCCGGCAATACCGTGACGACGACCGACAGCATCCTGAAGGACACCGTCACGACCGTGACCATCGATCCGGTCCTGGTGGAAGACGGCGTCGCGCCGGTGATCACCGGCACCGGTGAGCCGGGCGCAAGCGTCACGCTGGACGTGGACGGCACGCAGTATTCCGCGACCGTCCAGCCCGACGGCACCTGGAGCGTGCCCCTGCCCGGGCCGCTGGCCACGGGTGAAACGGTGCTGTCCGCCAGCGCGGTCGATGCCTATGGCAACACCGACACGGACGGTCGCACCGTGACCGGGCTGGAGATCTCCGATACGGTCCCCGGACAACCCGAGGATATCCTCGTCGCGGAATCCGGCCTGACCGGCGGCACCGCCGAGGGGACTGGCACCGACACCACCAGCGCGACCTTCGTTCTGGGCACAAGCGCATCGCCGCTTGCCTCGATCGTGATCGGCGGCACGGTTTCGGGCGGCGCCCTGAGCGGCGGCACGACCGTGACGCTGGCCGAGCTGCAGAATGCGGCGACCACGCCGGTCGATGTGGCGACGCAATACGGTACGCTCAGCATCACCGGGTACGATGCGGCAACCGGCGAGATCAGCTACAGCTACACGCTGACCGGCAACACCGGGGATCACAGCGACAGCACCGCCAATGACATCCTGCGCGAGACGATCCAGATTGCCGCCGTCGAAAGCGATGGCGACATCCGGGTCGATCGCATTGTCGCCGGTGTCGAGGACGATGCCCCCGCTGCACCCCGGGCGGATACAGCGGTCACCGTGGTCGAAGGCGGTTCCCGTGTCGGCTCTGCGAATGGTGGCGACAACCTGCTGGCCAACGACACGCTGGGCGCCGATGGCGGCCGGGTGCACGAGATCACCTATACCGACGCCGGCGGCAATTCCGCGTCGGTCCTGATCCCCCAGGGCGGCACGGAACTCGTCATCACGCAATACGGCTCTCTGACCGTCTCCAGCGATGGCTCCTGGTCCTACGCGCCCGATAGCAGCGCCGATCACGTCAAGCCGACAAACGACACCGAGCTGCGGGACGATTTCAGCTATACCACCATCGATGCCGATGGCGACGTCTCGCCGGGCTCTGCGACCCAGCAGATCACCGTGACCGATACGGTTCCGGTTCTGGGGGTGCCGCAGGACGTAAACATCGACGAAGCCAACCTGGCCAGCGGCAGCACCCCCGATGCGGATCTGCGCGAGGTCAGCGGCACGCTTAACCTGACCCCCGGGCAGGACGATGTGACCGTGACTTTCGGCACCGTCGGGCTGCCCGCCGGGCTGAGCTCGGGCGGCGTGCCCCTTGTCTTGATGCTGTCCGCCGACGATCAGACCCTGATCGCGACCAAGGGGAACGGAGGGGAGCCCGTCTTTGTCGTGACCCTGACGGACCCGACTTCGGCAGCAGCAGGATATACCTTCGAACTGCTGCGTCCGCTTGATCACAACGGCGATGCAGAAATCGAGCTGACCTTCGGCGTCCGGGCCCGGGACAGCGATGGCGACACCGCAAACTCCGCTATCACGATCACCGTGGCCGACGATGCACCCGTCGCAACGCTGCAGGTGGACGTTGTCGAGGACAGCCAGGCAGGCGATACCGACAACAGCTTTACCCTGTCGGCGGATATGACCGCGACGAACACGATCGTGACCCACGGCGGCCTCGAGGCCACCCCCGTGACCCTTAACGCCGACGGCAGCAGGGACCACCCCTTCGCCAACGGCACGGTGACGGTCAGTGCCACGGGTGTGATCACCTTTGTTCCTGCACCGAACTTCAGCGGCACCCAGGAGTTTGTCTTCGAGACCACCGACGATGGCGTCACGGCCTCGACGACCGTGACGATCAATGTCGCGCCGATATCCGATGCGCCGGCGCTGTCGGTTGACGCCGAGAGCATCAATGTGGCGGAGGACACCGCCGTGCCGCTGGGGCTGAACGCGCCTGTCATCACCGATAACGGCATGGGAGCCGGCAACAACCTGGAAACCGAGGGGATTGGCCTGATCACCCTGTCCGGCTTTCCCGAAGGCACAATCCTGTCTTGGGGGGCGGCAGCCTGACCGTCGACGCCAGTGGCTCTGTGAGCATCGCTTTGAGCGATGTGTATCCCGTCACCGGGACGTCGGCGGCTGCCGATCAGGTCATGACCAGCGCCGAGTTCGAGGCCTTGACGGTCACACCGCCCGAGCACGCCTCGGAGAACTTCGAGGTATCCTACGAAGTGACCAGCTACGAGCTGGACAGCAGTGGCGGGATTATGCCCGGCGTGCCCGGGGCCACCAGCACGGAAACCGTGACGGTCTATGTCGAGGCGGTGACCGATCCGGTTACCCTTGAATTCAACGCCGCCGATCCCGCGACCGTCGACAAGGCCGACGCCATTGTCTATACTGGCACCGACCAGGCCGAGCTGACCCTGAAAGAGGACACCACGGTCGACATTTCGGCCATCCTCGCCTCCAGCTTCGCCGATCTCGACGGCAGCGAGGACCGGTCCTTCACCATCACCAACGGCTCGGACAAGGACATCGTCGTCAACGGCACCACGGTCGCGGCGGGCGGCAGCATCGACATTCCCGCCCCGGGTCTGTCGACCGATCCGACCGCCCTGCCGACCATCGAGATCGGCGGAGGCCCGGACTTCAGCGGTGAGATCAACGGGATCACGGTCACCCTGAACGGGCAGGACACCGATGCCGACGGCCACTGGAATGGCAGCGCACCTGAGGATGGCACCACCAGCGGACCGGTAAGCGACAGCGTCACCCTGGACCTGAACGTGACGCCGGTTGCGGGCGACGTGGAGATCCCGGACGCAGAAGGCGACGAGGACAGCCCCATCGCCTTCCTTGCCGGGCTCACCCTGACGGACACAAGCCCCTTGACACAGGCCGGAGGGCAGGAGTTCATCCGCGAGGTGTCCTTCGACATTCCCCCGGGTTGGGACCTGGGGCCACTGCCGGCGCTGCCGCCCGGACTTACCTTCGATCAGTCCGGCGCGACGATAACAATCGGCGTGATGCCGGGTCTGCCGAATGTACTCGAAACCTATCTCGATTCCTTCACCCTTGTGGCGCCTGCCCATGACAGCAGCGATGTGACCATTCCTGTCACCGTCACGAGCCAGGACAGAGCCTGGATCGACGGTGCGACGGTTCAGGATGACCAAACCGTCGTTCACAACGTAACCGTCACGGTGAACCCGGTGGCCGAGACCGTCGGCACCGACACCGATGGTGACGGTGTGGATGACCTGACCATGAACGGTGACTTCAACTACACCACCCCGGGCGAAGAGGATGCCTGGTTCGATCTGAACAGCGACGGGTTCGACCTCGGCGCCGATTGGAGCAATCAGGACAGCGGCGAGCAGACCTTCGCCCGGCTGACGCCCGAGCTGATCCATGGCGACGGCTCGCAGGCCGATGCCATCGGCTCTCAGTTCCAGTGGTTCGACGGATCGACGTGGCATCAGGCCGTCTTCGACGGCACGCCGGTCGATGTGCCGATGGAATACCTCGACACCCTGCAGTTCCGCGCCGCCGAGAACTTCTCGGGGCAGTTCCAGATCGGGGTGCAGGCCCATACCGTCGACCCCGACGACGATGGCACCGGCTCGACGGTCGAGGCGACCAGCGGTCAGTCCTACCTGACCAATATCCTGATCTCGCCTGCCGCCGATGAGGTGACGATGTCGCTGACGGCGCGCGCCCAGGGCTACGAGGATACCGATATCCCGCTGGTGATCCGCCCGCGCAGTTCGGATCCCTCCGAGACCTTCAACGTCACCATCGCGGATATCCCCGCAGGGGCGACGCTGACCTATGACGGCCAGCCCGTGACGGTGACCGGAGGCGTCGCGACTTTCGTCGACTTCGATCCCGCGCTGCCGCTCATTCTGACGCCGCCGCCGCACAGCAACGTCGACTTCACGCTCGACATCAGCGCGCAGAGCGTCGACCGGCTGGATATCGGCGGAACCATTCACGAGGACGTTTCGGCGCCGATCACGCTGCCGATGGAAATCCACATGAAGGGCGTCGCGGACGAAGCCGACGTGACCTTGACCTCGCAGAGCTATGTCGAGGCGGAACTGGACAGCGAGACCGATACCGTCATGCTGGCCGACATGGTTTCCGTCAGCTCGCCGGACACCGACGGATCCGAGAGGCTGACCCTTCAGGTCACCGGGCTGCCCGAAGGTTTCGACCTGAGCCAGGGCACCCTGCTGACCGGCCCGGACAAGACCGGTGCAGACCGGGTTTGGATCCTGCAGGAAAGCCAGATCGGCAGCACCGAGATCACCGTTCCGAAGAACTTCTCGGGACTGGTCGAGTTCGCCGTGGTGCCCGTCACGACAGAAAACGACGGGGATTCCCGAACCGGCTCGCCGACCCCGATCCGCTTCGTGGTAAGCCCCTCGCCCGAGGCGACGATCACCACACAGACCGAGATCGTCGAGGATGTCCGGCAGCCTCTCGACCTTGGGATCGTGCATCAGAACGGCGATACCGATGAGATGATCAGCGGCCTGCGGATCAACATTGACCACGTCGAGAGCGGCGATTTCACGCTGTATCTGGGTGCGCCCGGTTCCGAGGTGCCGCTTTTGATAGCCGGTCTTCCGGTCGTCTCCATTGGCGGCGTCGAGTACTACGAACTGAACGGCACCCAGGTGGGTCAGCTTTCGGTACAGGGTGGCGCGCATCTGGATGGATCGCTTGGCGGTTTCGACCTGCAGTACCAGATCACCGATCCGGGCGACGGCAACGTTCTGCCGGTCACCGGCGACTGGACCGACGGACGGTTCGAGCTGACCGCCACGCCGGTCAGCGACGCGCCTGCGCTGACAATCGACAGCATCGACTCGGTGCCGGGCGACCGCGTGACCGTTGACACCAGCGGCGAGCAGGTGACCGTCACCCTGAACATCGCCAACCCCGATCATGACGGCAGCGAGCACCTCGTGCGCGTGATCCTGGAGGACGTGCCCGAGGGCGTATCCGTCGAGGGCGGCCAACTGCTTGGCGGCGGAACATGGCTGCTGACCTACGAGGGCACCGACGCACTGCCGATCAACGCGGCGGGCGGACTCGACCTCGGATGTCACCTTCACCGTGGGCTATGGCGCAGTCGGGCTGACCGACGCGCCGATCTCGGTCACGGTGCAGACCCAGGATCGCGGCGATCTCGCGGGATCGGCGACAGATGTCCTGTCCGATACGGCGCAGTGGTTCCTGACCACCACCTTCCCGCCGGGCACAGTGGCACCGCCTGCCACGATCGAAACCTGGGAATACACCGGTGCAGAGGCAACCGAGGACGTCAGCTTTGTGCTGTCCGACATGGTCAATGCAGAGGTCACGGCCTGGACCACCAGCCCGAACATCCTGACGGTCACCATCGTCGACCTGCCCGCGGGAACGCAGGTGGAAGGCATGGTGCGCTCGGTGATCGACGGCCAGGAGGTCTGGACTGCATCGGTGACGACCGCATCGGGCGACGACGCTGCCACCGTCCAGGCAAAGCTGGATGCGCTTATGGACAGCATCGAGATCACGACGCCGCAGGATGGCAACGGCAACAACCTTGCCGAGCCCTTCGAACTCAACGCCACGCTGACCACCGCCGTGGCCGGTGGTGGCCGGTCCGAGACCGCGACCATCGTGCCCCCGGTTCCGGTGAACCCGGTGACCGACAAGGCCGTGATCGACATCGTGCTCGACCCGTCGGATCCTGACGGCAAGGTGACCGAAAGCGATACCGAGATCCCGCTGACGATCACCGTGACGAACCCGGCCGATGGCAGTGCGGGATCCACCGTCACCGGCGATCTCTATCTGCAGATCGGCGGGACGAGCGGACTGGAAAACGGCACGCTGACGCAGGGTGGCACGGTTCTGGTTCCGCAAACCGTCACCGGCGTCGATGGCATCCCCGACGGCACCTATTACGTCGTCCCGGGCGTTGCGATGAACGGGCCGCAGGATCTGGTGTTCACGCCCGACAGCATGGTCACCGGGGATCTCACCGTCGACGCCTGGATCAGCAACATCGAGACCGGCAGCGTCCCGACGATTTCGACCGGCACGGCAACCCTGCCTGTCGAGCTGAGCAACGATGGCGTCACGCTTGCCCCGACCGGCCCGCTGGGCGGTGACGAGGCGGCAGAGCCCAGCACCAGTGCGTTGATCGACCTCGACCTGACGCTTGCCCTGAACGACGCGGACGGGTCCGAACAGATCTTCACGGTTCTGTTGTCGAGCCTGCCCGACGGGTTCCTGCTGTATACCGGCAGCAGCGCGAGCGATGCGAGCCTTGCCGACATGGCGGTCAACGCCGGCGGTTCGGGCGGTGTCAACACCTGGGTTCTGGCCAGCGGCGGCTCCGCTCTTCCGCCCTATGTCGGCATCCTGCCGCCGCAGAACTGGAGTGGCACACTGGACGACCTCGCACTTGTGGTGAAGTCGGGCGAAACCACGCTGTCCGAGTCCCGCGTGGATATCCTGCCGATCGGCGATATCACGGTCGCCCCGGTGGCCAACGGCCTGACGATGACGGGGACGAATTCCTTCGGTCAGGAAGGGACCATCGTGTCGCTGAACCTCAACGCCTCCATGGTCGATTCCGAGGATGCCTCGGAGACCGCGGCAGCGGATGAAAGCATCGAGACGACGACGCTTGAAATCAAGGGTCTGGGCGAGTTCGCGTCCTTCTACACGGGCACGACGCCGCTGGTCTCGGGCATCAGCTACGATGCCGCCAGCGACACCTATACCCTGACCGGGCTGAGCCAGACCGATCTGGACAACCTCGGGTTCATTCAGGCGCGCGACGCACTGACCGATCAGGACAGCGGCACAGCCGGCGTTCAGATCGACGTGACCGCGCATACGGTGGAAAGCGGCGATGCAGGTGCGGTTTCGGCCGACACAGGCACCACCCTTACGGTGAACCTGGGTCAGCAGTTGCCGACCACGGGCGACAACAGCCTGATCTGGACCGGCTCTGCCATCAACGGCAAGGCGGGCGAGGACACGGTGCATCTGCGTGGCGGCGAAAGCCTGACCGGGGCGGAGCTCGGCACACAGCTGAGCAATGTCGAAACGCTCGATCTTGGCGTCGCGGGGTCCAACGCGATCACCGATCTGACGCCCGAGCAGGTGCGCGCCATGACCGATGGCGACAACCTGCTGACGGTGCGGGGATCGGCAGAGGACACGCTGTCGCTGTCCGGCGACTGGACCGACAACGGCGACGGGACCTTCACCGGCACCAGCGCGGGCGAACCGGACGTGACCCTCACCGTCGAGGACGTGACGGTCTCGCCGCTGCCCAGCCCCTTCGCCGCGGCGTCGATGATGTCCTTCGGGTTCGGTGGCGGCGCGGAAGGCTTCGGCCTTGCCTCGCTCGACGAGGGCAAGCTGGCCGACCGGCCCGACGAAGAGCCCGAGACGCTGCGCCTTGACGATCTGATGGCACCGGTGCGGGAGGAAGAAGACCTGACCGCCGGTCTGCCGGAAGAGACATCGGATGACGGCGCGCAGCCGCAAGGCGACGATGTCCTGATCGGACAGCCGGTGCCGGGCCGCGTTCTGGAGGACGAGCTTCAGTCCGGCGCCTACGAGGTGTGACGCCGTGACCGTCGAAAGGCGCATAACCCGCCCGGAAACGGGCGGGTCCACCGCGCACAGGGGGTGGACGGAGGCCGTATTGCGCATCGCCGCGCATTACGGCATTGCCGTCTCTCCCGAACGTGTCCGGCTGGACCTTGCCTCGGTCCGCGGATGCGGACCGGCTGCGGGTTCTGGCACGCTCTGCGGGGCTTTCGATCCGCGAACCCGACATTCGGCCCGAGGCGATCTCGACCCTGCGCCTGCCCCTGCTGGTCGAGTTCGACAATGGCGAGATCGGCGTCGTCGAACGGGAAACCGCCGATGGCTTCGGGATTGCGCTCGCCGGCGAGAAGGGGCTGGAAACGCCGGTTTCCCGCGCGGAGCTGACAGGGCGCCTGCGGCGCCTCTTCGTGCTGCGCCCGCTGTCGGCCCGGCCCGACCGGCGCATCGACGACTATATCGCGCCCTGGCGTCCCGACTGGCTGCGCAGCATCGCCCTGGCCGACCTTGCGCCCTACCGGGCGGTCATGGTCGCCTCGCTGGTCACCAACGTGCTGGCGCTGGCCGGGATCATCTTTTCGATGCAGGTCTACGACCGCGTCATTCCCAGCCAGTCGATGAATACGCTCTGGGTGCTGTTTGCCGGGGTCATGCTGGCCTCGTTCTTCGGCCTGTTGATGCGCCTTGCGCGCGGACGCATCACCGACGAGGCGGGCAAGGCCGCCGACCTGCGCATCTCGGACAGGGTGTTCGGCCATGCGCTGCGGGTGCGCAACTCCGCCCGCCCCCGGTCGACCGGGACGTTCATCTCGCAGGTCCGCGAACTGGAACACGTGCGCGAGATGATGACCTCGACCACCGTATCGGCGGTGGCCGATGTGCCGTTCTTCCTGCTGTTCTGCGCGCTGTTCTATGCCATCGTCGGCGGGCTTGTCTGGATTCCGCTGGCCGCCGTGGTCCTGATGGTGGCGCCCGGGCTTCTGGCCCAGAAGCGCCTGCGCCGCCTGGCCGAGGCCAATACCCGCGAAAGCGCGCTGCGCAGCGCCATGCTGGTCGAGGCGATCCAGGGGATCGACGACATCAAGTCGCTGCAGGCCGAAACCCGGTTCCAGAACCTGTGGAACCACTACAACGAGACCACCGCCGGGTCGTCGATGCAACTGCGCGACCTTGTGAACAGCCTGTCGTCCTGGGCTCAGGCGGTGCAGGGCGCGGTCTTCGCGGTGGTGGTCTTCTTCGGGGCGCCGATGGTCATGGCGGGCGATCTGAGCACCGGCGCGCTGGTCGCGGCCTCGATCCTGTCATCGCGGATGCTGGCGCCGCTGACCTCTGTCACCCAGATCCTGAACCGCTGGCAACAGGCCCGGGTCGCCCGCCAGGCGCTGGATCAGCTGATGGCCCTGCCGGTCGATACCGCCCCGCAGGAACAGCGCATCCACAAGCCGGTGATCCAGGGCGATTTTGCCCTGAAGGACGCGGTCTTCGGCCATGATCCGCAGACCCCGATCCTGAAGGTCGAGCGGATACGGATCGCACCCGGCGAGCGCATCGCCATTCTGGGGCGCAACGGCGCCGGCAAATCGACGCTGCTGTCGGGGCTCGCCGGGCTGCTCGAACCCATGGCTGGTGAAATCCGTGTCGACGACGTGGTGATGGGATTGATCGATCCCAACGACCTGCGCCGCGACGTTGCGCTGCTGGCTCAGGGCGCGCGGCTGTTCCATGGCACGCTGCGCGAGAACCTGACGCTGGGGGCGCCGGATGCCACCGACGCGGCCATCATGGACATGCTGCGCCGCATGAGCCTTGTCGATTTCGTCGAGCGGCTGCCCGACGGGCTGGATCATCTGGTGCAGGAAGGCGGCCTTGGCCTGTCCGGCGGCCAGAAGCAGGGCCTGCTCATGGCGCGCATCCTGCTGCGCGATCCCAACGTCCTGCTGCTGGACGAACCCACCGCCGCCTTCGACGAGGTGTCCGAGGCCGCGATGATCGACATGCTGGGGCGGCTGGGGCCCGAGAAATCGGTGATCGTCGCCACCCACCGCCCGGCCATCCTGCGGATCGTCGACCGCCTGATCGTGGTCAGCAACGGGCGCATCGCCATGGACGGCCCGAAGGACAAGGTGCTGGCGCAATTGCGCGGCGGCGAGGCCGCAGCATGACGGATCTGTCCTTCATCGAGGAACGCCCCACGGCCCGGGCCGAACGCCGGCTGGTCTGGCTGGTCTTCGTCATGCTGGCGCTGTTCCCGGGCTGGGCCTGGTATTTTCCGCTGGTCGAGGTCTCGCGCGGTCAGGGCACGGTTGTGCCCTCGTCGCGCGAACAGGTGATCCAGTCTCTGGAAGGGGGCATCGTCACGGCGATCTCTGTCAGAGAGGGCGATATGGTCGAGAAGGGCCAGACCATCGCCCGGCTCGACGCCACGCGTTCGGCCTCCAACGTCGAGGAAGCGGCGGCCAAATACCACGCCGCCATCGCGGCGGCGGCGCGGCTGCGCGCAGAGCTTGACGGTCGCGAGACGGTGGATTTTCCGGTCGAACTCTCGGGGGACGACTTCGACCAGCTGCGCCGCAACGAACTGGCCCTGTTCCGTTCTCGTCGCAACAGCCTGCAAGAGGCACTGTCGGGCCTGACCGAGGGTCTGGAACTGACCCGGCAAGAGCTTGATATCACGGAGACCCTGCAAAAGAACGGCGCGGCCAGCCGGGTCGAGGTGATCCGCCTGCGCCGCGAGGCCGCCCAGACCGAGCTGGAAATCGCGCGCCTGCAGGCCGATGCGCGGGTTCAGGCGGGCGAGGAACTGCAGCGCGTCAACGCCGAGGCCGAGGTGCAGGCCTCGGTCATGCGCGGCCGGTCCGACCAGCTTGCACGGCTGGTATTCCAGGCGCCGATGCGCGGCATCGTCAAGGACATCGCGGTGACGACCATCGGCGGCGTCGTTCCGCCCGGCGGCAACCTGATGACCATCGTTCCGATGGATGACAAACTGCTGATCGAGGCCCGGATTTCCCCCCGCGACATCGCCTTCATCCACCCCGGACAAGAGGCGCAGGTCAAGCTGTCGGCCTATGACTACGCGATCTTCGGCGGGCTCTCGGGCGAGGTGGTGACGATCTCGCCCAACACCGTGCGGGACGAGGTCAATCCCGATCAGGTCTATTACCGCGCCTACATCCGCACCCAAGAGGATTTCCTGACCAACGAGATCGGCACGCGCTTTCCCATCGTGCCGGGCATGATCGCCACGGTCGACATTCGCACCGGGGAAAAGACCGTCTGGCAGTATCTCGTCAAACCGTTCAACCGGGCACAGGAGGCGCTTCGTGAAAGATGAGACCGCGGGTCGCTTCGGCCCATTTCCAACACCTGACATGACCGCGAAGAGGTTCACGACATGACACGATTCGGCGGCGCGCATCGCGCCCTTCTGGCCACGGCCCTCCTGCTTGTTCTGCCCCCGGGCACCGCAACCGCGCAGACGGCGAACCCGGCCCATCAGCTCGATCCGAAGGCGGGGTTCTCGTCCGAGTCCCGTCGCTACCCGGATATGAACGCGACCTATGCCCGCGAAGGCCACGAAGAGCGGATCGCGCGGATCCGCAGCGTGCAGCCGGGCATGTCGCGGCTGGACCTGCAACGGACACTTGGGCGTCCGGCGATCGGCTATCGCGACGGCTCGCTGGAGTACCACCTGTCGCTGTCCCTGACCGGGCGCGACAGGCTGATCTGCCAATACCGGGTTTTCTTCGACGATGACGGAGCGGTAGAACGCGCTGCATGGCGCCGCCCGCAATGCGCAAATCTGATCTGGGCCAGGTAAGGATACTCTCTGCATGATCCGCAATCGACGTTCTGGACAGGGAAACGCAGGACGCAGGGGTCTGGCGCTGGCCTTGTTGAGCCTGTCGCTTGCGGGCTGTGCGGCGCTGCCCGCGCCCGATGGCATGGAGGCGGCGCTGATCGAGCGCGCCGAAGGGCTTGCGCCGCTGGCTCCGGCGGAGGGCCGCGATGCCGGGAGCGCGGCGCGCAACGGGCTGTTGCTCAACCCCGCCGTTCGCGAGGCCGCCAGCCGGGTTTCCGCCAGCGCCGACGAGGTGCGGGTGCAGCGCGCGGTGCTCTTTCCGGCGCTTGGCCTGACGGCGGGCGGCGGGATCGGTGCCGCAGGCAAGGGCAAGCCCGTTGCCGAGCTGACCGGGTCGCAACTGCTGTTTGACGGCGGCAAGAGCAAACGGGCCGTCAGGATTGCCGATTTCGACATGCAGATCAGCTATGTCGGCTTCCAGAAAGAGGTCGACGAGGCGCTGATCGCGCTTCTTGAAACCTATGACGACGTGCAGACGCAATCCGATCTTCTGGGCGTCTACCGTAAGCAGTTCGAGGCACTGCAGGCGCTGGAACAGCGTGTCGCCGCCCGCGCGGCCAGCGGCGCCGTCTCTTCGACCGACGTTCTGGAAACCCGGCGCCGCCTGCAATCGGCGGCCTTTCTGGTCAACGACACCGAACTGGCGCTGGCCGAGACGCGCGACCGCCTGACGCTGCTGAGCGGTCAATCGCGCGGCGGCAGCATCGACATCGCCGCGCCCTCCTGCAAGCCGGCCGGGGCAACCGATGAGGTCCTTCTGGCCCGGCTTGAACTGGGGCGCGCGCAGCTGGCACAGGAACAGGCGCAGAATGCCATGACCCCGCGTGTCGTTCTCAAACCCGTGGTGCGCGGAGAGATCGGCACCGATACGCTGCCGGTCGGCCTGAACCTCGATGTGCAGTCGGACTTGCTGAAGGGCGGTGCGCTGGGGGCCCGGGTCCGGGCGGCGGGCAATACGCTTGCGGCGGCCCGGGCGCGGGTCGAGGCGGCAGACCTCGAAGGCAGCATCGAGGAGCGCGCGCTGCTGCGGTCGCTGGCCGCCGGAAAACAGAAGCGCGCCCTGCTGCACCGCCAGATCGCGCTTTTGTCCGAAACCCGCGATCTGTACCGCAGCCAGTATCTGGATCTTGGCACGCGGCAGCTGTCCGAGCTTCTGGACAACGAAGAGGAATACTATACCCGCAAGGCGGAACTGGTGCAGCTGCGCTCCGAACTCGCCAGAAGCCAGCTGCAATGCGCGAGGCGCAGCGGGCATCTGCGCAGCACCCTCGGGCTGGAGGGCACGCGCCTCTACGGCTATCCGCTTGGGGATACTCGGTTCTGACCCCGGCCCACCCGGCAAAGGGGGCAGTCGCCGCCGCGCGTCGGCCCGGTGACCGGGCCGATGATCCCCCGCTCCGCCCCCGGTCAGCCCAACGGCGCGGGATCGTCCAGCGCCGCCCCGGCACCCAGCCTGCGCGAGATGTCGGCAGCCATCGCCACAAGGCCGGCGCGGCAATCCTCTGCCGAGGCGGCGGAGGTTCCCGTCAGGCGGTGCACGAAGGGGATCGTGACCGCGGCAATCACCCCGCCACGGAAATCGAAGATCGGGGCAGAGATATTCTGCACCCCCTCGATGGTCAGCGAGGGCTGGGCGCAGTAGCCCGCCGCCCGCACGGCGGGCAGGTCATCGATGAAGGCCTTGTACTTGTCGCGCGGCTCCTGCCCGGCATCCCCGACCAGCCTTGCCAGCCTGTCCTCTTCCATCCAGGCGGCCAGCACCCGGCCCGAGGCGGTCTCGAAGATCGGGATATGCGCCCCCGGGCGCACCGAGGTCACATTGTTGTCCTGACAATCCACCTGCGCAATGACCAGCACGCGGCCCGAATGGATGATGCCGAGATGCATGGACTGGTTGACCTGATCGGCCAGCCTTTGCATGGCCTCGCCGGCGATCGAGGTCAGCCGTCGGGTCGGCGGATGCCGGTGCGCCAGCTCGAACATCCGCGTTGTCAGGTGATAGCGGTCGTCGTCCGCATAGAGATCCACGTAGCCGCGCTGCCGCAGCACCATCAGCATGCGAAAGATCTCTGACGTCGTTCGGCCCAGCTGCTTCGCGATCTCGATCTGGGTCAGCCCCTCGGCGCTGGAGGCCAGCAGTTCGAGAATATCCAGCCCCTTGGACAGGGCGGGCGCGCGGTACTTGTCGTCATCCTGCCGGACATCGGCGGTCTTGGTTTTCATTGTGCTCCTGCCCGCGAAATCGCGGCCTCTGGTCGGCGTATCTTATCTGCCTGCGCGTCGGGCTGACAACTGCCGACCCTGGATTCTCTAAATATAAAATTTGCTTTTACTTGTGAAGCCGCAACGCTATCCTGCCGGAAAGAGGAGGACAACCGTGGCCGAAACACGCACGCTCAGGGGCATGACCTGGTCCGACCCGCGGGGCTACGACCCGCTGGTGGCCGCCAGCGCGGCCTTCCGGGACCGCCATCCGAATGTTCGGATCGACTGGGACAAACGCTCGCTTCAGGGGTTCGAAAGCACGCCGGTGGACGAACTGGCCGCGACCTACGACCTGATGATCATCGACCACCCGCACGTCGGCGAGGTCGTGGCCCGGAACTGCCTGCTGCCTATCGACCGCCACGGCGACCTGGCCCTGCTGGAGCAACTGGCCTCGGAGACCGTGGGCAAGAGCTTCCACAGCTATTTCTACGGCGGCCACCAGTGGGCGCTGCCGGTGGATGCCGCCTGTCAGGTGCAGGCAATCCGCCCGGACCTGTGCGACGCCCCCCTGACAGAGCTCTCCGCCGTAATCGCAGAGGCCCGCGCGGGCCGCGTGCTGCTGCCGCTGCGCCCGCCGCATGTGCTGATGTGCTTCTTCACCCTGATGGCCAACCTCGGCACGCCCTTTCCGGTCAGCCGCGAAATCGCCCTCGACCCCGCGAACGGGCGCCGCACGATGGAGGCCCTGCAGGCGCTGTCCGACGCCGTGGACCCCTCCTGCCACGGCATGGACCCGATCGCCGCGCTGGATGCGCTGGCCGATGGCGCGCGCGCCGCGATGATCCCCTTCACCTACCTCTATGCGCCCTACGCGCAGGAAGGCTATCGCCCGAACCGCCTGTCCTTCCACGACATCCCGGCGGCGGGCCTGTCCGGCCCGCTGGGCTCGGCGCTTGGCGGCACGGGGCTGGCGGTCTCGGCGCGCACGGCGCATCCCGAACTTTGCACCGAATTCGCGCTGTGGGTCGCCTCTGCCGGGGTGCAATCGGGCCTTTATACCGCCAACAACGGCCAGCCGGGCAACGCGCTGGCACTGGGCCGATGCGACGGTGAACGCCCGCACCGGCAATGCCTACCACCAGACCCGCATGAGCCACGAGGCCGCCTGGCTGCGGCCCCGCCACGCCGGATACATGGGGTTTCAGGAAGAGGCCTCTCACATCCTGCTCGACGCCCTGACCGGCAAGACCACGCATGACAGCGCGCTGACCGCCCTGCATGCCCGTTTCCTCGAAAGCTTTCCCGCATGACGCTCGATCTGCCGCTCGCAGGGCTGAAGGTCCTCGATTTCTCGCAATTCCTCGCCGGTCCCTACTGCGCGCTGAAACTGGCCGACCTGGGCGCCGAGGTGGTCAAGGTGGAACGCGCCGGACAGGGCGACCTGTCGCGCTACCTCTATCTGACCGACACGAAGATCGGCGGCGAAAGCACGATCTTCCACGCCATCAACCGCAACAAGCGCTCTGTCGCGGTGGACCTGAAGTCCGGGGCCGACCGCGACCGCCTGCGCGGGCTGGTCGAGGGCGCCGACGTCATCCTGCAGAACTTCCGCCCCGGGGTCATGGACCGGCTGGGCTTTGGTTACGAGGCGGTGAAGGCGATGAACCCCAAGGTGGTCTACGGCACGGTGACCGGCTACGGCGCCACCGGGCCATGGGTCGACCTGCCGGGCCAGGATCTGCTGGCGCAGGCGCGGTCCGGCGTGATGTGGCTGTCGGGCGGGCGCGACGACGGGCCGGTGGCCATGGGCCTGCCCATCGCCGACGTGCTGGCGGGCGCGGCGCTGGCGCAGGGCGTTCTGGCGCTTCTGTACCGGCGGGCGGTGAAGGGCATCGGCGGCTATGTCGAGACCTCGCTGATCGAGGTGCTGGCCGACCTGCAATTCGAGCTTCTGACCACATGGCTGAACGATGGCCGCCGCACGCCGCTGCGCTCTGCCAACAACCCCGCACATGCCTATCTGGCCGCGCCCTACGGCGTCTACCAGACCGCCGACGGTCATGTGGCCATCGCCATGGGCAAGCTGGAGCTGCTGGCGCGGATCACCGGCCTGTCCGCCGAAATCGCCACCGGGGACGCCTTCACCGCCCGGGACGAGATCAAGGCAGGCCTTGCCGAGCGCCTGCTGACCCGGCCCACCGAGCACTGGATGCAGGCCTTCATAGAGGCCGACATCTGGGCCGCGCCGGTGATGGACTGGGACGGCGTTCTGGACAGCGGCGTCCTGCAGACGCTTGAAATGACGCAGGAAATCGCCCGCGACGCGGTTCGGATGCAGACCACCCGTCTGCCCCTGCGCATCGACGGGCAGCGCCCGTCCTCCAGCACCGCAGCCCCGACGCTTGGCGACGCCAACGCGCTGCTGGATACCGGCTGGTAAGGAAGCCAAGGCGCCCGCAGACAGACCCCAATGGGGCCGTCTGCGCCCGGCTCGCCTGTTCTTCAATGCAGGTCAGAAACCTTGCGGCCCCCGCACAGGACGCACTGCAAGGCGCCACGGCCGCAGCCCGCGAAGGCAGGCGGGTTGCTGGGCGTAGATTTGCGCATCCAGCGCTCATGTATCGCCACAAGAACACCTCACAACCTATTTTAATTATTATATTTTTCTTATTGTCCGGTAAGTCTCAATGGTCGCTGGATTCCACCAGAACCAGCAAAGAAGATCTCGCCGGAACTGGTTCACACAAGGGCCGAAAAGGCCGTCGGATCGCGCCTCGCGGATCAACAGGCCTCCACCGCAGGACATACCAGGGAACAGGCCGACCACATCCAAGCGACCGGCGCCGCTCCTGACAACCGCAAGACACGGAACACCGCGCAACGCACCAAAGGCGCGGTGCGCGAAGGCAGGCCGCTTGCCGGGAAAGGCCCGGATCACCCTCATGTGATGCTGTAGATAAACTCAGCAACCAACTATTATAAACGTATAATCCCAGATCACCTCTGAGGCGCGACTGTCTCTGCCTTCCAAAAGCACCAGGAAAAGAAGGTCTCGTCGGACATGGCGCGTACAAGGGCCGCAATGGCGGCGGTTGCGGCCAGGGCAAAAGCGATCCGCCCGATGAGAACCCCGCCGATGTCAGCCCCCAGCGCCAGGACAATCATCGTGTCCTCGATGACGCTATGGGCAAACCCCATGAAGACGCAGGACACAAAAACCTGGCGGGGAGACACGGCGCCGGATCGCGCCTCGCGGATCAACAGGCCGCCGCCGTAGGAAATGCCAAGGAACAGGCCGACGGCGGTCAGGTGGCCCGCTTCGCGCCGGACCCCCGCAAGGCGCAGCACCGGCGCCAGCACCCACATCAACAGGTCCAGCACCCCTGTGTATTTCAGCAGATCCAGCGCCCAGGTGAGCCCCACAAGAATGACAAGCATGGAGATCATGGTCTCTGTCAGGCCGATGAAGAACGCCGCCCAGTCGTCCGGGGCGTTCATCGGAATCCAGAGCGGCTCTGCAGGTGCCGCAAGCCAGCCCGTGGCCGCCAGAACCCGGTGCAGCAGATAGGCGTAGAGCAGGCCACCGGCAACGCGCAATAGCGTCGTGGCAGTCATGCCGGGACCGGCCTTCTGGACGATCTTCTGCTCGATCGGCAGGGCGTGCGCGAACAGCAGAAGCGCCGAGAAGACCGTGATATCCGCCGTGCTCAAGGAGGAGACCGGAACAAGCGCAGAAACCAGCGGAACCGCACCCCAGATCCCGACCACCATACCGGTCAGCCAGGCCAGCCCCAGCTCTGGCGGAAGCCCCACAAGGCTCATGACCGGCGCAAATGCGGGGGCGACGGCCTCGATGACGCCCATGCGCGAAAGCAGCTCTGCCGCGATGGTCACCGGGATCGTGATCCGGGCAAGGACATAGTAAAGTCCAAGCGTTTCCCGCGTCTTATGCAGGACAGTTGAGAGAAACGACATCCGGGCACTCCTTTGCGATGGCTCTGGTCTGATACCTCAGACCACTGGCATTTGCGGTCAAAGATTGCATGAATATGCAATTTTATTGCACAGTGCCGCCAACAGCGGGGATGCACATATGGACCGGATCGACAGAAAGCTTCTGAACCTTCTTCAACGGGATGCCTCGCGAACGAATGTGGAGATTGCCGAGGAGGTCGGCTTGTCGCCGTCCAGCTGCCTGCGGCGGGTGCGGCGGCTGCGCAAGACGGGGATCATTGACCGCGTGGTGGCAATTCTGAACCCCGCCAAGACCGGGCGCGGCCTGAAAGCGCTGGTGACAGTCGAGCTAAAATTGCACGGAGAGCAGCACATGCGGCGCTTTCTTAACCTGGCGGTTGAAGAAGAGGCCGTGTCCCAGGCCTATGCCGTGACCGGCGATACGGATGTGGTCCTGATGCTGGGCCTGCGTGACATGGAAGAGTTCGACGCGCTCTGCGACCGACTGTTCCGCGATCAGACCAATGTTGCGCGCTTCTTTACCATGATGGTCATTCGCACAGCAAAACTTGAGACGGCAGTTGAACTATGATGCGCAATAATATGAAAATAAACGAATAATCAACATATGCCAGAGGAATTCTATTAAGGCACCGGGCCACCTGCACCCTTGGCGAAGGCGGCCCGACACATCATAGGCGCGGCCTGCACAGGCCGCGCCTTTCCGATGCCCGCGCGCGGCTCAGGTATCGTTCTGGCAGACCTGCTTCTGCGTGCCGAGACCTTCGATGCCCAGCTCCACCACGTCGCCCGCCTTCAGGTAGCGCGGCGGGTTGAAGCCCAGTCCGACGCCCGGGGGCGTGCCGGTCGAGACGATATCGCCCGGTTCCAGCGTGAAGAACTGCGACAGGTAGGACAGCAGGAAGGGCACCCGGTAGACCATCGTCGCGGTCGATCCGTCCTGCACCCGCTCGCCGTTCACGTCGAGCCACATGTGCAGCGCGTCGAAGTCGCCGGCCTCGTCCGGCGTCACCAGCCATGGGCCGGTGGGGCCGAAGTTGTCCGAGGACTTGCCCTTGGACCACTGGCCCGAGCGCTCGATCTGGTAGGCGCGTTCGGACACGTCGTTGACCACGCAGAAGCCCGCCACGTGGTCCATGGCATCGGCCTCGGAGACATATTTGGCCTTCTTGCCCACGACGAAGGCCAGCTCGACCTCCCAGTCGGTCTTTTCAGAGCCGCGCGGGATCAGGATCGGGTCGTTCGGCCCGCAGATGGCCGAGGTGAACTTGGCGAAGATCACCGGCTCTGGCGGCACCTCCAGCCCGCTTTCGGCGGCGTGGTCGGCGTAGTTCAGGCCGATGCAGATGAACTTGCCGGTGCGGCCCACGCAGGCGCCCAGACGGGGCGTGCCCTCGACCACGGGCAGGCTGGCCGGGTCGATGTCGCGCAGGGCATCCAGCCGCGTCAGCACATCGCCCGCGATATCGTCCACATGGCCCGAGAGGTCGCGCAGCGTGCCGTCGGCCTCGACCAGGGCGGGTTTCTCGGCGCCGCGTGCGCCGTAACGTGCGAATTTCATGTCTGTTTTCCTTCCTGTCAGGCGGTCCAGCCGCCGTCGATCACATGCACCTGTCCGGTGGTGAAGCCGCTTTCGTCGGCTGCCAGATAGGCCACCAGCGCGGCAACCTCTTCGGGCTTGCCGATGCGGCCCATGGGCTGGCGCCCGATGAAGGCCTTCAGCGCGCCGTCATAATCGCCCGTGGCGCGCAGGCGCTCGTGCAGCGAGGGGCTGTCGACCGTGCCGGGCGCGATGGCGTTGCAGCGGATGCCCTGCGTCACGTAGTCGTTGGCCACCGCCAGCGTCATGCCCGCCACCGCCGCCTTGGAGGCTGAATAGACCAGCCGGTTGACCGGCCCGGTCACCGGCCCCGCGACCGAGGACATGTTGATGATCGAGCCAGCCCCCGCGCCAGCATCCCCGGCAGCAGGGCGCGGATCATGCGAAACTGCGCCTTGGCGTTGAGGTCGAAGGCAAAGTCCCACTCGTCCTCGCTGGCCTCCAGAATGGTGCCGTTGTGCACGACGCCCGCACAGTTGAAGAGCACGTCCACCGGGCCGACCGCCTCGGCGAAACCCGCGATCGCCGCGCCGTCCAGCACGTCCAGCCGCTGCGCCTCGATCCCTTCGATGGCGTTCAGCTCTGCCAGCGCCGCCTCGTTGATGTCGGTGGCGATGACGCGCGCGCCCTCTGCCGCCAGCCGCTCTGCCGCGGCGCGTCCGATGCCCTGTCCCGCCGCCGTCACGACGCAGGTCTTGCCGTCCAGTCTTTTCACGTCTGTCTCCTTGGTTACGCCGCGGGCAGGCAGGCCGGCCCGATCGGCGCGAAAGTCTTGTAGGTCAGGATGAATTCCCGGTGCCCCATGGCCTCGGACCGGGTCTGCTGCCCGCCCGCCACCGCCAGCACCAGGTCGCGGATCTCTTCGCCGACGGCATCGATGCTGCGCAGGCCTTCGATGATGTCGCCCGCGTTGACGTCCATGTCGTCGGCCAGCGCGCGGTAGGTGTCGGGATTGGCGCAGATCTTCACGACCGGCGAGATGGCCGAGCCCACAACCGAGCCCCGCCCCGTCACGAACAGCGACAGATGCGCGCCACTGGCGATCATCTCGACGATCTCGGCATTGTCCGAGATATTGGGAAAGCCGAAGCGCACGTCGCCGTCCGGCACCACGTCCATCAGGTAAAGCCCGCCGCGCGGGGGATGTCGCCGGGCTTGATCAGCCCGCTGATGGGCGACTCGCCGGATTTGACATAGGCGCCGAGGCTTTTCTCCTCGATGGTCGACAGGCCCCCGGCGGCATTGCCCGCCGCGAAGGATCCGTAACCCAGGGTCGCGTAGTAGCGTTCCGCCTTCTGCACCGCCGCGCGCAACGCCTGCCCTAGTTCGGGGGTCACGGCGCGCTCGGCCATGATCTCTTCGCAGCCGATCAGCTCTCCGGTTTCCTCGAAGATGCAGGCCGCGCCCGCGCCGACCAAAAGATCGAAGGCCCGCCCAGCCGCCGGGTTGCCCGAGATGCCCGAGGTCCCGTCAGAGCCGCCGCAGACCGTGCCGACGATCAGCTCGCTGAGGTCCATGGGCACGCGGCTCTGCGTGCCGATCTCGGCCAGCGCGCCGCGCACCCAGTCGCGGCCCGCCTCGACGGTGGACATGGTGCCGCCCGCCTTCTGGATCACCAGCGTCTTCACCGGGCGGCCCGATGCGGCAACCGCGTTCGAGGCGCGCACCTTGTCGAAGCTCTCGCAGCCCAGCGAGACAAAGAGCACCGCGCCGACGTTGGGATGGGTGCAGAGCCGCTCCATCATCCGGGCCGCGTATTCGTTGGGAAAGCAGCCGGGGAAGCCGATCAGCTGCACGTCGTCGTCGGGGAAGCCCGCGACGACCTTAGAGGCGACGAAATGCGCGCATTCCACAAGGTAGGCCACGACGACGGTGTTGCGGATGCCCTTGCGCCCGTCCGCGCGGGGATAGCCGGTCAGGGTCATTGCGCCACCCCGGCGCTGACCCCGTCCGCGTCCTGAAGCGCGTGGGTCGGCGTGTAGTTCGAGCGGATGTTGTGCACGTGGACGTGATCGCCCGGCGCGATGGCCTCTGTCGCGGTGCCGATGGGCAGGCCGTACTTCAGGATCGTGTCGCCCGGCGCGATGGCGTGGCGGGCGATCTTGTGCGCCAGCGGGACCGTCCGCGTCAGCCGCACCGCACCGCTGTCCAGCGCGACCTCTGTCCCCTCGGGCGCGGCCCGGCGCGCCACAAGCACGTTGTCCGCCGCGTGCAGCAGAAGGAAAGGCCCGGTCATCCGCGCATCTCCACCATATAGATGTGATCGGCGACCAGCGCCGTCTCGCCGCCCTGCTTGGTCACGGTCAGCCGTTCGGTCACGCGGTCGAAACCGGGACGCTTGGGCATCTCTTCCTTGGCCGTGATCTCGACCCGGCTCTTGATCGTGTCGCCGATGAAGACCGGCGCGACAAAGCGCAGCCGGTCATAGCCGTAGGAGAAGGCGACCGGGTTGATGATCGTCGCGGTCAGCCCGACGCCGATGGTAAAGACCATGGTGCCATGGGCGATGCGCTGCCCGAAGGACAGCGTCTTGCAGAACTCGGCGTCGAGGTGATGCGGAAAGAAGTCGCCGGAATGCCCCGCGTGCACGACGAAATCGGTCTCGGTGATTGTGCGGCCCACGGTCTCGCGGCCCTCGCCGATCTGGTAATCCTCGTAGTATTTGACCTGTTCAAGCATCAGGAGCCTCCTTGATCGGATGCATGGGGGTGGCAGAGCTGTCGTAGGCGGCCTCGACCAGCGCCATGGTGTGCCAGGCGTCCTCGGCAGAGCCCTCCAGCGCCTCGTCCAACCCGGCGGCGAAGCGCTGGACCTGCGCAAAGCGGCCATGGAAGGCGGCGATGAACCAGTTGCCCTGCAACGGCACCTCTTGCCAGCCGTCGCCGGTGTTCAGCCACAGCTCGTCCGGTTCGCCCTTGGGGTAGTCGAGGTTCACGCCCAGCTTCATGTAGGCCGCGCCCTTGGTGCCGCAGATGCGGAACTCGCAGGCCTGGAACTGCCGCCCGAAGGCGTGGTTGTGGTTGATCGACAGCGCGCAGCGGGCCCGCTCGCCATAGTCCAGCATCATGGTCGAACGGGTGTTCGACACGGTCGAGGACGGATGCCCCACCGTGCGCGCGTGGATGCCCTGCGGGTTGCCCATCAGGTCGCGCACGAAATCGAGGTAATGGATCGAGTGCAGCAGGATCTCGACCCGGGGCAGCTTCAGCAGGAACTCCCAGAGGTGCCAGGGCGTGTCCAGCGCCAGCCAGGCGTCGAAATCCACGATCTCGCCCAGAAGGCCCTTGGCGACCGCGTCCTTCAGGGCAAGGCTCATGGGGGCGAAGCGCAGCTGAAAGTTCACGGCGGCGCGGATGTTCTTGCGGCGCAGAATGCGGATGATCGCGTCGGCCTCGGCCAGATCGGCGCCCAGCGGTTTCTGGATGATCGCGATGGCGCCCTCTGGCAGCGCCTCGAGGATGCCGGGGATCGCGGCGGGCGGCACGGCGAGGTCGTAGATCACGCGGCCCTGCCCCGTCGCGTCCGCCATCGTGCTCAGCGCGCGGGTGTCCCACTGGCCCGCGACCTCCGCCGCCTTGGCGTGGTCCGGATCGTAGATCCCCGCCACCGGCACGCCAAGGTCGCGGTAGGCGGGCAGATGCGCGTCGGTCACGATGGAGCCGGAGCCGAAGATCACCACGGGCGTGACGGTTTCGGGCATCTCGACGCTTTGTCTCAGGGTCTCAGTCATGATGAAAAACCTCGTTCAGTTCGGCCCACCATGCGCCGTCGGCCCGCGTGTCCAGCGGGCGTTGCAGTGGCTTGCAGCGGTCCCACCACTGCTGCGTCACCGGGTCGGCGGCCATGCGGGCCATATCAGCGTCGAAATCCTCGCCCACATATTCGAAATAGGCAAAGAGCAGGTTCTCGGGCTCTTTCAGGAAGATCGAGTAGTTGCGGATGTTGCAGGCGGTGATCGTCTCCAGAACCTGCGGCCATGCGGCGGCGTGCAGCGCCTTGTACTCGGCGATGGCCTCGGCCCCGATGCCGATGAGTTGTCCGTGTCGTTGCATCTATCCCTCCCGTATCTCGAAGGCGCTGCCTTCGGTGGTCAGCGCCGCCAGCCTGTCGCGGTCCCAGTCGATGCCCAGCCCCGGTGTCACGGGCGCCAGCGCCTCGCCGCCCTCGCGGGCCATGGGGGCGGCGATGTCGTCAAGCTGCGGGATGTATTCCAGCCAGGGCGCATTGGGCACGGCGCAGACGAGGCTGACGTGCAGCTCCATCAGGAAATGCGGACAGATGGCGAGGTTATGCGCCTCGGCCAGATGCGCGACCTTCAGCCATGGCGTGATGCCGCCCACCCGCGCAACATCGGCCTGCACGATGCCGCAGGCCCCGGCGGCGATGTAGTCGGCAAACTGGCCGGGGGAATAAAGGCTTTCGCCCACCGCCACCGGCACCCGTGATCCGGCCTGAAGGCGCGCGTGGCCCGCGATGTCGTCCGAGGGCAGCGGTTCCTCGAACCAGCCGATGTTGAGCGCCTCCAGCATGGGCACCCGGCGCAGCGCCTCGGGCGCGGTCATCGACTGGTTGGCGTCGGTCATGATCTCGTAGTCGTCGCCCACCGCCTTGCGCACCGCCTGCAACCGCGCGGCATCGCCCGCGACCGAGGGTTTGCCGATCTTGACCTTCGACCCCCGGAAACCCTGCGCCTGCGCCGAGAGCGCGTCCTCTGCCAGCGCCTCGGGGGCGATGTGCAGCCAGCCGCCCTCGGTGGTGTACATGGGCACGCGGGACTTGGCCCCGCCCGCCAGCCGGTGCAGCGGCAGGCCGGTGCGGTGCCCGCGCAGGTCCCAGAGCGCCGTGTCCACCGCCGCCAAGGCCAGCGCCATGATCGGCCCGACCGCCGTCGCGTGGCTGAAGAACAGGAGGTCGCGCCAGATCGCCTCGATCGCCTCGCCCTCCTGCCCCATCAGGCGCGGCAGAAGCGTGTGCTGCAGGAGCGCCAGCACCGAGGGGCCGCCGTCGCCGATGGTATAGCTGTAGCCCATGCCGGTCGCGCCGTCGGCGTCGGCAAGCTCGACGAAGATGGTTTCCTGCGCCTTGAAGGACTGGATGGCGTCGGTGCGCAGAACCTTCGGTTCCAGCACCACCATGAAGGCGCGCGCCTTTGTGATCCGGGCCATGACCTACCCCTCAGCGCGGCGCCAGAGGCCGCGTCGAAGAGGTGGCACTTGTCCAGCATGATCTGGAAGCGCATCCGCTCACCCGCCTGCACCGGGCGCGGGTTCAGCATCTTGGCCTGCACCTCGACCCCGGCGAGTTCGGCAAACAGCAGCGTCTCCGTGCCCAGCGGTTCGGTCAGCGTCACAGCCATGTCGATCTCTGCCACCGGCCCGGTGGCGGGCAGCGCATGGCCGACCGGCATGATGTTGTCGGCCCGCATGCCCAGCTGCACCGCCTGCCCCTCGGTGACGCGGTGGCCGGGCGGCAGGGGCACCGCCGTGCCGTCCGCCAGCACCACGGTGTCCCCCTGAACGCGGCCTTCCAGCAGGTTCATCGGCGGCGAGCCGATGAAGGTCGCCACGAAGGTGTTGACCGGCGCCTCGAAGACCTCCAGCGGGCTGCCGATCTGTTCGATATGGCCGTCGCGCATGATCACGATGCGGTCGGCCAGCGTCATCGCCTCGACCTGATCGTGGGTCACGTAGACGATGGTGGATCGCACCTTCTGGTGCAGCTTCTTGATCTCGACCCGCATCTGCGTGCGCAGCTTGGCGTCGAGGTTGGACAGTGGCTCGTCGAAGAGGAAGACCTCGGGGTGGCGCACGATGGCGCGGCCCATGGCGACCCGCTGGCGCTGCCCGCCAGACAGCGCGCCGGGTTTGCGATCCAAGAGCGGCACCAGCGACAGGATGCCCGCCGCCTCGTCGACCGCGCGGTCGATCTCTGCCTGCGGGCGCTTGGCGATCTTCAGCGAGAAGCCGAGGTTCTCGCGCACCGTCATATGCGGGTAGAGCGCGTAGTTCTGGAAGACCATCGAGATATTGCGGTCGCGCGGCGGCAGGTCGTTCACCACCCGGTCGCCGATGGCGATCTCCCCGCCCGAGATGTCCTCGAGCCCGGCGACCATCCGCAGCGTCGTCGACTTGCCGCAGCCAGACGGCCCGACCAGCACCACGAACTCTCCGTCCTCGATGTCGAGATTGATGGCATGGACGACCTCTAGGGTGCCATACCGTTTGACCACGTCACGCAGGTGAACCTGAGCCATGTCTTATCCTTTCACGCCGCCGAAGGTCAGGCCGGCAATGAGGTGTTTCTGTACGAGGAAGGTCAGGATGAGCGCGGGGATGATCATCAGCACCGCCAGCGCGCACATGCCGCCCCAGTTGAGGGTGAACTCCGCCTGGAAATCCAGCAGGCCCACGGGCATCGTCTTGGAGGTGACCGAGCGGGTCAGCTGCGCCGCCAGCGCGTATTCGTTCCACGAGGTGAGGAAGGCGAAGATGCCAGCACTGGCGATGCCCGCCTTGGCGACCGGGAACTCCACCTGCCAGAAGGCCTGCCAGCGCGTGCATCCGTCGATCTGCGCGGCCTCGGCCAACGAGGGCGGCACCTGCCGGAAGAAGCCGTCGATCAGCCAGATCGTGAAGGGCACATTCATCGCCACATAGGCGAGGATCACCCCGAAATGCGTGTCGATGATGCCGATCCGCGCGAAGAGGATGAACAGCGGCAGCGACAGCGCCACCCCCGGCACGGCGCGGGTGCACATCAGGCCGACGAAGATCCAAGCCTTGCCCTTGAAGCGGTAGCGCGCGAAGGCATAGCCCCCCGCCATGCCGACCAAGAGCGCGATGGCCGTCGAGGTGACCGAGATGATCAGCGAGTTGCGGAAATAGGTCAGCACCGGCACGCCGCCCTCTCCGACCCCGCCGAACATGGCGCGGTAATGGTCGAGGTTCAGCTCGTTCGGGATCCAGACCGGCGGCTTGGCCATGATCTCGACCGTGGGCCGGAACGAGTTCAGCACGATCCAGAGCCCCGGCACGCAGAGCACCAGCATGGCGAGGAACAGGCCGAAGAGGTGCAGCGCCTTCAGCGCGCGGCGGCAATTGCGGTGGGTTGCATTGCTGGCCATGATCTCAGCTCCCCATGCCCAGCTCTGCCCGCGCGGCGGTCAGCTTGCGGAAGAAGAAGACGGTGAAGAAGATCGCGAGGAAGATCGAGATATACCCCATCGCATTCGCATAGCCCATTCGGGCGTCGACGTAGCCGGTGCGTCCTATGAGCGTCCACAGCAGTTCCGTCCGCCGGGCGGGGCCGCCGTTGGTCATGATCTGCACGATGTCGTAGGCCCGCGCCACGTCCAGCGACCGGATCGCCATGGCGATGTAGATGAAGGGCATCAGGAAGGGCAGCGTCACGAAGCGAAAGCTTTGCCACGGGGTGCAGCCGTCGACCTTGGCCGCCTCCAGCGGGTCCTGCGGGATGGCGTAGAGCCCGGCAAGGATCAGGATGGCGAAGACCGAGGTGGCGGTCCAGACCTCTGCGAAGATGATCGAGAACATCGCGAGGTTGCCGTCCACCAGCCACGGGATGGCGATGTCGGTGATCCCCAGCGACTGCAGCGCGTTGTTCACCAGCCCGACGTTGTCGTTGAAGATGAACTTGAACTGAAAGCCCACGAGGATCGGCGAGAACATCATCGGGAACATCATCATGGTGCGCAGCGCGCGCTGGCCGCGCGTCACCTTGGACACCATCAGCGCCAGCCCCAGCCCGAACAGCATTTCAAGGTTCAGCGCCACGGTCAGCAGCAGCACCGTGCGCCCGAAGGCCGCCCAGAACTTGGCGTCCGTCAGCGCCTTTTCGTAGTTGAAGGTTCCGATCCACTTGTACAGGCTGTCGGGCCGCGTCAGCTTGTAGGGCGTGAAGCTGGAGTAGAGCGACAGCAGCAGCGGTATCATTACGACGGTACCGCAAGGATCACGATGGCTGGCAGCAGAAGCACCAGCCACGGGGGCAGTTTCAGACGTGTCATGGGGGCTGGTCCTTGGATTGGCGGGGGCGATGGATGCCGCCCCCGCTCGGGCGTCAGTAGACGCCTTCTTCCTGCATCAGTTCGTCGACCGCGTCAGAGGCATCGGACAGCGCCTCGTCCACCGTCTTGTCGCCGAGGATGGCGGCCTGAAGTTCCGGGTAGATCAGGTTCGTCGCCTCGATCCAGTATTCCGTCGGCGGCACCGCAAAGGCGGTCGCGGCGGTCTCCTGGAAGGCGGCGAGGACCTCGGCGCGGTAGGGATCGTCCTTGGCCTCTTCGGCCACCCACTCCCAGACCGCCGTGCGCGAGGGCAGCGGCCCGGCGCTGCTTTCCAGCTTCTGGCTGTCCTCGTTGGTCAGGAAGTCCACCAGAGAGGCCGCCGCCTCCTTGTTGGCGCAATCCTCGGTGACCGAGAAGCCGTGGAAGCCCGACCAGCCGCTGCGCACACCCGCCGAGCCCTTGGGCGCCGGGGCCATGCCGACATTGCCCGCGACCTTCGAGGACGAAGCGTCGTTGAAGAAGGCCGCCCAGCCCGGCCAGTCGAGGTTCAGCGCGATGGTGCCCGAGGCGAAGCCGTTGCCGAGGTCGTCCCAGAGGTAGTTGGTGGTGCCCGCCGGAACCGCGCCGGATTCGTAGAGGTCCACGAACCATTGCAGCGCCTCTTTCCCGGCGTCCGAATTGAACGCGGGCGAGAAGTCGTCGTTGAAAAGCGCGCCGCCATTGGCCACCACAAGCTCGTAGAAGCGACCGACGATGGCCTCGTCCTTGCCGGCGTATTGCGTGCCGTAGAAGTTCGGCGGATTGGCGAAGAAGATCGCCTGATCCTTCACCTGGTCCCATGTCTCGGGCACCGCCAGCGGGTAGCCGTATTCCTCTTCGAAGGCCGCGGCCCGGTCGGCATCCTCGTAGAGGTCCTTCTGGTAGTACAGCGCCGAGACGTCGAACTGCGCGCGCGGCAGCATCACCAGCTTGCCGCCCAGTGTGGCCGCCGCGATATTGGCCTGCACGAAGCCGTCCACGGTTTCCTGCGGCACCAGCGCCGAAAGGTCGGTGTAAAGCGAGGGATACTGCGAGGCGAAGGACGAGTGGTTCGAGCCCACGCACCAGTCGGTGGTGCCCGCCGCGATGTCGGACTTGAATTCCTTGTCCAGCTCGAAGTGGTTCTTCTTCGAGATCACGTTGACCGTGGCGCCGGTCATCTCTTCCCACGCGCTGATGCGCGCATAAAGCGCCTCGTACTGCTGGCCGCCGATCAGCTTGGCGTCGATGGTCACGCCGTCGAACTCTGCCGCCTGCGCGCCCGTGGCAAGAACCGTCGTCAGCGCGATCAGCGATGCGCCCGTCATTCTGGCTGTCATGGTCTTCCTCCCGTTTCGATCCGTCTCGCGTCCCGAACATCCCGCGACCCCGGACCTTCGACCGGCGGGACTTTCATATCCAGAAGCTACTTTTATATCTAAACTTGACTTTCACTTGTGAGTCAAGCTGAACTCGGGGAAAGCGCTTGCGGGTGCGGAACCCTACGCCCGCCCGCAAGCGCGACACCAAGGAGGAACACCATGATTGCCCTGTTCGACACCCACCTGCATCTCGTCGACCGGGAGCGCATTCATTACCCTTGGCTGAAAGACGTGCCCGCGCTGGACCGCGACTGGACGCTGGCCGACTACCAGAGCACCGCCCGCCGCATCGGCATCGAAGGCGCCCTGCACATGGAGGTCGATTGCGACCCCGCCGACATCGCCAAAGAAAACGCATGGGTCGCGGATATGATGGCGCAGGACGGCAGCCTGATCCGGGGCGCCATTTCCTCGGCGCGGCCCGAGGACGACGGCTTCGAGGCCTTCCCGGACACCCTCGACCGGAGTGTGGTGAAGGGCATTCGCCGCGTGCTGCATGTGGTGCCGGACGAGGTTTCCACCTCGAACCGCTTCCGCGCCAATGTGGGACGGATGGGCGCGCATGGCCTGCCCTTCGACATCTGCATGCTGGCCCGGCAGCTGGATCTGGCCGCCGCACTGGTGGACGCCTGCCCCGACACCACCTTCGTCATGGACCACTGCGGCGTGCCCGACATCGCCGCCGGTGCCTTCGACGACTGGGCCGCCGCGGTGTCGCGGCTGGCGGAACGTCCGAACGTGAACGCCAAGATATCCGGCATCACCGCCTACGCGGCGCCGGACTGGACGCTGGACAGCCTGCGCCCCTACGCCGAACACGTCATCGGGTGCTTCGGCTGGGACCGCGTGGTCTGGGGCTCTGACAGCCCGGTCTGCACGCTGAATTCCTCGCTCGACCAATGGGTCGCCGTCACCCGCGCCCTGCTGTCCGAGGTCTCGGAGACCGAGGCCCGCGCGCTGGCGTCCGGCAACGCCCGCCGCATCTGGGGGCTGTAACCCCGGGCGCGCCGACCGCTGTTGCAGGCAAGGGGAAAGCCGGGGCGGCCTGACCCCGCCGGGCTGCGATCAAGTCCCTGACCGCAGCCCGGCGCGGGCCTTCAGCCCTCGGCGCCGTCGCGATGCGCCATCAGGATATCGACGATGGCCGGCATCTGCCCGGCCACCATCTCGGGGCCGGTCTGAACCCGGTGCCCCCGGGCGCGCGCCGCGACGATCCACGGCGTCTCTAGCCGGTTCGGGCACGATATCCGCCACGAAACAGTCCCGGGGCAGATCCTCCAGCGGCCAGGGATGGGCGGTGTCGCCGTTCATCCCGACCGGCGTGGCGTTGCAGACCAGCGCGGCGGAAAAATCCTCCGGTCGCGCGGACAGGACCTGTCCCTGCGCCGCCAGCCGGTCGAGCAGGGCGGTCTGCCGGGCCCTGTCGCGGTCGGTGATCACCAGCCGCGCGCCGCTCTCTGCCAGCGCCAGGGCAATCGCCGCGCCCGCGCCGCCTGCCCCCACAAGCTGCACGTCGCGACCCGCCGGATCGAACCCGTTGGCCCGCAAGGCCGCGACGAAGCCCAGCCCGTCGGTCATCTCTCCGTGCAGCTGTCCGTCCGCCGTGCGCCGCACCACGTTGCAGGCGCCGGTCAGCCCCACCGCCGGGGAAACGCTGTCGACCAGCCGGGCCACCGCCTGCTTGTGCGGGCAGGTGACCACCGCGCCCAGACAATTGCGCCAGCCGCGCAGGGCCTCCAGCGTCGCGGGCAGGGCCGCCTCGGGCACAGCGACCGGCAGCATGACCGCATCGGTCCCCGTGTCCCGCGCCCATGCCGCAAAGCCCGCGGGCGCCTTCACCTGCACGATGGGATCGCCCAGCATCAGGACGAAGCGGGTCTTGCCGCTGATTGCCATGCCGGTCATCGAAGCCACCGCGCCCGCTGCTCGGCCCCGTATCCTGTCCATGTCCCCACGCCCTGCACCCCCGAAACGCCCATTCAACCAACGGCCCCCTTTCCCGCACCCCCGCGGCAGGCGCAAGCCCCGCCAGCCCCCAAGGCGAAGGCTCCGGCGCATCCGGTAGGCAGTCCGGACATCCGCCACCGCGCCGGGACAGACCCGTGACCGGCGCGGCGCTCAGTCCCCGCCGACCCGTGCCAGCAGGCGGCGGCGCTCGCGCAGCGCGAACCAGACCGACAGGCCGAGGAACATCGCCGTCAGCAGGTACAGCGTGACCGAGATCGGGCTGGCGATCAGGATGCCCCAGTCGCCGTCCGAGATCGACATGGCGCGGCGCAGGTTGCGCTCCATGTCGCCGCCCAGAAGCAGGCCCAGCACCAGCGGCACAAGACTGACGTCCAGCTTGCGCAGGAGGTAGCCCAGCACGCCGAAGATGATCATCAGTTCCAGTGTCGAAGGTCGAGTTCGAGATCGAGAAGACGCCGACAAAGCTGACCGCCGCGACGATGGGCATCAGCGCCCATGTCGGCACCATCATCAACCGGCTGAACAGCCCGATCATCGGCAGGTTCAGGATCAAGAGCGCCACGTTGCCAAGGTAGAGCGAGGCCACCAGCCCCCAGACCAGATCCGGCTGGCGCTCGAACAGCAGCGGGCCGGGCTGGACGTTCAGGCTGATCAGCATGGCCAGCATGACCGCCGTGGTGCCCGACCCCGGCACACCCAGCGACAGCATCGGGATCAGCGCCCCACCAGAGGCCGCGTTGTTGCCCGCCTCGGGCGCCGCGACGCCGCGCGGATCGCCCTTGCCGAAGGTGCCGTCCTTGTCGCTGGCCTGCTTTTCCATCGAGTAGGACATGACCGACCCAAGCGAAGCCCCTGCCCCCGGCAGCACCCCCGCGATAAAGCCCACGACAGAGCCGCGCAGGATCGCCCAGCGGGTTCGCCAGATCGTGCGGACATCGGGAATCCAGCTGTCGATGCCGATCGGCTTGGCCCGGTCCCGCACCGCCTTTTCAAGGATCATCAGGATTTCCGAGATCGCGAACAGCCCCACCAGCGCGACGATCGCGTCGATGCCGTCATACAGGTGGTAATTGTTGAAGGTATAGCGCGGGATGCCCGAGATCGGGTCCAGCCCCGCCGTGGCGATCATCAGGCCCAGCAGCGCCGACAGCAGCGTCTTGCGGGGGTCGACCCCGGCGATGCCCCCGATGGTGACGAAGGCAAGGATATAGAGCGCGAAGTAATCCGCCGGGCCAAAGTAGATTGCCATGCGCGCCAGCATCGGCGCGAACAGCGTCAGGCCGATCACCGCGACCGTGGCTCCGACAAAGCTGGCGACGCCGGATATCGCAAGGGCATCCGCCGCCCGGCCCTGCTGCGCCATGGGATAGCCGTCCAGCGTGGTCATCACGGCGGGCTCGTCGCCGGGGATGTTCAGCAGGATCGAGGAAATCCGCCCGCCGTACATGCAGCCGAAGTAGACCGAGGACAGCAGGATCAGCGACGAGGTGGCGTCGAAGCCGAAGGCGAAGGTCAGCGGGATCAGGATCGCCACCCCGTTGACCGGGCCCAGCCCCGGCAGCGCGCCGATCAGCGTGCCCGCGAAGCAGCCCAGCAACAAAAGCGCGATATTCAGCGGTGTCAGCGCAACGGCAAAGCCGTGGGCGAGCAAAGAAAAGGTTTCCATCGTGGCGCGGTGTCCTGCGTTCTAGGGCGTGTCGCCTTTGGTGTGGCGGTCCATGGGTCTGCAACGGGGCCGGAACGCCCCGTCCCGGGCGGCGGTTCTAGCCGAACCAGCGCCCGAGAAAGGCCAGCGGCAGACCAAGGACCTGATCGAAAAGCGCCCAGAGGCCCGGCGCGATCACCGCCCCCAGCAGCGCGGCTTTCAGCGGTGCGCCGCCCAGCACGATCCCCAGCCCGGCGATCAGAAGGAAGGTCGCCAGCGGAAAGCCCAGCGGCAGCAGCAGGAAGGCATATCCCACGAGGATCGCCAGGGCCGCCGCCTGCCGCGCCATGTGGCTGCGGTCGGGCCAGTCGACCTGTCCCGAGGGAAAGACCACCAGCGAGGCCGACAGGATCATCGCGGGAATGCCCACGATCACCGGAAAGACCGAAGGCCCCAGCACATCGCCGAAATTCGCCGTGTAGCCCTGCCCGTACCAGGTATAGAGCGCCGCGATCACAAAGATCGCGACGCCGGCTATCCTGACGGTCATTCAATCACGCCGATATCGCGCGAGATGTCCGCCATGACCTTTTCCTGTTCCATGACGTAGGCCTCGAACTCTTCGCCGCCCCGCCAGATCGGGACCAGGCCGAACTCGACCGCCGCGCTCTGCCAGTTCTCAGAGTTGTAGAGCGTTTCGAGGTTCGCGACCCAGGTGTTGTACTCTTCGTCCGAAACCTCGCCGCCGGTGTAGAGGCCGCGCCAGTTGTAGCCGGTGACGTCGATCCCCTGCGAGGCGGCGGTCGGGATGTCCGGGAAAGCCGGGATCGGCTCGTCCGAGAGCGCGGCGAGGATGCGGATATCGCCGGATCTCGACGAAGCCCGCGATCTCGCCCGGGTCGGTCGACACCACGCTGATCTGGCCGCCCATCATCTGCGTCACCGCATCGGTGCCGCCGTCGAACTGCACCCAGCGCAGGTCGCCAAGGCTTTCAAGGCCACCTTCGCGGGCCACCATCAGCAGGCGGATATGGTCCCAGCCACCGGCCCCCGACGAACCCGCCGTCACGATGGAACCGGGATCGTTGGCCATGATCTCTGTCAGCTCGGCCAGCGACTGGATCGGGCTTTCATCGTCCACCGCGATCACGCCCACGTCGGCGCCCAGCATCGCAAGGTAGCGGACCGCGTCCACCGGCGCCGGATAGCGGCCCTGCGCGATCTGCGTGATGCCCACGGTCGAGGTCGCGACGATCAGCTCGGCATCCGCCGGGCGCTCGTTCACGACCATGGCATAGGTCACCGCGCCGACGCCGCCGGGCATGTTGGTGACCTGCACGTTGCCGTCGACAAGGTCGAGTTCCGTCAGGATGCGGTCGATGGTGCGGCAGGTGAAATCCCAGCCGCCGCCGGGGTTGGACGGGGCAATGCATTCCGCCGCCTGCGCCGGGGCGCCTGCCGACAGGCCAAGCGAAAGCGCAAGGCCGAAAGCGAGTCGAGGTGATCGTAAGGTTTTTCATGTGTTACTCCTCCCAGAGATAAAAGGGAGGAAAGGGCATGTTACGTTCGTTTGCAAGCGCTCCGGTCCCCTGGCCCGCATGAAAGTGGCCGGTTCCGGCAGCAAGCGGACCCGCCGGAGCGGGCCGGCCTGTCTTTTCGCGGCCCCCCGCAAACCGGACCGGGCCTTCCCGGGATCGGCGCACGCGCCGCAGGGGCCGGGGCGCCGCCGCGCTCCTTGACACCGCTGGTGAACCCTGTGCGTGATTTGCCAACAATGGCGCGACATGTCACCGGCGGCCCGCCGCCCAGACCGAAAGGACCAGCCCCATGGCCAGCACCGCTTCCGTTCCTGAAGGCAGCCGGATCACCGTCTGCGAGGTCGGGCCCCGCGACGGGTTCCAGAACGAAAAGACCTTCATTCCGACCGCGAAGAAGATCGAGATCGCCAATGCGCTTTTCGCCAGCGGCCTGCGGCACATGCAGGTGACATCCTTCGTCAGCCCGCGCGCCGTGCCTCAGCTGGCGGATGCCGAAGAGGTGCTGGCCGGGATCGACCGGCCCGAGGGCGCATGGGTCACCGCGCTGGTGCCCAACCTGCGCGGTGCGGAACGGGCCGCCACCTGCAAGCTGGACGCGGTGCACACGGTCGTCTCGGCCTCCGAGACGCACAACCTGAAGAACGTGAACCGCCCGGTCGACCAGTCGCTGGACGAGTTCGGCGCGGTCTTCGAGGTGCTCAAGGCGGCGGGCATCGGGGTCGAGGGCGGCATGGCCACCGCCTTCGGCTGCCCCTTCGAGGGTGTCGTCCCGCCCGAGCAGGTGGCCCGCATCGCCCGCCGCTACCAGGAGCTTGGCGCCGACAGCGTGTCGCTGGGCGACACCACCGGCATGGCCACCCCGCAGACCGTGCGCGCCGCGATCCGGGCCATCCGCGAGGCGGCACCGGGGCTGGAGATCCACCTGCATTTCCACAACACCCGTGGTGTCGGCCTTGCCTGCGTGATGACCGGCCTTGCCGAGGGTGTGACCCATTACGACGCCGCCGTGGGCGGGCTGGGGGGCTGCCCCTTCGCGGCCGGGGCGACCGGCAATATCTGCACCGAGGACCTTGTCTACCTGCTTCAGGAAAGCGGCTACGAGACCGGCGTCGACCTTGATGCGCTGATCGGGGCGGCGCTGCTGACTCAGGACCAGATCGGCCGCCCCCTGCCCGGCCAGGTGCTCAAGGCCGGTCCCCGGCTGAAGCGCCACGACCCGAAGCTGACCGTGACGGCCGCCGGATGAGCGCGCCCGCCCCCCTGCCGCTGTCCGGTGTGCGCGTCATCGACCTGACACGCATCCTTTCCGGCCCCTTCTGTTCGATGATCCTTGGCGACCTGGGCGCGGAGGTCGTGAAGATCGAGACGCCCGGCGGCGATCCGGTGCGCAAGCAGGGCCACCGGGTCGAAGGCCTGTCGTGGTACTTCGCCGGGTTCAACCGCAACAAGTCCTCGGTCGAGCTGGACTTGCGCAACCCCGAAGGCGTCGCCGTGCTGGAGCGCCTGCTGGCGGGCGCCGATATCCTGACAGAGAACTTCCGCCCCGGCATCCTCGACCGCATGGGCCTGACCGAAGAGCGCCTGCGCCAGATCAACCCGGAGCTGATCGTGGTCAGCGTCAACGGCTACGGCAGCGACGGGCCCTATGCCGACCGCCCGGCCTTCGACTTCATCGCGCAGGCCATGTCGGGTTACATGGCCACCAATGGCACCCCCGACACCGGCCCGCTGCGCACCGCGCCGCCGATCACCGATGTCGTTGCCGGGCTTTATGCCGCGCTTGGCGCCGTGGCGGCCCTGCGCGGGCGCGAAAACGGCGGACCGGCGCAACGGGTCGAGGCCTCGATGATGATGTCGATGATGTCGATGCTGGCCTATCTGACCTCGAACGCTCTGGCGACGGGCCGCGACCCGGTGCCCACCGGCAACGACCACCCCATCGCCTCGCCCTACGGGTTGTTCCGGGCCTCGGACGGCGACATCGCCGTGGCGCCCTCGACCGACCGGATCGTCGAGAAGTTCCTTGGCGAGCTGGGCCTTGGCCACCTGCTGACCGACCCGCGCTTTGCCTCGAACGAGGTGCGGCTGCGGCACCGGGCCGAGCTGAACGCGCTGATCAACGAAGCGCTCGCCCACGACACGCAGGAGGGCTGGATCACGCGGCTGAACGCGGCGGGTGTACCCTCGGGCCGGGTGCAATCGGTCACCGAGGCGCTGGCCGATCCGCAGGTCGCCGCACAGGACATGGTGCTGCGGGTGCCGCACGAGGGGCGCGGCGAGGTCGGCATGATCGGCTTTCCGGTCAAGTTCTCGAAGACGCCCCTGCAGGTCCGCCACCCGACGCCCGAGCTGGGCGCCGGGGGCCGCGACGCGCTGCGCACCGCCGGTTTCGACGAGGCCGAGATCGACGCGCTGGTCGCGGCTCGGCGTGCTGGGCGCCGGAACCACCTGAGGCGCTGCCGGAACCGCGCCCCGCAGCCTTAACCCCGGGGCCGCCCTGTCCGCGGTTGCGCGGGGCGGCGCCCCGGTCCGCCACGGCGCGGCGCGGGGCCGGGGCAGCACGCCCGCCATGCCCCGCCATCTGCCGCAGGGCCGCGATGCGGTTCTCGGTCGCCGGGTGGGTGGCGAAGAGATTGTCGTGTTTGTAGGCATGCAGCGGGTTGATGATGAACATATGCGCGGTCGCCGGGTTGCGCTCTGCCGCGTGGTTGTCGATCCGCGCGGCGCCCATGGCGATCTTTTCCAGCGCCGAGGCCAGCCACAGCGGCTGCCCGCAGATCTCGGCCCCGGCCTTGTCGGCGGCATATTCCCGCGTGCGGCTGATCGCCATCTGCACCAGCCCCGCCGCGATGGGTGCAAGGACCATCATCAGCAGCGTCCCCACCAGACCCAGCCTTTCGCGCGAGCCGCCGAAGAACAGCGCAAAGTTCGCAAGCATCGAGATCGCCCCGGCGAAGGTCGCGGTGACGGTCATGATCGCGGTGTCGTGGTTGCGGATATGGGCCAGCTCGTGGGCGATGACACCGGCCAGCTCTTCGCGGCTGAGGCTGCGCAGAAGGCCGGTGGTCACCGCAACGGCGGCGTTCTGCGGGTTGCGCCCGGTGGCAAAGGCATTGGGTTGCGGCGTGTCGATCAGGTAGACCGCCGGCACCGGCATCCCCGCGTTCCGCGCAAGCTCTGCCGTCAGCGCGTGCAGGCCCAGGCGGTCGCGCGGCGGCACCGGCTCTGCGTTGTGCATGCGCAGGACCATGCGATCCGAGTTCCACCAGGTGAAGGCATTCATTGCCGCCGCAACGACCAGCGCGATCAGGGCGCCTCCCGACCCGCCGATCAGGTAACCCACGCCCATGAAAAGCGCGGTCATCGCGGCCATCAGTATCGCTGTCTTGACGTAGCCCATCTTCAGCTTCCCGATCCAGTCATCAAACGCGGTCCGCAAGATATGGGAGGCGTCCCGCCCGGTACAAGCACTGGTCCGGACCGCGACGGCCCCGGCGCGCATCGGGCGCGCGGCCCCTATCCGGCGCGCTCAGGCACCGCGATCCTGCGCCCGGGCAATGTGACCCAACGTCATCTTTGCCTTCGCGGGCCGTCTGGTCAACCAATGGGTGTACGCACAGACCGTTTACATCCAAAAATTTAAGCATTTTATGACCGAAATAGACCGCTTGCTGGGAAAAAGTATCGAGGCGCGCAGATCCTTGCTTGGGCTGGGGCGGAGGGCGCTTGCGGCGCGGGTCGGCCTGTCCGAAGCGGCGATCGGGGACATCGAGGCAGGAAAACGGCGCCCGACAGCACGGCAACTGTTTGACATCGCAGAGGCATTGGACCTGCCTGTCCCGGAGGTCTTCCCCTCGATCGCCGCCGAAGCCGCCGCGACAACCGAAGCCAAGGCGCCATCCCTGCCCGGATTTTCCGACGCCCGGGCGGCTGCCGCGCATTATCATGCCCTGTCGAAACCCTGCCGTTCCGCAACGTTTTCGTTTTTGGTTGCGTTGCAACTAGTTCCCGATCAGGCTTATGAGGAATGATCCCGCATCATCGGGAGTGAACCGATACCGCGAGCGTCCTGTGGCCGTCATAGACCTAAGTAAAGGCAATTCGCCGAAGAATGACTTTCGGCAGTTCCTGGACACCGTGTGCGAGACGCACGAAGTCGATTACGCGGCATATGCCGGGATCGACCCGATTGCGCAGACAGTCCATGGATTTGTAAACTACCCTGACGAATGGCAGAAGACCTACGTCGAGCAGAACTTCCAGTACAAGGACCCGACGCTGCTGATGGCCAGTCGCAGCATCGCTCCGGTGGATTGGAAACGGCTGCACGGTGAAACGAACTTCGACACCATCTTCCAGACCGCCCGTGATTTCGGAATCTCGAAACAGGGGCTGACGATCCCGGTGCGCGGCCCCTACGGCGACATGGGGCTGTTCAGCGTCACCCGGGATTGTTCGGAACGGGAATGGCAGTTGCTGAAGTCCAGCATCCTGTCGGAATTGCAGACCGCCGCCGTGCATATCCACGACCACGTCATCCGGTCCCACGCGCTGGGGGCCACGCTGACGCACCCGACCCTGTCGCAGCGGGAAGTTGATGTATTACAATGGATTGCCGCCGGGAAGACCCAGCAGGACGTCGGTGATATCCTGTCGATTTCCAGCCGCACGGTCGAGGTTCACCTGCGGTCCAGCCGGACCAAGCTGGGGGCCCTGACCACGGCACAGGCGGTCGGTCGCGCCATCGGGCTGGGCCTTATCCACCCCCTCTGACCAAGGGCCCGGATAGCCTCGAAAAAGTCGACTAAGGGGTTTCCCTAATAGTAGGAACCCGCCTGTCACTCTATTCCATACTCAGGGGAATGAATGGAGTGCTCAAAATGATCCTGATTATCGACGGTCTCAACAGACATCGCTATACAAAACTGCTTGACGAGATGTTCGAGCTGCGCGCCCGGGTCTTCCGGGACCGCCTTGGCTGGGACGTCGAAGTCACGGACGGCAAGGAAATCGACGAGTTCGACGCGTTGGACCCGGCCTATGTTCTTGGGATCGACGACGAGGGCCACGTGGTGGCCTGTGTCCGCGCACTTCAGACGACCGGGCCGCACATGCTGGCCGATGTCTTCTCGGCCATCCTCGACGGCGAGCCGCCCCTGCGCAGCGCGACGATGTGGGAATCGACTCGGTTCTGCGTCGACACCGATCGGCTGAGCGGCGGAAAATCGCGCAACTCTGTCAGCTATGCCACCTGCGAACTGATGACCGGCGCGCTGGAATACGCGAAGGAATCGGGGATCCGAGGACATCGTGACGGTCATCGACCCGATCATGAACCGCGTGCTGAAGCGCTCGGATTGCGCGCCCTACGACTATGTCGGCTCGACCAAGCCGATGGGCAAGACCTCGGCCATGGCGGCGCTTCTCGACTGCTCCGACGAGCGTATCGACCGCATCCGGGCCTTCGCCGGCATCGAGGGCGACGTCTTCATGGACAGCCAGTCCGCCAAGGCGCTGGAAGATGACGCCGCGCCCACCGCGCTGGACCAGCAGCGCGCCGGCAAAGCGGTCGCGAAGCCCGCGATCTCTGCGGCGATGCTGCGGGACTGGTGCCGCGAGCAGCTGGAAGAGGCGGACACCGCGCAGGACAAGGAAGCCGCAAAAGAGCTGATGTCGACGCTCGAAGCCGCAGGCATGATCCCGGGCAACGGGGTGAAGCCCAAGCGGGCCTGAGTTGCGAACTTCGGCAGCGGTGTGAAAAGGCACCGCTGCCGAAGCGCTTGCGGCCAGAACGATGCCGCCACGACCCTGAACACTGACCGAGCCGCGAAAGCGGCTGTTCCTTTTTGATCGCGGTGGACGACCGGGGCACCCGGTGCATGCGGCGCGCTGCCTGCGCCCGGCCCCGCCTCAACCCACGCTGCCGGTCAGCCCTGCCGGTGCCCCGACCGCGACGGCCCTGCGACGGCAGTGAAAAAGCACCACCGGCCCCGGCATCCCAGCGGCCAACAGGCCTGTCAACAGGCCGGACGCGACGGGCAGCACCCGATCCCGAAGCCGCAGGGTCATTGGCACCCGCAGGCTGTTCTGGACCGCAATGCGAGATTGGCCAGTCACGGCAGGGCTGCCGCCTTTTCCCGACGATTTACCCGGAACGGCACGCCGCGACACATGCACTGCCGCCTTTGCGCGATTGCCCCGGTTTTCCGATGAAATCGAGCCGGATCACCGGAGCGCGGCGCCCGACCGAGCCGAGGCGGTCCAATGCGTTCTGTCGGACGCTCCCGATCATCCTATCGGCAGCCCCGTAGCAAAGGTCCCTTCGGTGAAAGCCCCGGCACGCTTGCGGGCGACGGCCAGATGCCGCCAAGCCCGCAAAACGGCGGGGCGGAAGCGGTTCACCGGAACCCCGCTGCCGCCCCGCCCTGCAACGCCCTCGCCGCCATGCCGCTTTCGGGCGACATGGCGGTCATACCGGTGCGGCGCGCCGGGCGCGGCCCTCAATCGGGCAGGATGCGGATATCCAGCAGCGCGCAGCGCCGCTCGGTCCGCACGACCTCCAGGGCTTCGGCAATCGCCTCGTCCAGCTCCGCCGCCAGTGCGACGCGCCGGGAATAGGCGCGACTGGCCCGGGCCGTCAGGCTGAAGTCCGGGCTGGGCTGCAAGGCCGTCAGCGGCATCCGGTTGGCCCGCGACGCCTCGCCCTTTGGATAGAGCCCGGTCACCGATGCCCGGACGGCGCCCCACTCCTCGTTGTTCAGGACCAGCACCAGAACCGGCAGCTCCAGCGCCTCTGCGATCTGGTGGCAGACCGTCGGGTTGGAGAACATGTAGGACCCGTCCCCCATGGTCGCGACGACCACCCGGTCGGGATCCGCCAGCTGCGCGCCAAGCGCCGCCGGAAAGCCCCATCCAAGACCACCCGAATGCGGTTCCCGGAACCAGGAATTGCGGTCCTGCCGCTCGAGCGGGCCCAGCGGGCAACCCAGTTCGGAAAACACGCTGCTTTTCAGGCCTTTGAGCGCATTGCTGAGGGCACGGCCCACATGCGCCTTGGTCAGCCCCTCGTGCATCGCGTGCGTCGACAGATCGTCGATCCCGCGCCGCACCGCCGCCGAGGCCTCGGCCAGCCCGGCGCGGCGCTGCTCCAGCCTCTGCCGATCGCGCGGCAGCGCTTCCATGGCGGCAATCAGCGCCGGGATGGTCGTCGCGCTTTCCCCGACGATGGACAGGTCCGATCGGAAATTGCGCACCGGGTAGCGCGAGAACAGCGGATCGGGGCCGATGTGGATGATCCGCGCATCGGGGTTGGGCGGATGATTGTCCGGCCACCACGGCGCAAGGCAATCCAGCACCACCACCACATCCGCCTCTGCAAGCCGGGGACCGGGGTTCGCCCCGACGTGGCAGGGGTGATCGGTGGGGATGGCCAGGTGGGTCGCCCACCAGGAACTGACGGCAATGCCCCAGTCCTCGGCCCAGCGGGAAAAGGCGGCAAAGCTCGCCTCGTCGCCGGCGCCGCGCTGCGCGATGACAAGCGGCGCCTTGGCCTCGGCCAGCATCCGCGCCGCTTCAGACAGCGCCGTCGCATCGGGGGCCGCAATCGCCGGGGCCATGGAACAGGGTGCCTCGAGACCCTCGGCCTTCGTCTTTTCGCACAGCACCTCGCGCGGGATCGACAGGTAGACCGGGCCCCGGGGGTCGAGTTCGAGATCGCATAGGCGCGGTCGAGCAGGCCGCCGATCTGCTCGGGGTACTTCAGCTCGTAGTCCCATTTGCAGGACTCGCGCACCAGGGCGGTCTGGTCGCGCATTTCCTGCCCCCAGCCGATCGGCACCGTCCGTGCCCCGAACCGGTCTCCTTCTGTCACCGGGGTGCGGCCCGACATCAGGATCATCGGCACATGTTCGCAGGCGGCGTTGATTGCGCCCGTGGCGCCGTTCGACAGGCCCACATTGGTGTGCAGCATCACCGATTGCGCCTTGCCCGACACCAGCCAGTAGCCATGCGCCATGCTGACAGCCGCATGTTCGTGGGGAATGACCAGCGCCTTCGGCAGGTCGACGCCGCTGGCCTCGGCCTCTGCCAGCCCCTCGATGATCGGCGGAAAGTCGGTGCCGGAATTGGCAAAGACATAGTCGATGCCAAGCGCCTTCAGCCGGGGAAAGATCGCCCCGCCTGCATTGATGACCGGCGCCTCGTCGCGCCGGTCGGTGTCGGGATTCTGGGTCCCGGTTTCTTTTTCAGACATCAGAACGGATATCCCTGCTGTGGATCTTCCATCGTAACCCAGCGCAGTTCGGTAAACGACTCGATCCCCGCCTTGCCGCCGAACCGGCCATAGCCGGAATCGCCGACACCACCGAAAGGCATTTGCGCCTCGTCCTGAACGGTTGCGCCGTTGATATGGCAGATCCCGGCCCGGATGCGCCGGGCAACCGACATTGCGCGGGTCATCTCTGTGCCGAAGACCGAAGAGGACAGCCCGTAAGCCGTGTCGTTCGCCAGTTCGACCGCATGGTCGGTATCGCGCGCCCGGACGACGCAGACCACGGGGCCGAAGCTTTCTTCGCGGAACAGATCCATCTGCGGGGTGACGCCATCCACCACGGTTGCGGGCATGACGGTGCCCTCTGCCGGGGCGCCGCCCGCGCGCACCGTCGCGCCCTTGGCGACGGCGTCATCGATCAGCGCCGAGACACGGTCGACGGTCGAGCGGTCGATCACCGACCCAAGCACCACCTGTCCGCGCGGGTCGCCATGGGGCAGAGCAGCGGCCCGTTCGGCGAAGCGCGCGGCAAAGGCCTCGGCGATCTTCTCATCGACGATGACGCGTTCGGTCGACATGCAGATCTGGCCCTGGTTCATGAAGGCGCCGAAGATGGCGGCGTTGACCGCGCCTTCGATATCCGCGTCATCCAGCACGACGAAGGGGGCCTTGCCGCCCAGTTCCAGCAGCACCGGCTTCAGGTGGCGCGCCGCGGTTTCGGCGATGATCCGGCCAACCCGGGTGGAGCCGGTGAAGTTGATGTGCCGGACGCTGGGATGCTCGACCAGCGCGGTGACAACCTCGGGGGCGTCTTCCTTGGCATGAGAGACGATGTTCAGGACACCTTTGGGCAGCCCGGCCTCGCTCAGCACCTCGCCGATGGCGGCGTGCAGATGCGGACACATTTCCGAGGCCTTGAGCACCACCGTGTTGCCGCATGCAATCGGCATCGCGACCGCACGCACGCCAAGGATCATCGGGGCGTTCCAGGGCGCCATGCCGACAACCACGCCGATCGGCTCGCGCATGCCCATGGCAAGGTTCTTGGGCTTGTCCGAGGGGATGATCTCGCCGGTCAGGAAGGTGGTCGAAGACGCCGCCTCGCGCAGCACCTTGGCGGCGAACATCATGTTGAAGCCAAGCCAGCCCCCGGTCGCGCCGGTTTCCGCGATGCCGATGCCGACCAGCTCTTCGGACCGCGCCTCGAGCAGTTCCGCCGCTTTCCACAGGATGGCGCGCCGGGCCGAGGGGCCGGTTGCCGACCAGCCGGGAAAGGCGGCGGCGGCGGCTTCGACGGCCAGATCGACATCGGCCTTCCGACCGGCTGCCGCAACGGTGGCAACCGCGCCGGTGAAGGGGTCGCGCCGCTCGAAGGTTGCGCCGTCAACGGCTGCGCGCCGCTCGCCATTGATGAAGATACCGTAGGGATCAGACATGTTTTTGCCTCCTGTCATATGTGAAGATCCGGCCCCTTGGGGGCCTTGAAAACCGTTTCCGCAGGTCCGGCCAGATCCGGGTCCAGCAGGCGCACCGCGCCCCAGATGCCCGCCTCGGCGCTGCTGACCACCGGCACACCCGTGCGGCGGCGCAGCGGATCGCCGACGCCCGCCATCCGCAGGCCGCCGCAGGAAATCAGGATGCCGTCCGCTTCCCCCGCGTCCTGCCACAGCGCCCCGGCCTCGGTCAGCAAGCGCTCGGGGCCAAGATCCTTGACCTCGGCGATCCGGCGGATGCCCGGGGAACGCAGGCCGACAACCGCGACACCCGCGCTGCTCAGGTAGTCCTCGAGCATCCGGTTGACGTCGTCGCGATAGGCGGTGAGCACCGCAACCCGCGCCATGCCAAGCGCCTGCAGCGCGTCGATCACCGATTGGGTCATGGTCGTGACCGGCACCCCGCCGCGGGCGGCAATCGTCTCGATCAGGCGGGCATTGAACTCCGGCCCGCGAAAGAAGCTGAGCGACGTTCCCATCAGCGAAACCGCCCCGGCCCCGGCTGCGGCAAGCGTCGCGGCGCGTTCCGCGACCGCGTCGATCACGCCGGAATAACCTGCATCCGACATCTCGCGCAGCCCCAGACCGGCGGCGGTGAACCGGCAATCCGGGAACATCTGCGCGGCCTCCGGCGGCACCGCCCCCTCTGCCGGGGGCACGACAAGTCCAAGATGGTTCATGGCGCCGGGGCCTTGCGGGCCTTTGCCTCGCTTGTCAGGGCCCAGATGATCGAGACCGCCGCGATGGCAAGGAAGACCGCCGGAACCGGTACGGGTCAGCAGGGGCAGGAAGCTGCCGTCGTAGATCACAAGGCCGGACCGCAGGTTCTCTTCCGCCATCGGCGTCAGGATATAGGCGATGATGAAGGGCCCCGTCGGGATCCGCGCCCGGTTCATCAGAAAGCCGACAAGCGCAAAGGCCAGCATCACCCCGACGTCGAAGTAGCGGCTGGAGACCGAGAAGGCTCCGATCACGCAGAACACCACGATCGGCGGCAGAAGCCAGGCCTTGTTCACATACATGAGCTTGGCCAGCATGGGCGTCGCGACCCGCATGACCACCAGCATCACCACGTTGGCCGCAAGGGCGCCACCGATCACCGTATAGGCGATAAAGGCGTTCTGCGAGAACAGCAGGGGGCCGGGGCTGAGATTGTGGATGACCATCGCGCCCAGCAGCACGGCGGTGATCACGGACCCCGGAATCCCCAGGGTGATCAGCGGCACAAGAGAACCCACGGTGCCCGCGTTATTGGCGGATTCCGCCGCGATGATTCCCTCTTCGGCGCCGGTACCGAAGCGTTCGGGCTGCTTCGAGACGGCCTTTTCCACGGAATAGGCGGCGATAGAGGCGGTGGTCCCGCCGACGCCCGGCAGGATGCCGATCCACGTCCCGATCAGCGAGGACCGGACATAGGTCCAGCCATAGTGAAACACGTCACGCAGCCGGATCGAGACGGCGGTGCCCTCGACCGAGGTCTTGCGCACCGGTTTCGGGCTGCCGCTGTCCTCCAGCAGCTGGCTGAGCACCAGCGTGCCAAGGATGACCGGCAGCAGGGTCAGGCCGTTGTCGAGCGCGGGCCAGCCGAAGGTCATGCGCAGCGAGCCCGACACCGGGTCGATACCCGGCAACGAGACCAGCGCCCCGAACGCCGCCGCCAGCAGGCCGTTCAGCAGGCTGCCCCGGGACACGGCGGCAATCAGGCTGAGCGCCACGACCACCATGGCGAAAATCTCGTAGGGGCCGAACTTGACCGCCACATGCGACAGCGGCGGGGACAGCACGGCAAGCACGACCCAGGCGAACATGCCGCCGACAAATGAGGCCGAGATGCCCAGCCCCAGCGCGCGCGCCGGATGGCCGCCCGCCGCCATGGGATAGCCGTCCAGCGTGGTCATGATGGCCGCTTCGGTGCCCGGCATGCGCATCAGGGTTGCGCTGATCAGCCCGCCGGTGGTCGCGCCGATATACATCGCGACAAGCAGCAGAAGCGCGTCCGCCCCGTCCATGAAATAGGTCATCGGCAGGGCCAGCGCGATGATCATTGCCCCCGACAGGCCGGGGATCGACCCGATGAAGATGCCCACCATGGTCCCAAGCACGACCCAAGGCATCCCGGCTGTCAGGACATGCAGAAAAGCGTCAGTCATTGCCGCCCCGTATTAGAGATTGATGAAGAAGAAGCGCGTGAAGATGGCAAACACCGCGGCGGCATAGCCTGCCGACAACAGGGCGAGGCCCGTCACCGCCTTCATGTCGCGCACCGGCGCCAGCAGCAGGAAGAACAGGAAGCAGAAAAGCGCCGTCGAGGCGACGTAATGCACGCCCCCCGAGGCAAGGACCGCCACATAGCCCGCCATCAGCACAAAGGTGGCCGGGATCCGCCAGGACAGGCCCGGCGCGCCCGGCCCGGCCCCATCGCCCCGCAGCAGCATCTCGATGGTCTTGAGCGCACCGAGGCCAAGGGCAAGCCCCCCAACACTGTGGGGAAGGCGCCTTTGCCAATGGCTTCCCAGGGTGAGGAGGGCATGGCGAGGCCCGCTTTCAGACTGGCCGCTCCGGCCAGCAAAACAAGCAGAAGAAAGGTCAGTTCAAACCCGTTGTTCCGCAATGACGATCCCGCCATGTCAATCCCTCTCCGATCCTGGTTATTAAGGGCAGCCTCAGCCGCCGGAGGTTTCGCGAACCACGTCGGCCACATCAAGGAACGACTGGTATTCCCTGGCGACCGCATCCCGCAGCTCTTCGCCCCGCAGGATCGCGCGCTCTTCGCCCGAAGACTCGATATGCGCCTGCACCTCGTCAGAGTTCAATGCCGCCTCGATCGCGTCCGCCAGCACCGCGATCACATCCTCGGGCGTGCCCTTGGGGGCCCAGTAGCGGCGGATGAGGCAGGCCTCGACGTCATGCCCCAGCTCTTTCAGCGTGGGCACATCCGGCAGGCTCTCGTACCGGTCGGGACCGGCGACGGCCAGCGCGCGCAGATCCTCGGCGCCCCGCTCGACCCAGGGCGGCGACAGCAGTGCGAAATCGCTAAACCCACCCTTCAGTGCCGCGAAACGCTTGGAGGTGCCGCCCGTCGGGACAATCGTCCAGCGCGTATCGGTGGACTGCATCAGCTGGGCAGAGGGGAAATGCGTCGCGCTGCCGATGGCATCCGCCTGCTTCAGGCCGCGTCCGCGCTCTTCGGCGGCGGCAATCAGGTCTTCCATCGACTGGAATTCCGACTCTTTCGGCACGGCGACGAACATGCAGGCCCGCGTCGCCTGGATCACCGGCTCGAAGTCCTCCGGCGAATATTCCACCCGCCCGATGGCCGAGACAGAGAACATCTCCTGGTGGATTTGCAGAATCGTGTGGCCGTCCGGCTCTGCCGACAGCACCGAACGCGAGCCGACCGTTCCGGCCGCGCCATCGGCATTCACGACGGCCACGGGCACCGGCAACAGGTCGTTCTTCTCGATCGAGGCCTGCACCGCGCGCGCCAGGGCATCGGTGCCGCCGCCTGCGGAAAAGGGAACGATCAACTGGACAGGCTTCTCGGGGAACTCCGCGAGGGCCGGCGTTGCCGCGTCCGCAAGCGCCAGTGCGGCGGTCGCCAGTCGTGTTTTCATGAGCATGAACTTTCCTCCTCATAGTCGGCGGACACAGGTCCGCGCCTCCGTAAAATGAGCATGGTTAGAGACCTTCTTGATGTCAACGGTTTTATGTGCCACCAATTTGAGACCATCAGGAGACGACCATGAATCTGACCATTTCCGAGATCAACGCGTACCCCGCATACATCCCGACCACACTCGACATCGGCCCCGCGCAGGCCGCCGCCTCATTGTCCTGCTGCGTGATCGAGGTGAAGACCGCAGACGGGGTGACCGGGTACGGCTACACCGCCATCACCGACGAAGAAGTGATCGTCTCGATCATCGACAACCTGCTGGCCCCCGACCTCAAGGGCATGTCCGCGCTCGACCGCGAAGCCATCGCCGAGCGAGATCTACTGGATGGTCTCGCCGCGCGGACAGACCGGCTATGGCAGCCACGCGGCCTCGGGGATCGACCTGGCGCTCTGGGACATTCTGGGCAAGGTCACCGGGCAACCCTGCTGGCGGCTGCTGGGCGGGGCCCGGTCCGAAGTGCCGCTTTACGTGACCTTCGGCTTCGGCTCTTTCGACCGCGAACAGCTGGCCGATGCCGCCCGCCACCTGCGGTCCGACGGAGTGCGCCGCCTGAAGATGGTCGTGGGCCATCACGCCCTGAAACGGGTGGCGGCGGGCGCAAGCATGTCCGACATCCTGAAGGAAGACATCGAGCGGGTGCGGGTCGTGCGCGAGGCGGCGGGTGACGATGCCGAGATCTACATCGATGCCAATTGCAGCCTCGATCCCGCCTCGGCGCAATGGCTGGACGACCGCCTGAAGGACCTCGACATCGCCTTCTTCGAAGAGCCTCTGCGCGGCAACGACACCCGCCAGCTTGCCAATCTGCGGGCGCGGGGCACCCGCATTGCCGCCGGCCAGAACGAGGGGCAGCTGTTCCGCTTCCGGGATCTGCTGACGTCCGGCGCCGTGGACGTGATCCAGCCCAACGTCGTGATCTGCGGCGGCCTGACCGTCGGGCAGAAGGTGGCGGCCATGGCCGACGCGCATCAGGTTCAGCTTGCGAACGGCGGGGCCTTCCCCTTCCACAACATGCACCTGCATGGCGGTCTGGCCAATGGCGGGCTTGTCGAATGGCACCTGATCTCGGTCGAGATGGGCCGGTCGCTCTTCACCGATCTGCCGGATCGCGACGGCGACGTCCTGCGCCTGCCCGAAACGCCGGGCCTCGGGCTTCGGCGCGAATCTGGACGCGCTGCGCGAGTTTGCGGCGGGGCCGCTGTCCAAGGGCCGGGGCAAGGGCTGATGGCCCCGGTCGTATCCTACCGGGACCTGCGAAAGCAGGCCCGGCGCAAGCTTCCGCGATTCGCCTTCGACTTCGTCGATGGCGGGGCGGGGGACGAGGCCGGTCTCGATCGCAACGAGGCCGCCTACCGCGCCCGGTGCCTTCAACCGCGCGTGTTGATCAACAGCGACCGCGCCCTGCCCCTGAAACGGCGCTTTCTGGGCCGCGACTGGGCCCTGCCCTTCGGAATTCCCCCATCGGGTTGGCGGGCATCGCCTGGCCCGAGATCGACCTGCTGCTGGCCGAAGCCGCCGAGCAAGCGGGCATTCCCTACGTCGCCTCGACACCGGCCACCGTCGCGCTGGAACGCCTCCGGCAACGGGCGCCCGAGTCCGCATGGTTCCAGCTTTATGTCGGGAAATCCGAGGAGATCACCGCCGATCTGCTTGCCCGGGCCAAGGCCGCGGGCTACCGGACGCTTGTGGTGACGGCGGATGTGCCGCGCCCCGGTCGCAGGCTGCGCGATCTCAGGAACGGCTTTGCGCTGCCCCTGAAACCCGGACCGCGCCTTGCCTTCGACCTGATGCGCCATCCCGGCTGGGCCCTGCGGACCGCCCGCCACGGCGCCCCCCGGTTCGCCAACCTCGAACCCTATGCGGAACGCGGCAGCAGCACGCAGTCGCTGGCGCAGCTCATGGCCGGGCAAAGCTCTGGCCGTCTGGACTGGGCGCTTCTGCGCGAGATCCGCGACGGCTGGTCCGGTCAGGTCATTCTCAAGGGTGTCAGCGCGCCGCAGGATGCGGTGAAGGCCGCCGAGACCGGCGTCGATGCCGTCTGGGTGTCCAACCATGGCGGGCGGCAGCTTTCCTCGGCGCCCGCCCCGCTGGACGCGCTGCCTGAGATCAGGCGCGCCCTGCCCGCAGGCTTCCCGCTGGCGCTGGACGGAGGCATCCGCAGCGGCGAGGACATGATCAAGGCCCTGGCCGCAGGGGCGGATTTCGTCTTTGCCGGGCGTCCGTTCCTCTATGCCATAGCCGCGCTTGGCCCGCGCGGCGCGTCGCGGCTGATCGCGCAATTCGCCAGCGAGCTGGAAAACACCATGGCCCAAATCGGGTGGAGCGATCTCGACCTGCAGGATGGCGCAGGCTAGGACTGGACATGACTTTTGCGAAATCGGAATTTTCGACCATGACAACATCAGAGCAGACCGATCCGGCGCCCCGGAAGGCCCGCGAGGGCGACCGCGAGCTGAACTACGGCTTTCTCCAGAATTTTGTCGGTCATTACCTGCGGCTGGCCTACGAGGCATCCTACGACGATTTCGCAAAGCGGTTGGGCGAGGATCAGCTGAAACCCGGCTATTTCAGCATGCTTGTCATCATCCGCAACAATCGCGGCATCACCCAGCGCGAACTGGGCGAGAGCATCGGCAGGGACAAGTCCAGCGTCGCCAAGGCGCTGCGCACCCTGGAGGATCGCGGCCTGATCTACCGCGAGCGGGTCGAGAACGACCGACGGAACTACGCCAGCTTCCTGACCGACAAGGGGCTTGAGACCTACGAGCGCATGGAGGTCAAAGCGCAGGAACACACCAAGCATCTGGACGCGGTCATCGGGCCGGAACGCCGCGACGCGGTCTTCGGCGCCCTGCGCGACCTCATCGACCTGCGACACGGCTCCTCCGACAGCTAGGCCAGCGGGCCGGGTCACCGCCAGCCGGTGATCCCGGCGCCGTCATCGGGGCGCTGGTGATGCGGCTGGCCCGGGGATCGGAGATCGGCCCGGAAGCCGCCACTTGGCAAGGCGCTCTTGATGGTCGCGACAGCCGGGAAGGTGCCGCTCCGGACCCTTCCCCGGCCGATCACCCGGCGACCCTGTCGGTCACGGTGCCGGTCTGCGCCCACCCGATCCGGGCGACGGGCCGGACCGGGCGATGGGTTGCCCGCACGGATGATGATTGACCAGCGCGGCGCAGGAGCCACTCCCTGCGCCCGCCAACCCGGCCCCGCAAAAGACGGGGCCGGGTCTTGTTTCAAAGCCGGGTTCTTATTCGGCCTCGCCCAGCAGGTAGCGGTGGAAGGCCGGATTGACCCAGACGTCGATGGTCTCGACACCGAAATCCGAACCTGCGGACCGGATCTGCTCTGCCCGGGTCGCGGCATTTTCCGGCAGGGAGGCCAGATCCGCCTGATAGCCGTCGATCGTCACGACGTTCTCGCTGATCCGCACGTAATCGTCATTCTCGACATAGGACCGGTAGAAGGGCTGCCACCAGGAGGCGTGGATCAGCCCGGGCTCGTCCTGCGCGTCCTTCTTCGCGTATGTGGTGATCAGCTCCATGAAGGCGTCGCGGCGTTCGGCATTCCGGAACTCGAGGTCCAGATTGTACTCTTTCACGACCGAGACCATCTTGCCGCTGTCGAAGGTGACGACGCTGGGGCCGGGCTCACCCCATTCCGGCAGGAAGACAAAGGCCGAGGATTTCGGAATGAACTGGACCTTGGGGTCGAAGCCCTCGCTCTTCATCAGGTAGATCAGCTGAACTGCATGCTGGATGTCGCCATGCCCGTAGCGCAGCATCAGATCGGGGTCGAAATTGGACGCATCCCCGGTGCTGACGACGTTGTAGCCGGTGGTATAGCCCTTATCGATCAGGCCGTTCAGGAAGGTCAGGACTTCGTCGTTCTGGATGACGGTCGCCGCTTCCCAGCTGTGGACCAGCCGCTCTGCGATGTTCCGGTCCGAGACGTTTCCGATGTAGCTTTCGGACACGTCCTGCTGGTCGACGACAAAGGCGCCCAGCTTTTCCGAGACGGTCGCGGGATCGCCCAGGTCCGCCGCAGAGAGGACGCCCATGTCGATCAGCAGGGCATCGGCCTGCGACTGGCTGGCGCCCCCGGTCGCCCGTTCGACCTTTTCCGCGCTATAGGTGGCGGCCAGTTCGGCCAGCTTCAGGGCCTCGACCGCCTGCTCGGTGGACATATCGACCGCGAAGGCCCGGCCCGCGATGGGCAAAAGCGCGGCGGCCAGCGCCCTGCGGATGATGGTGGTGGTCATGTATCCTCTCCTTGCGTGGTGTCGTGTGTCAGTCGTCGCCGTCAAGCGCCGCGCGGCAGGCCCGGATCGCGGCGCCGACCTCTTCCCCTTCGCGCAGCAAACTTCCGCCCAGCAGGTAGACGCAGTCAGACCCGTATTGCGCCCGCATGTCGGGCAGGCGGTCGGGTGACATGCCGCCGCCGGGGCTGGGCAGGATCGCGCGACCGATACCCGCCCCGGACCGGCAGGCCGAGGCGATCTCGGCGCATTCCTCCGGCGAGAAGCCGAACCGCCCGCCGTGATTGGGGAAGACCGAGATATCGGCGCCCGCAAGCCGCATCATCTGACCGAAGAGCATCCCGTGCCCATAGCCCTGATCGGGCGACAGCACATAGGGGCCAAGGTGGCTGGGATGGGCCATGACCGGCAGATCGAAATCGGCATCCTGTGCCAGACGGTTCATCGCATCGAAACCGAAGAGGCCCGGCATCAGCAGGACACCCCCGGCCCCGGCATCGCGGGCGTAGCAGGCCAGATCGCGGACCTGATCGCCATGCCCCCCAATGCTGGCGAAATAGAGCGCCCGCGTGCTGTCGCCCGCATCGGCACGTTCGGCATTGGCGCGCGCCACCGCCGCGGCGGCAATCGCCACCCGCTCTCGGAAGGGCGCCGCGTCCTGATTGGCCAGCCCGTGGTCTTCCTTGACGATATCCGCGCCCGCGCGGGCGGTGAGATAACAGAAGCGGGCCAGCGTTTCCGAGGACGATCCCTGCGGTTTGACCACCGGGCAGAGGTAGCCGCCGGTCTTGCGGCCGGTCAGGGCGCGCAGGCCCTCTGCGCCGAAGCGAGCGCCGGGGAAGCGCGCCCGCAGCTCCGCATCCGGCGCAAGGTCAATGGCCCTGACCCCCCGAAGGATCGAGGCATTGCCGAGGATCACATTGACCAACTGCGGCAGTTCCCGGCCAACCGCGTCGACATGGTAGCCGATCCGGGCATGCCAAACGCCGTCACCCACCTGCTCCAGCCCCAGCACACGGCCCAGCACCACGTCCTCGACATAGCCTGTCGGGACCACATCCCGGGGGATCTCGACCGTGTCTTCCAGCGCGATGGCCGCGGCCAGTTCTTCGGCCTCGGCGGGCGCGCCCGCGGCCAGCCGGTAGGTGACGGCGAAGCAGTCCATCACAGCGCCTCGGCCTTCACCAGCGAATGCACCTCGTCGACCCGGGCGGCGGCCAGATCGTCTTCGGTGATGTCGAACTGCGCCCCCATCAGCGTTTCGATCCCGCCGACCAGCGCCAGCGCGTCCAGACCGTAGTGCCGCATCAGATACCCCCGCGAGCCGCCATGGGCGTAGGTGTCCTTCAGCCCCAGCCGGACAAGGCGCTTGCCCACGCCCGCATCGGCCATGGTTTCGGCCACCAGACTGCCGATGCCGCCCTCGGTCACGTGGTTTTCAAGGGTGACGACGCCGTGGCGGACACTGCCGATATGATCCAGAAGCGCCTGCGCGTCGAAGGGCTTGATCGTGTGCAGATGAAGGTGACGGAAGCTGACCCCGACGCGCGCCAGCGCCGCGCGCGCGCGCATGGCCTCTTCGGTACTGATGCCCGAGGTGACGATCAGCACATCCTCGCCGCTGGCAAGCTCGCGCATCTCGCCCACCTTAATCGGCGTGTCGAACAGGCGCGGCACCGATCCGCGCAGGACGCGGCACCAGACCGGCCCGTCGATGCTGTCTGCGGCCTCGCAGATGCTTTCCACCTCGGTCGCATCGCCGGTTTCCAGGATGGTCATGTTGGGGATCGACCGCATGACAGAGACATCCTCGATGGCCTGATGCGTCATCCCGCCCGGCGTGGTGACGCCGGGAAGAAAGCCCATCATCCGCACCTTGCGGCGGGGATAGGCGATCGAGGCCATCAGCTGGTCGTAGGGGCGCCGGTACATGAAGACGCCGAAGGTATGGATGAAGGGGCGGAACCCGGCCAGCGCAAGACCGCCGGCAAAGCTCATCATGTTCTGCTCGGCCATGCCCAGCGACAGGAACTGGTCCGGGTGGCGGTCGCGGAACCCGTCGATCTCGCAGGACGAGGTCAGATCGGCGCTCAGGCAGAGGATGTCGGGATTTCCGGCGGCAAAGGACTCGAAGGCCTTGGCGTAGGGGCGGCTCACCATCTCAATCATGGTCTGAACTCCTCAATGGCTGTAGTCGATGGGCTCGACGCCAAGGTCGGCCGCAATCGAGTGGTTGAAGCGGGCGCGCTCGTCCTCGGATTTGAACCGGACGTAGTGCAGCCTCGGAAACCGCTCTTCGAGCACAGGCATCGTGTGGAACGGGTTGGTATGGGCGAGGATGATCAGGGGTTTTCCGTCATGCGGCTCGCGGACGGCATCGCGGATCGCCCCAAGATCGTGGCCATCGACATCGACGCAGGCGGCGCCGAACTCGATGAATTTCCGGCGGATGTCGCCGACCTCCATCACGCTGGACATGGCCCCGTCGCATTGCTGGTTGTTGACGTCCATGATCGCGTAGACGTTGTCGATGCCGTGGTGGGCACAGGCCTGCACCGCTTCCCAGGTCTGACCTTCCTGCACCTCGCCATCGGACATGAACACCCAGGTCCGGTACGGTGTCGCCGCGCAGCCTGCGCCCGTAGGCAAGACCCGCCGCGGTGGACAGGCCGATGCCAAGCGTGCCGTTGTGCACTTCCATGCCGGGGCTGTGCTCGGCCCCGATCATCTCAACCGAAGAGCCGTCCTTGTTGAACATCTCCAGCCCCTCGGGCGCCATGCGGCCCACCTCGATCAGCGTGGCATAGGCGACCAGCGCGTAATGCGCCGGAGCGATGAACAGGCGGTCGAACTGCGGCTCGAACGGGCCGTTGTAGCCCGCGCCGGTGTGATACCCGGGATTGGAGGCCGAGGGCACGCCCGCAAAGGGCTTGGGGATCATCGGCAGGGTCGGCTCGCCCAGGTTCAGCTCTTCATTGTAAAGCCAGGCCAGCTGCTCGGCGGCGGAACAGGCCTGCGAGAGGTAGCCGCCATTGTTGCGCATGGCGTGTTCGAACACGCGACGGCGGATGCCAAGGGCCACGTCTTCGGTGGGTTTTCGATTGTTCACGACACTTTTCCTTCGGACTGGAATTTTCGGATACGGACCAGGCATGTGTGCGCCGAACAGCCCTGCGACAGCCGCGAGGTTCCCTTGTCACGGGTCAGGACGTTCGGATTGCCGTTCCTGCACAGGTCCGGCGCATGCGGGTCGGGCGCGTACCAGGCCCCGGTGCTGACCTGAACGACACCCCGGCGCAGCCGGTCGTCGAGGACCGCGGCACAAAGGCAGCGGCCCCGCGCGTTGTAGAGCTCTACGAGGGCGCCATCGACAATCCCGCGCTCTGCGGCATCATCCGGGCCGATCCGCACCGGCTCGTATCCGTTGACCTTGGCGGACTGGCTGAACACCCCCTGATCCAGCTGCGAGTGCAGCTTGGTCGTCGGCTGGTTCGAGATCAGGTGCAGCTCGTCCGGCTGGCACTTGCCCAGCCACTCGAAGGGCTCCAGCCACGACGGATGCGGCGGGCAATCCTCGTAGGCGAAGGACGCGATCCGGTCGGACCATATCTCGATCCGGCCACTGGGCGTGGGCAGCGGGTTGGCCTTCGGGTCTGCCCGGAAGGCCTGCAAGAGAACCTGCGGTTTCTCCGGCGGATCGACCCGGTGCCAGCCCTGTTCGCGCAAGGAGTCGTAGTCCGGCAGGTCGATGCCCCGTTGCCCGTGCCGCCTCGCGCCCGGCCTCGTACATCCAGCGCTGCCAGTCCCCGGCGCTGCGGCCCTCGGTGAAGGCGGCCTCAAGACCCATGGCCCGGGCCATCCCCGCGAAGATGTCATAGTCGTCGCGCGCGCCTTCGGGCGGCTGCGCCACCTGCTCCATGGCGATGACAAAGGGATCGCGTCCGCCCATGCAAAGGTCACGGCGTTCCAGCGGCGTGGTGCAGGGCAGCACGATATCGGCATGCTGCGCCGTGGCCGTCCAGCACCAGTCGTTCACGATGACGGTGTCGGGCCTGCGCCATGCCGCGCGCAACCGCCCGAGGTCCTGGTGGTGGTGGAAGGGGTTGCCCCCGGCCCACCACACCAGCCTTGCGTCGGGGTAAGTCCGCGTTTCGCCGTCGTAGTCATAGGTCTCGCCCGGGCGCTCCAGCATCTCGGCGACGCGCGCGACGGGAATGAAATCCGTGACCGGATTCCGGCCCTGCGGCAAGGGCGGGAAATGCAGCCCGGTGTTTTCCAGCCCCATCGAGTTCACCGCCGAATAGCCCAGCCCAAAGCCGCCGCCGGGCAGGCCGATCTGCCCCAGCATCGAGGCCAGCGCGATCACCGCCCAGAACGGCTGTTCGCCGTGGTCCTGCCGGGTCAGCGACCAGCTGGCCGAGATCATCGTCCGGGTCGTGGCCATGCGGCGCGCCAGTTCCACGATGCGCTCCGCCGCGATATCACAGATCCCCGAGGCCCAGTCTGCGGATTTCACGACACCGTCGGCCCTGCCCGTCAGATAGTCGGCGAACCTGTCGAACCCGACCGTGTAGCGGTCGAGGAAGGCGCCATCGTGCAGCCCGTCCTGCAAGAGCGTGTGGCAAAGCCCCAGAACCAGCGCCGTATCCGTCGAGGGCCGGATCGGTAGCCAGTCGGCGGAAAGCTCCGCCAGCATATCGTCCCGCAGCGGCGACACGTTCACGAAATTTACGCCCTGGGCACTGGGCCTGCTGCATGGCCTCGCGCTGGCGATGCCGGCCACATCCCCCTGCGATATCTGGCCGTTCGTGACGCGCATCCCGCCGAAGGCCACCAGCGTCTCGCAATGCGCCACCAGCGTGCGCCAGTCTGTGGTGCCCCCGGCGGCTACATCGAAACCGCCGACTGCGTATTTGGTGATCACCTCTCCGGCGGCCAGGCTGTAGGTGTTCTTCGATCCCACATGACCGCCCAGAAGGTTGAGGAAACGGCGCAGATGGCCCTGCGGATGGTGAAACCGCCCGGCGCTGGCCCAGCCGTAGGACCCGGCATAGATGGCCCCGCATCCATGGGCCTGCCTGACCCGCAACAGCTCTTGCGCGACCAGCCGCTCGGCCTCGTCCCACGAGACCGCCACGAAGCTGTCCGCCCCGCGCCGCTCCCGGTCCCGGCCCTGCGGATCCTGCAACCAGCCCTGCCGCACCATCGGCGTCGTGATCCGGCTGTCAGCGTCCAGCGCGCCGATAAACCCCCCGGCAATCGGCGAGGGGTCGACATCCATCTCGAAGGGATGCAGGGCACAGAGGCGCCCGTCCCGCGTTTCGGCGCGGTAGGTGCCCCAATGCATCGCCGTCAGCGGCATCCGGGACCGGGCGTCGGTCATACGGGCGCCTTGCCAATCTCAGACCTGAGCGCGGCCAGGCTTTCGCCAAAGGGCGCGCGGGCAATGCCGTACTCGGTGATGATGCCCGAAATCAGCCGGTTCGGCGTGACATCGAAGGCCGGGTTGAAGGCGGGGGCGCCGGGCGGTGCGATCTCGCAATCCCCGATGCGGGTGATTTCCCCGGCGTCGCGCTCTTCGATCTCGATGTCGTCCCCCGAGGGCGTGTCGAAATCGATCGTCGACATCGGCGCGGCGACGTAGAACGGCACGCCATTGTCCTGCGCGGCCAGGGCCAGGTTGTAGGTCCCGATCTTGTTCGCGGTATCGCCATTGGCCGCGACCCGGTCACAGCCGACAATGGCCATATCGACCTTGCGGGTCCGCATGACATGAGCCGAAGCGCCGTCCACGACGATGGCATGGGGCACGCCGTATTGCATCAGCTCGAAGGAGGACAGCTTGGCCCCCTGCAACCGGGGGCGCGTCTCGTCGAGATAGGCCATGACCTTGTGACCCGCCTCATGCGCGCTGCGGATCACCCCCGGGGCGGTGCCCAGATCGACCGTCGCAAGCGAGCCGGTATTGCAGTGGTGGAAGAAGGTCACCTCTTGCGGACAGAGCGTCAGAGCATGTTTCGAGATCGCGCGGTTCACCGCCACGTCCTCGGCCTCGATCGCAAGCACTTCGGCCTCGATCTCGGGGCCGGTGGCCTCCGGCCTGTTCCAGACCGCCTTCAGCCGGTCCAGCGCCCAGAACAGGTTGACCGCCGTCGGGCGCGAGGCGCGCAGCAGCGCATCGGCGCTTTGCAGCGCGCGGCGCCGGTCGTCCCCCTCCCGGCCCCGGCTGACCATGAGGATGCCAAAGGCCGCCGCAACGCCGATGGCCGGCGCACCGCGCACGGTCATGTCGCGGATGGCCTCGGCGACCTCTTCGACGCGGGTCAGCTCCTGGTAGCGGGTCTCGCCCGGCAGGACCTTCTGGTCGATCAGCCGCAGGATCCCGGCCTCGGACCGCCATTCGATTGCACGAAAACTCATTACAGTGATCCTTTCCCTATTTCGGCGGCAAGGCGCCGGACCTGTTCCGCCAGCCCCGCCACGGGCGCGACCAGCCCGCCGTCGCGAACGACAGCCCGGCCCCGCGCGAAGACATGGGCGACGTCCTCTCGCCCGGCGCTGTAGACCAGCGCGGAATAGGGGTCGTAGACCGGCACCATATGCGGCGCATCGGTGCGCAGGACGACGACATCGGCGTGCTTTCCGACCTCCAGCGACCCCTGCCGCGCGGACAGGCCAAGCGCCTTCGCGCCGCCGATGGTGGCCATCGCGACGATATCCCGCGCCGAGAGCGTATCCGGCGCGCCGGTCCGCAGCGCATGCAGGTAGGCCGTCAGGCGCATCGCCTTGAACATGTCCAGATCGTTGCCCGTCGACGGGCCATCGGTGCCCAGAGACAGGGTGACACCGGCCTCCATCAGCGCCTTCACCGGCGCCATGCCGGAGGCAAGCTTTGCGTTGGAGGCCGGGCAATGCGCCACCGCGCTGCCCGCCTCTGCCAGCATCGCGATCTCGTCGTCGTCCAGATGGACCGCATGGGCCAACAGCAGCGGCCCGTCCAGCAATCCGGCCTCGGCCAGTGCCCGAACCGGACGCTGCCCGTAGGCCTTGGCCACCAGATCCAGCTCCCAGTGCCGCTTCGGAGGCATGGATGTGCACCGGCAGGGACAGCTCTGCCGACAGGGCGCGGACATCGCGAAGCTTCTCGGCATCCAGCGTGTAACACCCGTGCGGCACCAGCAGGACATCGACCATCGGGTTCGCCGCATGGCGCCCGGCGAAGTCGCGCACCACGTCCAGCCTGTCGCCCCAGTCGCCGCCCTCGGGCCCCGGCACGCCGATCATCGCAGGCCCGGCAGAGAGGCCCAGACCGACATCGCCCGCCGCCGCCACCGTCGCGTCGACATGCCAATACATGTCCAGAAAATGCGTCACCCCGCCCAGGGCCATCTCTACGGCGCTGAGCTTGGCACCCAGATAGGCGGTGTCCGGCGTGACATGCGCGCGCTCCGCCGCCCAGACCGTGTTCAGGAACTGCCCCAGGTCCACGTTGTCCGCCAGACCCCGAAACAGCGACATGGCCGCGTGACAATGGGTGTTGATAAAGCCGGGCAGGATCAGCCCGCCCTGCGCATCCACGGTCGTCCCGGCGGTCACGCCCTCGGGCAGCGGGCCGACATGGCTGATCACGCCGTCGGTGATCGCGACACAGCCCCCCTCGACGACACGAAAGCCGTCGTCCATCGTCAGGACGGTGCCGTTGGTCAGAAGCGTGTCGACCTTCACGAGGCCTCTCCGACCGCGGGCACCCTTGGCAGCAGGCGCTCCATCAGGGCCAGCAGTTTCGGCTGGACGATCTTGACCGCCTCCCAGACCTCGTCCTCGTTGGTGATATGGGACGAGGCGATATCGCCGACCGCCAGGTTCGTGACCGCCGAGATCGCCAGCACCTTCATGCCCGCATGGCGCGCCACGATCACCTCGGGGACCGTCGACATCCCCACCAGGCTGCACCCGGCGGCCTGCAACAGCCGGATCAGCGCCGGCGGCTCGAAGCTGGGGCCGACCACATGCGCATAGACGCCCGCCCGCATCGACGGATCGAGCGACCGCGCAAGCGACAGAAGCGCCGGATCGTAAGCCTGGTTCATCGACACGAAGCGCGCGCCCAGACTGTCGTCGTTCGGCCCGCGCAAGGGATCGCCGCCGCAGACGACGGGCAGCGAAAGGTGATCCTCGATCACCGCGAGGTCGCCCACCTCGAACCCGCCCCCGATGCCCCCGGCCGCGTTGGTGAAGACCGCCGTCCGCGCCCCCAGCGCCGCCATCAGGCGGATCGGAAAAGTGACTTCGGCGGCGGAATAGCCTTCGTACATGTGCACGCGCCCGCGCATCGCGACGACGCGCCGCCCGAAGAGCGTCCCCAGCAGAAGCACACCGTCATGGCCCGGCGCGGTCGACACGGGAAAATGCGGAATGTCGCGATAGGGAATCTCGACCCCCTCGATCGCATCCGCCAGCGGCCCAAGCCCCGAGCCAAGGACCAGCGCGATCTCTGGCGTGAGGTCGGACAGGGCCCGGACGGCAGCGACCGCCTCTGACAGATGCTCTTTCAACATGTCACACTCCATCCATTTGCCAGCAGGGTTGAGCCACCGGATAGGTCGATAATACGCAAATGTCAATTCATTTGACAATTGATGAACTAAACAGTACCGCTTGTGTCGGAGAGGGCGCGACCCCTATGCGTGGCCGCGACGATCAGAACAGGGAGTATCCGAAATGAAACATCTTGCCGCCGCTGCCGCCGCCGCGACTTTGGGCATGGCAGGCTTTGCCGCCCCCGCCCTGGCCGAAGGTGAGCAGATCATTTACGTGACGCCGAACCCGATCGGGAACAACGCCTTCCTGCGCCTTGGCCGCGAGGGCAGCGAGGCCGCCGCCGCCGCCATGAACGGCAGCATCGCCAGCTACGAAAGCGACTCGCCCCCGGCGATGCTGGAAAACCTCTACGCCGCCGTCGGCAACGGCGCCGACATCGTCGTGGCGGTCAGCTTTTCGGCGGTCGACGGGGTGCTGGAGGTCGCGCCGACGGCGCCGGATACGGACTTCCTGATCGTCGACGCCTGCCCGCAGGGCGATCGCCCCGCGAATATCCACTGCGCCGTTTTCCGCGAACACGAGGCCTCTTTCCTGATGGGCTTCATGGCGGCCAAGGCATCCGAGACCGGCAAGCTGGGCGTGGTCGGGCCGATCGACATTCCCTTCATGCACCGCTTTACCGACAGCTTCGCCGATGGCGCGCATCACCTGAACCCCGACATTGACGTTCAGGTGCGCTGGGTCGGCGGGCAGAACCCGTTCTCGGACCCGGTGCGCGCCAAGGAACAGGCGCTGGCCCTCGGCGCGCAGGGCGCCGACGTGATCTATGCCGCCGCCGCCGGTGGCAGCTTTGGCGTCTTCGAGGCGGCGGCAGAGGCAGGCTTCAAGGTCTTCGGCGTCGACACCAACCTTTGCGAATTCGCCGAGGGCCGCATGATCGACAGCGCGCTGAAACGGGTTGACGAAGCCATCCTGCAATCCCTCGAGGCCATCGCCGCGGGCGAGGACGCGGTCTTCGCCAGCTTTGGCCTGGCAGAGAAAGGCATGGGCGCCATCGCCATGGACGAGGCCGATGCCATCGCCGAAAGCGGCTGCCTGATCGCCGAGATGCCCGCCGTCGCCGAGGAAACGCGCGCGCTGGCCGCCCGGATCATCTCGGGCGACGTGACCGTGAACGACCCCCTGATGGCCGAGTGACGGGGGCCAGCGTGCCGACACCCGTTCCCGCCGACCGCGCGGTTTGCAGCCTGCGCAACGTTTCCCGGTCCTTTGGGCCGGTCAAGGCCCTGTCGGATGTCAGCTTCGACATCCGACAGGGAGAGTTCCTGGCCCTGATCGGCGAAAACGGCGCCGGAAAGTCCACGGCGATGGGCGTTCTGTTCGGCCTTGTCGACCCCGACACCGGCCATGTCGAGGTCGGCGGGACGCCGCGCCGCTTCGCCTCGGCACGCGATGCGATCGACGCCGGTTTCGGCATGGTGCACCAGCATTTCAAGCTGTACCCGGAACTCACCGTCATCGAGAACGTGCTGGTGGGCAACGAGGGCGGCGGCCCCTTGGCCCGCATCCCCTTCCGCGCCGCCGAAGCCCGGCTGCGCCAGATCATCGAGACCTATGACTTCCGCCTCGACCTGCAGGCGACCGTCGCGGACCTCAGCGTCGGGGAAAAGCAGCGCGTCGAGATACTCAAACTGCTGTTCCGCGATGCCCGGGTGATCTTTCTGGACGAACCGACGGCGGTCCTGACGCCGCAGGAATGCCTGTCCCTCTTCGACATGCTGCGGCGCCTTCAGAAAGAAGGGGCCTCCATCGTCCTGATTTCCCACAAGCTGGACGAAGTGATCGCAAATGCCGAGCGTATCCTGGTGATGCGGCGCGGCGCGCTGGTAGCAGAGCGCGCGGCAGAGGCGACGGACCGCGCGGAGCTGGCCGGGCTGATGGTCGGCGCGCAGATCGAGGCCCCGGCCAAGGTCAACGCGGCAACGGACAGAACCGTGCTCAGCATCCGCGACCTCACCGTCGCCGGACCCTCGGGCAAGCCGCGCGTCGACGCGGTGTCCTTCGACGTGGCGGAAGGCGAGATCTTCGGGATCGCCGGTGTGTCGGGCAATGGCCAGAAGGCGCTTGTGGACGTGCTGATGGGGCTTGAAACGCCAACCGGCGGAACGGTCCTGTTCCGGGGCGAGGAGATCACCGGGAAAAGCGTCGCAGAGCGCCGCGCCGCAGGCATCGGGTACATGTCCGAGGACCGCATGTCGGTTGGCCTTGCGGCGCAGGGCAGCATCACCGAGAACGCCGCCGCCGGGCGCGAGCATACCGCCGCCTTCTCGCGCCGCGGCTGGCTGCGCAAGCGCGCCATGACCCGCCATGCAGAGACACTTATCGAGGCATTCGACATCCGCACGCCCTCTGCGCAACTGCATGTGGGGAAACTGTCGGGCGGCAACCAGCAAAAGGTCGTGGTGGCGCGCGAGGTTTCGGCACAGCCCCGGCTGCTGCTTGTCGAAAACCCCTGCTGGGGCGTCGACGTGGGCGCCATGGCAACCATCCACGGCCAGCTTCTCGACCTGGCGAAATCGGGCTGCGCCATCGTCCTTGTCAGCAGCGACCTTGAAGAGCTGTTCGCCCTCAGCGACCGGGTCGGGGTGATCTACGAGGGCGCGATAGGGCGCATATTCCCGCGCGACGCCCTTGACACCTTTGCCATAGGCGCCGCGATGGCCGGCGGCGGGCACATCGGGGACAAGCACGCATGACGCATCTGTTCACAAGCCGGAGGCTGGTGCCCATCGGCGCCGGGCTGCTCGCCCTCGTGCTGTTTCCGCTTCTTGTCCCGGGCAGCGGCGAGATCGCCGCCAGCTTCTTCAACGGCGCCTTTGGCGGGCGCAACTTCTTCAACCTATACGCAACCCTCAGTCGCTACACGATCCTGCTTGGGATGGCGCTGGCCGTGCTCATCTCGTTCCGCGCGGGGCTGCTGAACATCGGCGGCGAAGGCCAGCTGGTGCTGGGCGGGCTGGTCGCGGCACTGGTGGGGGTCTACCTGCCCGCGCCGCCCCTTGTCGTCGCGCTGGTCGCGCTGCTGGCGGCCATGACGGCAGGCGCCTGCTGGGCCGTTCTGGCGGGGCTGCTGGAGCGTGGCACCGGGGTGCCGCTGCTGATCGGCTCGCTCCTGCTGAACTACCCGGCCTCTTTCCTTGCCTCCTATGCCGTGTCGCATCCCTTCCGCGACGTGGCCAGCGGCGCGACCCAGACCTTCCGCATCCTGCGCGAGGCCGGCCTGCCGCGTTTTCAGGGCACGATCCTGGATTACGGCATCTTCCTGATCGGCGCCGCCGCGCTGGCCTACGTCATCCTGGAACGGTTCACCGTCTTCGGCTACCGCAGCCGCCTGCGCGGCTGCAGCGCAGGGTTTGCCCAGGCCTCGGGCTTTCCCAACAGGCGGCTCTATTACAGGACCCTGATGCTCAGCGGCGCGGCGGCGGGCATGACCGGCTTTGTCGCCGTCTTCGGCAGCAGCCAGCGCTTTGTCGACGGGATGCTGACCACGCCGCTTTATGCATGGACCGGCATCGCCGCGGTCCTGCTGGCGGCGGTCCGCCCCGGCCTTGTGCCGCTGACGGCCTTTTTCTTCGCCATGCTGGCCACAGGATCCATCGGCATGGAGCGGACGGCAGGCATCCCGCGCGAGTTCGGTCAGGTCATCCAGGCCCTGATCGTTTTGACGCTGGCCGGGTTTGCCGGGAAACTGACAGCCATCTCCGGCGGCACGAGGTAACGCGATGCTCTTTGACGCAGCCCTGATCGATTCCGTTCCGCGCCTTGTCACCCCGGTGCTGCTGGCCGCCATTGGCGGCGCCCTGTGCGAGCGTTCGGGCGTCTTCAACATCTCTCTCGAAGGCATGATGCTGGTCGGCGCCTTCGCCGCCGTCGCGGGCACGTTCTACACCGGCTCCCCCTTGGGGGCCTTGCCGCGGCCCTTGTCGCGGGCGCCGTCTTCGGGCTGTTGTTCGCATTCTTCAGCGTCTGGCGGAAAGGCGACGACATCATCGTCAGCATCGGCATCAATATCCTCGCCGTTGGCCTGACCGCCCTGCTGCTGCGCAGCCTCTTCGGCGTGTCCGGCCAGTTCGACGACCCCGCCATCGCCGCATTGCCCAATATCGACCTTGGCCCGGTCGGGGATATTCCCGTCCTGGGCAGCTTCCTGTCGGGCCAGTCGGTACTGGTCTGGCTTGCGGTGGCGCTGGCCTTCGCCGTGCACCGCTTCCTGCACCACAACAACCTCGGGCTGCGGCTGCGGGCCGCCGGGCAGAATGCCGAGGCGCTGCGCACGGTCGGCATCTCGCCCGAGCGGATCAAGACAACGGCGCTGCTCGCCTGCGGCGCGCTCTGCGCCCTTGGCGGCGCGCAACTGTCGATCTCGAACGTGACGCTCTTTACCGAGGGCATGAGCGCCGGGCGCGGGTGGATCGCGCTGGTCATCGTGATGATGTGCCGGGGGCGCCTGCTCTGGATCCTGCTGGGCGCCCTGCTCTTCGGCTTTATCGACGCGATGAGCGTGCGCCTGCAGGGGCTTGGCCTGCCGCAACAGGTCACCGACGCCCTGCCCTACGTGCTGGCGCTTTTCGTGCTGGCCCTCAGCTACCGGCGGCGGACAAGGCGTGCCCATGCCGCGTGATCCGATACAGCAGCGCCAGCAGATCGAAGACCAGATCATCGAAGCGGCCTGGGCCTATTACCACGACGACCTCAACCAGTCCGAGATCGCCGAGAAGCTGGGGCTGTCGCGGGCGACGGTGGTCAACTACCTCGGCGAGGCGCGCAGACGCGAATACGTGCGGATCTCTCTCAGCCCCGACGTGTTCCGCGAGCGCCAGATCTCCAGCGAGCTGCGGGAAAAATTCGGACTGAAGGAATGTCTGGTGGTCCCCACCGGCGAAACCGGGGACCAGACCCTGTCACGCGTGGCCCGCGCGGCCTCGGACTGGTTGCCGCAGCTGCTGGTGCGCGGGGACCGGCTGGGTGTGTCCTGGGGCGAGACGATCTTCAAGGTCTCGCAATATGCGGAACGCCGCCCCATCCCCGAAATCGAGATCGTCCAGCTGGTCGGCTCGATGACAACCCCGCTGGGCTTCGCCGCCGAGACATGCTCGGCCAATCTTGCGCAGAAGTTCGACGCCACCTGCATCAACCTTCACGCACCGCTGCTGGTCGAACAACCCGGCCTTGCCGAGATGCTGCGCGCCGAACCCGTGATCGCACGCCAGCTGGACGCGGTGCGCACCTGCAACAAGGTGCTGTTCGCCGCCGGGTCCTGCGAGCCTGACAGCCACGTGGTCCGATGCGGCCTCGTGTCTCTCGACCTGCTGGAGGCCTATAAGGCCCGAGGCGCGCAGGCCGTCATTTCCGGGCGGTTCATAGATGCCGAGGGCAATGCAATCCTTGGCGAAATGGACAACCGTATCATCGGCGCGGACATCGCGCAGATGAAAGGCAAGGATGTCGCGCTGCTGGTATCCGCCGGGCTAGACCGGGTCGATCCGATACTGGCCACCATGCGAGCCGGCATTACGACCCACCTTGCCACCTGTTCCGCCACGACCGCCGCGCTGCTGAATACGTGACCTCGATTTATTCGTTGCAATTCGACGGGCGAGCGAAGAAAACTCTCTGAGATTCCGCCGCCCGGTGATCTGCGCAACCGTGTCATGCCGGGACTCATATCAGAACATGGCGCCACGCGCGCCTGAAATTCCGTCGCAGAATTGTCGCAGAAAGAGCCCATGAAAAATGGACGTCCGCGCGGAATACAGGGAGAACAGGCGAAATCAGCGCCTGTCAGAAATTCGAGGACCGTTTCAATGCATACTGAATGGACACAAGACGCCGCCGAGCGCTATGACGCCTGCAATCGTGCAACGCTGAACTGGCTGATGGCGCGCGGAGATCTGGGTGGCGGTTTCCTGAATACCAAGGTGCATTCGATTACCGGGAACGATTACGATGCCGCCTCGGGTGCGCGCGGCCCTGACTACACCTATGGTTGGATACAGGGGCGCGGGCTGGAGGCATTGGCCAGTTTCACGATGCATTACAAGGACTTGGACTCGGCGTTCTCGGACCGGCTTCGCGAAACCGGTGCCGCGCTCTACAGGCGCCTGGCCGAGAAGCAGGCCGGGGACGGCCATGCCTATTTCCTCTATGGGCCAGACGGACAGCCCGTGATCGCCCAAGACGGCGCCTTCACACCTCAGGCGCCCGCCGGATCGGTATATACCTATTCCGACTCCTTTGTCTCCAAGGGGCTTTTTGCGGCCTCGCATCTATACGAGCCGGAGATGTCGGGCAATTACCTGATCTACCTCAAAGAGGTCATTGCCGCAGTCGAAGACGGGCGGTTTCAGATGGATGAAACAAAACCGCTGTCACAGGAAAATATTGCGGCGGAACCGGATGATTTCGGGCCACGCATGATTTTGCTTGCGGCATCCGGACTTCTGCATCGCCTTGGATATTCCGAAGAGACCGATTTTGCGGACCGATTTATCGCGCATGTGCTCGACCGGCATTTCGATCCCGACTCTGGCCTTTTGCTGACCATTCACGGCGAAGACACCTGCAATGTCGGGCACGCCATCGAATTCTGCGGCTTTGCCTTCGAACATCTCGCGGTGCGCCCGGATCAGGAACGGCTTGACCGGATTGTCGATATACTCCTCCGCTGCATGGAAATCGGGATGCAGGGACCGGGAATTGCGCTTTATCTCTCGGCCTCCAGCGGTGCGCTGAAATCGCCCTATTTCCCGTGGTGGCCAATGCCCGAAGCGATCCGCGCCTGTGCCCTTGGATACCAGTTGACCGGGGACAGCCGGCTGATCGCCCCGTGGAAGAAGGCCGATGCGGCCTTCTTCTCGCAGTACTGGCGGCAGAATCTGGGCTTTGCCTATCAAACCCGGACCGTCGACGGACCCGTCGACTTTGTGCCCGCGACCCCCGATCTCGATCCCGGCTATCACACCGGGCTCAGCCTTCTGGCGGCGATCCGGTCCGCCGGTCGCTAGTGCACGATCCGCATTCCGCTGGTGCGGTCGAAGAACTGCACCAGCTGTGGATCCACGGTGAAGCCATGGGTTTCCCCGGCGTGGCAATCGAACCGTTCACGCAGCAGCGCGGTGATCGACACCCCGGCCAGCTGCGCCTGTAGCAGGGTTTCCGAGCCCGTCTGTTCGTTGGATTCGATCACCGCACGCAGGCCCGCGTCGTCGGGGCTGTGGCGCATATGTTCCGGGCGGAACCCCAGATCGAACGCTCCGTCCAGATCCCGGTATTGCGGCAGGACAAGGGTCTGGCCATCGCTCAGCACGACGTCATCGCTGCCCCGGCGCGTCGAAACCGGAAGGAAGTTCATCGCAGGCGAACCGATGAACCCGGCAACGAAGCGGTTGACCGGGTGGTCATAGAGGTCGAGCGGCTTGCCGACCTGCTCGACGTGGCCATCGCGCATGACCACCACGATATCCGCCATGGTCATGGCCTCGATCTGATCGTGCGTGACGTAGATCGTCGTTGTCCGCAGCCTTTGGTGCATGGCCTTCAGCTCTGCCCGCATCTGCACGCGCAGCTTGGCGTCGAGGTTGGACAGCGGCTCATCGAACAGGAAGACCTGCGGCTGGCGCACGATGGCCCGGCCCATGGCGACGCGCTGCCGCTGCCCGCCGGACAGCTGTTTCGGATACCGGTCGAGCAGCCCGTCGATCCCCAGCATGACCGCGGCGTCCTTCACCGCCTTGGCGATCTCCTGCTTCGGCGTTTTCAGCAGCCGCAGCGAGAAGCCCATGTTCTGCGCCACGGTCATATGCGGGTAGAGCGCATAGTTCTGAAACACCATGGCGATATCGCGGTTCTTGGATTCCACGTCGTTGATCACCCGGTCGCCGACACGGATCTCGCCGCTGGTGATTTCCTCGAGGCCCGCAATCAGGCGCAGAATGGTCGATTTCCCGCAGCCCGAGGGCCCGACAAGCGCCACGAAGGCCCCATCGGGGATCTCGACGGACACCCCGTGCAGGGTTTCGACGGCGCCAAAGCTTTTTCTCAGGTCTTTGATTTCAACTTGGGTCATTACCAGTCTTTCAGAAGTCGCTGAACAGGGTTCAAGACGGGTTTCATTCCTTCATCCCGCTTGCCGCGATGCCTTCGACGAAGTTGCGGCGCAGCAGGACAAACGCGAGCACGGAGGGCACCATGACGGCGGCGGAGGCCGCGCTCAGCAGGGACAGTTCGACGGTGTAGGCGCTTTGGAAGTTCGCAAGGCCGACTTCGATGGTGAAGGCCGTCTTCCGGGTCAGCGTGATGATCGGCCAGGCAAAGGCGGTCCAGGCCTGGAAGAAGGCCAGCACGGCCAGCGCGGCCAGCGGCCCGCGCAGCAGCGGCAGTACGATATGGGTGAAGATCCAGAACTCCCCTGCCCCGTCTATCCGGGCCGCTTCGAGCAACTCGTCGGGGACCGAGGTCAGGACGTTCTGGCGGATCAGGAAGATCCCGAAGCTCATCACCAGGTAGCCGATCAGCAGGCCGGTGATCGAATTCAGCACCCCCAGCGCCTTCACCTGAAAATACAGCGGGATCATGTAGACCTCGAAGGGGATGATCGCCGTTGTCAGAAACAGGATGAAGATCACGTTGATCGTCCTGAAGGGGAACTTGGCCACGACATAGCCCGCCAGCGCAGAGGTCGCGACGATGGCGATCATCGACAGGAAGGCGAAGGCGAAGCTGTTGAACATCCAGCGCAGCAGCGGCGTCTCGGTGAAGACCGTGACGAAGTTCTCCAGCGTCGGATTGCGGGGCAGCAGGGTGGGCGGCCACTGAAGCATCTCTGCCGGGGTCTTGAAGCCGTTCGAGATCAGCATGATCAGGGGCAGCAGCAGCACCAGGCAGACCAGGAACAGCGCCACATCAATCAGGAAGTTCGAACGGCGGGTGCGGGCTTTGGCGGACATGGTCAGTTCCCCCCTTCTGACGCAGCAGGCCGAACTGGACCGTGGTCAGCACCAGAACGATAAGCAAGAGGATCACGGCCTCTGCGGCGGCATAGCCGACGCGGAAGTTCTGGAAGCTGTTCTCGAGCATGTCGAGCACCAGAACCCGGACCAGCCTGCCCGGCGCGCCCTGCGTGTCCGAGGCCAGCACATAGGCCTGCGCATAGACGTTGAACCCCGAGATCAGGGTGACGACGGAAACGTAAAGCGTGATCGGCTTCAGCAGCGGCACCGACATGTAAAGGAAGGACTGCACCCCGTTGGCGCCATCCAGCCGGGCCGCCTCGAAGACCGATTTCGGCAGGTTCCGGAACCCGACCAGATAGATCAGCACGGCGTAGCCCAGCGTTTGCCACGACACCAGCAGGATGATGCAGACAACCGAGAGCACGGGATCGAACAGCCAGGCCTGCGCCTCTCCGCCAAGCGACACGATGATCGCGTTCAGCGGCCCCAGCTTGGCGTCGAAGATCCATTTCCAGTGCCATGGCAGCCGGTACAAGCGACACGACATGCGGGATGAAGACGGCGGTTTCGTAGAATCCGGCAAAGCGGCTGCGGGTCCGGTGATAGATGACACCGGCCAGCGCCATTGACGTGGGGATCGTGATGACCATGGCGCCGAAGGCAATGATCGCGGTATTGGTCAGCGCATCGAGGAACTGATCGTCACCGAACAACTCTGCAAAGTTCGCCAGTCCGACGAAGATCTTGTCCTTCGACAGCAGGTTCCATTGGTACATGCTCAGCCGAAGCGTCTCGACGATCGGATACATACGCACCCATCCGAAAATCGCGAATGTCGGAATAATCGCAAGTATCGCGAACCAGAACTTCTTACGTTTCAACATGGTCTGCCTCATGCAATCGGCCTGCCCGCCGCCGTGGCGCGGCGGGCAGGTCTGGTGGTGCCTTACTCGGCGAGAATGCCCGCGCGATCCAGGATCGCATTGGTTTCCTCGGCGGCAGATTCGAGAAGGGCCATCATCGCGGCATCGTCACCGGCAAGCGACGGATCGGCAAAGGCTTCGGTCAGCGTGGCTGCAAAGCGCGTCAGGATCTCGTTGATCGGCTCGATCGACGGCAGGGTGAACAGATCGTAGTCTTCGGGCAGGTCGACAAAGGCCGAGAACTGGGGCTTGGCCGCGATGACCTCGCTGTAGTCGACGCCCACCCGGTTGGGCAGCCAGCCGACATTGTCCAGCATCCAGATCAGGTTCTCGGGCTTGTTCGCCTCGATGGCAAAGGCCCATGCCGCTTCCTGCGCCTCGTCCGAGCCACCGGAAACATAGAGGTTCACCGGCAGCGCAATCGAGCCGCGCGGCAGAAGCGCCGTGTCATAGTTGAGATCGGGCGCCTTTTTCCCGGTATCGCCGATCACCCAGCTTTCGCGGATGAACATCGCCGTCTGGCCCCGCTGGAACGCGGCGGCATCGGCGGGCATGTCGACGGTCACGGTCTTGTCGCCGCTGACGGCATTGACGTATTGGCGCAGGGTCGCAAGCCCGGCGTCGCTGGCATAGCCCGCGCGGTACTTGTCGCCGACGCGGTCCAGAACGGCGCCACCGTGCTGGTGCATGTTGATCCAGAACTTCTCGGCGATCCCGGCGCCGCCACCAGACAGGCGCAGCGACCAACCCGATACCGTGGGCGTGCCGTCCCCGTCGCGCTGCGTCAGCTTCGCGGCATAGGCGTCATACTCTTCCATGGTGCTGGGCGGGCCGTCCAGACCGGCCTCTGCCAGCATGTCGGTATTGTAGAACAACGCCCCCTGCCCCCGGAACAGCGGCAGGCCGTAGACCGCGCCATCGACCGTGGCGGTATCCCGGAAGAACGGCTCGAAGTTTGCGCCGTCGTTCACGAAATCCGCGATATGCGAGGGCGCGGGCGGCAGAAGGTCGTTCACGATGTAGCGGTTCGCGGTAGAGCCGATCAGCTCCAGGACCGTTGCGTCGTCCAGCCCCGACGACAGGCCAAGCGCAACGCGCTTTTCGTGGTCGCGCAGGCCGATGGGCTCGACGATGACGTTGAGATCGGGGTAGTCGTCGCGCATCCCTTCGGCAACGCGCTCGTAGTAGTCGGCCAGCTCGGGGAAGCCGCCCCAGACGACGACGTCCTGCGCCTGTGCCGCCATGGTCCCGGCAAGCATCAGGCCCGCCGACAATGTGATCGCGTTCCCCAGTGGCGCGCCTTTGTCATTCGATGGCATTGGATTTCCCTTTCATGTTGGACTTTTTTGATCGTGCAGTCTGCTGCGGTCGGTTTGGCCGCAATCTCGGCGGCGCGTTGTGCTGCACTGGACAACGCCTCCGCCACTCCGGGCGCGATCGACGCGCCCATTCCATAGAACCTGTGCGCCTCGTCCACCTCGTATCCGCCGACCGCATATTCATCCAGCGGCGGGATATAGCCGGGATTGTCGTCGGCATAGGCGATCACATGGTCTGGCCCGTCCCGACCAAGGGACCGGCGCAGCTCCAGTGCGGTCCGGGCAAAGATCTCTCCGGGCAGGCTGAGGATCAGCACCCCGCCCCAGCTGAGGGCGGTGCATCTGGCCTGCATCGGCTCCAGATCGCGGCCCATCTGCCGCCCGGCCCAATCCGCCCAGATGTGGTGAATGTCGCCCGGGCTGCGCGAGGCCGCGCGCCACGCGCGGGCCAGCTCATCCGCCGTGCCGCTTTCGCGGCTTTCGAACCGGAGATCCGCGAAGGCCTCGGCGCATCCGATGGGCCCCGACACGGCAACCATTTCCGCCGCAAGCGCCGATTGCGCCACACCCTCGCCGATGGTCATGGCCCGCGCATAGGTGCGGTCTGCCTGATACCCGGCGGAAAGCGAGGCCGCCGCGCTGTGCCCGGTGTTCACGTCCCCCGCACAGCCGGTGGCGAAGACCGCGACCGACCCCGGGCATGCCTCTTCAAGCGCCCTGCGCGCGAAATGCGGGTAATCCGCCGTCCACAGCAGGTTGTCCGCCCCCAGCACAACCGGGTGGCAGGCATAAGAGACCAGATGGGCGATGGTCGATCCATCCATCCGGTCAAAGCGCATCACCGGCACGCCCCGATCCACCGGGCCGTCCGCGTGCCGCCGATTGGCGGCAAAGCCCGGCTCTGCCCCGCACCCGGCGTACAGCCGGGCCGGTTCGCGGGCGCCTGCCGCCTGTTCGATGGCCAGAAGGACGCCGCGTTCCAGCGCCTGAAGATAGGCCGGATCTGCGGCAACCGACAGGCGCCCGGGCATCGAGACCGGGCCGCCATGCGTATGCGTGGCCGCAATCGTGACATTCCCGTCCGGCAGCGGGCAAAGCCTGCGTATGCGGGCGGAAAACGCCGCGTCGATCCCGATGACATCCACCGACACGAAGGCCGTATCGTCGACCACAAGCGCCCGCGCGCTCAGCGCATCATGCCCGCCCCGGGCAGCGTCCTGACGCGCCGCAAAACCCGCCATGGCCCCGCCCGGCGGCGGCGTGATATCGACAACGGCGGCACCGACCCGCGTCATGGCAGCATGCTCACGCCATTGTGCAGGATCTCGACCGGGCGGGCCGGGGCCTCGTCCCGGCTGGTGTCCAGCAGCAGGAAGGTGGCCGGTGCGCCGGGCACCAGCGCGGGTGTCTTGCCGATCACGCGCGCGGGGTTGCTGACCGCCATGGTCAGGGCCTCGGCGGTCGGAAAGCCGGTGAAGGCCCGATAACGGCAGACGATATCCAGCAGGCACGACCCGCTGCCCGCAAGATAGGCGGTCCCGGCGATCGAGACCTTGCCGTCGCCGCTGACCTCCACATCGCCGCCGATGGACGAAGAGTAGCGGCCCGGCGGCATGCCCGCGAAGGTCACGCTGTCAGAGACAAGCACCGTCCGCCCGACCCCTTTCGCCCGCAGCATGGCCCGGGCGGTCGACCGGGACAGGTGATGCCCGTCAAGGATCAGGCTGGCCATCAGGCGGTCTTCGGAGAGCTGCGCCCAGATCGCATTCGGATGCCGGGGCAGTGTCGCGGCGATGCCGTTGCCCAGATGGGTCGACAGGCTGGCGCCCGCCGCGACCGCCAAGGCGATCTCTTCCTCGGTGGCATCGCAATGGCCCGGGGCCACGCAGATGCCTTCGGCGGTCAGGGCCCGGATATAGGCGGCGGCGCCCGGGGTTTCCGGGGCCAGCGTCACCATGCGCACCAACCCCTGTGCGGCCCCCTGCCAACGGGCGAATTCTTCGAGACAGGGGGCCGGACATGTGCCAGCGGATGCGCGCCGCGCGGCCCGTCCTTGGCAGAGATCGACGGCCCCTCGACATGGACACCCGCGATCATGGCCTTCGAGAAGGGCAGGCTTTGTTGCGCCAGCCGGATCGCCGAAAGCCGCTGGCACAGCGCGGCTTCCGAGGCGGTGATAAGCGTCGGCAGATAGGCGGCGACCCCGACCCGGGCCAGCGCCTGGCTCAGGGCCTCCACAACCTCTGGCGTCAGATCCCCCTCGTTCAGGTCGAACCCGGCGAAACCGTTGACCTGAAGATCCACCAGCCCCGGTGACAACAGGGGCAGAGCCTCGGCCTCGCAGTCCGTGACCTCCTCGATCACGCCGCCCCGGACATGTACCGTCAGGCCCTTGCCGCTTGCGAAATCGCGGCTCGGAATAGCTGGCCACCCGGTTCAAAGCGCGCGCACCCTTCCCCGGAAGTTACCAAGGAACTTCCTGTTCGCCTCGTCACCGCCGGGGGCGTTGCCGCTGCGCCAGACCGGAGGCTCGATGCCCCGTTCGCGGATGTGCAGAACCGTTCGGATCACCAGCAGGTTCAGCGCCGTCGCATTGGCATAGGTCGACACCGCCGCGATGCGTTCGGTCATGCCCGGGATATCGACAATGGCATCGCCGATCTGCACCTTGCTGTCGATGGCCACATCCACCAGATCGTGCAGGTTCTGCTTGGTGGGGTGGCGCGCGGGATGGTCCGCAGCGGTGCCCTCTGCATGCTGTCGCGAGCTGATGCCGATGGTCCGCACGCCACGCTCGCGCGCGATCAGCGCCGCGTCGATCAGGGCGGCGTTGATGCCATAGGCGTTCACGAGGATCAGAATGTCGCCCTCGCCAAGGCCCTGGTTGTCGATCACGACGCGGCCATACCCGGGTGTCCGCTCGATCGCCATGGAGCGCAGGGCGCCGTTCGACAACAGCGTGCCCTCGTCGAGGATCGCGTTGACATGCATCAGACCGCCGGCGCGGAAGAACACTTCTTGCGTCGCAAGGTTGGAGTGCCCGCCGGGACCGAAGACATGCACAAGGCGGTCCTCGGCGATCTGGTCGGCCAGCAGCCGCGCCGCCCGGTCCAGCGGCTCTTTTTCCTCGGTGTGAATGCGCTGCATAAGCGCCGTGACATCGTCTAGATAGGCGTCGCAGAGGGCGTCGGCGGTGAGCGTGGTATCAGCCATGGGGGCCGCCTCGCGATCCAGGTAGATGGTGCAGTTCGGATGTGTCCGCAGGATGCTGGCCGGGCAATCGGTGGTGATCGGCCCCTCCAGCGCGGCTTTCACAGCCGCCTTCTTGCGCGCCCCGGGCACCGTGCAAAACAGGGCACCGGCCCCCATGAGGGTCGGAATGGTCAAGGTGATCGCCTGCTGCGGCACCGCTTCAAGCCGGTCGAAGCAATCGTCGTCGACCTGCTGCTGGCGGCAGACCTCGTCCAGCTCGACAACGCGCACGCTGAGCGGATCGTCGAAATCGGCAACCGGCGGGTCGTTGAAGGCTATATGCCCGTTCACCCCGATGCCCAGACAGACAATGTCGATCGGCGCCTCGCCCAGAAGCCCGGCATAGCCCTGGCAGATCTCATCCGCCGTGCCGGTCGCGGCGATGCGGTGCACCGTGGCGGCGGGTATCTTCGAGAACAGATGTTCCTGCAGCCAGTTGCCGAAGCGCTGCGGGGCCTCGGCCTCGAGCCCGAGATAGTCGTCCATGTGGAAGGCCGTGACCCTGTCCCAGGGCACGTTGGGCAGCGCGGTCAGGGCCTCGAGCACTTCGGACTGGCTGGGCGCGGCGGCAAAGATCATCCGCACGCTGCCCTTGTCCGCAGCGACCGCGCGCATCCGGTTCGCGACATCCATCGCCACGGCGCGCCCCATCTCTGCCCGCGTCTGGTAGATCTCGACAGTGTATCTTTCGCTGAGCCCGCTTCCGGCATGCGCCGGTGAACGTGCAACATGGTCTGACGTCATCATGAACTTTGTCCCTTCGTTACAAGGCAGCGTAATGTGCAATCGATTGCACGTCAACGCCGAGATCGCCCAAAGACACCAACGAAGGTTGCTTCAGCTGGGGGGCGGGGCGCTAACGGTTTGTCTTGAAACGAATTCCGTTTCCAGAACAATGCGCACATCATCCTCCGGCGGCGCGTTCAGAGAGCTAATCAGCAGGTCGACGGCCTTCTGCCCTGCAACCGCCGACGGACCCGAAACGGTGGTCAGCATGGGGTAGCCCAGGATATCGTCGCAGCCCACGACGCTGTAATCCTCGGGGTTCCGAAGCCCGTTCTCGGCCAGGCCGAAACAGATGCCCTGCGCCAGCACGTCGTCGAAGGCGATGCAGGCGGTCGCGCCGCGCGTCAAAAGCTCTGGCACAAGCTCGACCCCCTTCGCGAAAGAGGCAATCCCGGCAGGAAGCTCGCCCATCGAGACACCATGTTCGGCGGCGGCCCGCGTGACCGCATCCCGCCGCTGGCCGTTGGACCACGAATTCTCGGGGCCTCCGACATAGATGATCCGGCGATGCCCCAGTTCGGCAAGATGGGCCACGGCCCGCGCCATGCCCTGCCCGGAATTGATCAGCACGCGCGGCACGCCTTCGATATCCCGGTTGATCAGGACAAGCGGCATCTCGCGCGCCAGCGCGTGGATCTGCGCGCTTTCGGAGCGCGGCGAAGCCAGAACCGCCCCGGCCACCTGATCGGACAGCCGCCGCAACAGGTCCATTTCCTGGACTCGGGTCCTCGTCGGCATTGCCGATGAAGACCGAGTACCCATGCGCCGAGGCCTCCTTCTGCACCGCCAGCGCGATCGGCGGCATGAAGGGGTTGGTCAGGTCGGGCACCACCAGGGCAATGTTGCTGTTGCGCCCGGTGCGCAGCGCCCGCGCCGCCGCATTGGGCGAATAGCCCAGCTTTCGCGCCACCTCGCGCACGTTTCGGACGGTCTCTTCAAGTAGGATGTCGGGATTGTTGAAGACCCGCGACACGGTCGAGCGATTGACCCCCGCCGCCTCCGCGACCTGCTGGATCGTGACCCTTTTGGCCCTTGGCCGCTGCGTCGCCATAGTGCGTCTCTCCCTGACAGCCCCCGGAAACCGGAACGAATTGCCGGGCACGGGGCACGACGATCAAAGCGCGCATTGTGGCCCAACACCGATGGCGCGGGCAATGGGCTCTGAGGCAGGATCGACTGTCGGCAGGGTTCCCCCGGCCAGAGGAAGGGAAAATCGCGGGTGTTCGTGGTGGGTATAGCCGGTCAGGCTGACGGACCGCCGGGGCACTGTGACCGCCCGGACGGGACCGGATCCCGTCCCTGTCGGGCCTGTCGATGCCCTGCGGAAGCCGAGCGGGCAGCGGCGGGCGAACCCGCCGTCACGCACCAGGCCCCGGTGGCGCCTGACGCCCCGACACAGCGGCCCGCCCCGGGACGGCTAGCGAAGCCGCAGGTATCCGCCCTGCGTCTTCAGGCGATGTGTGACCGTATTCGACTGCGCCAGCGTCTGCTCGACAAAGCAGCCTTTCTTGGCGGCCTCGATCAGCGCGACCTGCTCTTCCAGGGGGTTCGGGCTGTCCAGCAGGATATCGATGTCGAAGGACTTGGGCGCCGTTTCATAGATCCGGCCGACCGGCGTCCATTGCCAGACGATCTTGCAGTTGACCGTCAGGTCGTTGATCTCGACGTCCATCCGCTTCGCGAAGGCCCGCAACTGGGTCATGATGCAGCCGGTCAGACCGCTGATGAAATGGGCCAGCGGCGGTGGCGCCGAGGCTTCGCCGCCATGGAACGGCCCTTCGTCGGTCGCCATGGCGAACTCTTCCAGCATGGGCTGGGTCATCTTGACATCGAGATCGTTGCGCATTTTCCCGGTGGCGCGACCGGAACAGGTAAAGACGACCTCAAGCGGGTCCTTGGGCTGATCGACGGACATGCTGTCCCCCTTCAATGGCGCGTCATGCGCCGCAACGCTGTCATGGCAGACCCCGCCCCCGGCGGGACGGGGCCAATGCGGCTGGCCGGTCAGAAGCTCACCTTGTCCGCACCCTTGAGCCCCAGCATGGCGCGGGCCTCGGCGGGGGTGGCGATCCGGTTGCCCTGCGCCTCGAGGATGGATTTGATCTTCTCGACCTGCTGGGCATTCGACTCCGCCAGCTTGCCACGCTCGATGAACAGCGAATCCTCAAGCCCGACCCGCACGTGGCCACCCATCTGCGCCGCCACCGCCGCCAGCTTCATCTGCTGGCCACCGGCACCAATCACCGACCACTGGTAATTGTCGCCAAAGAGCCGGTCGGCGGTGCGCTTCATGAAGACAAGGTTGTCGATCTCGGCGGCGATCCCCCCAGGATGCCCATCACGAACTGAAGGAAGATCGGGGCCTGGAACATGCCCTGCTTCATGCAGAACGCAAGGTTGTAGAGATGGCCGACCTCGTAGCATTCATGTTCGAACTTGGCGTTGTGCCGGTCGCCCCCCATGGTCGCCGCGACCTGCTTGATGTCGGCAAAGGTATTGCGAAAGATCCCGCCCTCGGAGGCCCGGATATGCGCCTCTTCCCAGTCGAATTTGAAACGCTCGTAGCGATCCGCCAGCGGGTGGCAGGAAAAGTTCAGCGATCCCATGTTGAGCGAGCACATTTCCGGGGAGGCCGCCGCCGCCGGGGCAAGCCGGTCCTCGATCCCCATGGTGATGCTGCCCCCGGTCGAGATATTGATGATCGCGTCGGTCTCGGCCTTGATGGCGGGCAGGAAGGCCATGAAATGCGCCGGATCGACCGAGGGCTTGCCGTTTTCCGGGTCGCGGGCGTGCAGGTGCAGGATCGCCGCCCCGGCCTTGGCCGCGTCAATGGCCTGCTGCGCGATGTCGTCGGGCCGGTAGGGCAGTGCGTCCGACATGGTCGGCGTGTGGATCGCCCCGGTGATGGCGCAGGTGATGATGGTCTTTTGCATGTCAGTCCTCGAATATGGCGACGGCACGGACGAACCCGGCGGACGCCGCCTTGATCTTGTAGGGGAAGCAGGACACGGTGAATCCGGTCCCGGGAAGCTGGTCGAGATTGGCCAGCTTCTCCATGTGGCAGTAGCCCGTCTCCATGCTGGCGCGGTGCCCCTCCCAGATGATGGCGGGGTCGCGGCTTTCGGCGAACTCGCTGGCGGTCAGCGGGAAGGGCGCGTCCCAGCTCCAGGCGTCGGTGCCGGTCACGCGGACACCCTGATCCAGCAGGTGCATCGTCGCGTCGCGCCCCATGCCGCAACCGCGCATCAAGTAATCCGGCGCGCCGTAGCGCGCCCCCGCCGATGTGTTGATCATCACGATATCCAGCGGCTGAAGCCTGTGGCCGATCCGCTCCAGCGCCTCGTCGACCTCTGCGGGCGTGACGATGTGCCCGTCCGGCAGGTGCCGGAAGTCAAGCTTCACGCCATTGCCGAAACACCACTCAAGCGGCACCTCGTCGATGGTGATCGCGCGCTTCCCGCCATCCATGGTGGAATGGTGGTGATAGGGCGCGTCCAGATGCGTGCCGTTGTGGGTGTAGATCGAAAGCCGCTCGATCGCCCAGCCGTCGCCGCCGGGCAGGTCTTCGGGCGCCAGCCCGGGGAAGAAACCGGCCATTTGCTCGGCGGTATCCTTGTGGTCGAAATACTCGATCCGGGGCAGCATCATCTCGGGGTCCGAGGGGATGTCCGCCTCGAGCGGCACCGACAGGTCGACAAATCTGCGGGTCATGGCAGCACCTTTCAAAGCAGGCCGGTGGCGATGGCGGGGAAGAGGATGATCAGGATCAGGCAAAGCAGCATCATCAGCGCAAAGGGTGCGGCGCCGTAGAAGATGTCGCCCAGGCTGATATCGGGGTCATCCAGCGTGGATTTGATGACATAGACCGAGATCCCGAAGGGTGGCGTCAGCAGCCCGATTTCCACCGCGATCACGGTGATGATCCCGAACCAGATCAGGTCGACCCCCATGGGGATCAGGATCGGCAGCATCAGCGGCACGAGGATCAGCATGATCGAGGAGCTGTCGAGGATCATGCCCAGAAAGATCACCACCAGCACGTAGAGCAGGATCAATCCCAGCACGCCAAGCTCTGCCGTGGCCGCCATTTCACCGAATGCCAGCGGCACCCCGGAAAAGGCCAGCATCCGGGAATACATCTGCGCGGCGATGATCAGGAAGCAGACCGACGCGGTGACAAGCCCGGTATCCACCAGGACGCGCCAGAGCGCGGCCCAGCTGAGGCGCCGTTTCAGCACCCCGATGACCAGCGCCCCGATGGCGCCGATGGCGCCGGCTTCGACCGGGGTGAAAAAGCCCGCGTAGATGCCGCCCAGAACGATGCCGATCAGCGCGGTGATCGGCACCCCCTTGGACAGCAGCTCCATCGGGCTCAGCGCCTCGCTGTCCTTGCTGAGGTTTTCCCCCACGAATTTCGGCGCGAAGATGGCCATCAGGACGGTGCCGACCCCGAAGAACAGGGCCAGCACGATGCCCGGCCCGATCCCGGCCACGAACAGGTCGCCGATGGACTGCTCTGCCAGCAACCCGAAGAGGATGAGCAGCAGGCTTGGCGGGATCAACATGCCCAGCACCGAACTGCCCGCCACCACGCCGACGGCAAAGCGGCTGCTGTAGCCGTGCCGACGCATCTCGGGCACCGCGATCTTGGTAAAGACCGCCGCCGAGGCAATCGAGATCCCGGTCACCGCGGCAAAGATCGCATTGGCCGCCACCGTGCCCACGCCCAGCCCGCCCTTGATCCGGCGGAACATCGCATTGGCCACGTCGAAGGCATCGCGCCCGATCCCGGATTCCGAGACGAGGAACCCCATCAGCACAAACAGCGGCACCACGCCGAAGAAGTAGCTGGCAATGGCATCGTTGGCGGCAAGGCCCAGCATCTTGGCGGCCAGGATCGGCGATCCCTTGATCGCCCAGACCCCGAGGAAGGAACAGAGGATCAGGGCGATGGGCACGAACATGCCGCCCATGACCATCAGCCCCATCCCTCCCAGGGCCATCAACCCGATTTCAAATGTCGTCATCGGCTTTCCTTCGCAGTCAGGAAGCGGCGCAGGATCCGGGCCAGGAACTGCAGCACCAGCAGGCAGCCCCCGACCAGGATCATCAGCTTCACAGGCCAGACCGGCGCGGTGAAATCACCCGCGGCGCCGACGAACTCCGACCGTGTCCAGGCACGCATGAAGATCGGCCAGGTCGCGTAGAGAATGGCCCCGACCACCACCATCCCCAGAAGGTCGTAGAGGGTCTCGAGACCCTGGACGACACGCGGCGCGCGGCGCTCCAGAAACCCGATCAGCGCATCCGAACGGGTCATGCGACCCACCTTGAGCGCCTGCGGCGCCTGCAGGAACACGATCGCGACGATGGACAGGGTCACCATCTCCGGCACGCCCGAGATCGGGGCATTGAACATATTGCGGCTGAAGACATCGGCGCCAATCAGCAGGACCAGACCCGAAATCAGGAGAGATCCGCAGACATTGGCCACCTGCGTCAGCACATCCAGCCAACGCAGGGGCCAGGGCTCGGCCCGGGCAAGCTCTGTCATGGATTATTCGGCGTCCCAGTCACGCAGCGGGGCCGCGCCTACCGCACGCATTTGCTCCATGTAGGTCCGCAGCGCCTCGGTGCCGGGCTGGCCCTGCGCATCCAGACCCTCGGCCCAGACCCTGGCCGCGTTGTCCATGGTCCCGGCCCAGTGCCGCGCGCAGCTCGTCCGAGGCGTCGGTGATCGTTGCGCCGTTTTCACCCATGACGGTGAAGGCGTTCTCGACAGCGGCTTCCAGCGAGCCGACATACCAGTCGGCGGTCGCATCCGCCGCCTCTGTCAGTGCCGCGCGCACCTCTTCGGGCAGGCTGTCGTACCAGTCGACGTTGGCACAGATCGACCCGGCGTATTGCGCGCCAAGACCGGCGCGGGTGATATAGGGCGCGACCTCGTACAGCTTGCTGGGCAGGGCGGCAGAGCCGAAGACGATCACGCCATCGAAGACGCCGGTCTTCAGTTCGTTGTAATAGGTGGTCAGGTTGCCAGAGACGCCGACCGCCCCGGTGCCCGAAAGCCAGTTCAGCGCCGCCCCCGGCGCGCCGATCTTCTTGCCGTCCAGATCGGCCAGCGACGTCACCGGGAAATTGGTCATCAGCAGGTAATCGTCAAGCACCATGGGCGCCCCGATATAGACCACGCCATTGTCCTCATAGCTTTTCTGCATCGCCGGATCTTCGACCTGCAACCGGTGCATCAGCGTTCCGATCTGGCGCACATCGGCGCTGACGAAGGGCGTGTAATAGGTCACGTTCTGCACCGCCAGCTTGGCCGGATCGAAGAGCGACTGACAGGTGCCAAGCTCGGCCAGCCCGGCCTCGACCGCCTCCAGCTCTTCGCCCACCCCGGCAATGGCGCCGCCGTACTGCCTAGAGAAGGAAATCGAGTATTCCGACCCTTCAAGCGCCGCCTCGACCGCCGGCACGAAAGCCTCGTCCAGCATCTGGACCCAGCGGAACACCGGCGGATGCCCGGCGGCAATCGTGGCGGAAAAGCTGTCGGCGACCGCTCCGGTCGGGCCCAGCAAGACGGCTGCCAGCAGCCCGCGCTTCATCATTGTGTTCATATTTCCCTCCCTGATATCATGGACTTGTCTTAACCTGTCGCCGTCAGCGCCAAAACGCCGCCCTTTGCGAACCGGACCAGCTGCGCGAGAACCGCCTCGAAGCTCTGAAGACCGTCGCGCCCCATCAGCCGCTCGACCCGGCCATCGCGACCGATCACCGCGATCAGGGCGCCAAGCGACAAGGTGTAGGCCATCCCGGCCATGGCCTGATCGGCCCCGGGCACCGCGCGTTCCAGCGCCGCCACGAATTTCTGCGCCGTCGGGTCGTAGAATTTCCGCACCAGCGCCTGCTCGCGTTCCTGCCCGACAACCAGTCCGCTGAAGATGCGCGCATAGGCGTTCTGCCCGCCCGACGGCCCAAGCGGCGACCGGAACAGGGCGTCGAGGATCTGGTCCAGCGCATCCGCCGCGTCCAGATCCACCCGGGACAGCAGCGCCATCCGCTCGGAGTTGATCTTCTCCGACCGCTGCGCAATCACCGCCTCGTAAAGCGTTTCCTTGTTGCCGAAGTGATAGTGCAACAGCGCCTGCGACACCCCCGACCGCGTGGAAATCGCCTTCATCCCCGCGCCATCGAAACCGCGGTCGGCGAACTCGACCTCTGCGGCAAGCAGGATCTTTTCAATCGCGCCCGATGCGCTTGAACCGCGTTTTGCAGGTGCCTTCGACATGGGGGCACCATATCCTGACTGATCAGTTAGTCAAGACGGTTGATGGCCAGCCTTTCCACCGCGCGCCCTCGCTTGGCGGCACCCGTAACACGTCGCTTTCAGATACGGTTTCGCCCCCGGGCCGTCGCCGCTCCGGCGGCGGTTCTATTCATCTGGCCGGCTTTCTCAAGCGTCAGGATCGGACAGAGAAACGCCGCCCGGAGTTTGGCACGCCCGTTGCCCGCCACGCCAATGCCCCGCCCCATTTGCAAGGACCGCATCCAAGACAAAGACCGCGCGGGCACAATGGGGCTATATCGACGTATACGGGCCAATAGGTAAATTACGGGCGTAGTCTACCCCGGAAAACAGATGACAATTTCAGTCAAGCTTCCGGTTAATTCGAGACAGGGACAGCTTGGGCTAAAACCGACTGCTCCCTGCGCGCCCTGGTCGGCCCCGAAAAGAACGGCGCGCCGGGCCACTTTGCATCCGGAATGGCGGATTGACCGGCGGTGGGGTGATTCTTCCATGCAGCCGGGACGCCCGGGCCACGGCAACACGACCTTAGTCCCCATGCAGGATCCCCCACCGAACCCGCGGGATCCGGCCCGCCATACACCGGAGTTTGCCCGGCTCCGGGGCCGCTGCGAATTTCTCAACATTTGCGTCAACTTATCCATTGCGGGCCGGACACAAGGGGCGCCCAGCCCCGTGCGATTGTTGACAATTCCAAAATTTTCCTTCCGGGATTGAATTTTACGTGCTAGCTTTTTTCCAGAGTAGAAGCGAACTTGGCCCTCTGGGACTTTGGTAATTGCTCAGTATTCGTGCAGTTCACCCGGGGCAGTCAGTTTAAAAGGGTAACGATCGCTACTGCTCGACAATCCCTCAGGGCGAACTGTTTCAAATCGGCTCAAAACGTTGCCGGTTCGTGTCCGCTGCGAACCACGACAGGGAGGAAAAATCATGAAGGGAATAATCTCAGCCACCGCGTTTCTACTGGGCAGTGCGGCGTCTGCTCAGGCGGTACGGACAAAGTCACGTTCCAGATGGACTGGCTGCCCGGTGGTGACAAGGCAGCTATCTTTGTCTGTCTCGAACGGGGGTTTTGCGAAGAGGCCGGATTGGACCTGAGGCTCGAATCCGGGCGCGGCTCCTCGGAATCGCTGACCAAGCTGGCCACCGGAAGCTCGGATATCGGCAATGCCGATATCGGCGCATTGATGGCCGCCCGGGTGACCGAAGACCTGCAAGTGACCGCCGTGATGTCCTATTACAGCGAGGGACCGCACGCATTCTTCACCCTCAAGGGCAACGGGATCGAAAGCTTTGCCGATGTGAAAGGCAAGAACCTGGTGACCTCGCCCTTCACCTCGTCGAACGTCTACCTGCCTCTGGTGCTGAACGACAACGGCCTGTCGATGGACGATGTCACCCTGACCAAATCCGACCCGGGCGCGCTGAACCCGATGCTGGTGACCGGGCAGACCGACGCGGTGATTTCCTGGATCACCGACGTGACCCGCTACACCCAGCAGGCCAAGGATGCCGGACGCGAGATGATCGTTCTGCCCTGGGCCGAAGCCGGGCTGGTGATGTATTCCGGCTCTATTGTCGCCTCGAACCAGTTCCTGGAAGAGCGCCCCGACGTGGCCCGCCGCTTCATCGCGGCACTGCTACAGTCGGTGGAATACATGCGCGAGAACCCCGAGGACGCGGCCAAGGCGGTGACCGACGCCGTCCCGGAAATGGATCACGCCACCGCCATGGGGTCGCTGAACGACGCGCTGGGGCTGATCTTCAACGAGGTCACGGAACGGGACGGGCTCGGCGCGCTGGAACCCGGGCGCCTGCAGGCCACATGGGAGCGCGTCGCCGCCGCCCAGGGCCTGGCACCGGATGCGCTGGATCCCGAAGACGTGGTTGACCGCAGCTTCATGCCGGAGAACGGATCATGATCCAGCCCGACACCGTGACACCCGCTGTCCAGTTCACCGATGTCGAAATGAAATTCGACACCCGCGCAGGCGAACTGGTCGCCCTGCAACATGTCAACCTGGCGATCAACGACCACGAGTTCCTTGCGGTGCTCGGGCCGTCGGGCTGCGGCAAGTCCACGCTGATGCGGATCGTCGCCGGCCTGCTGAAACCAAGCGCCGGCACGGTCTCGGTGCATGGCGAGAAGGTGGTCGAACCGCGTGACGATATCGGCATCGTGTTCCAGAAGCCGACCCTGCTGCCCTGGGCCACGCTCGAGGACAACGTGGTCTTCCCGATGAAGCACAAATACGGGCGCGTCACCCCGGAACAGCGGGAACGGGCACACGAACTGCTGAAGCTGGTCGGCCTTGCCAAGCTGGAAAAACGCCGCCCCGACAGGTTGTCGGGCGGGATGCAGCAGCGCGTCGGCATTGCCCGCGCGCTTCTGCACAACCCCGACATCCTGCTGATGGACGAACCGTTCTCGGCTCTCGACGCCCTGACCCGCGAGGAAATGGGATACGAGTTGCAGAACATCTGGCAGAAGCACCGGAAAACCGTGATGTTCATCACCCATTCCATCGTCGAGGCCGTTCTACTGGCCGACCGGATCATCGTGATGAGCCATGGCCCCGGAGCGCGGGTCGCGGAGGATCTCAGGGTTCCCGCGCCGCGCCCGCGGACCGGCGACTCCATGCGGCTGACCGAGATGCAGGATCTCGTGGCCCATCTGCGCGATACCTTGATGACCAGGAAGGCGGCCTGACATGACTGCAACATTGACGCGTGTGAACCGCATTCCCGGGCTGCTGCCCGGGCTGACCTTCCTGATCATCCTCGTACTGTGGGAAAGCTCGACCCGCTTCTTCACCATCCCCACCTTCCTGCTGCCGGCCCCCAGCCGGATCCTGGAAGGCTTCGACGCGGTGACGGTGTCGCGCTGGCTGGCCCATGCTCGGGCGACCCTGCGGGTGGCGATGCTCGGGTTCCTGACCGCCATCGTGGTCTCGCTGCCGCTGGCGATCCTGCTGACGCGGTTCAAGCTGGTCTCCAGCGGCATCTACCCGCTGCTGGTGGTGATCCAGTCGACCCCCATCGTCGCGGTCGCGCCGATCATCATCGTGACCATGGGATCGGGGGACATGTCGCGGGTTCTGATCACCTTCATGATCTCCTTCTTCCCGCTGGTCGTGTCGATGACCACCGGTATGAAGGCAACGCCGGAGGAGCTGATCGAGCTCAGCCATTCGCTGAAGGCGCCTGCCATCCGCGAATTCACCCAGATCCGCATCCCCTATGCGATCCCCTATATCTTCTCGGGGCTGAAGATCTCGGTGACCCTGTCGGTGATCGGGGCGGTCGTGGCCGAGTTCGTGGCTGCCGAGAAGGGGATCGGGTACTTCATCCAGTTCTCGACCTCCCTGTTCAAAATCCCGCAGGCCTGGGCCGGTCTGGCCATACTTGTCGTCATGTCCCTGACGCTGTTCCAGATCATCGCACAGACCCAGCGCCACTTCTTCCCGTGGAGCCTTCCGCGCGAAAGCAAGTGATACGGAACCGCACCGGTTCGCAAAGCAGTCCCGGCCGGCATATCCGACCGGGACTTTCCTTGTCCGCCCGGTGCCCGAGCTTACCGGACAACAGCAGATGCCCACCCTGACCCGCTTCATTCCCTTCGCCTTCGTTCTGATCTGGAGTACCGGCTTCATCGGCGCAAAGTTCGGCCTGCCCTACATGGAGCCCTTCTTCCTGCTGGTCCTGCGCTACGCTCTGGTGCTGGCCCTGTTCGGCCTCGGCCTGCTGCTCTGGCGCGGCCCCCTGCTGGCGGCGCGCGACATCCCAAGCCAGCTTCTGGTCGGCAGCCTGATCCACGGCGCCTATCTGGGCGGCGTTTTCTACAGCATCTCGCGCGGCGTCCCGGCCGGGCTGGTCGCGATCATCGTCGGCATGCAGCCGCTACTGACCGCGCTGCTGGGATGGCTCTGGCTGAACGAGCGGCTGACCCGCGCCACGGCCACCGGGTTGCTGGTGGGCTTCCTCGGCCTGCTGCTGGTCGTGGGCGGCGCCGGGGCGCTGTCGCAAGACGGCGCGCCGGATGGCGCGGGGCTGGTTGCGACCCTGATCGCGCTGATGGGCATATCGACGGGCACCGTGCTGCAAAAGCGCCACGGCGCCGGGGTGCCGCTGCTGGCGGGAACAACCGTGCAATATGCCGGGGCGCTGGCGGTCACCCTGCCGCTGGCCCTGCTGTTCGAAACCGGGCGGGTCGAGCCGACATGGCCGCTGATGCTGACCATGGCCTGGCTTGTGCTGGGGCTCTCGGTGCTGGCGATCAGCCTGCTGATGGTGATGATCCGCAGCGATCAGGTCGGGCGTGTGACCAGCTATTTCTACCTGGTGCCGCCCCTGACCATGCTGCAGGCATGGCTGTTCTTCGGAGAAACGATGTCCGCCCTCTCGGCAATCGGCACACTGCTGGTGATCGGCGGCATCTACCTGGTGATCCGCCGGACCCGCCGGGATGCCGGGCCCCAGCGCGCCCTGCCCGCACGCGGCTGAACCCGCGCCGCAAACGAAGGCCGCGCCGGGCAGGCCCCGGCGCATGGGTCATCCGTGGTTTCAGACGGGCTCGCCGCGCTGTCAGGCCCCCTCGGACCTGCCGCCGGTCCAGCGCTTCACCGTGCCGCTGTCCAGATCGAAGAGGTCGAGCACCCGGCCAACCGTGTGATCGACCATCTCCTCCAGGCTTTGCGGTCTGGTGTAGAAGGCCGGCACCGGGGGATAGATGATGGCGCCCATCTCTGTCACCGCCGCCATGTTGCGCAGATGCCCCAGATGCAGCGGCGTCTCGCGCAGCATCAGCACCAGCCGCCGCCGCTCTTTCAGCACCACATCCGCGGCCCGCGACAGCAGATTGGCGGTGGTGCCGGTGGCGATTTCCGCCATGGTCTTGACCGAGCAGGGCGCCACGATCATCCCCATGGTGCGGAAGGAACCCGAGGAACAGCCCGCCCCGATATCCTTGTTGGAATGGGTGTGATCGGCCAGCGCTTCCAGATCGGCTGCCGTGAAATCGCACTCATGCGCCATGGTGATGCGCGCGGCATTGGACATGACAAGATGGGTCTCGATGTCCAGCGCGCGCAGGACTTCAAGCATGCGCTTGCCGTAGATCACCCCCGAAGCCCCGGAAATCCCGACGATCATGCGCCTTGGCTGTGTCATGTCAGTTCCTTCCGTGCCACGGGCAGATTACCGGCCAATATCCTTCAGAAGCGCCGCCGCGCGCGCTTGCGCCTCGGCGCCGATCAGCGCGCGGGTGCCGTGGAAATCCGGCCCGCGCGTCGCGTCCAGCCCCATCCGCGACGTGGTGCCGATGCCGCTGGCCGAGGGGTCGAGCGCATTGCCCGGCAGCCCCTCGATGATCACCACGTCCCGATGCGGCTGGAAATGGCTGGACAGCGCCCAGAGCACCTCTTCGTCGCGGGTGATGTCCACATCCGCATCCACGACGATCACGGTCTTCAGGTACTGGTCCCATCCCAGCAGCCCCAGCATGACCTGCCGGGCCTCGCCTTCGCGGCTTTGGTTCATCGCCACATAGGCGTGGAAATGCGTGCCCGAGGACGGGTAATGCACCGCCGTCACCGACGGGAAGCGCGCCCGCAGCTTCTCGACCATCTCCGCCTCGCGCGGGATGCGGCCAAGGTTCAGGTGTTCGGCGGAATTGCCACCGGCCACGCTGACCGAGGATGGGCGCGTTGCGGCGCAGGATGGTTTCCACGGTGAACAGGTTGTTGGTCGACCGGTCAGAGGAATAGCCGGTGAACTCGCCGAACGGCCCTTCCTCGACCGAGGCCTCGTGGTCGATCACCCCCTCCAGCACGATCTCGGCATGGGCCGGGACGCGGATGCCGTATTTCGGCGTCTCGACCACTTCCAGCGGGGCGCCCATCAGCCCGCCGGCGATGTCGCGCTCATCCTCTTCGAAGGCAAGCCGCGCCGAGGCGGCAAGCATGAACAGGGGATGCCCACCGATGATCATGGCCACCGGCATCGGCCTGCCCAGTTCCTTGGACATGTTCAGCAGCCGCCACAGGTGGCCGCGCGAATGCAGCGAGGTCGCCAGCTGGTTCTTCGAATGGATCATCGCCCGGTGATAGGACAGGTTGCCGATCCCGGTGTCGGGATCCTCGCCCAGGATGATCCCCGAGGTGATGTATTTCTTCCGGTCGGTCTCGAAATGCTTCAGCATCGGCAGCAGGTTCAGGTCGACATCCGCGCCCGAAATCACCTGCTCCAGCACCGGCCCGTGGTCGACCACCTTGGACGGCATCGCGGCGCGCGAGCGTTTCTGGTAGGCCGCGTGCAACCCCGGCTCGTCGGTGTCGAACAGCCGCGCGATGCGCTGCCGCGATCCGAAGACGTTGCACAGCACCGGCGACTGAAGATGCGCCACCCTGTTGAGCCGCAAGAGCGGCTGTCGGCCCTGCGCCGCCAGCGCCCAGATCAGCGCCGTCGCGTCCTGATCGTCGGACACTTCGCTGTCGATCTCGATCACGTCCTCGGGGTGCGCGGCGGCATATCCGGCCAGAAAGTGACGCACATCCTGCGGGTGATGGCTGTCGGTTTTGGTCATGAGCATGTCAGGCGTCCCCCGGGGTCGGCAAGATCGTGGAATACAGTGGAAGGACCAGAGGCGGCGCCGGGGTCCGGCGCCGCCCCGGTCCGGGTCAGGCCGGTTCCAGCAGCTTCCCGGTGGCCCGGTCGACGCCGGCATAGGTATCGGTAAGCCGGGCCTGAGCGTCCTTCAGATCGCGGGGCGGCGGGGTCGTGTCGATGCCCACCAGCCGGGCGATGTTGTTCCCCAGGTAGCCTTCCAGATCCTCCTCCGACAGGTTCATGCCATGCGGCGGTTCGTGGCACAGTACCTCAAGCTCGCGCAGCCACATGCCCGGATCGTTGGGCGGGCTGTCCGTGCCGAAGACGATCTTGTCCTTCGGCAGCTGCTGGGCGAACTCGACGATCCGCGACTGAAAGCACCATCCGCTTTCGCAATAAACGTTGGGCGTGTCCATCGCCATCCAGAAGGCCTCGAAGCTATAGTTGCCGCCGGTCTGGATGCCGAAATGGCCGATGATGAAGTTGACCATCGGGAACTCGCGGATGATCGGATAGAACATCGTCGGGATGGTATAGGGCCCGTCGCCGGTATGGATCAGCACCACGATATTGTACTTGGCGCACATCTCCATCGCCGGGCGCAGCCATTCCAGCGCCCGGTCGGGCCGGTAGCCATGCATGTTGGCGTGCAACTTGATCATCTTGAAACCGTATTCCTTGTGGTGGAATTCGATCTCCTTGGCCCCGTTCTCGGGACCCCAGCGCGGGTTGTAGTTGAAGTTGCCGATGAAGCGGTCCGGGTACTTCTGGCACAGCTCGGACACATAGGCCATGTAGTCGCGAATGCCGTCGCGGCCCATGCGGTTGCCGTCGCGATAGCCGGTATTGCCCGGCGGCGGCTGGATGAAGCCCATGTCGATCCGGCGCGGCTTGCCGTTGATCATGTAGGGGCCGTCCATCATTTTCAGCATCCGCTCGCCGGTGAAAGGCTCGCCCGTGTGGCGCCAGGCCTCGTCCACCAGGTTGGTCGGATGAAGATGGGTGTCGATAATCATCTTGGTCTCCTTCGGAAGGTCTTTGGGCGGCTTATTCTGCCGGTTCCAGAACGACGCCTTTGTCCCGCAGATAGGCCTCTGCCTCGGCCACGGATTTCGGCGGGGCGGTGGGTTCCAGCCCGATCATCCGGGCGGTGTTGTTGCCCAGGTAATCCTCGAGCGTGTCCTCATCGAGGTTCAGGCCCTGCGGCGGCTCGTGGCACAGAACCTCAAGCAGGTTGATCCACATGCCCGGCTCGTTCGGCGGCGTGTCGGTGCCGAAGAGGATCTTGTGCTTGGGCAGTTCCTTCGCGAATTCGACGATCCGCGACTGCAGGCACCAGCCGCTTTCGGCGTAGACATTGGGTTCGTCCATCGCCATCTGGAACGGCTCGAAGGTGTAGACCCCGCCGGTCTGCACGCCGAAGTGCGCCAGGATGAAGTTCACCTCGGGGAACTCGCGGATGATCGGGATGAATTCCGTCGGGATCGAGTAGGGCCCGTCGCCGGTATGCACCTTCACCATGATCCCGAGGTCGGCGCAGACGCGCATGGCCGGACGCAGCCAGTCCAGCGCCCGGTCGGGACGGTAGGCGTGCATGTTGGCCTGCAACTGCACCATCTTGAAATCGAACTCTTTCACGTAGCGTTCTATTTCCTCGGCGCCGTTCTGGGTACCGTAGCGTGGGTTGTAGACGAAGCAGCCGATGAAGCGGTCCGGGTGCTCGCAGACCATCTTCTCGGTATAGCCCATGTACTCCCGGATCGCGGCCTTGCCTTCTTTTTCGTGGATGCCGTGGGTGTAGATCGTATTGCCCTGCGGCGGCTGGATGAACGCCTTGTCGACGCGACGGGGTTTGCCGTTCACGTAGAACGGGCCGTCCATCATCTTCAGCAGCCGCTCTCCGGTGAAGGGCTCGCCGTCATGGCGCCAGGCCAGATCGACGAGATCCGTCGGATAGCAACTCAGGTCGATAATCATGAGGAACCTCCTGGAATGAGGTGCCTGAATGCAATGCCGCCGCCGCCAGAAAGCGTCCCGAAGGACGTCGCGCGGGGACGGGCCCCGTCGGGGCCGATCCGGTTCGGGAAAGCGGGGAATGTCGACATCGCAGCCTCACCTCTCAATGGGTTGGTGAGCAATTGGCTGCGCTTCTACTCTGGCTCCAGCCTAGGGACAGAGTTAATGCAAGTCAATAAGAAAGTCTCAGAAGCTTTTGTTTTTGCTTAACAATAATCGACGACAGGCGGCCCGCGCGCGGATCGCGCGGGCCGCTTTTTCAGTCCGGGTCAGTGCGGAAGGGGCGTCAGTCCACCAGGCAGGAGGACAGCTTGCGCCCGATCTCGTCGCGATCCAGATCACTGGTAGATGAACACGATTTTCGAGCGGCGCGTTTCGTCCTGCCAGGGGTGATCCGGGCGCAGGTCGAACAGCTGGTGCACCGCCTGAAGGACATAAAAGCGGTCGTCGCCTGCTATCGCCAAGATCCCCTTGGTGCGGAAGATCGCCGGGCCCTTCTCGTCCAGATAGTCGGTGAGCACCCGGTGCAGCTTGTCCAGCACGAAGGGCCGATCGAAGGTCATGCTGACCGAGGACACGGTCTCGTCGTGCAGATGCCCATGATGATGGTGGTGATGATGATCGTGGTCATCCTCGCCATTCATGTCGATCTGCAGGATCTCGGCGCGCTCCTTGACATAGGAGGGCTGGAACCCGTTGACGTTGAGGATATTGTTCAAATCCACCACCCCGAACTCCGAGCGCAGGATCTCGGCGGTCTGGTTCAAGCCGCGCAGGTCGCCTTCCAGCTTGGCCAGACCGGCCTCGTTGGCAAGATCGACCTTGTTGACGATGATCCGGTCGGCGGCGACGATCTGGTCCACCGCCTGATTGTCGCGCCCGTCCAGCACCGGATCGTAGAGATGCTGGTCGATATGCTTGGCATCCACCAGCGTCACGATGGCGTCCAGATTGACCTCGTCCGCCACGCTGCGGTCGGCAAAGAACGCAGTCGCCACCGGCGTCGGATCGGCAAGGCCCGAGGTCTCGACGATGATGTGATCGAACTTGTCCTTCTGGGCCAGGAGCTTTTTCATCACGTCGATCAGGTCGTTGCGCACGTCGACGAAGCAGCAGATGCAGCCGTTCTGCATCTGGTAGATTTCCTCGTCCGAGGCCAGCACCAGATCGCTGTCCACGTCCACTTCGCCGAACTCGTTTTCGATCACCGCGATGCGATAGCCGTGCTTTTCGGTCAGGATGTAGTTCAGCAGCGTGGTTTTGCCCGACCCCAGGAACCCGGTCAGGATGGTGATCGGCAGCTTGTCCTTGGGGATCTCGTGAATGTTCATCATGATTGGCGCTCCTTCTCGGCCAAGGCGTTCAGAATGTCTTCGGGGGTGATCGGGTAGTGGCGGAAGCGCACCCCGATGGCGTCGAAGATGGCGTTGGAAATGGCGGGGCCGATGGCGATGATCGGGTCTTCGCCAACCCCCTTGGCGCCCCATGGGCCGCCGGGATCGGGCGCGGCTTCAAGGATCACCGTGTCGATATCGGGCATGTCCATCGACAGCGGCATCTTGTAGTCGACCAGCCCGGCATTCAGCGAGCGGTCGGTCCGGGTGTCGATGATGTAATCCTCGGTCAGGGTGTGGCCGATGCCCTGCTGGATACCGCCTTCGATCTGGCCCGCCGCGGCAATCGGGTGGATCACCTTGCCGACGTCATGCACCGGCACGACCCGGTCCACCGTCACCAGCCCGGTTTCCGTGTCCACGCTCACCTCGACGAAATGCGCGGCGAAGGAATAGGACTTCGTCGGCTCGTAGGTGCCCCGGCCAAGGATATTGGCCGACGGGATGCCCGGTTTCGGCCCCATCGCCTCGGCCACGGTCAGACCCTGATCGGGGTTGTCGCGCCGGTAGATCCGGCCCTCGACCATATCCAGCGCATCGGCGGTGGTCTCAAGCATCCCGGCGGCGCGTTTCAGGATACCGGCCCGGGCCTCGGCCGCCGCCATGCGGGTGGCGCTGCCCACAAGGTAGGTGGTGTGGCTGGCGAAGGCGCCGATATCCAGGGCACAGCGTCGGTATCGCCGTGCACCACGGACACGCTTTCGAAGGGCACGTTCAGCTCTTCGGCGGCGATCTGCGCCAGCGCGGTATGCGCCCCCGTACCCAGCCCCGCCGCGCCGGTCATCAGCGTGACCGAGCCGTCCTCGTTGACCTTGACGATGGCATTGCCCTGTTCCTTGATCCCGGGATAGGCCGAAGAGCCGTGCATCTCGCAGCCCAGCCCCCAGCCCTTGCGGACATGCGGCGCCGCCGGGTCGGGACAGCGCGTGCCCTGCCGCAGGGCCTGCCAGTCGAAGACCTTCGTGCCGTGGGCGATGCAGGCCTCCAGCCCGTGACCGACGATGGGATGGCCCGACGGCGCGATATCGCCCTCGCGCACGGCGTTCTTCAGCTTCAGCTCTGCCGGGTCCAGCCCCAGACGCTCTGCCGCCTCGTCCATCTGGATGTCGAGCGCGTAATAGGTCTGCACCACGCCGTAGCCGCGAAACGCCCCCGCAATCGGGGTGTTGGTATAGACCGCGCGCCCGTTCAGGCGCAGGTTCTCGCAGCGGTAGAGCGACGTGGCGGAATTGGTGCCGACCGTGGTGACGCCGGGGCTGTGCGACCCGTAGGCGCCCGAGTCGAAGACGATCCGCATGTCGCGCGCGGTGATCGTGCCGTCCTTGCGAAAGCCCTGCTTCAGCCACAGCTTGAACGGGTGGCGCGAGCGCCCGGCCAGGAAGGTTTCGCGCCGGGTGAATTCCATCCGCACCGGCTTGCGTGTCGCCCGGGCCAGCAGGGCACAGAGGAACTCGTGCTGAAAGCAGTCCTGCTTGGCGCCGAACCCGCCGCCCATGTGATCGACAAGCACCCGCACCTTGGTGCGCGGCAGGCCCAGAACCTCTGCCGGGATGCCACGCACCATGAAAGAGCTCTGCGTCGAGGTCCAGAAGGTCAGCTTGCCGGAGCCGTCCCAATCGGCAAGGCAGACATTGGGTTCCATGTAGCCGGGCACCGGACGGCCCCCGGAATACTCGCCTTCGAGGATGAAATCCGCCTCGGCAAAGCCCTTCTCGACATCGCCGCGTTCCACCTGCACCGGCGCCAGCACGAGGTTGCCGCCGGGGCCGTGATCGTGGATCCGGGGCGCATCCGGCGCCATCGCCGCTTCCGGGGTGAAGACCGCGGGCAGTTCCTCGTATTCGACCTCGATCAGGTCCAGCGCCTCGTCGGCGATCTCTTCGCTGATCGCGGCCACCGCGGCGACGCCCTCGCCCCAGTAGCGCACCCTGTCGTCGAGGATGTACTGGTCCTTCGTGCAGGAGATCGAGCGCGGATGCGGAGAGCCATGGTGCAGCACGCGCGGCACGTCCTTGTGGGTCAGCACCGCCTTGACGCCGGGATAGGCCAGCGCCTTGCTGACATCGATGCGCTTGATCCGGGCGTGGGCCACGTCCGAGCGCTTCATCTTGCCGTAGAGCATCCCCACCGGCTTCAGGTCGGCGACATAGACGCCTTCGCCGGTGACCTTCTCGATGACGTCTTCGCGCTTGACGCTCTTGCCGATGACGCTGAAATCGTTCTTCAGGGGTCCTGTGGGCTTGTTCATGCGGTTTCCTCCAGCGCGCGGGCGTTGCGGATATCCGCCGCGGCACTGCGCACGGCGTCGAAGATCTTGGTGTAGCCGGTGCAGCGGCAGATATTGCCGCTCAGTCCAAAGCGGATCTCTGCGTCGCTGGGATCGGGATTTTCGGCCAGCAGTTGCTGCGCCATCATCAGGATGCCCGGCGTGCAGAAGCCGCATTGCGAGGCGCCGTGGCGCATGAAGGCCTCCTGAAGCGGGTGCAGGATCTCCATGCTTCTCTGCATGCCCTCGACGGTTTCGACCGTGCGGCCCTGCGCCTCGACCGCCAGCATCAGGCAGGCGTTGACCGGGGCGCCGTCGACGATCACGGTGCAGGCACCGCAATCGCCCACGTCGCAGCCCTTCTTGGTGCCGGTCAGCCCGACTTCCTCGCGCAGCGTGTCCAGCAGCGACCGGTGCCCCTCGACCGCCAGGCTATGGGGGTCTCCGTTTATGGTCAGGTCCACGATCTGTTTCATTGGCTCGCCTCCATTGCTTGCCTGAGGGCACGGCGGGTCAGGACGCCCACCATGTTGCGGCGGTAATCGGCGCTGGCGCGCACGTTGCTGATCGGTGTGCACTCGGCCATGGCCTGCGCCCCCGCCTGCGCGATCAGCGCATCGGTGATCCCGGCGCCCTTCAGCAAGGCCTCGGCGCCCGGCGCGCGCAGCACCGTCGGCCCCACGGCGCCAAGCGCGATCCGGGCATCGGTGCAGAGATCGCCGTCGCGTTCGAGGCTGACCGCGACGCCGACCGTGGCCAGCTCCATCGCCTTCCGGCGCCCGTGCTTGAGGTAGCTGCGTCCGCTGCCGGGGACCGGGGCCGGAAGCACGATGCCGGTGACGATATCGCCACGCTCCAGCCGCGTGCGCCCGGGGCCGGTGAAGAACTCAGCCGAGGGCATCCGGCGCATGCCCTTGGGCGTGTAGATATGGATGATCGCGCCATCCGCGAGCAGCGGCGGAATGGTATCGGCAGAGGGTGAGGCGCGGCAGATATTGCCGACCACCGTGGCCCGGTTGCGCACCTGGATCGAGGCCAGCAGCCGAAGCGCCTCGGCGAAATTCGGATAGGTCTGCTGCACACCCGGCAGGATTTCCAGCTGCCGCGCGGTGATCAGCGCCCCGAAGGTCAGCCCGGTGTTCGGATCCCAGGTGATATCGGTCATGCCCGGGATCTTCTTGATGTTCACCACATCAGAGACGTCCCGCAGCCTTTCGCGGATCTCGACGAAGAGGTCGGTGCCGCCGGCAAGCACATGGGCCTTGTCGCCCAGCTCGACCAGCAGGCACGAGGCCTCTTCCAGCGTCGAGGGTTCATGATAAGCAAAGCGTCGCATCTGGCCTCCTTCAGATCGCAGCGGACTCGAACCGGGCCGCTGGCGCTTGAGTGATGGCCGCTTATCCTGAGCAGGGGCTTCGCCGGGGGTTGTCTAGCCGGGCCCGGGGGGCCCGTCCTGATCGTCCGCCGCCTTGATATCCAGCAGCATCTCCGATTTCAGCGCGGTCAGAAGCTGGTTGTTGTAATGCACCGCCTCGTCCCCTTCGCCGCGGGCCAATGCGCCCATGGTCTTGATATGCAGGTTGTGACCCGAGAACTCCGACGGTCGATCGTGACGATGGGACATCAGCAGCGGCTGGCAGTTGATCAGGTCGTACAAAAGCTGCGACAGGTGCTTGTTTCCGGCCAGGCGGCCCATCTCCATGTGAAAGCGGCGCGAGTGGTGCCGCGCCTGCACCACGTTGCCTTCGTCATAGGCCGCCCCTTCGGCGCGCAGGATGTCCTGCAGGGCCGCGCCGGCCTCGGCGGTGTAGTTGCGTGCCGAGGCTCTGCAGCAGCCCGGTTTCGACCACCATGCGGGCCTCGAAGACCTGCTCGGCCTCGGCGGCGCTGAGCCGCACGATGCGGGCGCCCTTGTTGCGGCTGATCTCCACCAGACCGGCATTGACGAGGCGCAGCAGCCCGTTGCGGATCGCCTGCCGGTTCGCGCCCGCCGCTTCCGCGAGTTCGCGCTCGACCAGCCGGTCGCCAGCCCTCAGGCGCTGATCCTGGACCGCCTCGACCACCAGCGAAAACACGCGCTCTTCCGCGTCGATTCCACTTTTGAGTTCGGCTTTCGCAGGTGCCTTTCTGCGGAACTGGGGCTTTGTCACGGCAACCTCGTCTTTCATGAAGTCAGGCTAGACCGCACCGGACATTATTGTCAACAATACATTATTTATCCTTATTTTCCATTCTATTAACATCCAACTTCCCGCGTGATCGACAGCCTTGAAACACGGCACCTCCAAGCGGCGCACATCAGAATCAACCTTGGGGACAGTTTTGCGGAAGACAGCGCCCGGCACCGGTATCTCCGGGGCCGGGGGACCGCTCCGCACCCGCGCAGACAGAGGGCGGGGCACGGCTGAGCATGCGGGACCGGGCGGCTTTCGTGCCAGTCGCCCAAGGCCAGATCCGATGGCCAGACCCGACGACCGGAACAGCGCCGGGCCATGCCCAACGCCACGAAGGTCAACGGATTGTCCGGCAGGAACCACACCCCGGGGCGCGCGCAGTCCCGCCCGGAAGCGGGGCGGGCCCGGTCGCGTCGGCTAGGGGGCTGAGGGGACGGTTTCGGGAAACGCCCCGAGGAGGATCTCTTTCAGGCGTTCGGCGGGCGGCGACAGGCTGCGCCACTTGTGCTGCATGACGCAGATATTGCGGGTGATCACCGGATCGGTCAGTGCAACGCTGCAGACCCCGGCGGCGGCGGTCAGCTCCATCGAGTTCTCCGGCAGCACCGTCACCCCAAGACCCGCCGCGACCATGCCGATGGCCGTGGTCGAAAACCGGACGTCGTAGGCGGGCAGAAACTCCGGCGCGACGCCGATCATGGTGCGCTCGACGATCTGGCGCAACGGATTGTCCTGCGCCAGCACGATCAGCGGCTGGTCCGCCAGATCCGCCCATCCAAGCGCCTGCCGCGCGGCCAGCGGGTGATCGGCGCGGCAGATCAGCGTCAGCCGGTCCTTGCTGACCGGCAGCGACGCGATCTCGGGGTCGTCGTCCAGCAGCGTCCCCAGCGCGATATCGGCCTCGTTGCGCAGCAGGGCCGGGCGGATTTCCTCTTCGGGCATGTCGCGCAGGCCGACCGAGATACCCGGGTGCTGCTCAAGGAACCGGTCGATCAGCGCGGGAATTGTCGTGGCGGAGAAGATGATCGAGCTGGCAACGGTCACCCTGCCCTTCTTCAACAAGGCGCGCTCCCGGACATTGCGCGTGGCAAGATCCAGATCTTCCATCGCCTTGCGGGCCTGCGGCAGAAAATCGATGCCGATGTCGGTCAGGTTCACCTTGCGGGTATGGCGGTCGAACAGGCGGACGCCCAGCTCCAGCTCCAGATCCTTGATCAGCAGGCTGACCGCGGCCTGCGTCAGCCCAAGCGCGCTGGCGGCCAGGTTGAACCGACCCAGTTCGGCCACGGCAAGGAAGGCGCGGATCTGGCGCAGCGTGACATTCATCCCCGGCGGCCCGGCCCCGCCACGGTCAGGCGGGTTCCGCCAGCGCCCGGGGCAGCACCGTCGCGGTTTCCGACACCAGCCGACCGCGCGCCAGCACCCGCGCCTGCATCGGCCCCCCGGCGACCAGCGTATCGGTATCCTCACAATCGGTCAGCACCAGGTCGGCCCAGGCCCCGGGGCGGATGCCGTAGTCCTCGCCCAGCCCCATCAGCCGGGCGGGGATGTCGGTGACCATCCGGTGCACGTCGCGCAGCTCGTCGGCCATCAGGTTGCCCGCCAGAAGCGTCCAGCGCGCGATTTCCAGCATGTCACCGGTGCCGGTCGGCACAAACGGATCCTGGATATTGTCCGAGGCGGTGGCGATCCCGGCGCCGCCACGCAGCAGCTCGGCCACCCGGGTCAGGCCGCGCGGCGGCAGCTTTGTGCGGTCGCGGGCCTGAAGATAGAGATTGGCAGCCGGAAGCGTCACGGCCCCCACGTCAAGCTCGATCATCCGCTCCATGATGGTGCGCGCCGCCTCGGGTTCGAGGGCGCTCAGGACAGAAACGTGGCTGAAGACCGTCCGGCCCTGCATCCCGAACCGTTCGACCCGGTCGAGCGCCGCATGCATGTTCAGGTTGCCGGGGTCCAGATGTTCGTCCAGATGCAGGTCGATCGGCTTTCCGGCCCGGACAGCGGCCTCGAACAGGATGTCCATGTAGCGCCCCGGATCCTCGCTGACCGCCGGGGTACCGCCCACCGCGTCGGCAAAGCCGACAGCCTGATCGACATTCGCTGTCAGCCAGTCCAGATCCTGACCCGGATGCGGGGTCATGAAGGCCACCAGCTGCAGCGTCATCCGGTCGGCCCAGGCCTCGCGCAGCCGGGCCAGCGCCTCGATCCCGTTGAACCCCGCGTCCTTGTCGACATTGACATGGCTGCGGATCGCGGTTGTACCGCGCGACAGGCAGCGCGCCATGGTCCGCGACGCGCGCAGGGTGATATCCTCGGGACCGGCTGTCCGGGCATATGCGGCAAAGGCCTCGCGCGCGCCCTGCAGCGTGCCCGATGGGTTGGGCGTGAAGCGCAGCACGCCCGTCTTGTCCAGATGCTGGTGCATATCGACGAAGCCCGGCGAGATCAGCATCCCGGAGACATCGACGCGCACCATATCCGGCTGCGGCGCCAGATCGGGGCCCACAGCCGCAATCCGGCCATCGGTGCCGATCAGGATATCGGCCTGTTCCGTCCCATCGCCCGCCCCCGTGATCCGGGCGCCCGCAAGCAGGACCGGTCGCTCGCGGTTCGCTGCCAGAAAGGAAAGCTGATCGCCGACGGTGCCCATGGTCCTGTCCTTTTGCTTGACTATCCCCGGAACCCTAGGCAAGAGCCACTATTTCTGCAAATTAAATAAACTTTCTGATTAATAAGGATACCGTAATAATATGAGGCGCGCGAATTCCTTTCCGGATGTGCCGCGCCCGTTCGGGCGGCCAAAACACGGAACCACCCCGCCTTGCGTTTCCGTGTCTTGCACTGGCAAGGCGATCTGGCGGCTTTCACCCCGACAAAGCCCTGCCTCTCGCCCCTGCGCTGCCCACGCCCCCGAGCACTTGCCAAGGTGAAGGATGGCCGGGAGACGCGGGGGAGCTCATCACAGGAAGGGCAACCAGCATCGCGCCCTCCCCACTGTGGCCCCCTGCGGTGGACCGTCAGGCTACCAGTCCCGGGAGGTTCCGAAGGCGCAGAGACCGGACAGCTCGTCGAAGGTCGCGGGCCCGGCGCCCATCACCGGGTGCGGCTGGGTGAACGCGGACCCCGTCGGAAAGGGCAGCACCCGGCCCCCGGCCTCGAGGATCATCGCATAGGCCGCCATGCAGTCCCAGGCCGACATGCGCGGCTCTGCATAGCCGACCAGCCTCCCCGCCGCGACCCAGGCCAGCATCAGCGCGCCGGACCCGTAGCGCGTCCAGCTCGATCCCGCCTCCATGAGGTCGGCAAGCATCTGCCCCACCCTGTCAGAGGCCACGCGGTCGTTGGCGCCCACCCCCAGCAGGCCGGACCGCAGGTCGCCTTCGGCCACCCGCATGGGCGCGCCGTTCATCCGCGCCCCCAGACCGCGCGCCGCGACAAAGACCTCGCCCAGCACCGGCGCGACGATCACCCCCAGCGCCGGCCCCTCGGCATCCATCCCGCCGATGGAGACGCACCAGCCCGGCAGGCCGTTCAGGTAGGGCGCCGTGCCGTCGATCGGGTCGATCACCCAGGTAAACCCCGAGCTGCCCTCGGACAGCCCGTGTTCCTCGCCCAGCTGGGCATCCTCGGGAAAGGCGCGGGACAGGGCCTCGCGGATCAGAGTTTCGACGTTGCGATCCGCTTCCGACACAAGGTCCGTCACGTGCCGCTTCTGCTCGATCACCAGCGCGTCGCGGCGATTGAAGTAATCCAGCGCCAGCGCGCCGGCCTCGCGGGCAATACGCTCTGCCGCGTCCAGACGATGTGCCAGCATCATGCCGCTCCGGGGATCAGGGCAAGACCGCGCGGGCGCAGGTCCAGCGAAACCGGCGTGCCCACCGGCAAGGGTGTATCGCTTGCGTCATCGACGACGAAGATCCGACCAAGCGGCCCGTCGATCTCGTATTCGACGTGATCGCCAAGATAGGCCGAAGAGGCCACCGTGCCCGGCACGCCCGGCATACCCAGCCCCGCCGCGCGCACCCGCGCCGCGTTCGAGCGCATCGCCAGCCGGGCCGGTCCCGGCGACAGATCGCGGGCGGGCAACCCGATCACCGCCCCGCCAAGGTCGACCCGCGCCTCATGGCCATCGACCGACAGGACCGTGCCGTCCACCACGTTCGCCTCGCCGATGAAATCCGCGATGAACTCCGAGGCCGGAGCCTCGTACAGCTCGCGCGGGGATCCCACCTGCGCCACCACGCCATCCTTCATCACGACGATCCGGTCAGAGACCGCCAGCGCCTCTTCCTGATCGTGAGTGACATAGACGGCGGTGAAGCCAAGCCGTTGCTGCAACTCGCGGATTTCCGTCCGCACGCGCCGCCGCAACCGCGCGTCAAGGTTCGACAGCGGCTCGTCCAGCAGCAGCACCTGCGGCTCCAGAACCAGCGCCCGGGCCACCGCGACCCGCTGTTGCTGGCCGCCGGACAGTTCGGCGGGCAGCCGCGCTCCCAGCCCGTCAAGGCCCACCTGCGACAGGCCCTCTGCGGCGCGGTCCTTCGCCTCGGCGGGTTTCATGCCGCCGGCCTCCAGCCCGTAGGCCACGTTCTGCGCGACGGTCATATGCGGGAACAGGGCATAGCTCTGGAACACCATCGAGACGTCGCGCCGATCCGCCGGCAGGCGGGTCACGTCCTGCCCGCCGATCAGGATGCTGCCCGCCGTGGGGCTTTCCAGCCCCGCCAGCATCCGCAGCGTCGTCGTCTTGCCACAGCCCGACGGCCCCAGCAGCGTCACCAGCTCGCCCGGCTGGATCGACAGCGACAGGTCCGGGATCGCCGTGAACTGTCCGAACCTCTTGACCACATTGCGGAACTCGACCGCGCCTCTCGTCTTCATGCGGATACTTCCCGTGTTGCGGCCTTGGCCTTCTGTTTCACTTCCCGCCGCCCGATCCGACGCTCTCCGACCAGCAGCTGGAAGCCGCCGATGACGCTGATCATCACCACGATCAGGACAGAGGAATAGGCGATGGCGATCCCGTATTCGCCGTTCTCGACAAGGCCCACGATATAGGCCGTCGCCATGTTGTATTTTGCGCTGACCAGGAAGATCACCGCGCTGATAGAGGTGATCGCCCGCACGAAGCTGTAGACCAGCGCCGCCAGGATCGCGGGCCGCATCAGCGGCAGGATCACCTTGCGCATGGTCCGCCCCGACCCCGCCCCCAGCGTCAGCGAGGCCTCGTCCAGCGAGCTGTCCAGCTGCGCCATGGCCGCCACGCCGCCGCGCACCCCCACCGGCATGTTGCGGAAGACGAAGCAGGCGATCAGGATCGCCGCCGTCCCCGTCATCTGCAGGGGTGGCAGGTTGAAGGCCATGATGTAGCTGATCCCGATCACCGTGCCGGGGATGGCAAAGCTCATCATCAGCGCGAACTCGAAGGCGCCGCGCCCCGGGAACCGCTGCCGCACGATCAGCCATGCGGTCAGCAGGCCGACGGCAGCGGTCAGCGGTGCTGCGATCAGCGCGATCTCCATCGTCGTCCAGAAGCTGTTCCAGGCGACGCCGGTCCAGTGCCAGCCGTCCGAGATCGTCACGCCGAAGGCGCGGATGTAGTGATCCAGCGTCAGCGAGTGATCCAGCCCCCATGTCTTCACGAAGCCGCCGAAGAGGATCATGGCGTAGACCGTGATCGTGAACAGCGCCCAGCCCAGGGCGACGGTGATGACCGGCCACGCAACCCGGCGCGGCAGGGATGCGTGCCGCCCGCCGTCGCCCTTGCCCGTCACCGTGGCGAAGTTGCGCCCCGACAGCCAGAACCGCTGCGCCAGAAAGGCGCTGAGGGTAAAGATCAGCAGCACCGAGGCAAGGACCGCCGCGCGCGCCGGATCGTTCTGCGCGCCGACCACCGCAAAGAAAATCTCTGTCGACAGCACGCCGCCCGACCCGCCCAGCACAAGCGGGTTGCCGAAATCGGCCATGGACTCGATGAAGCCGATCAGGAAGGCATTGGCCAGCCCCGGCGCCATCAACGGCAGCGTCACCTTGCGGAAGGTGCGCCAGCGGTCCGAGCGCAGCGTCTGCGAGGCTTCTTCCATCGAGGGCGAAATCCCCTCGACCACGCCGATCAGCACGAGAAAGGCGATGGGCGTGAAGGACAGCATCTGCGCGATCCAGATCCCCGTCAGCCCATACAGCCAGCGGCCCAGCTCGTAGCCCGTCGCCAGCTCGATCCATTGCGTCAGCGTGCCCTGCCGCCCCAGCAGCATGGTCAGGGCCAGCCCCACCACGAAGGGCGGGGTGATGATCGGCAGCACCGTCAGCAGGCGCAGGGATTTCTTGAACCGAAAGCCCGTGCGCGTCGCGACCAGCGCGAAGACCAGCCCCAGCAGGGTGGTGCCGGTGGCGGTGCAGAGGGCAAGAAAGAAGGTCCGCCACGCCACACCGCAATTGCCGCCCGCAAGGCAGGCCGGGGACCAGATCTTCGGGTCGAAGATATTGTTGCGCACGCCCTCGGTGGTGAAGGAACCGTCGAAATCCTGAAAGGCTCCGGTGAACATCGACGCCAGCGGGTAGAAGACAAAGACGCCGACCAGCAGCACCAGAAGCATGATCGCCGACAGGACAAAGGCGTCACCCTTGAGCGCGCCCCGTTCTGCCGCGCCGAAGGCCACCAGCAGGGCGAAGACCGTGCCCAGGGCCACGGCCCCGGCGCCGAAGGCCTGCTGCCCCGCGACATCGCCAAACGCCGCTTCCAGCAGGCCCCAGTTCCAGCCGCGCAGCCCGATGGACAGCCCCTCGATCAGCAGCCAGGCCAGCCCCGCGACACCCGTGACCACCAGCGCCCTGCCCCGCACCGGCCCCGGCGCCTGCCGGACACGCAGGGCAACCGCCACGACCAGCAGAGCCAGCAGTGGCCACAGTTGCCAGCGCCCCGTTGCGGCCTGCGCCAGCCCCGGCCACAGCTTGTCCGAGCTTGCGAAATCGCCCAGCCAGTCAAAGCTGAAGAAGCCACTGGCGCACGCGATACCACGGCAGGGCCACGATTGCGAAAAGCCCGGCCGCCAAGGCCATGTCGAGCCTGCGGTTGTCTGTGTTCATGTCGATGTCCGGCTGAAGTGGTCGGGATGCGCCCCGCTGCCGGGGCGCATCGCCTGATGTCATCGCGACAGGTTACTGCAGCGGCAGGCTGCCGACTTCGCTGTCCCAGCGGGCCAGCAGTTCCTTGCGACGCTCGGCACTGCCGTACTCGGCAAAGTCGTAGTCGATCAGGTTGATCTTCGACAGGTCCGGTGCCTCCTTGGGCGGCGTGGCCGAGGCGTTCGACGGCAGCTGGAAAGACCCGGCGTCCGGCATCATGTTCTGGACCTCGGCGGTCAGCACCCAGTCGTAGAAGGCCTTGGCCTCGTCTGGGTTCTGCGCGCCCTCGATCAGCGACATCGAGCCGATTTCATAGCCCGTTCCCTCGCAGGGAGAGCCGACCTCGATCGGGAAGCCCTCGACCGCACTGGGTCACCGCGTCATGCTGGAACACGATGCCAAGGCCGGTCTCGCCGCGTGCGGCGGCCTTGACCGGCGCGCTGCCGGACTTCGTGTATTGCGAAACATTGGCGTGCATCTTCTTGAGGAAATCGAAGGCTTCGTCCTCGCCCATGATCTGCACAAGGGTCGCCAGCGCGGTATAGGCGGTGCCGGACGAATTCGGGTCGGCGATCTGGATCTCGCCCTTCAGCGCGGGATCCAGAAGGTCGGACCAGCACTGCGGTGCCGCGATGCCCTTCTTCTCGAAGATCTCCTTGTTGAACCCCCAGCCCAGGGCGCCCGAGTAGACGCCGACGGTCTTGAAGCCAGAGGTCTCCGCCTGTCCCTGCGCCCAGTCCGCCAGCTGCTCCAGCATGGGGGATTTGTACTCTGCCGACAGCCCGTCCTGCGCGGCCTGAAGATGCGGATCGCCGGTGCCGCCCCACCACAGATCGGTCTGCGGGTTGCGCGCCTCGGCCCGCACCTTGGCATAGGCCTCGCCCGAGGACAGCCGCACCATGTTGACGTCGATGTCGGAGTGGCTGGCCTCGAATTCGGTGACCAGCTTCTCGCAGATCACCACATCCGCCGAGCAGATCAGGTTCAGTTCTTCCGCAGCTGCGCCCGTGGCAACCATCGCCGCCGCGCCGCCCAGCAGCGCGCCCTTCAAAGTAGTCATGTCATCCTCCCTTGTTCCCGGCCTCTCGCCCGGGTGCTGCTTTGCACAGCTGTGCAAAAGACTGCGTTTCAGAATCCCGAGTTGTCAACAAAACTTCTTACAAGTAGATTATCTTCAGGCAGGATCACCGTTGCACAGGAATGCAAGCACCATGACAAAACGGCAGGTGAGCGCCCGCGATGTGGCGGAACTGGCAGGCGTTTCCCGCACCGCCGTCTCGCGCGCCTTCACGCCCGGCGCCTCGGTCTCGCCGGAAACCCGCCAAAAGATCGAGACCGCCGCCGAGACGCTGGGCTATCAGGTCAATCACCTCGCGCGGGGGCTGATCACCGCGCGCACCGGGCTGGTGGCGCTGATCTGCGCAGAGCTGAACACGCCGCATCGTTCCGCCCTGCTGGCCGCCCTGTCGGATCGGCTTCAGGCGGCGGGCAAAGTCGGGCTTCTGATCAATACAGACCGCTCGGACGACAGCGTGGCGCGCGCGCTGCGGCAGGCCATCGCCTATCGCACCGACGCCGCGATAGTCCTGTCCGGCATGCCCGGCAGTTCGCTGGCCGAGACCTGCCTTCGAAACGGCATGCGGCTTGTGCTGATCAACCGCGACGAGGAAAGGCCCGGCTCGCTGCTGATCCGGGTCGACGATGCCGATGCCGGGCGGCAGGCCTTCGCCGCGCTGACGGCTGCCGGTTGCAGGCGGCTCGCCCTCGTCAACTCGCTTGCCGGAACCGCCAGCCTCGAAGACCGCGCCCGGGGGTTCAGCACGGCGGCGGCAGAAGCCGGTGTCGAGATCGTCGAAACCGCAGTCGGGCAGACCTCTTACCAGACCGGGCTGGATCTGGGCACCCGCCTGCTGACCCGCCCCGCCCCGCCCGATGGCATCTTCTGCACCACCGACCTGCTGGCCTGCGGGGTGATGGATGCGGCCCGGACCCGGCTGCGTCTGGATGTGCCCGGCGATGTCTCGGTGATCGGCTTCGACGACATTCCGCAGGCGGGCTGGGAATCCTACGCCCTGACGACCTTCCGGCAACCGATCGACGAGATCGCCGATGCGGCGGTGGCAAGCCTGGACACCGAGACCGACGGCACACCGCAACGCGTCGTCCTGCCGACGCGCCTGATCTGGCGCGCATCGATCCGGCGATAAGCGCCCTTCGCGGCCACAGCCCCCGGCATCGCCGATGGCCCCGTCTGTTCAGGAATTCGGCATCCGCAACACGCGCGGCGGAATTGAGCACCCCCGGCTTGTAAACCGCTTTACCTCTGCGTCCCAGCGTCTAGGCTGCCCCTGACAGTTGCAAGACGCCCATGACCGGAAGGCACGCAGAATGACCACAGCAGAATCCGTGACGGCCCTGACCCGGCATCTTCTGGCATTCGACACGGTGAACCCGCCGGGCCGAGGAAGCCGCCAGCATGCGGTTCTGCGCCGCCGCGCTGGAGAAGGCCGGTTTCGCCTGTCGGCTGATCGATCACGGCGCCGATCGCGCCGGCCTTGTCGCCACCCGCGGAGACCGGCCCGGCCTGTGCTTCAGCGGCCATCTCGACACCGTCCCCCTGGGCCAGGCGCGCTGGAGCCACCCTCCGCTTGGCGGCGAAATCGTCGGTGACCGGCTGTACGGGCGCGGCAGCAGCGACATGAAGGGAGGCGTCGCGGCCTTCATCGCCGCCGCGCAGCGAACGACGGCCCCCGCCAGCGTGATCCTGACAAGTGGCGAAGAGACCGGCTGCGAGGGCGCGCGATGGCTGGCAGAGGCAAAGGCCCTGCCGCCCGCGCGGGGCATGATCATCGGCAGATCCACGGACAACCAGCCGGTCGCCGGGCACAAGGGCGCGCTGTGGCTGGACCTGGTCACCGAGGGGGTCACCGCCCATGGCGCGACGCCGGAACTGGGGCGCAATGCCATTGCCGCCATGGCGCCGACACTGGCACGGCTGGCGCGCTGGCAACCGGACCATGCCCACCCGGACATGGGCAGGGCGACCTGCAACATCGGCACGATCCGCGCGGGGATCAACACCAACTCGGTGCCGGACCGCTGCCGTCTGGGGCTGGACCTGCGGTCGGTCACCGGGGTCGGCCATGACAGGCTGTGGCAAGAGGTGCGCGCGCAGTGCGATGCCGGGGTCGAAATCGAGACGCTTCTCGATCTGCCCGCGGTCTGGACCGACCCCTCGGACCCGTGGTTCGACAGCGCCTGCGCCACTGGTCCTGCAGCACACGGAGCACAGGGAACTGCGTCCTTCGGTGAATTACTTCACCGACGCCTCGGTGCTGCAACCGGCCATGCAGGTTCCCGTCATGATCCTTGGGCCGGGACAGGTGGACCAGCCGCATGTCACGGACGAATACGTCCGCGTCTCGCGGCTGGTGGAGGCGGTTGCGCTTTACGCCGCGCTGATCGAAGCCCCGGTATAGGCGGCGCTGTGAAAACCGATCTCCAGCCGCTGCACCTCGCCGAAGACCGCGACCGCGCGGTCGCGCTGCGCCTCGGTCATGGTGGCGCCCAGAGCGTCGAGCCTGTCGCGCAGCCAGCGCGCCTGCGCGGCAAAGCCGGGGGCAGCGTGCATCTCGACCCAATCCGCAAGCATCGGATCCGCCATCGGCGCGTCGCGCACCTGCGTGCACCGGGTCCAGTACATCCATTCCGCCGCGAACATCGCCGTGACAATCGCGGTGAAATCCCCGTCGCGGGCAATCGCCAGCATGCCGTCCCCGAAGGCCACCACGCGCGGATCGGCCTGCACCGCCGGATCGGGGCCGAGGCCCCGCGCCGCAAAGGCGGTTTCGAAATAGGACATCTGTTCATTGGCTAAGGCATCCAGCGTCCCGATCAGATGGCGCCGGTCGCCAAGGTCATCGGCCTTCGCCACCGCGTATCCGAAGATCGCGATGGCGGTCTCGACGAAGGCGCCCTCGATCAGCAGGTATCGGTCGAAGACCTCCGCCGGCAGCCTGCCCGCCGCGATGTCCTGCACGAAACGGTGGCCGACCATGGCGTCGAAATCCGCCCTGTTCTCGCGCAGGATGCGGTCGGTCAGCGCCTCAGCCATCAAGCCCCTCCTGCGCCACGGCGACGAAGCGGCGCACGCGCCCGGGATCGACCGGGTTCCACCACACTCCGCCCTCCTTCAGCGAGGAGGCGACGATCACCCCATTGGTCCGGCCAAGGATGGCGACAATATTGTCCTCGGTCACGCCCGAGCCCACCAACAGCGGCAGGTGGGTGGCCCCGGCGATCTCGTCGATTTCTTCCATCGTGGCGCTGTTGCCGGTGCGCTGCCCGGTGGCGATGACGCAATCCGCGTCGAAGAACGCAAGGTCGCGTGTCAGCTCGGGGATCGAGCGGTCGGCGGTGATGGAATGGCTGCCGTGCTTGACGTGGCTGTCGGCAAAGATCTTCACTCTCTCGGCCCGCAGCAGGCTGCGATACCGCATCGCCTCGGCGGCCCGGCCCTCCATGAAGCCCTCGTTGGCGACATAGGCATTGGCCCACTGGTTCACCCGGATGAAATCCGCGCCGCCCGCCACCGCCGTGGCCAGCGCCGGGATCGGCGCATTGGCCAGCACATTGATGCCCAAGGGCACCCCTACCGCGCGCCGCACCCGGTCCGTCACCACCGACAGGAAGGCCGCCGTCTCGTGGGTGATGTCCTCGGGCTTGGAAAACGGCACATCGCCGTGATTCTCGACGATCAGCCCGTGCAGGCCGCCCTCGATCAGCTGCTCGGCATCGCGCATGCAGGCATCGTAGATGCTGTCGAGGCTTTCGCCCCGGTAGCGCGGCGCACCGGGAAAGGCCGGGCAATGGATCATGCCGATCAGCGCCTTGTGCCGTCCGAAAATGTCGTGGATCGCGCCGGAGGTCCGGTCGGATATCTGCTGCATGAGAGTCCCTTTCAGGCAAGAAGGAAGAAGAGATGAAGGCCTATGTCGTCGGCAATGCCGCGCTGGACGAGACCCTCTCGATTGATGATTTCCCGCGCCCGGGCGCGTCGATCTTCGGCGCAAGCCTGTCGCGCGACCTGGGCGGGAAGGGGTTGAACCAGGCCGTTGCGATGGCCCGCACCGGCCTGCCCTGCGTGTTTGTCGCCGCCGTGGGGCAGGATGCCCGGGGCCGCGAAATCGCCGACCGGCTGGCCCGCGAGCCGCTGACCCCGCGCCTGACGCAACTGAGCGGCGTGGCCACCGATGCCTCGACGATCCTGATGGCCGCGGCGGGCGAGAACGCGGTCATCACCACGCGCGAGGCGGCCTCGGCCCTGTCGCCCGGGCAGGCCGTCGAGGGGCTGGCCGGCGCGGCGCCCGGCGACCTTCTGGTCCTGCAGGGCAACCTGAGCGCCGGGACCACCGGGGCGCTGCTGCGCGAAGCCCGCGCCCGGGGCATGACCACGGCCATGAACCCCTCGCCGCTGCAACCCTATTTTGCCCCGCTCTGGCCGCTGGTCGACCTGGCCTTTGTCAACGAGGGCGAGGCCGAGGCGCTTGGCGGCACCGGGCACCTGCTGGCGCAGGGCGTGCAAGGCGTAGTGCTGACGCTGGGCGCGGCGGGCGCCGCGCTGATCACCGCCGAGGGGCAAACGCGGGTCGCCGCCGTCCCCTGCACCGTGCGCGACACCACCGGCGCGGGCGATTGCTTCATGGCAACCGCGCTGGCATCGGCGGCGCTGCGCGGCGTGGCGCTGGATGCCAAGGCGCTGACCCATGCGACCCGGGCCGCGGCCCATACCGTGGCCCGCCCGGGAACCGTCGCCGCCTTCCCGACAGAGGCCGAATTTGCGGACATCCTGGGCCGGGCAGGTCAGCCCAGCTGACATCCGGGGCCACCCGCACCCGGCGGGCGGCCCCGAACTGCGCCATCGGGGATCCTCAGCGCGCGACAAGCCAGCCCAGAACGTTCTGCCACAGCCGGGCATAGCCCTCCCATTCGCAGAACGCCGGTGACAGCCAGTGCGGCCCGATATCCGAGGTCCAGGCCGCCGTGCGGCCCGCGCCATGGGTGCCCAGCACCAGCAGCGGATGGCCGCCCTGCTCTTCGGGGATGCGGGCGATCACCTCGGCGCCGTCGCGCAGCTCTACCTCGTTGACGCCAAGGATCGGCGGCCAGGCGCCCTCGATGCCCGCCATCACCACATGGCCCGGCTCCAGCACCTCGGCCACCGCGCCTTCGGGGATCTCGATGCGGTCGTCCCAGGGGAAACAGGTCACCGGCAGGGTGTCCTCGACCGGCGTCTTGCGCCAGCGCGCCTTGCCGTCGATCCCCTGGAACGAGAAATAGCCGCCCATCATGATCAGGTTGCCGCCCTCTTCGACCCATTGCTTCAGCAGGCGCAGGCGGTTCGGCACGCATTTCGAGCGCAGCCAGACGTCCGGCGGCAGCAGGAAGGTGTTCGCCCCGATGTCCGACAGGATGATGATGTCATAGGCCTTCAGCCCTTCCATTTCGAAGGGAAAGCCCTCGAGCCGCCTCGTGGGCCGTCATGTAGTCCACCTCGAAGGGCGAGCCTTTCAGCGCCTTCAGCAGCGGGTCGGCCCCGGTGTGGAAGCGCACCGAACCGAACTGGTCGAAGCCCTTGAAATGCGTTTCGGAGGTGGTCCAGCTTTCGCCGACCAGCAGAACCTTGGTCATAGTCGTGTCCTTTCAGAAGTCAGACGCCGGCGTCGAAGACGCGGCGGGGGTTTGTCACCATGAGTGTGTCCAGCGCCTCGGCGGGCAGGCCGTGGCGCGAAAGGCGGGGCAGAAAATGCTTCGTCACGAAGGCGTAGCCATTGCCGCCGTAGCGGGTCAGCATCATCTTCACGAAGACGTCGTGCGACAGCAGGATACGGTCGAGAAACCCGGCCTCAACCAGGGTCAGGATCGCTCGGGCGACCTCGTCGTCCGAGGGGCATTGCACCCCCTGATCGGCGTAGAAGTAATCCATGCCGATCATGTCGAATTCCACGAAGGCGCCGCGCTGCGCGAGGGTCGCCTGATAGACCGGATCGCTGTGCGAGGGGTTCATGTGGCACAGCACCGTGTGCCGCAGGTCCGCCCCCTCTTCCTCGACGATGTCCAGCACGCGATGCCCCAGCCGGAACCAGCCCGGCAGGTGCACCATCAGCGGCAGGCCGGTGCGGACCTGTGCCCGCGCCGCGCCGCGCAGGGATTTCTCTTCCTCGGCGGTGAAGTCCGAGGACACCCCGATCTCGCCGATCAGGCCGATCTTTGCATCGGTGCCGTCGACGCCCTCCAGCGCCTCTGCAACGATCTGGTCGGCGATGGCATCCACCGACAGCCGCCCGACCTCTTCCGGCATGGAAGAGGCAAGGTAGTAGCCCGCCCCCATCACCACCTGCACGCCGGTCTCTGCCGTGATGCGGCGCAGCTTGACCGGGTCGCGCCCGATGCCGCGGCAGGTGGGGTCGACGATGCTTTGCCCGCCCACCGCCGCGAAGCGGCGCACTTCCTCGATGGTCAGATCGAGGTCGTCAAGCGCGATATTGTGCTTGTTGACGAAGGGATCCTGACGCAGCTCGGACAGCAGCTCGATGCTGACCGGCGCGTCGACCAGATACTGCCGCGCCGGATCGGTCGGAGGGTTCCACCAGCAGCTGCAATCGTTCTGCAGGTGCTCGTGCATCAGCGTGTGTCCCAGCTGGGCCGCGGGGATCGGCCCGGTGACGGTCATCACCCGGCCAGAGTTCACATGGCAGGAGGACAGCTCGTTCATGCCGCCACCTTCTTCTTGCCGAAACGCCATTTCCGGTCGAACAGCCGCGCGTTCATCCAGATCGCGACAAGGATGATCGTGCCGGTGACGATCTGCGTGAAGAACGGCGAGATATGCATCAGGATCAACCCGTTGCCGATCACGGCAATGGTCATGGTGCCCAGCACCGTGCCCAGCATCGAGGCCTTGCCGCCCATCAGCGAGGTGCCGCCCAGAACGACCGCCGCGATGACCTGCAGCTCGAACCCCTGCGCCGCGTTCGACGACCCCGACCCAAGCCGCGACGCGATCAGGATGCCCGCAACGGCACAGGCCAGCCCCGACACCATGTAGACCGAGGCCAGCACCCGCTTGGCCGGCATGCCCACGCGCCGCGCCGCCTCGATGTTCGATCCCACCGCGATCACCTGGCGACCGTATTGCGTCCGCAGCATCACGACGAAGCCCAGCACCGCGACAAGGATGGCGATCAGCGCCGGCACCGGGAAGCCCGCGATCTCGCCGCGTCCCAGCCAGAAGAAGCCCTCGGCGTCGCGGATCGGGATCGAGTAGCCTTCGGTCATATACAGCGCCGCGCCGCGCAGGATCGACAGGCCCGCCAGCGTCACGATGAAGGCGGGGATGCCCTGGTAGGCCACGAACCAGCCCTGCACGCCGCCGATCACGGCCCCCAGCACCAGCATCAGCACGATGGCCAGCGGCCGGGGCAATCCGGCGGCGATGACGATGGCGGCGGCGGCATTGATCAGCGCCACCATGGACCCCACCGACAGGTCGATGCCCGCGGTGGTGATGACCAGCGTCATGGCCACGGCGACCACAAGGATCGGCGCCGCCTGCCGCAGGACGTTCAGCAGGTTGCCCGGCATCAGGAAGGTCGAGGTCATCGACCCGAAGAACACCATGCAGATCACGAAAAACAGCGCGATGGACAGCACCTGCGCGTGTTCGCCCACGAAATCGGCGAGCTTCGAGCCCGCCTGCCGTTCGGTATATGCCACCATCAGTGACCCCTTTGCCGACGATCAGGTCGACCAGTTCCTGCAGGTCTGTCTTGTCGATGTCGCGCTCGGCGACCTTCGTGCCCTCGTACATGACGGCGACGCGGTCGCAGACGCGGAACAGGTCCTGCATCCGGTGGGTGATCAGCACCACGGCGGCGCCGGTGGCCTTCACCCGGTTGATGAGTTCGAGAACCGCCTCGACCTCTGCCACGGCAAGCGCCGAGGTCGGCTCGTCCATGATCAGCACCTTGGGCCTGAAGCTGGCGGCGCGGGCGATGGCGATGGCCTGCCGCTGTCCGCCGGACAGCTTCTCGACCTTGGCGGTCAGGCGCGGGATGCGGATTTCCAGCGCCGCCAGCATCCGTTCCGCCTCTGCCAGCATGCGCGTCTGATCGAGGAAGGGACCCCGTTTCAGCTCGCGGCCAAGGAAGAGGTTGCCGACCACATCGACATGATCGCACAGCGACAGGTCCTGATAGACCATCTCGATCTGCAGGTCGCGGGCCTCTGACGGGGTGCCGAAGCGGACCGGCTTGCCGTCCATGGTGATCTGGCCCTCGTCCGGGATGTAGGTACCGGACATGACCTTCGACAGGGTGGATTTCCCGGCAGCGTTGTCCCCGATCAGGCCAAGGCATTCGCCGGGCCGGATATCCAGATCGACCCCCCGCAGCGCCTGATGAGAGCCGAAGGTCTTGTGGATGTTGCGCAGGGACAGAATGGCGGGGACAGAGGGGGAAGATCCCCCCTCGCCTCTTCGCGGATGTCGGCCAGCATCATTCGAACAGCGACCGGAAGTCGTCCACGTTCTCCGGGGTGACGATGGTCACCGGCACAGAGATTTCGCTGTCCACCGTCTCGCCCGCGTGCAGCGCGATCAGCGCCTCGACGGCGGCGGCGCCCATGCCCGCCGGATCCTGCTGGATCACCGCCTTCACGTAACCGTCGTCGATGCCGTCGATGGCCTGCGCCGTCAGATCCCAGCCAAAGACCGAAAGCGCGTCCTGCTTGCCCTGCGAGGAGACGGCGGCAATCGCGCCCATCAGGGCAGGTTCGCCGGTGGCATAGATCGCCGTCAGGTCGGGATTGGCGGTGATCAGGTTCTCTGCCGCCGCCAGGGCCACGTCCTGGACGTTCTGGCCATCGACCGTACCCGCGACGGTGACGCTCTCGCCGTCCAGCGCCTCTTCGAACCCATCCTTGCGGACGTTCTGGATGTAGGAATTCAGCGCCCCCACGATACCAAGCTTGGAGGCCTCGGTACCGTGTTCTCGTTGTAGAAGGCGGCAAGGTCCGCACCCGCCTTGGCATTGTCGACGCCGATCTGCGCCTTCTGCGGGCCGCCCTCGGGCAGGATCGCGTCGATGGCGACAACCGGAATGCCCGCGGCGTCGGCCTGTTCGACCGCCGGCATGATGCCGTTCACGTCGATGGCCACCACGGCCAGACCGGCCACGCCTTCCTGGATATAGGTCTCGATGGCGCTGTTCTGGGCGGCGGAATCGTTGTTGGCGTTGAAGATCACCAGGTTCACGCCCGCGGCCTCTGCCGCTTCCTGCGCGCCGCGGTTCATCTCGTTGAAGAACAGCGCCTGTTGGTTGATCTGCACAAGGGCAAAGGTGGGGGTTTCCTGCGCCAGCGCGGTGCTGGCGAGAAGACATGCGGCAACACCCGCGCCAAAGGCGCGCCGGGTCGGTTTCATCGTCATTTTCAGTACCTCTGTGTGTTGGAACTCGGTTTCAGTCAGAGAGCAGTCCTGGCAGGCGGCCCGACAGAGGCGCGTTCCACCAGGGTGACGGGCAAGAGCTCCTCTTGCGGAAGCTTCGTGCCTTCGGAGAGTGCGGGAGGATCGAGCAGCAGGCACAGCGCCCGCCTGCCCAGATCCCGCACCGGCTGACGCACCGCCGTGACGGCAGGCGCGAACAGATGCAGGGGGCCGACATCGTCGAACCCCACGACAGAGAGGTCTTCGGGGACCGAGACGCCGGTCGCCTGAAGGACCTCGTAGAGGCCGATGACCAGCTCGTCAGAGCTGGCGAAGATCGCGGTCGGGCGGTTGTCGCGCGGACGGGCGACAAATTCGCGCGCCGCCGCGCGCCCGGCGTCGAAGGTATAGGCACCGGTGGCCCGCTCTATCATGCAGTCGGGGCCGCCGACCTCGGCCATACCGGCGGCGAAACCGCCAAAGCGGCGCTGGCCGGAAATCATCTCGTCCACGCCGCCGATGAACAGCACATGCCGGTGACCCGCCTGCGCAAGGTGACGCCCCGCCAGCCGCCCGCCCTCGTAGTTGTCGCAGAACAGCTTGGGCACCTGCGCGCCGACCACGTCCTCGTCCACCACCACACAGGGGCCCGCGCCATTGATCCGCTCGGCCAGGGCCGGGTCGCCCTGGTGGTTGGTGATGAAGATCAGCCCATCCGCATGGCCCTGCCGAACGAGGTCGATATAGGAAAACTCGCGGTCGCGCCGGTTCAGCGTGGCGTGCAGCGCCAGCGCCTTGCCGCGCGCATCGGCCTCTTCCTCGACCGCCGCCACAAGGGTGGCAAAGAAGGGCGTCGCGATGTCGGGCACGATCAGGCCGATGGTATCGGTGCGCCCGAGGCTGAGCCGCCGCGCGTGGGGATTGGGCTTGTAGTTCAGCGCGCGGATCGCGCCGTTGATCTGCTCGGCGGTCTTCGCGGGCAGATCGAGCGACCCGTTCAGGAAGCGGGACACGGTTGTCTTCGAGACGCCTGCCGCCTTTGCAACATCCTGAAGGTTCGCCATACGCCCATCCCATCTGCGCGATCACAGGCGGCCAATCCGCCTGTAAATCGGTTTAGTAAACTGGTTTACATGAACCTTGGCCGCGAATCCGTGAGTCTGTAAAGAGGAAATTCTCGTTGCGGGCGGGTATTTTTGCGGGGCGCCGAAATTTGGTGCGAAGGATCGCGGACCCGCAACGCGCGATGCACTGCGGTCGCGCAAAGCCGTGACGCCCCGCGCAGGCGCCTTTTTCCACGGCTTATCTTATGCCGTCCGATCCCGGGTGCGGCGGCCAACAGGGCCGCGACACGCGGGCGGCCCGGATGTCAGGTATTCAGGTCGCCCCGGCGCGCAGCGGCAGGGAGGGGCTGCCCCGCCCTATTCCGCCATGTGGCAGGCCACCCGGGTCTGCCCGAGGCGGCGCATCTCGGGTCGGGTCGTCTTGCAGACCGCCTGCGCGATGGGGCAGCGCGGGTGAAAGGCGCAGCCCGGTGGCGGATTGATCGGGTCGGGGATCTCGCCCTCGGGCGGCTGCACCTCGCGACCAAAGCCATCCATGCGCGGCGCGGCCTCCAGCAGCATCTGCGTGTAGGGGTGCTTCGGATCGTCGAAAAGCGCCTCGGGCGCGGCCTCTTCCACCAGCCGGTAGAGGTAGAGCACGCCGATGCGATCCGCCATGTGGCGCACCACCGTCAGGTCGTGGCTGATGAAGACATAGGTCAGGCCGAACTGGTCCTTGAGGTCGCTCATCAGGTTCAGCACCTGCGCCTGCACCGAGACATCCAGCGCCGAGGTCGGCTCGTCGCAGACGATCAGCCGCGGGTCAGAGGCCAGCGCCCGCGCGATGCAGATGCGCTGACGCTGCCCGCCCGAGAACTCATGCGGGAACTTGCCCGCGTCCTTGACCGACAGGCCGACCTGTTCCAGCAGTTTCTCGGCCAGCCCCTCGGTCTTGCCGCCGCGCGCGGCGACCGGTTCGGCGATGATGTCGCGCACCCGCCAGCGCGGATTGAGCGAGGCATAGGGGTCCTGAAAGATCATCTGGATGTCGGCCCGGACCTTCGCGACCTTGGCCGCGTCGGTTTCGCGCGCAAGATCCACACCCTCGATCTGAACCGCACCGTCCGAGGGCCGCAGAAGACCCACCAGCATCTTGCCGATCGTGGATTTGCCCGATCCGCTTTCGCCGACCAGCGCATAGGTCGTGCGTTCCGGGACTTCGAAATCGACCTCTGACACGGCGGTCAGATAGGCCTTGGGGCGCCGTTCCAGCACGCGGTTCAGCCAGGGTTTCGAGACGTCGAAGACGCGGCTGAGAGTATCGACCTTGACCAGTGCCATTACAGGGCCTCTTCTTGGGCGTCTTGTGTCAGGGGGTGCCAGCAGGCGGCCTTGCCGTCCTGCACCTTCGGTGGGGGTGGCTGGCGGCAAAGGTCCGTGGCGCGGGGGCAGCGCGGGTGAAAGGCGCAGCCGTCCGGCACCGCGTCCAGCCGGGGCATGGCGCCGGGGATCTGGTGCAGCCGCGCCTTGCCCGCCGAGGCCAGCGGCGTCGATGCCATGAGCCCGTGGGTATAGGGGTGCTGTGGCCGGGTCAGCACATCGCGCACCGGCCCCAGCTCTGCCAGCCGCCCGGCGTACATCACCGCGACGCGGTCGGTGGCCTCGGCGATCACACCCATGTCGTGGGTGATCAGCATGACCGCCGTGCCGCGCTCGCGGCAAAGCCGCTTGAGCAGGGCGATGATCTGCGCCTGAACGCTGACGTCCAGCGCCGTGGTGGGCTCGTCGGCGATGATGAGGCTCGGCTCGGCGCATAGCGCGAGGGCGATCACCACGCGCTGGCGCATCCCGCCCGAGAACTCGTGCGGATAGCTGTCCACCCGTTCGGCGGCGCCGGGGATGCCCACCTCTTGCAGGGCGGTGACGGCGCGGGCGCGGGCCTCGCGTTCCGAGATCTTCAGGTGGGTCAGCATGGTCTCGACCAGCTGGTCGCCGATCCGCAACAGCGGGTTCAGAGAGGTCAGCGGGTCCTGAAAGACCATGCCGATCTCCTTGCCGCGCAGGCGGCGCATGGCCTCGCCCTTCAGCTGGTCGATGCGGCTGCCGTTCAGCCAGATCTCGCCGCCGGCGATATGGGCCGGCGGGTTCAGCAGATCGATGACGGCATTGCCGGCCATCGACTTGCCCGCGCCGCTTTCGCCCACGACACCAAGGATCTCGCCGCGCGCAATGTCATAGCTGACGTCTTCCACCGGGCGCAGGATGCCGTGCCGGGTCGGGATCTCGACGGTGAGATTGCGGATGGAAAGGACGGTGTCAGACATGCTGTTCCCTCCGGCTTGGACCCGCGCTCGGAGCGCGCAAGTGCCATGCCCGACCTCGGGACGGCAGCGCCACCGAGCGTGGTCGTTGGGGCGCAGAGACCCCGGCGCCGCGTGCGGGGCGGTCGTTGCTGAATGCCCTCCCGTCACGCCAAATGCGTGCCGCCGACAATCGGCGCCCCTCTGGGGCGACGGGGAGGTCGGGCATGGCGCATGCGCGCCGGGGCGGTACGGTTGCGGGGATCGTCATCAGCGCAGCCTCGGGTTCAGGGCATCGCGCAGCCAGTCGCCCAGCAGGTTCACCGACAGGGCCAGAGCCAGCAGCGTGCAGGCCGGAAAGAACAGGATCCACCACTCACCCGAGAACAGGAACCCCTGCCCGATGCGGATCAGCGTGCCCAGCGAGGGCTGCGTGGGCGGCGCGCCGACGCCGAGAAACGAAAGCGTCGCCTCGGCGATGATCGCCAGCGCCAGCGAGATGGTCGCGATAACCAGCACCGGCGACAACACGTTGGGCAGAATGTGCCGCAGCATGATCGCCCCCGACCTGCGCCCGATCAGGCGGGCGGCGGCGACATATTCCTTGTTCTTCTCGACCAGCGTGGCGCCCCTGACGACGCGGGCGAATTGCACCCAGTCGCTGAGGCCGATGGCGAGGATCAGCACCCAGATCGCCATCTGGTCGCGGTACTCGACCGGGGTCACCCCCTTGGCCACGCCGAAGATCAGCATCGCCACCAGGATCGAGGGAAAGGTCAGCTGCACGTCGGCGATGCGCATGATGATCGTTTCCAGCCAGCCGCCGACATAGCCCGAGATCAGCCCCAGCGTGATCCCCAGAACCATGGCGAAGGCCACCGCAGAGACCCCCACGAAAAGCGAGATCCGCATGCCGTAGAGGATCGTGGAGAAGACGTCGCGCCCCTGATCGTCGGTGCCCATCAGGAAGGTATCGCCGGTGAAGGCATTGGGCGCCCCCGGCGGCGTGAAGCCGTTCATCAGGTTCAGCGAGGCCGGATCGAAGGGGTTGCTGGGCGCGATCCACGGCGCCAGCAGCGCCGAGAGCAGCAGCAGCAGAACCACCAGCGCCGAGACGACGGCCACCGGAGAGCGGCGGAAGCTGTAGAAGACATCGCTTTCCAGCGCCAGGCGCAGGCGCGACTTGTTCACGGCGACGGGCATGTCAGAGGGGGTGTCCGGGCGGGTCTCGGTCATGTCAGTGCCCTCCCGAGCGGTCGGCGCGCAGGCGCGGGTCGATGAAGAAATACAGGATGTCCACCAAGAGGTTGATGGCCACGAACATCACCGAGATCAGCATCAGGTAGGCGGCCATCACCGGGATGTCGACGAACTGGATCGCGTTGATGAACAACAGGCCCACGCCGGGCCACTGGAACACCGTTTCGGTGATGATGGCGAAGGCGATGATCGCGCCCAGTTGCAGGCCGATGACGGTGATCACCGGCACCATGGTGTTCTTCAGCGCGTGGCGGAAATTCACCGCACGCTCGCGCAACCCGCGCGCGCGGGCAAAGCGGATGTAGTCCTGCCGCAGGACCTCCAGCATCTCGGAGCGCACCAGCCGCATGATCAGCGTCATCTGGTACAGCCCCAGCGTGATCGAGGGCAGGATCAGCGCCTTCAGCCCGCTGGTCGTGAGAAAGCCGGTGGTCCAGCCGCCAAGGTCCACCACCGCGCCCCGCCCGAAGCTTGGCAGCCAGCCCAGCTCGACCGAGAAGACGTAGATCAGCAGGATGCCGATCAGGAAGGTCGGCAGCGATACCCCGATCAAGGAGCCCGACATGATCACGCTGGCCAGCACGCCGTCGCGGCGGATCGCGGTGAAGACGCCAAGGGCGATGCCGAAGACGATGGCCAGAACGCTGGACACCAGCGCAAGCTCCAGCGTGGCGGGGGCGCGTTCCAGCAGGATCTCGGTCACCGGGCGGCCCTGCCGGTAGCTGACGCCAAAATTGCCCTGCGCCGCCTCTTGCAGGAACTTGAAGTACTGCACCACGAAGGGCTGATCCAGACCAAGGCGCTCGCGCAGGCGGGCGATGTCCTCGGCGGTGCGCTCCTGCCCCAGCATGTTGTCGATCGGATCGCCGACAAAGGTGAACATGGAAAAGGCGACGAGGCCCGTGACCAGCAGCACCAGGATCGACTGCCCCAGTCGCCGGATGATGAATGCGAGCATCCTGCCCCCGTTGTTTGGGTCGGGGCCGCAGCGGGGCGACCCCTGCCTGTCTTCAGTTAACCGTCACCCAGCGCAGGATGAAGAAATCGTCCGGGCGCTGCGTCAGGTCGATATTCGCGCGCGTGCCCCAGACCAGGGGCTGCACGTAAAGCGGCACATAGGCCTGTTCGTCGGCCATGATCTGCGCGACCTCGTCCAGCATCGCCTGCCGCGCGTCCGCGTCCAGTTCCGACTGGATCAACGGCAGCAATTCGTCGATGCGGGCGTTGGAGTAGCCGCCGAAATTCCAGCTGCCCAGCTTCTTCTCCTCGTTCTCGGTGGCGACGAGGAAGCGGATCGGGTGCTCGGCGTCGAAGGTGCCCGGCGACCAGCCCAGCAGGAACAGGTCGAAGTTGTCGGACCGCAGCTCCGGCCAGTAGTTATTGACCGGCATCGCGTCCAGCGTGGCGCGCATCCCGGCCTGGGCCAGCATGCCCGTCACCGCCTGGCAGACCGCCTCGTCGTTGAGGTAACGGTCATTCGGGCACTTCAGACCGAAGGTGAAGCCCTCGGGATATCCCGCCTCGGCCAGAAGCGCCCCGGCCTGTTCGGGATCGTAGGCGGGCGCCTCGGGCAGCGCCTCGGAATAGCCGTGCATCGCGGAAGAGACGAGCTGGTTCACCGGCTCGGCATTGCCGCGCATGGTGGTCTGCAGGATCGCCGGCACGTTGATCGCATGGGCCACGGCGCGGCGGACCCGCGGGTCGGCAAAGGGGTTTTCGCCCTGCACGTCAGAGGAATACTTCAGCGCCTCGGCGTCATGCGGAAAGCCCAGCATGATCACGCGCGCCTCGATCCCCTGCACGACCTTCACGTCGGGGTTTTGCGCCAGCCGCGCGACGTCCTGGATCGGCACCGGGTTGATGAAATCCACGTCGCCGGACAAAAGCGCCGCCAGCGCCGTCGCCGGGTTCTGGATCGGTGTCAGCTCGGCCCGGGTGATGTTGTGCCCGGCCTCGTCCCACCATGCCTCGAAGGGCTCAAGCACCGTGCGCAGGCCCGGCTCTCGCGCGGTGACGCGGAAGGCGCCGGTGCCGTTTGTGTTCAGCGTGGCGAAGTTGCCGCTCTCCTTGTCCGGGCGGGCGGCGTCGTTGGCCTCGGCCCAGCCGCTGTCCATGATCATCCAGTTGGCGATGGACGAGGGGAACAGCGGGTTCGGCGCCGCGGTCATGAAATCCACGGTGTAATCGTCCACCACGACCACGTCCGAGACCGGGGCGAACCAGCTTGCGGTATCCGCTTCGGGGCTGGAGGCGCGCTGGTAGGAAAACAGCACGTCTTCGGCGGTGAAGGCGGCGCCGTCGTGGAAGGTCACGCCTTCGCGCAGGGTGAACCGCCAGCCCTCGCCCGCGCCGATGGGCTCCCACGCGGTGGCCAGCGCGGGTTCGACGCTCATATCCTTGCCGCGCCGCACGAGACCCTCGTAGACGTTGTTCAGAAAGCCCAGCACCGGGGTCGAGTTGACCGCGTGCGGGTCCATCGACTGCGGGTCTGTGGTGACGGCCCAGCGGAACTCTTCCGCATGGGCGGCAGAGGCACAGGCGGCGGCCAGCGCGGCTGAAAGCAGGATGTGTCGCATGATGGTTCCTTCCCCGGGGGCCGCGCCGATCTGCAACGGCGCGGCGTTCACCGGTCGAGTAGAACACGAATCCCCGCGCGCCACCAAGACGCGCGGGGAAGCGCGATCAGTTCACGGTGAAGTATTTCACCTTGGGCTGATCCTCGGGGTCGACCTCGATCCCGAACTTCTCGGACATGCCCCAGTTCAGCACCTGGTGGTGGATCGGGATGTACAGCGCCTCGTCCTGAACGATCCGCCAGATCGCTGCGATCTCGGCGTCGCGGGCTTCGAGATCGGTGTTCGAGGCCAGCGCCTTGATGCGGGCATCGAGATCGTCGTTGTCGTAGCCGGTGGCGTTCCACGTGCCGATGTCGCTTTCACGGTACGGTGCACGAGGAAGTTGAAGATGTACTCAGAATCGTAGGTCGGCACACCCCAGCCCAGCATGTAGAAATCGGTTCCGCCGTCCGAAATCAGCGGGAAGTGCTGCGCCTTGGGCTTGGCGTCGAGGTTCACGGTGACGCCGATCTGGCCCAGCATCCCGACGGCGGCCTGACAGATCGCCTCGTCGTTGATGTAGCGGTCGTTCGGGCAGTCCAGCCGGATCGAGAAACCGTCCGCGTAGCCCGCCTCTTCCATCAGTGCCTTGGCGCCCGCGACGTCGGTCACGCTTTCGGCGTCCATCTCGGCGGTCCAGCCGTTGACGAAGGGCGGCGCGATCATGCCCGCCGGGATCGACTGGCCGCGCATCACGACCTGCTGGATCGCATCGCGGTTGATCGCCATGGACATGGCCTTGCGCACGCGCACATCCGCCAGCGGGTTCTTGCCCTCGACATTGTCGCCCTCGATGTCCTCGGGCCCCATGTGCAGGCCAAAGAAGATCACCCGGTTCTGCGGCGCCTGCTTGACGGTCAGCCCATCGCCGTTCTCGACCCGTTCGAGATCCTGCACCGGCATGTCCTGAAGGAAATCGATCTCACCCGACAGCATCGCGGCGACGCGGGTCGCGGGGTTCTGGATCGGGGTATAGACGATTTCGGTCACCTCCATCGGGAACTGGTCGCGGCCCCAGTATTCCTCGTTGATGGTCATGACGGTGCGCACGTCGGGCTCGCGGCTTTGCAGCTTGTAGGGGCCGGTGCCGTTGGTATTCGTGGTGGCATAGGTGATCTCGCCGCCCTCGAAATCCTGCACCTCGGCGGTGTCGTTGGCCTCGGCCCAGCCCTTGTCCATGATGAAGAGGTTGGTCAGGTTCGCCGGCAGGATCGGGTTCGGCCCGTTGGTGACCATCTCGACGGTGTAGTCGTCCACCGCGCGCACCTCGGTGATCGAGTTGATCAGCTCTTTCATGTCCGAGTTCGGCTGCATGGCGCGCTCGAAGCTGAAGACCACGTCCTCGGCGGTGAAATCCGCCCCGTCGTGGAATTTGACGCCCTCGCGGAGATTGAAGACCCAGACGGTCGGGTCGTCTTCCTTCGGCGCCCAGTCGGTGGCAAGCGCGGGCTCGAAGGCGCCGGTCACGTCACGGATGATCAGCGGCTCGTACATCTGGTGGCGGATGGTGTGGGTCGGGCCCTCGTTCTGGGCATGCGGGTCCAGCGTCAGCGCGTCCCCGGCGCGCGCCCAGCGAAGCGTTTCGGCACTCAGCGGCACCGTGGTCGCCATCAGCGCCCCGATCATGGAAAGGGCAAAGGTCTTTTTCATGGTGGTCTCCCTGTCGGACATTCTCCGTCTCTGCCTGCAAGTGTTCGTTTTTTTGGGTAGCCTTGACAAGAGCAAGCGGCCATGACGCCACGGCGCGCCGTGGCCCGGGCCGCCAACCGGAAGCGGCAGACTGCGCCAGAGGTCCATCCGCATCGTCGCGCTGGACGCCCCGGCACGGACCCTCGGCCTCGCCTTTCTCCCGGACACGACCATCGACGCGCCGCTTCTTCCCCGGACCGTCGCGGCATCCCCGCGCTCTCGCGCCGGGCCCGGGCACCACGGGTCGCAACAGCAGTCGCGATGAAAATGTTTCACATCCGGATGAGACTCTGCCTATACCTGTTGCATGAGCAAAGTCACCGCAAAGGACGTCGCCGAACGCGCCGGAGTTTCACCGTCGGCGGTGTCGCGCGCCTTTCGCGGAACCGGGCCGATCACCGAGGACAAGCGCCGCGCGATCTTTGCCGCAGCGTCCGATCTTGGCTACATCAGCCCCGTCGACCGGGTGCTTTCGGCGCAGGCCACGGATACCATCGCCATGGTCGTCAGCGAGATGCAGAACCCCTTCTACCCCGCCGCCGTCGATGAATTGACGCGGCTGCTGCCCGCGCGCGGGCTGAAGGCCATCGTGCATGTGGTCCCCGCTGCCGAGGATGCCGACGCGATCATCCGGCAGGTGCTCGACTACCGGACAGAGGGTGTCATCCTCACCAGCTCCACCATGACCTCTGGTCTTGCGCGGGCCTGCCGCAAGAACGGGCTTCCGGCTGTTCTGCTGAACAGGGTGCAGTCGGATAATCGCATGATGGCAGTGTGTTGCGACAACTATAGCGGCGCGCAGCGGATCGCGGAACGCTTCCTTGACGGCGGGCGGCAGCGCATCGCCTTCATGGGTGGCCGGCGCGACACCTCGACCCATCTGGAACGGATGCGCGGGTTCCGCGATAGGCTGGAGGACGCCGGGCGCGGCATGGAATTGCAGTTCGACGGCGCCTTCGACTACCGCAAGGCCTTTGCCGCCGCGCGCGAGATGCTGGCCCTGCGCCCGCTGCCCGACGCGGTCTTCTGCGCCAATGACATCATGGCCATCGCCACGCTGGACGCCGCCCGGATCGACGGCATCCGGGTGCCCGACGACCTCGCCGTGATCGGCTTCGACGACATCCCCATGGCGGCATGGGAATCCTATCGCCTGACCACCGTGCGCCAGCCGCTGCGCCGGATGCTGGGGCTGGCGGTCGATATCCTCGTGGCCTCGGACAGGACGGAGACAGAGGGCGACATTCGCATTCTGGCCGGAAAGATGATGGAGCGTGACAGCGGATAGTGAAATAATTTCACTATAATCGGAAACTCTTGCACCGCGCGCCCGACTCATGCTTCCCCTTTCGCCAGTCCCCCGATCCGTCGGGCGGTTGATATCCAAGGGAGGAAGATCATGAAATTCCGTTGCCTCGCGGCGACGGCGATCCTGTCGCTGTCCGCCATCGCCACCACCCTGCCCGCGCAGGCCGAGACCCGCCTTGCCTTCGGCGCGACCAACTCGCAAAGCGCCCATTACGCCTATTTCGCCGGGCTCGCGCAGATCGTGAACGGCGCCTTTCCCGACAGCTATCAGGCCTCGGTGGTGGAAACCGGCGCCACCGTCGACAACCTCAAGCGGATGGCGCGCGGCCAGCTGGATATCGGGCTGATCACCACCTCGACGCTCTATCAGGCCTATTCCGGCGTGAAGTCCTTTGACGGGCGCCCGGTCGAATCGAAGCTGCTCTGGGCCTATTCCCTGGCCCCGCAGAACGTCGTCGTGCGCCGCGATTCCGGCATCACCGAGCTCGCCGCCCTCGACGGGCAGAAGTTCGGCCCCGGGATGCGCGGCTCTTCGACCGAAGCGACCTCGCAGGAGGTCTTCGACCTGCTTCAGATCACGCCCGACTGGGTGCGCGGCACCAATGCCGAGCAGGCCAATGCGATCAAGGACGACCGCTCGGAAGGCTTCATCAAAAGCGCCGTGGGCACCAGCTTCGACGCGCTGACCACCGACATCGCCGCCTTCACGCCGCTTCAGGTGCTGGGCTTGTCGGACGCGCAAGAAGCCGGGATCCGCGCCGAACTGCCCGAGCTGTCGATCGTCGAGATGCCCGGCGGCGAGATGGAGAACTCCGGCCCCTACACCGCTTGGGGCTTCATGATCGGCGTCTCGGCGCGCCCCGATCTCGACGAGCAGACCGCCTATGACATCACCAAGGCGGCGATGGAAAACATGGCCCAGCAAGAGGCGGCCTTCCCGGCGGTCAAGGGCCTGAACCTGCCCGAGCTGACGCTGCAATACGCCACCAGCCCGCTGCACCCGGGCGCGATCCGCTACTACGAGGAAATCGGCCTGACCGTGCCGGACAACCTCCGCTGAACGCGGCCTGCCCGGTCCGGGATCCCCCGGGCCGGGCGCGAAGCCAAGGCAACCCGGGGCCCGCGCGGCCCCTCTTTCCCCTAAGGTGTCGCAATGCCCCCCTTCCTTGCCCCCGCCAACCTGCGGCAGACGGCGATAGCCGTGCTGGCCGTCCTGCTTGGCGCCTTCGTCTTCTACACCTCCTTCAGCGGGCCGTTCGAGTCGCTGGTGCAGCGCGCGCTCTTCGTCATGACGATCGCCGCGCTGGCCGTGCTGATGCACCCCCTCTTCGAAGGAACCCGCCTGCGCCCGCTCGGCATCGCGATCGACCTTGCCATCGTCGCAATCGTCACGACCTCGGGCTGCTACATCATCGGCCATTACGAAAGCATCATGACCGAACTGCCATGGGCCACGCCACTGGGACATGGCCATGGGCTTCGGCACCCTGCTCTGCGTGTTGGAGCTGGCGCGGCGCACCTCGAACTGGGTCTTCCCGCTGATCGTGCTGGCCGCCGTGGGCTATGCCTTCTTCGGCTACCTGATCCCCGGCCAGTTCGGGCACCGCGGCTTCGACTCCGCCTACCTGACCGAGATCATCTTCCTCTCGGACCGGGGTCTGTGGGGGATGCTGGTCAACGTCGCCTCGACAACGCTGGCGGCCTTCGTGCTGTTTGGCGCGATCCTGCTGCACACCGGCGCCGGAGAGACCTTCTTCGACCTCTCGGCCCGGCTGGGCGGCGCTCGCCCCGGCGGCGCGGCCAAGATCGCCACCTTCGCCTCGGGCTTTTTCGGGGCCATCAACGGTTCGACCGTGGCCAATGTGGCGACCACCGGCAACTTCACCATCCCGCTGATGAAGCGCCTGAAGTACCCGCCCGCCTATGCCGGCGCGGTCGAGGCCATCGCCTCGACCGGGGGACAGCTGGCGCCGCCGATCATGGGCACCGCCGCCTTCGTCATGGCGGAACTGGTGGGGATGAACTACTGGTCCATCGCGCTGGCCGCCGTGGTCCCGGCACTGCTCTTCTACCTCGGCGTCTACAGCACCGTGCATGTGATCGCCCGCCGTCAGGGCTTCAGCCCCGTCACCGACGACAGCCTGCCCGACTGGCGCGGCGCCATGAGCCTTGCCCGGCTTGCGCCCATCGCGGCGGGGCTTGGCGGGCTGGCCTTCGGCGTGGTCAACGGCAACTCGGTCGAACTGACCGCCTGCTACGGCATGATCGCCATGCTGGTCGCGGTCCTCGTCGCCCGCATCAGTCAGGGAGAGGACCCGCGCGCCGTCTTCGCCATCATCCTCCGCGCGCTCGAGGCGGGCGGCAAGGGCGTGGTGATCGTCGGCATCCTGCTGGTCGGGGCGCAGGTCTTCGTCGCCATGATCAACCTGACGGGCTTCGGTGTCGCCGTCACGGCGGCCGTGCTGGCTATCGGTCAGGGGCAGCTTTGGCTGATCGCGGGGCTTATGGCCGTGGTCTGCCTGATCGCGGGCATGGGGCTGCCGACCTCTGCGGCCTACGTCATGGTCGCGGCGGTCTTTGCCCCCGCGCTGATCCAGCAGGGCATCGACCCGCTGGTGGTGCATATGTTCGTGCTCTACTACGCCGCGCTGTCCGTCATCACGCCGCCGGTCTGCCTTGGCGTCTTCGTGGCCGCCACCATCGCAGAGGCGCCGTGGATCAAGGTCGCGGGCCAGACCCTGCGGCTGGGCGCCACCGCCTATGTGCTGCCGATGCTCTTCATCGCCTATCCCGGGATGCTGGGCGGCGGCGGGGCCGAGGGCATCGCCCGCGCGGTGCTGTCGGGTGCGGTTTTCGTGCTGGCCACGGCGCATCTGCTGGGCGGCGCGAAACTGCCCTGGAGCGGCGTTTCTCGCCTGCTCTGGGCGCTGCCCGCCGGGCTGGCGCTGATGGCGCCATGGCTGGCCACGCTGGGCGCGGCGGTGATCTTTGCGGGGCTCGTCATGGCCTCGCGCCGGGTCGCCCTGCCCACCCCCTCCGCCGACACGCAACCCGCCTGAGAAGGAGCGCCCCCGATGACCAACGCAGAGTTCAAGGCCCGCATGGCCGCCCGCGCGCCGCTGATCGGCGCCTTCCTCAAGACCCCGCATCCCATCGTGATCGAGGTCATGGCCCGCGCCGGGTTCGACTTCGTCGTGGTGGATGCGGAACACGCGCCCTTCGACCGGGGCAGCGCCGACGCCATGGTGATGATGGGCCGCGCCATCGGCCTGCCGGTGGTGGTGCGCGTGCCCATGGCGACACCCGACTGGGTGCTCGGCATGGCCGATTCCGGCGCCGCCGGGCTGATGGTGCCGCATGTGGAAACCCCCGCGCAGGCACAGGCACTGGCGAAATCGCTCGCCTACGTTCCCGGCGGGCGCGGCTTTGCCGGCACCACACGGGCGGCGGAATACGCGCGCCGGTCGCTGTCTGAACACCTTGGCCGCGCCCGCGACGAGATCGCGCTGATCTGCCAGATCGAGGACCCGGAGGGCGTGACGAACGCCGGGGCCATTGCCGCGGTCGAGGGCGTCGACGCGCTGTTCATCGGGCGCGCAGATCTTGCCGTCTCGCACGGGCTGGACGACTTCTTCGCCCCCGAAGTGGCCGAAATGACCCGCACCATCCTTGGTGCCGAGGGCTGCGCCACCGGGCTTTACTGCGCCCCGTCCGAGACGCTGGACGCGCACCGCGCCGCCGGTGGCTCGCTCTTCGTGGTCGGCTCGGACCACACGCTGTTGCAGGGCGGCGGGGGCGCGCTGACGCAGTCCTTCCGCTCCGCCTTCCCCGCCTGACCCTTCGCCAGAGAGGACACCCCATGACCATCACCCATCTCAAGCGCGGCAAGCCCGAGGACGCGCGCCAGCAGGACGACGCACAGACCCGCGCCACGGTCGAGGCCATCCTGGCCGACATCGAGACGCGCGGCGATGCCGCCGTCCGCGCGTTGTCCGAGAAATTCGACAGCTACAGCCCCGCCAGCTTTCGCCTATCGCAGGGTGAGATCGACGCCCTGATCGCCACGCTGTCCGAGCAGGAGGTTGCCGACATCCGTTTCGCGCAGGCGCAGGTCGTGCGCTTCGCCGAGGCGCAGCGCGCCTCGATGACCGACGTCGAGGTCGAGACGCTGCCCGGCGTGATCCTCGGCCACAAGACCATCCCGGTCCAGTCGGTCGGCTGCTACGTGCCGGGCGGCAAGTTCCCCATGGTCGCCTCGGCGCATATGTCGGTGGCCACGGCCAAGGTCGCGGGCGTGCCGCGCATCGTCGCCTGCACACCGCCGTTCAAGGGCCAGCCCAACGCGGCGGTGATCGCGGCCATGCACTTTGGCGGCGCCGACGAAATCTGGGTTCTGGGCGGCATTCAGGCGGTGGGCGCCATGGCGCTGGGGACCGAAAGCATGGAGCCGGTGCACATGCTGGTCGGCCCCGGCAACGCCTTCGTGGCAGAGGCCAAGCGCCAGCTTTACGGGCGCGTCGGCATCGACCTCTTCGCCGGCCCGACAGAGACCATGGTGATCGCCGACGACACCGTGGATGCAGAGCTTTGCGCCACCGACCTTCTGGGGCAGGCCGAACACGGCTACAACTCGCCCGCCGTGCTGGTCACCAACTCGCGCAGGCTGGCCGAGGGCACGCTGTCCGAGATCGACCGCCTTCTGACCATCCTGCCCACCGCCGACACCGCCCGCGCGTCGTGGCAGGATTACGGCGAGGTCATCCTCTGCGACACCCACGACGAGATGCTGGCGGTCGCCAATGACATCGCCTCCGAACATGTGCAGGTGATGACCGACCGCGACGACTGGTATCTGGACAACATGCACAGCTACGGCGCGCTCTTCCTCGGGCCCCGAACCAACGTGGCCAATGGCGACAAGGTGATCGGCACCAACCACACGCTACCGACCAAGAAGGCGGGGCGCTACACGGGTGGACTTTGGGTCGGCAAGTTCCTGAAGACGCACAGCTATCAGCGCATCACCACCGACGAGGCGGCAGCCGAGATCGGCGCCTATGGCTCGCGCCTCTGCCTGCTCGAAGGCTTCGCGGGCCATGCCGAGCAATGCAACATCCGCGTGCGCCGCTACGGGGGCGTGGCCCTGCCCTACGGCGGCGCCGCCGCGCCGAAGCAGGCGGCGGAATGAGGTGAGGGGCTGACGGTCCGAGCACTGATCGAGTCGACCCGAAAGGAAAAGGGCAGCGCCGTCCCGAGGGTGGCGCAGCCCGGCCTGCCGCCGGGCGGGACATACCTGCCCAGTCCCGCACGGGGTTCCGAAATCTCGAGCCTCCATCCCGCAACCGCAACAAGGACGCGCAGTGCACGCGGCCCGGGTGAAGAATGCAGCCGCCCCCACCCACAACCAAGGACGACCCCATGAAACTGCCCGCCACCCCGGCCTTCACCCTTCACGGCAAACGCGCGCTGGTGACCGGCGCGACCTCTGGCATCGGGCTTGGCGCGGCCACCGCACTGGCCCGGGCGGGCGCCCATGTGGTGGCCGTGGCCCGCCGCCCCGCCCCGCTGGCCGATCTGGCGCAGGCCATGGCCGACGAGGGCCTGTCCTGCGAAACACTGGCGCTGGATATCGGCGACGTCACGGCCACCCGCGCCGCGTTTGAGGCGATGGAGGCACCGGACATCGTCGTGAACTCTGCCGGACTGGCGCGCCACGGCCCCGCGCTCGACACCACGCCAGAGGATTTCGACGCGGTCATGCATGTGAACCTGCGCGCCGCCTATTTCCTTTCGACCGCCGCCGCCCGGCAGATGATCGCCGCCGGAAAGCGCGGCGCGATCCTGCATGTCAGCAGCCAGATGGGCCATGTCGGCGGCATCGACCGGGGCGTCTACTGCGCCTCGAAACACGCGATTGAAGGCATGGTAAAGGCGATGGCGCTGGAATGGGCCAAGGCGGGCGTGCGGATCAACACCCTGTGCCCCACCTTCATCCGCACCCCACTGGGAGAACAGACGCTGAAGGATCCCGCCCGCCGGGCCTGGATCGAGGACAAGATCAAACTGGGCCGGGTCGGAGAGATCGAGGACATCATGGGCGCCGTCGTCTACCTGTGCTCGGAGGCTTCGGCGCTGGTGACGGGCACCTCGCTTCTGGTCGACGGCGGCTGGACCGCCGACTGAGCCCCCGTCCGGGCGCGCCGCGGTTGTCTTCCTTCATGTCCGCGATGCGTTGCAGGCCGCTGGCAGGTTTGACCGCGCTCCTGCAAAGGCGGCTCTTTGTCCGTCTGAAGCGTTGTACCGGCCTGCGCCCGATGCGACATCGCGCAGCCCAAGGGGCAACCGGGCCAGACCAACGCCCCAAACCGCCGCAAACCGGACGGCTCTCTGCCCCTGCCAGCCCCATCCGAACAGGGCTGGCGCTCGGCCTGCTTTGAACCGGTGGCCGGATGCGCGCCGCCAGCCCGACAGTCCGCCCCCCGCGTGGAAGACCCCCATGGCGCGGCATCACGGGCAGCGCGGGCCCGTGGCCGCGCGGGCGGTCCTCAGGCCAGCATCTGGCCGTCGCCGCAGACCGATATGGCCTGTCCCGAGATCGTGCACCCGCGCGGGCTGGTCAGGAACAGGATCTGGTCGGCGATTTGCTCGGGCGTCACGTAGTCCTTGATCGAGGTGTAGGAAAAGGCCTCGGCCTCGACCTGCTCGAAGCTCAGGCCCCGGCGCTGCGCCTTGGCCTCCAGCACCCGGCGCTGGCGGTCCCCCGCGACGATGCCGGGCAGGATGGCGTTGCAGCGGATGCCGTCGCGGCCCAACTCGATCGACAGCGACTTGGTGAAGCCGATGACGCCCCATTTCGCCGCCGCGTAGGGGGTGCGCATGGCAAAACCCAGCCGCCCCGCCAGCGAGGACAGGTTGACGATCGAGGCATTGGCGCTGTCCCGCAGCGCCGGGACCGCGTGCCGCACGCAGTGGAACTGCGCGGTCAGGCAGATCGCCAGCGTCGAATCCCAGTCCGCCGGGTCCAGTTCCTCGACCGGGGCGGTCGGACCGGCGATGCCCGCATTGTTCACGAGGATGTCCAGCCCGCCCAGATGCGCCTGCGCCGCCGCCATGAAGCCCGCGATCTGACCGGCGTCACCCATGTCGGCGCGCTGGCGAAAGACCTCGGCGGGCAGCGTGTCGAGCGCCTCCTCGTCGATGTCGCAGGTCGCCACGCGGGCACCCTCGGCCAGATAGGCCTCTACGATGGCGCGGTCGATGCCCTGCGCGCCTGCGGTGACGATGACCCGCGCGCCCTCCAGCTCCAGTTTCATGTGATGATCCTCCTCCGGTTGTCGTCCGTCTCGACGCCGCCATGGGCGCGGATAAGCTCTGATGCGACGCGGATGTCTTCCGCGATGGCCCGGGCCGCGGTGTCGCCGTCGCGGGCGCGCAGCGCCTTGCAGAGCAGGCGGTGATGGGCGCGGGAATGGTGGCTGCGAGACCGCTCGGCGTCTTCGCTTTCGCTGGCGCCGGTGTCGACGCCGATGTCGAAGTTGATCACCGGCCCGGCCTTCAGCCAGAGCACGCCGATGACCTCCATCAGCGCGGGCGACCGCGCCGCGCGGTAGACGGCGAAATGCAGGTCCTTGTTGGCGGCCACCGCCGCCGCGCTGCCATAGGCCTGGTCCAGCACCTCTTCGAAGCGCTCGGCCAGCGCGGCGATCTGCGCGACCTCGGCCTTGCCCGCGCGTTCCGCCGCCAGCCGCGCCGCCTGCCCTTCGTTCAGCATGCGCACCATGGTCAGGTCGGCGAATTCCTCTGCCGTCATCAGGGGCACCATGACCGCGCGCTTGGGCGAAACCTGCAGCGCACCGCTGGCGGCAAGGCGACTCACCGCCTCGCGCACGGGCATCATCGAAACCTCCAGCCGTTCCGACAGATCGCGCAGGGACAGCCGGTCGCGGGGCCTGAGGGCGCCCGACAACAGCATCTCTGACAGCGTGTCAAACACCTGTTCCGAAAGGGTTTGTCGGCGGGCGGGTTCTATGCGGTCAAGCGGCTGGGTCATGATCTTTCTTAACGTCTGTTGACACCTTCACGGCCAATCTGCAACTGTGATCTCAGATCACAGTAGATCGGTCTCTACTGCAAGTCCTGATCCACCGGCGGAGGAGGAAAGTCAGCCGGAAAGGTCAGGGGACCGGTCGGGTGTGGTTCTCGGGCACATGTTCCAGGGAGGAATACCATGAAAACGACCATGACGAACCGCAGGGGATTCCTGCGGGCGGGGGCGGCTGGCCTTGCGCTGGGTGTCGCGGCCCCGGCCTACCTGCGCGCGCAGGGCGCGCCGCTGAAGATCGGCCACCTGACGCCGACCACCGGCTTCCTCGGGCCGCTTGGCGAATATGCCCAGATGGGCATCAAGCTGGCGGTCGACCACATCAACGCCAATGGCGGCGCCGGAGGCCGTCAGGTCGAGCTGATCATGGAGGACAGCGTCAACCCGCAGACCGCCTCGACCAAGGCCGAGCGCATGTTCGAGCGCGATCAGGTCGACATGATCATCGGCGAGATTTCCTCGGCCTCGTGCCTGACCATCAGCCAGGTCGCGGCGCGCTACGGCAAGGTCTTCGTCAACACCGGCGGCAACTCTGACAGCCTGCGCGGGCAGGACTGCAACCGCTACATGTTCCACGTCGAGACGCAGAACTCGATGTATGTCAACGCCGAGGGCCAGTACTTCAAGACGCAGGACATGGTCGAGGGCAAGAACTGGTACATGATGACGGCGGATTATGCCTTCGGGCATGACCTGCTGGCGGCGGCCAAGGCCTTCCTCGATACCAACGGCGGCCAGATCGCGGGCGAAGACCTTGTGCCCACCGATGCCACCGACTTCTCGTCCTACATGCTGAAGATCCGCCAGGCCCAGCCGGACGTGGTGGCGCTGAACCTCGCAGGCACACAGATCACCAACTTCTTCAAGCAATACGGCGAGTTCGGGCTGGACTTCACCCTTGGCGGCTTCGGCTTCGACACCGTGTCGGCCTGGGCTGCGGGCGCGCAGAACTTCCGCGGGACGTGGCCGAACGTCTGGAACCACCTGGTGCAGAACGACGCCAGCCAGGCCTTCGTGCAGGCCTTCACCGAGGCCTACGGCAAGCCGCCGGAGAACCAGGCCTGGGGCGACTACAACGCCGGTCTCATCATGGCCAGGGCCGTGGCAGAGGCGGGCGACGCGGGCGGCGATGCCCTTGTCGACTACCTCGAAAGCGAAGAGGCCCAGTTCGACCTGATGAAGAACCGCAAGGGCTATTTCCGCCCCTCGGATCACCAGCTGATCCAGGAGATCTACGCGATCACCGCCCTTCCGGCGGACGAGGTGCAGAACGAATACGACATCTTCACCACATCCGACCCGCTGCCGGGATCCGACGAGCCGCTTGAGACGCTGGCGCAAAGCGTCACCGGCGGGACCTGTTCCCTCTGAACCATCCGGGCGGGGCGTTCGCGCGCCCTGCCCGCCTATCCAAGAAACGAAATGGGGGGAGACGCACCGCCATGCTGGGGCTATTCATCGCGCAGGTTCTGAACGGGTTGCTGGACGGCACCTATTACCTGCTCATCGCGCTGGGACTGTCGCTGATCTTCTCGCTGGGCGGGATCATCAACCTTGCGCACGGGGCCTTCTTCGCCATCGGCGCCTATCTGGCGATCGTCATCACGCCCTACGTGGGCTTCTTCGGCGCGCTGGTGCTGGTGCCGCTGATCGTGGCGGGGCTGGGGATGCTGACCGAGCGGACGCTGTTTACCCGCTTCTACCGCATCGACCCGCTCTATTCGCTGCTGCTGACCTTCGGCCTTGCCATGGTGATCGAGCAGGGGCTGCGCTGGATCTTCGGCGCCTCTCCGCAGAACTACAACATGCCCGACATCCTGCGCGGTCAGGTCTTCATGGGCGACTTCATCTATTCGCGCTATCGCCTCTTCCTCATCGCCGTGGCGGTGACGGCGGTCGCCGCGCTCTGGGTGCTGCTGAACAAGACCTCTTTCGGGCGGATCGTGCGCGCGGGCGTGCAGAACCCCGAGATCGTGGGTTCCCCGGGCATCTCGCTGCGCCCCTACCTTTCGGCCATCGCGGGCATCGCCATCGGCCTTGCGGGGCTGGCGGGCGTGCTTCTGTCGCCCATTCACACCGTACACCCGGCCATGGGGGCCGAGATCATCGTGCTGGCCTTTGTCGTGGTGGTGATCGGCGGGCTGGGGTCCTTCTGGGGCGTCATCCTTGCCGCCGTGCTGGTCGGCCTGACCAAGGGCCTCTTCGTGGCGGTGGGCTGGTCGACATGGTCGACCGCCGCCATCTTCCTGCTGATGTTCGTGGTCCTGCTGGTGCGCCCGCGCGGGCTGCTGGGCGAACGCATCCTCCGGTTCGAGTGACGTCATGATCCGCATCCATCCGCTTCTGATCGCCGCAGCGGCGCTTGTCGCGCTGCCCTTCGTCATCATCGCCGCGGGCCTGACCTATACCTCGGCCACCGAGGTCGTGGTCTACGGCACGGCCTGCATGGGCCTGAACATCCTTGCGGGCCGCACAGGGCTGGTCAGCTTCGGCCACGGCGCGTGGTTCGGGCTGGGCGCCTACCTCGCGGGGCTGACCTCGCTGGCCATGGGCGGCGCCTTCTTTGTCCCACTGCTGGTGGCCGTGATCGCCACCGCCGTGATCGCCACCGGCTTCGGCGCGCTGATCCTGCGCCGCCGGGGGGTCTATTTCTCGCTGATGACGCTGGCGCTTTCGGCGCTCGGCTTTTCCATCGCCTTCCGCTGGACCGAGGTCACCGGCGGCGAGAACGGCCTTGGCGGGATCGAGCGCCCGGCCTTCGCGGGCCTCGATTTCAGCATGTCGCAGCCCTACTACTGGCTGGTGGCCCTGATCGCCTTCGCTGTCATGGTCCTGCTCTGGCGCTTCAACAACTCGCCCCTTGGCACCGTCCTTCTGGCCATCCGCGAGAACGAGCAGCGCGCGCGCTTCCTTGGCTACAAGGTCGACCGTTACAAGCTTGCGGCCTTCGTCCTGTCCGCCACGATCACGGCGCTGGCGGGGGTGCTGCTGCTTTACAAGAACCGCATGACCTCGGCAGAGCCGATGTCGGTGATCTTCTCGGGCGAGCTGCTGGCCATGGTCGTCATCGGCGGGATGCGCAGCTACCTTGGCCCGGCGCTCGGCGCGCTGTTCTACATCCTCTTCCGCGAGTATCTGTCGATCTACACCGACAACTGGCTGTTGTGGTTCGGCCTTGTCTTCATGGGCTTCGTGCTGTTCGCGCGCGAGGGGCTGATCGGCATTCCCGGCCAGATCCGCCGCTATCTGAACCCACCGGCAGAGACCGGCGCCGCCATGGCGGGCCGCAAGGCCGGGGTGCATCCCCTGCCCGACTTCCTGAAACCCGCGCAGCACAGCGACGGCCCCCTGCTCGAGGCCAAGGGCATCTCCAAGGCCTTCGGCGGGCTGAAAGCGGTGAACGCGGTGGACATTTCGGTCCGCGACCGGTCCCTGCACGCTCTGATCGGCCCGAACGGCGCAGGCAAAACGACTGCCTTCAACCTGATGTCCGGTCTCTACAAACCCGATGCGGGCAGCGTGACCCTGATGGGCCAGCCGCTGTCGGGCCGCACGCCAGAGGAGATCTCGGCGGCGGGCATCGGGCGCAGCTTCCAGATCACCAACCTGTTCCCCTCGTTGACCGTACAGGAGAACATCCGGCTCGCGGTGCAGGCGGGCGATGCGCAGCGCATGAACCCGCTGATCCGCGCCCGCACCCTTTCGGAGGTCAACGCCCATACCGCGCAGATCATGGAATACGCGGGCCTCTCGGGGATGGAGGACGCCGAGGCTGCCTCGCTCTCTTACGGCGGTCAGCGGCTCTTGGACCTCGGCCTTGCGCTGGGGAACCACCCGCGCATCCTGCTGGCGGACGAGCCGCTTGCGGGCCTTTCGGTGGCAGAGCGCGAGCGCATCGGCCACCTGCTCAAGGCGCTCTCGGCGGATATCCCGGTGCTGCTGGTGGAACACGACATCGACCGCGTCTTTGAACTGGCCGACCACGTCACCGTGATGAACGAGGGCGAGGTGCTGCTGGACGGCACCGTGGCCGACGCGCGCGGCGACAAGCGCGTGCAAGAGGTCTACATCGGCTCGGGCACCTCTGCGGTGGCGGGAAAGGAGCGCACCAGCGCCGTACAGGACAAGGTGCTGCTGTCGCTGGACAAGGTCAACGTCAGCTATGGCAAGAGCCACATCATCCACGACGTCAGCTTCGACCTGCGGCAGGGCGAGATCCTCGCGCTTCTGGGCCGCAACGGCGCAGGCAAATCGACGTTGCTCAAGGCGCTGATCGGCATCGCCCCGGTCAGCAGCGGCGCGATCACGCTGGACGGCACGCCCATTCACGGCCTCAGCTCGGCGGCCATGGCCCGGGCGGGCATCTCTTACGTGCCGCAGGGGCGCGGCCTTTTCGCGGGCATGTCGGTGCGCGACAACCTCGAACTGGGCCGCATCCGCCGCCAGACAGGCGCGGGCATCCACTGGGACGAAGAGCGCATCCTGTCCTACTTCCCCCGCCTGAAGGAACGCATCGACACGCCCGCCGACTACCTTTCGGGCGGCGAGCAGCAGATGGCCGCCGTGGCCCGCGCGCTGTCCGGCGACACCCGCGTGCTGCTGCTGGACGAACCCTTCGAGGGGCTGTCCCCCGCCATCGTCGAGCAGCTGTTCGAGACCTTCGACCGCTTGCGCGAAGAGGTGTCCATCATCATCGTGGACCACAACCTCGACCTCGCGCTGACGCTGTCGGACCGCACCGTCGCGCTGGAACGCGGCAGCATCATCCATGACGGGCCATCCGCCGCGCTGGCCCATGACATCGACCTGCGCCGCCAGGTCCTGTGGCTGTAACGAAAGGGCCCTGACATGACCGAGACAGTCGCCATCATCGGCGCGGGCCTGATCGAGCCGCGCATGGAGCGCGCTTTTCGCCCGCGCCGGGCATTCCGTGCAGGTCTGGGACGCCGATGCCGCCGTTCTGGACCGCTTCGCCGCGGACATGGCCGTGCTCTGCGACACCCTGCTGGCCGAGGGCCTCTTGCAGGACCGCGACGGGACGCTGGCCCGCATCCGCACCTGTCCCACGCTGGAAGAGGCGGTCGCGGGCGTCAGCTTCGTGCAGGAGAACGGGCCCGAGAAGATCGAGGTCAAGACCGACCTCTTCGCCCGGCTCGATGCGGCCACCCCGCCCGGGGCCATCATCGCCTCCTCGACCTCCGCCATCGTCGCCTCGCGCTTCACCGAGGGGCTTGAACACCGGCACCGCTGCCTTGTCGGGCACCCGGTCAACCCGCCGCATCTTGTCCCGGTGGTCGAGCTTTGCCCCGCGCCATGGACCGCGACAGAGACCATGGACCGCGCCGAAGCGCTCTACCGCGATATCGGGCAGGTGCCGGTGCGCATGACCCGCGAGCGCGACGGCTTTGTCCTGAACCGCCTGCAGGGCGCCCTTCTGGGCGAGGCGCTGCGGCTTCTGGGCGAGGGCGTCGTCAGCGTCGAGGGGCTGGACGCCACCATCAAGGACGGGCTGGGCCTGCGGTGGGCGCTGATGGGGCCGATCGAGACCATCGACCTGAACGCCCCCGGCGGCATCATCGACTACGCCACCCGCTACGGCGGCTTCTACGCGCGTCTGGCAGAGGAACCGGCGGGACCGGAGGTCTTTTCCGTCGAGAACGCCGAGAAGATCGCCGCGACTTGGACGCAGGACCGCAGCCCCGAGACCATCCGCGCCCGGCAGGACAGGCGCGACGCGCGGCTGGCCGCCCTGCGTCGCCACCTTGCATCCGAACAATCCTGAAGGAGCCCCAGACCATGGCGAAACCCCGCAAGGTCATCATCACCTGCGCCGTGACCGGCGCGATCCACACGCCCTCGATGTCGGAATACCTGCCCGTCACGGCTTCGGAAATCGCCGAAGCCGCCATCGGCGCGGCAGAGGCGGGCGCGGCCATCGTGCACCTGCACGCCCGCAACCCCGAGGACGGCAGCCCCGACCAGTCGCCCGAGGCCTTCGCGCCCTTCCTCGGCGTGATCAAGCAGGCCTCGGACTGCGTGGTGAACATCACCACCGGCGGCGCGCCCACCATGAGCATCGAGGAACGCGTCCGCCCGGCGGAAACGCACCGCCCCGAGGTCGCCTCGCTCAACATGGGGTCGATGAACTTCGGCCTCTTCCCGATGCTCAAGCGCTTTCCGAACCCCAAACACCAGTGGGAACGCGACTACCTCGGCAACAAGAACATCATCTTCAACAACAGCTTCGGCCAAATCGAGTACATCCTGACGACGCTCGGGCCGCTCGGCACCCGGTTCGAGTTCGAATGCTACGACACGGCGCATCTCTATAACCTCAAGCACTTCCTCGACGCCGGACTGGTCAAGGCGCCGCTCTTCATCCAGACGGTCTTTGGCCTGATGGGCGGCATTGGCGCGCATCCCGACGACGTCATGCACATGAAGCGCACGGCGGACCGGCTGTTCGGCGACCAGTACCAGTGGTCGGTTCTGGGCGCGGGCAAGAACCAGCTGCCCATCGCGGCGATGGCGGCGGCCATGGGCGGCAATATCCGCGTCGGGCTGGAGGATTCGCTCTGGGCCGGACCGGGGCAACTGGCGCGCAGCAACGCCGAGCAGGTGACGAAGGCCCGCCAGATCATCGAGGGGCTGGGGCTGGAACTAGCAACCCCGGACGAGGCGCGCGAGATCCTGCACCTGAAGGGGGCGGATCAGGTCGGCTTCTGACCGGCCCTGACGGACGGGGGCGCGGCGCACTCGATCCGGTTCACCGGAGGCCGGGGCGCTGCTTTCGCCCGTCGACCTTACCCCCGGATACGGGCTGTTGATCGCCGGGTTGCGCGGCACCGTCGGCGTCGCGTCCGGGCAGGCACGGCAAGCGACGGTCGCGGTGCCGGATCCATCCGGTGACCGTCCTCTGTCGCCGGACCCCGAAGCGCCCGGGCATCGCCAACGCGCTTCTACGGTCCGGCCCCCCGCGCCGGAAGACGAACCTGCGGGCACGGGCATCGCGAACGAAGGCGGCACAGGCGCCCGCCTTCCAGTTCGCATCAGGGGGCAGGTCGCCGACCCAAGGCATGTCCGGCAGCGGAGCCTCCGGCGCATCCCCCGGGCGGGCAAGGCGCGGTCTGGCCTGGGGGCTGACAGGGGAAACACCCCGCTGGACGGCAAGCGCCGTATTGGCCGCCATTGGCAATTCCACTCGACTTTTGCCCGGAATTCTGCAATTCAGAAGGCGATGGTGACCGGCCTGAAAGGGCCGGTTTAAAAGGGAATGCGGTGAGGGCCTTGACCCAACTCCGCAACTGCCCCCGCAACTGTGAGCGGCGAGCGACCCCGAAGAACACCACTGAACCGAAGCGGTTCGGGAAGGTTCGGGAAAGCGGCGACCCGCAAGTCAGGAGACCTGCCATCTCCGGTGCGTGCTGTTGCGCACCGCAGTCACCTTAACCCGGGCGGGGCGCTCTGGGACTGGAGAGACGACATATGGACCTGACGGCCCTGTGGACATCGCCGCCTCCGTTCATGCCCCCTCCCCTGCGCGGAGGGCGCAATGACACTGGAACGCACGATCCTTCAACTCGACACCGGAGCGATGCCAGCCGACGAGGCGCGGCAAATGGGGCAGCTTGGCTATATGCAATGGATCGCGGGCTTGCCGGGCAATGCGGATTATCTGCAGGCCGCGCGGGACGCCTTTGACAAGGCCGCTCCGTTCATGGCCCACTCGCCGACCGTGGCGGAATTCTGCAGGCTTCTGACACGCTCGCTGGAAGCGCCGCTGACGCCATTGCCCCTTGCGATGCCAAAGCGGCAGAGGCGCGGCGGCGCGCAGGCCCGACGGTCCTACCGCCTGCCGCATTGAACCCTCACGCAGGGGCCGCCGCCGCAGGAAAGCCCTAGCCCTGAAGGCCTCCTCTGCCTGAGCGAACAGGGGGCGCCTTGCGGAAGCATTTGCCAAGGACGACCGACCGGCCCTCGCTTGTCAAGCGCGCGCCGTGACCCGCGACCCGTGAACCGGCGGCACCCCGCTTGGCGCCCCGGGCGGTCGGTTCACGCCGGTGGACCATGTCCGGGCCGCTGAAGGCCCATCCCGGCACGGGCGGACAAGCAGGCCGCGCCGCACGGTCCCGGCCCCGCGCAACAGCCGCGCATCTGCTCGCCGCCGACCTTGACATCGAGGTCCCGGCCAACCTCGGCGGGCCCGGCCCTGTCGGCCACCAGAGCAGCAATCCCGGCGCCCGGGCCAATCCGGGGACCAGCCACTTTGCACCCCGGCGGGCCGAAAGGTCAAAGACCGATATCCCGCGCCCCGACCAGAGCCCGCACGACCCGGGGGATCCGCGCCGACATCCGCAACACCCGCCGTGCTTGGGAAAGGCCGCGAAACCGGCCCGACGGTCGCTCTGCACCCATGCCTCAATGCCCCGACACGGGACTATCGAAATAATCGATAGCGGTAAAAAAACGTTTCGTTTCCCTCACTAGACGGCCCGTGACACTTAACCGTCAAGGCAAACGGAGTGCAGTTCCCATGACCCACGCAAAGACCAAGACACGTCTGGCAGCTGATATCGGCGGCACCTTCACCGATGTGGTGCTGGAAACGCCCAAGGGCATGTTCACGGCCAAGGTGCCGACCGATCTGGAGCAGCCCGAACGTGGCATCATGGCGGGTGTGACCATCGTCCGCGAGCAGTCGGGGCTGGCCCCCAGCGATATCGATATCTTCGTCCATGGCACCACCCGGCCACAAATGCGCTGATCGAGCGCAAGGGCGCCGAGGACCGCGCTGATCACGACCGAGGGCTTCCGCGACAGCCTCGAAATCGCATATGAATCCCGCTACGATCAGTTCGATCTGCAGCTGGAAAAGCCGGCGCCGCTGATGCCGCGCGATCTGCGCTTCACGGTGACCGAGCGGATGGATGTGCGCGGCAATGTCCTGCTGCCGCTCGACCGCGCCCGCGTCACCGAACTGGCCGCCGAACTGAACCGCCTGGGCATCGAGGCGGTCGCCGTGGGCCTGCTGCATTCCTATGCCAATCCGGCCCACGAGCAGGCCGTGCGCGCTCTGCTGATCGACGCCGGCTGCACGGCAGAGATCACGCTGTCGTCGGACGTCTGCCCCGAGGTGCGCGAATACGAGCGCTTCATGACCACGGTCTGCAATTCCTACGTGCAGCCGATCATGGCCCGCTACCTGCGGGCGCTGGAAAAGACGCTGGCCGACAACGGCTTTGTCTGCCCGCTGTTCCTGATGACCTCGGGCGGGGGCATGACCACGCTGGAGGCTGCCATCCGCTATCCGATCCGCCTTGTCGAATCCGGCCCCAGCGGCGGCGCGGTGCTTGCCAGCCGCATTGCCGCCAGCCTGGAAGAAGACCGGGTTGTGTCCTTCGACATGGGAGGCACCACCGCGAAGATCTGCCTGATCGACGACTACCTTCCCCAGACCGCACGCAACTTCGAGATCGCGCGCGCGGCCCGGTTCCAGAAGGGCAGCGGCATGCCGGTGCGGATCCCGGTGGTCGAGATGATCGAGATTGGGGCCGGTGGCGGGTCCATCGCCGATGTTGACACCATGCGCCGTCTGGCGATCGGGCCGGAGAGCGCCGGCTCGGTGCCCGGGGCTGCCTGCTATGGCAAGGGCGGCGTCAAGCCGACCGTGACGGATGCCAATGTGGTGCTGGGCCGGATCGACCCTGAAACCTTCGCCGAAGGGCGGATGCATCTGGATGTCGACGCCGCCGGGACCGCCATCAAGGGCGATGTCGGCGACCCGCTGGATGTCAGCACCTCCGAAGCGGCGCTCGGCATAACCGAGATGGTCGAAGAGAACATGGCGAATGCCGCGCGCATCCATTCGGTCGAACATGGTGCGGACCTGTCGCGCTACACCATGATCGCCTTTGGCGGCGGCGGCCCCCTGCATGCGGTCCGCATGGCCGAAAAGCTGGGCGTGGGGCGCGTCATCGTGCCGGCCAACTGCAGCGTCGGCTCTGCCGTCGGCTTCCTGCGCGCCCCCATCGCCTACGAGGTGGTGCGCAGCCGCTACATGACGCTGGACCAGTTCGACCTGAACGGCGCGAACGCGGTTCTGGACGAGATTTCCTCCGAGGCCCGCGGCATCGTCCGCAGCGGCGAGCCCGAAGCCGACCTGGTCGAGACCCGCACCGCCTATATGCGCTACGTCGGTCAGGGCCACGAAATCCAGGTGCCGGTGCCGGCGGGCACGCTGACCGAAAAGGACGTTGCGCAGATCAGGGCCGATTACGAGGCCGGCTATACGCGACTGTTCAGCCGTACCATCCCGGAACGCGACATCGAGATCCTGTCCTGGTCCATCGTCGTCTCGACCGCGCAGGAGCCGGCTCGAACCGCGACAGGCCGACGGGACCGCCTTCGACGCCGCCGCGATCGGCGACCGCTCGGTCTTCCTTCCTGCGGACCACGACTACCGGGACGTGCCGATCTACTGGCGCCCCGACCTGGCTGCCGGCGCAAGCTTCCAGGGCCCGGCCCTGGTCGCCGAACCGCAGACCACGACCTTCGTCACCGCCGCCTTCACAGGCCGGATCGACAGCAAATCCAACCTCGTGCTTGAAAAGGTTTGAACATGGCCCGCGAACTGAACGAAATCGAACGCCAGATCCTGTGGAACCGGCTGATCGCCATCGTCGAAGAGCAGGCACAGACGCTCATGCGGACCGCCTTCAACCCCATCGTGCGGGAATCGGGCGACCTTTCCGCCGGGATATTCGACATCCGGGGCCGGATGATCGCGCAGGCGGTTACCGGCACCCCCGGCCATGTAAACACGATGGCGGAATCGGTCAGTTTCTTCCTCGAGGAATTCCCGCTGGAAGACATGCACCCCGACGACATCTATCTGACCAACGACCCTTGGAAGGCAGCCGGCCACCTCAACGACTTCATGCTGGTGCGTCCCTGCTTCCACGAGGGCAAACTGATCGGGTTCACCTCCTGCACCAGCCACCTTGCCGATCTCGGCGGCCCGGGCTTCGGCCCTGACGGCACCGACGTGCTGGACGAAGGCCTGTTCGTGCCGATCTTCAAGCTGGTCGATGCCGGGCGGCTGGACACCAATTTCATCCGCATCCTGAAAGCCAACAGCCGGGTGCCGATCGAGGTCGAAGGCGACCTTTACGCGCTGATGGCCTGCGTTGAATGCGGCAGCCGTCGCCTGTCGGAATGCATGGGCGATGTCGGCATCACCACGCTGGAAGATATCTCGGACTACATCGTCGACACCTCGCGCCAGCGCACCAACGACCTGATCCGCGCCCTGCCGGAGGGTGTCTATCACAACACCATGCGCGTCGACGGCTACGACAAGCCGCTGGATCTCGAAGCCACGATGACCATCCGCAGCGGCGAGATCACCGTCGATTTCACCGGCACGTCGGGTCTTTCGAGCAAGGGCATCAACTGCCCGCTGAACTATGCCAGCGCCTATTCCTGCTTCGCGCTGAAATGCGCCATCGCGCCGGACATCCCCAACAACGCCGGCTCGCTGGAGCCGCTGAAGATCACCGCGCCGGAAAACACCATCGTCAATGCGCAGTACCCGGTGCCGGTCGCCATGCGCCACGTCGTCGGCCAGTTGCTGCCCGATGTGGTGTTCGGCTGTCTGCACAAGGCCCGCCCGGGTCTGGCCCCCGCCGAAGGCGCCTGCTGCCTGTGGGACCTGCCGCTACGCGGCGGCTACGCGGTCAGTGCAACGCCCGGCAAGACCCGCTTTGCGACCGAACTGGTCCACAACGGCGGCACCGGCGCGCGTCCGACCAAGGACGGCCTGTCGGCCACGGCCTTCCCAAGCGGCGTGATGGGGTCGCTGGTCGAGATCACCGAAAGCGTGTCGCCGCTGATCATCTGGAAACGCGAATACCGCCAGGACTCGAGCGGGCCAGGGCGCTATCGCGGCGGCCTGGGCCAGGTGCTGGAACTGTCCAGCAGCGAGGAGGCGCCGATTTCCCTGTTCGCCGCGCTTGACCGCATCAACCATCCGGCGCGCGGCCGGGAGGGCGGAATGAACGGCGCGCCCGGCGTGCTGACCCTGTCGGACGGAACACGGCTCAACCCGAAGGGCGAACAGGTCATTCCGGGCGATCAGCGCCTGGTCATGCTGACCCCCGGCGGCGCCGGGTATGGCAACCCCGTCGACCGCGACCCTGAACACGTGGTGCGCGACGTGCTGACCGGACTGGTCAGCCAGGAAAGCGCCGAAGCCGATTACGGCCTGCGTGTCGCGGCCGATGGCAGCTATGCGCTCTGCGGTCCTCGCGCGGAAGACGGGGTGATGGCATGACGCGGCTTCCCCACCCCGACACCCTGGCCGCGACCGCCCTGGGCTGGATCGACCGCGAGACAGATGCGATGGCCGCGCCCCTGCGGCCCTCGACATCCTTCCTGCGCGACCCCGCGCACCTGGATCGCGCCGGTCGCATGTTCACGCGCGACGACAACCCCAGCTATCAGCAGACCGAAGCCGTGATCAACGCGCTGGAAGGCGGCGCGGGCTGCTTGCTGTTTTCCTCCGGCATGGCGGCGATCACCGCGGTGTTCCAGCGGCTCGCCCCGGGCGATCACGTCATTCTGCCGGTCCGGGTCTATTCTGGCCTGCGCGACTGGCTGAACCTGCACGGCAGGCGCTGGGGTCTAGAGGTCAGCTATCTGCAGGACTACACCCCCGCCGCGATCGAGGCGGCGATCATCCCCGGCAAGACCCGGATCGTCTGGATGGAAACACCCAGCAATCCGACCTGGGTGGTCACCGACATCGCCGCGATTTCGAAGGTCGCTCACGAGGCCGGTGCCCTCGTCGGCATCGACAATACCGTCTCGACCCCGATCCTGACCCAGCCAATCCGCCATGGCGCCGATATCGTCGTCCATTCCGGCAGCAAGTACCTGAACGGCCATGGCGACCTGATCGCCGGTGCCGCGGTTGTGGCGCCGGGGCGCGAGGATCTGCTGTCGGACCTGCAGGTGCAGCGCAACCACTATGGCGCCATCCTGGGCAGCTTCGAGGCCTGGCTCTTGCTGCGCGGCATGCGGACGTTGGCCCTGCGCGTGCGGGCCCAGTCTGCCGCGGCAATGAAGCTGGCCGCGTTCCTCGAAGGCCATGCCGCGGTGGCCGAGGTGCTCTATCCCGGCCTGCCCTCGCATCCCGGGCACGACATCGCCCGGCGGCAGATGGCTGGCGGGTTCGGGGGCATGTTGTCGTTCCGCGTCGCCGGTGGCGAGGCGGCGGCCAAGGCCGTGGCTTCCCGGGTCGGTGTCATCCGGCAAGCGATCTCTTTCGGCAGCACCGAAACCGTGATCGAACACCGCGCCGGCATGGAAGGCCCCGACAGCCCCACACCGCGCGATCTGTTGCGCATTTCGGTCGGGCTGGAAAACATCGACGAGCTGATCGGCGATCTTGGCCAGGCGCTCGAAGCGGCGACCATCCAGAAGGAGACTGGCGCATGACCCGGCAACCCGCCGCCATCGACTTTGCCCCGCGCTCTCTCCGTGTCGGCCTGATCGTTCCGTCCTCGAACACCAATTTCGAACCGGACTGCGCCATGCTGGCGCCCGAGGGCCTGACCCTGCACGCCGTGCGCAGCGGAGGCTACGACGTGAACGCGATCCCGGATTCGGCGCTCATGCGTCGGTTCGCACGCGAAGCGCTGGACCAATGCGTCACGCTATTGACCGACGCGCGCGTGGATATGGTCATCTACGGGTGCACCTCGGCCACCCTGTCGGAAGGACCGGCTTTCGACCGCAAGTTCTGTGAGGAGTTGCAGGAAAAGTCGGGAGTCCCGGCGATCACAGCCGCCGGGGCGCTTGTCGAGGCCATTCGCAGCGTCGGGGCGCGGCGGGTGGCCTTCACCTCGCCCTACGTGGCGGCGCTCAGCGCAGAATCCGTGGCCTTCATCCGCGAAAGCGGGATCGAGGTGGTCCGCAAAGTGGCCTTCGAAGAGGAACTCACCAGCCTGGGCCAGAATGCGCTGACCCCCCAGGACGCCTATGACATGGCGCTGCGTGCCGATCACCCCGATGCCGAGGCCATCGTGATTTCCTGCACCGATTATCGGGCGCTGGAAGCCGCGCCGGCGATCGAGGCGGCACTGAACAAGCCGGTCGTCACCAGCAACCAGGCGCAGATGTTTGCCTGCCTGACCCGCCTGGGCCTGCCGACCACGGACATCACCCGAGGAGGGCGTCTCTTCACGCGCCGGGGACTGGTGACATGAGCCGCGCGGAACGGATTCTGAGCGAACTGGGCCTGACCCTGCCGCCGCCCCCCAGCCGGCGGCGGATTACCTGCCCTGGACGGTGACCGGGGATCTGGTGCACATCGCGGGCCAGACGCCCCGGATCGAGCACGGGCCCTGCAATTCACCGGCCAGATCGGCGGCACCCTGACCTTGGATCAGGGTCGGCAGGCAGCGCAGATCTGTGCGCTGCGGCTGCTCAGCGCGCTACAGGCAGCGGTCGGCGATCTGGATGGCGTCCTGCGCATCGCCAAGCTGACGGTCTACGTCAACGGCGCACCCGGTTTCACCGATCATTCCGCCGTCGCGGACGGGGCATCGCAGCTGCTGTCCCGAGCGCTCGGCGACTGTGGTCGGCACGCACGCTCGGCCGTCGGAGTGGCCGGTCTTCCGGGCAATGCCCCCGTCGAAATTGACATGGTGGCTCAGATCGTGACGTGAACCGGGCGACCCGGCCGCTGGCGGCTGGAAGGACATAAACACAAGGGAGGGGACAAGTTGACAGGAACGACCACCAACACAGGCCGGAAAGGTCATGCGCCGATCGGGCGCCGCGATTTGTTGAGATCCGGACTGGCATTCGCCGGTGCCGGATCTTTGCTGCATAGCATGACCGCGACCCCCGGTCTTGCCCAGACCTCCGGTCCTGCGCAGAGGCCGGTCAAGGGGGGCAGGCTCATGCTGGGCATAACCGGCAGCGTCACCGACCGCCTGGACCCTGCCACCTGGACGGGCCACGCCATGCCGACCTTCGGCAAGTCATGGGGCGAGACGCTGGTCGAACCGCATCCGGTCGACAAATCCCCCGTGCCGGTTCTGGCTGTATCGTGGGAAACGGATGAAACCGCGAAGATCTGGACCTTCACCCTGCGCCAGGGCGTGACCTTCCACAACGGCCAGCCGATGACCTCCGACGACGTGGTCAAGACCCTGCGCCGGCATTCCGACGAGAAAAGCCAGTCGGCTGCCCTGGGCGCTCTGGGCGATATCGCAAGCGTCGACGCCGACGGCCCGGGCAAGGTGGTCGTCACGCTCAAGTCCGGCAACCTCGACCTGCCGTTGCTGCTGTCGGACTACCACCTGATCATCCAGCCCGGCGGCGGCATCGACGATCCCGATGCCGGGATCGGAACCGGGCCCTACCGCGTCGTCTCGGTCGAGGCCGGCATCAAGTACGACTGCGAGAAGGTTGACGGCCACTGGCGCGAGGACGTGGGCCATGTCGACCGGATCGAGATGCTGATCATCAACGATGACACGGCGCGCTTGTCGGCCCTGCGATCCGGTCGCGTGCACATGATCAACCAGGTCGACCCCAAGACCGCCAAGCTGCTCGAACGCGTCGGCAAGGTGTCGGTCGAGAACACCCAGGGCGGCGGCCATTACACCTTTTCGATGCGGACCGATATTGCTCCCTTCGACAACCCGGACCTGCGGCTGGCGATGAAATACGCCATCGACCGCGGCGCGCTGGTCGACAGGATCCTGCAGGGCTACGGCACGGTCGGAAACGACTATCCGGTCAATGCGACCTATCCGATGGCGCCCGAAGGGATCGCACAGCGCCAGTACGATCCGGACCTTGCCCGCAGCCATTTCGAGAAATCCGGGCACCAGGGTCCGGTGACCCTGCATGTTTCGGATTCGGCCTTCGCCGGCGCCGTCGATGCTGCGGTGCTGTACAAGGCCTCGGCCGCGCGCGCGGGCATAGACCTAGAGGTCAAGCGCGTGCCCTCGGATGGCTATTGGAGCGATGTCTGGGCCAAGGTGCCCTTCTTCGCGTCCTACTGGACCTCGCGCCCCTTGCAGGACCACATCTATTCCACCGCCTACATGAGCGGCCTGCCCTGGAACGAGACCCACTGGGCGCGCCCCGCGTTCGACCGGTTGGTGCTGGCTGCCCGTGTCGAGCTGGACGCGCAGAAGCGGCTTCGGCTGTTCGAGGAAATGGCGCTGATGGTCCGCGACGATGGCGGCGAGATCATCCCGATGTTCAACGACTTCATCGACGCCGTTTCCACCGGGGTCGGAGGCTTCACCAAGGACACCTCGGGGCCGCTGTCGAACTATTTCGCACCGATCCGCTGCTGGTTGAGGGCATGACGATGAGCACCGTTTCCATGGGCCGGAACCACGGCAACCCGATGATCCGCCTGATCCTGCAACGCGTGGCGATCAGCCTTGGCCTGCTGGTGGCCATGTCGCTGCTGATCTTCATCGGCGTCGAGATGCTGCCCGGCGATGTGGCGCAGAGTATTCTGGGGCAATCCGCGACGCCCGAGGCGCTGGCCAACATGCGCGCGGAGCTCGGTCTCGACCGGCCCGCGCCCCAGCGATACCTTGAGTGGCTGGGGGGCATCCTGCAAGGCGATCTGGGCACGTCGCTGTCCGGCGGACAGGATATCGCCGGCATGATTTCGGGCCGGTTTGCGAACACGATGCTGCTGGCCGGGCTGGCGGCGCTTGTCTCGATTCCGACCGCCATCGGCCTTGGTCTTCTGGCGGTTCTTTATCGCGACAGCTGGATCGACCGGACGATCTCGCTCAGCACCCTGACCACGATTTCCCTGCCGGAGTACTTCATCGGCTATATTCTGATCATGGTCTTCTCGGTCTGGCTGGGTCTCCTTCCGTCCGACGCCATCGTCTACCGGGGCATGGGGCTTGGCGAGCGGCTGATCTCGCTGGTCCTGCCCTGCGTCACGCTGGCGCTGGTGGTGATCGCGCACATGATGCGGATGACCCGCGCCGCGCTCATCAGCGTGATCTCCAGCCCCTATGTCGAGACCGCAGAGCTCAAGGGGCTCAGGCGCAGCCGTATCCTGACGCGCCACGTCCTGCCCAACGCCATCTCGCCGATCATCACCGTGGTGATCCTGAACCTGGCCTATCTGGTCGTCGGCGTCGTCGTGGTCGAGGTCGTCTTCGTCTATCCCGGCATGGGACAGCTGCTGGTCGATCACGTGGCCAAGCGCGACGTGCCGGTCGTGCAGGCGGTCGGGCTGATCTTCGCCGCGACCTACATCCTTCTGAACCTGGTCGCCGATATCCTGGCGGTCGCCGCAAACCCGCGCCTGCGTCACCCCCGGTGACCGGGTCCGGCCAAATCTGAAAGGAGTTCTCATGAACAGTTTGAGAAAATCCGGTCGCGGCGCCCGGATCGGTGCGGCCATCCTGACGCTGATGCTGCTGGGCGCCGTCTTCGCTCCATGGATCGCGCCCTATGGCGAGAACGAGATCGTCGGCGAGACATGGGCGCCGATCTCGTCCGAGTTCTGGCTTGGCACCGATCAGCTGGGACGCGACTTCCTGTCCCGCATGCTCTACGGCGCACGGGCAACCTTCTTCGTGGCGGGCCTGGCGACGCTGCTGTCGTTCTCTTTCGGATCGCTGCTCGGTTTTGCCGCCGCGACCCTGAAGGGGTGGACGGATCAGGCGCTCAGCCGCTTCAACGACCTGATGATGTCGATCCCGACGCTGATCTTTGCGCTGGTGGTCCTGTCCACGCTCGATGTGACGGTCATGAACCTCATCCTCGTGATGGCTTTGCTGGACAGCACGCGGGTGTTCCGCCTGTCGCGCGCCGTTGCCGTCGATATCGCCGTGAACGACTATGTCGAGGCCGCCCGGCTGCGCGGCGAGGGCACGCCCTGGATTATCTTCGCCGAGGTGCTTCCGAATGCGCTGTCGCCGCTGATGGCGGAGCTGGGTCTGCGCTTTGCCTTCGCAGTCCTGTTCCTCAGCAGCCTCAGCTTTCTCGGCCTGGGGATCCAGCCGCCGCATGCGGACTGGGGCAGCATGGTGCGCGAAAACAGCCTTGGCATCGGTTTCGGCATTCCCGCCGCCCTGCTGCCCGCCGGCGCCATCGCGCTGCTGACGATCAGCGTCAACCTTGTTGTGGACAGCTTGCTGAACCGAACATCCAGCCTCAAGGGGGGCGTGACTGATGATCCAGAACCCGATCGACATCACCGAAATTCATCCGGTGCTGGACGTCCGCAACCTGCAGATCGCGGTCCGGTCCGCGGGCCCGAATGGCGAGCCGGTCGACACGCCCATCGTGCACGGTGTCGACTTCACGCTGCACCGGGGCAAGGTTCTCGGCCTGATCGGCGAGTCCGGCGCCGGCAAATCGACCATCGGCCTTGCCAGCATGGGCTATGGGCGCGGCGCCTGCCGGATCATCGGCGGCGAGGTGCGGCTGAATGGCCGCAATATCCTGACCTATGGCGCCGAGGACATGCGCAAGCTGCGCGGACACCGCGTCACCTATGTCGCGCAATCCGCCGCGGCGGCGTTCAACCCCGGCATCCGCCTGGAGGATCAGGTGATCGAGGCCGCGCTGAACCACGGCCTGATGCGCCGCGCCGAGGCGCTGCGATACGCGGTGCAGCTGTTCGCGGACCTGCAGCTGCCCGACCCCGAGACCTTTGGCAGGCGCTTTCCCCATCAGGTGTCAGGCGGGCAATTGCAGCGCGCCATGACCGCGATGGCGCTGTGTCCGAAGCCCGACCTGATCGTCTTTGACGAACCGACAACCGCTCTGGACGTGACCACGCAGCTTGAGGTTCTGGCCTCGATGAAGCGCGCGATCAGCCATGCGGGTGCGGCGGCTTTGTACATCACCCACGACCTGGCGGTGGTCGCGCAGATGGCCGATGACATCCTGGTCCTGCGCCATGGCCGGGCCGTGGAACATGGCAGCGCGGACCAGATCATCAATGCCCCGCGCGAGGATTACACCAAGGCCCTGGTGTCGGTCCGGGCCGGGGTCAGCCCTGACCGGCCCATGCCCGACGATGCGCCGGTCCTGCAGATCGATCACGTCGACGCCGGCTATGGCGGCGGGGCGATGAAGGTCCTGCGCGACGTGTCGATGACGCTGAAAAAGGGCCGCACGCTGGCCATTGTCGGCGAATCCGGCTCTGGCAAGTCGACGCTGGCGCGGGTGGTGACGGGGCTGCTGCCGCCGAACCGGGGCAAGGTGCTGTTCCGAGGGCAGACTCTGCCGCTCGATCTGGCCAGCCGCAACAAGGACATTCATCGACGCCTGCAGATGATCTACCAGATGGCCGACACGGCCATCAATCCGCGCCACACGGTCCGGCGCATCATCGGTCTACCGCTGACCTTCTACTTCGGACTGCGCGGCACGGCACTGGAGGACCGCGTCCGGGAATTGCTGCGCCTCATCGAATTGGACGACAGCTATCTCGACCGCTATCCCGCCGAGTTGTCGGGTGGACAAAAGCAGCGGATCTGCATCGCTCGGGCGCTGGCCGCCCAGCCCGATCTGATGATCTGCGACGAGGTCACCTCGGCGCTCGATCCGCTGGTGGCCGAGGATATCCTTCGCCTGCTGAGGCGCCTGCAGGACGAGACCGGCGTTGCCCTCTTCTTCATCACCCATGACATCGAGACGGTGCGCGCCATCGCCGACGACGTTGCGGTGATGCATCGCGGGCGCGTGGTTCGCTTCGGCCCCAAGGAACAGGTGCTGGCACCGCCGATGGATGACTACACGCGCAGGCTGCTGGCCTCGGTTCCGAAGATGGAAATCGGCTGGCTGGAGGCCGCGATGCAGCGTAAACTGGAGGTCGATACCACTTTGAGCGAGCCGGCTGCAGCTTCATGAACATCGACGCCGTCCGGACCTTTCTGGAATTGTCCCGCATCGGCAATTTCAGCCGGGTCGCGGAACAGATGCACGTCACCCAATCGACGGTCAGCGCGCGCATAAAGGTTCTGGAGGACAGCCTGGACTGCCGGCTGTTCGAACGCGGGCCAACCGGCGTGACGCTGACCGCAGCGGGGCTGCAATTCCACCGCTATGCCGCCTCGATGCTGCAGCTGTGGCAACAGGGCCGCTCTGAAGTCAGGCAAAGCAGCGTGCATGACGGGTCCATCGGGATCGGCGTCCACATCACGATCTGGCGGAACTTCATGCCGGGCTGGCTGGTCTCGATGCGGCAGGCCAATCCCGGCTTCACGCTGCGGGTCGAGGCCGATTACTCCGAGCGGCTGACCGAATATGTCCGCCAGGGGGCGCTGGACCTGGCGATCACCCATATGCCCCGGGCGCTGCCCGGACTGAGGATCGACGAACTCTCGGTAGACCCGCTGGTCCTTGTCTCCTCCATCCCACGCAACCTGTCGGACTGCGACAACCAGAATTACCTGCATGTCGACTGGAGCTATGGCTATCGTGAGGAACATCTGGACAAGCTGCCGCAATTGCAGATGTCTCGGTTCAACATCGGCTATGGAGAGATTGCCCTGCAGTATCTGCTGGAAGGCGATGGCTGCGCTTATCTGCCCTCGCTGATGGTGGCAGAGCATCTGACCGAGGGCCGGCTGCACAGGGTCGCAGATGCCCCCGAGCTTTCCCGGCCCTGCTACCTGGTCCGCCAAATCGAGGCGGTCCACCCCGAGCGGGTGGATATGGCGGTGCAGGCGCTGAAGCGGATGAACCCGAAGCTGGGGATCTAGACCGGGCGAAAGGCGAGGCGGCCGGGGCGGGCCCGTGACCCAGCCCAAGCCCGTCATGGGCCGGTTGTCGTCGGTTTCGCCGCCATGTCCCGGGGCACCGGCGCCGCGCGTCGGTCGCCGCTGACAGGCTGGTCCCGATGGGCGCGCAGATGCGGCAGATCTTCGGCGGCAGCGGCGGCGCGGTCGAGGCCTGACCGCGTCGGTCTTGCCGTGTGACGGCCGGCATTCCGAAATGGAACATGATTCCGCCCGGCTGGCAGTCCCCCGCGCCGGTCGTGTCAGGGGCAGCCATTGCTTTACCCGCGACACCCGCAAGGCGGTTTCTAAGGCAAGCACCCGGCCAGCGGCCAAGGGTCTTCGCGGCGACACAGCCTGCTGCCGCATTGCCCAAGGAGAAAACCCAATCAACACGATCAATATCCTGGCTCCGACCTGCCGCGCCCGGGATGACGGCGGTACTGACCCGGGCAATCTGCAAGACAGATGGAAACCCTGCCCATGCATGACCGATCGCCGTGGCAAAATCGGACTGTCGCGCCCGGTGACCGGCGGCGGGGGCGAACCTGCCAAGCCGCCGGTTTGTTTCGCGGTTCGCAAGCGGGCGTCAAGCCACCTCGATCCAGTTCGTCATCCCCGAGGCCGCATGACCGAGCATGTGGCAATGCAGAAGCCATTTTCCGGGGTTGTCGGCGACAAAGGCGATCTCCGCGCTGTCCTGCGGCATGATCAGCAGCGTGTCGTGCATCGGCCCCTGGCGACCATTGGCCAGGACCTTGCGGAAATGCATGCCGTGCAGATGCATGGCATGCGGGAAGGCCGTGTCGTTGGCCAGCCGGATCCGCGCCGTCTCGCCACGCGCATAGCGGGCAAAGGGCGCGTCGCCGCGCCCCACCTGCCCCGCCAGCGCCCAGAACTGTCCGCGCTGCACCAGCTGCTGGAAGTCCATGTCCTGCCCCTCGAACCGGCCCGAGGCCATGCCGCGCATCGCGCCCCCTTCCATCCGCATCGCGCGCACCTGCGCCCCGGTCACGCCGGGCACCTCCATGCGCGGGTTCGGCGGCAGCGGCGCGGGGGCCCCGCGCGCCGCGCGGCTGTTCCGGCCCGTCACCGTCACCTCGGCCAGCGCCTGCCAGCTGTCATCCTCGGCATGGCTCAGCAGGGCCGCAGGGGCGCCCTGCTCGGCGGTGACATCTACGATCAGGTCGACCCGCTGCGCCGGGGCGAGGACGATCTCGGCAGTCACCGGTTCGGGCCGGGCCAGCGGCATGCCGTCGAGCGCCACGGTCCAGCCCGTCATCCCCTCGAGCCGCAGCACGAAGATCCGGGCATTGGCGGAATTGATCAGCCGAAGCCGCAGCCGCTCGTTCTGCTGCGCCGTGAGAGAGAAATCATACCGGCCGTTGATCCCCGTCAGATTGCCCATGCGCCCCGCGTGGCTGCGCATCATCGGAGACTCGAAATCCCCGGCAAAGCGGCCCGTCTCGGGGTCCAGCAGCCAGTCGTCGAGCATCAGAACCTCGTCCCGGTCGACGTCGGGCGGCGTGCTTTCCTCGACGATCAGCGCACCGGAGAGGCCGCGCGCGACCTGCTCCATCGAGTTGGTATGTGCGTGATACCAGAAGGTTCCGGCATCCGGCAGGTCGAAGGCATAGTCAAAGCGCCCGCCCGGCGGCACGGCATCCTGCGTCAGCCCGGCCACGCCATCCATGGCATTGTCGATGCGGATGCCGTGCCAATGCACCGTCGTCGGCACCTCCAGCGCGTTGACCAGACGCCGCGAGAGGCGGCTGCCCTGCGGTGCGCGGATCTGCGGCCCCGGAATCTGGCCGTCGTAGCTCCAGACCTCGGTTGCCGGATAGCCCTCCGGTGCAAGCTGGACGGTGGCCGCCCGTGCCGTCAGGCGGGGTGCTTCCTCCTGTGCCCATGCGGCCCGTGCAAGCGGCACCCCGGCAAGTCCGGCGCAGAAGGCGCGTCGTGTAAAGCTCATGTCAGTTGATCCCGTTGGCACGCTGCAACTCTCGGATATAGGCAATGATCGCCTTCATTTCGCCCTGCGTTACCCCGGGTTGCGGCGGCATGTTCCCGAATGTCCAGTGGTGTGCCCGTACCCCCTGCTGCGCGGCGACCAAAAAGGCCATGTCGCCATGATGCGACGGCTCGTAGATTTCATGCACCAGCGGCGGGCCGAAACCCATCTTGCCGGCGGCGTTCTCACCGTGGCAGGCGGCGCAGACCGCGTCAAAGCCGCGCTTGCCGAGTTCGGCCTGCGCGGACAGCCTGTCCGGCGGCGTCACCGTCACCATTGCGGCCCCGCGCTGCGGCGCGGCGGCTTCAGCCGGTTCGGACGGTTCCGGCCAGATGGCGTAGCCGATGGCCCCGACGCAGAGGGCACCGAGGGCGGTAATGAGGTATGTTTTCATGATGGAATCCTGACGTGAGGCCGTTCTGACCGGCCATTGCAGCTGGAATGCCGGAGGTGCCCGGCAGTTTCAGGCGTGTCAGGCGCGCGGGGGCGGTGGCTCTGTCGATGTGCAGAGCGAGCGACCGCAGGTCGCCCCTGGGAGCCCCATGGCCAGGGCTATGGCCGGTAGACGGCAGCGGTCACGCAGCAACGGGGCCTCGGCCTGGGTACAGCAGGCAGCGGCATGCGCGCAGACCCCTTCGGAATGCGACAGCTCCCCGGGCTGGGTCTCGCAGCAGGCGCTGTCATGTGTCAGGGGCGAAGGGCTTCCCGCCAGGGCCAGAAGCGGCCCGGCAAAAATCGCCGCAAGCAGAATGATGAGCCAGGCGAAACGCAAGCGACCTCCTTCATTGCGCCCATATCGCCGGGGTTCGCCAGGACAGTCAAGCCTGCACCCCCGATGCCCGGCTCGGTCGCCCTGAAGGCCTGCAGGGCGACGCAATACGCGCCGATGACCCCGTCCGCCGAAGGATTTGCAGGCGCGCCAGTCCGGTCGTGCCGCCACGGAAAGCGGCAGCAAGGCGCGCAGATGGCGGCGCTTTCCAGCCGCCCCGTGGCCCAGCGGTGCGCAAATATCCCGAGGGATGCCCCGCATCCCCGATGGCGCCCCCTGTGCGGCAGTCTCCGGCCATGACGGGCAGAACCACATCGCCTGCGGCCCGACCGCCGATTTCCCTCGCAGACCCGGCCCTGTTCATCAGGCCGGGTCTCTACAGTCGTCGAGGAAACCCGCGAACCGGGCCGCGCCGTCGTCAGACCGGCAGGACCAGCGCGTTCGGCACCAGCAGCGTGTCGTAGACGGCAATCCGTGATGCCAAGAGCAGGCTGCCGTCCTCCTGCGGACGGAAGCGGTCGATCATGCGCCCGGCCTGATGCAACCGGCCCTCGGGAAGCTCCGACAGGGTCTCGATAAGCTGGTAATTGCATCCGGCCAAAACCGTACCGTCCTCTTCGATCCCAGTGACGCGCTCGTTGGTGATGTAATGGCGCAGGTAGCGCGGCCCGAACATCGAGGTCTCGCTGATTGCCAGCGCGCGATCCGAGATCATGCCGCGCCCTTCGCAATAGACCAGGCCCACCGGTCGGTCGTCATCGAAGTTCTCGCGACTGGTGATGTTGTAGAACGCGTCCTGGGTGAAGAAGCGCGGCCAGTCCTTCAGGTCGCCGTCGTCCAGCACCGCGCAATAGGCGGCGTTGAATTCGGACACCGCCAGGCGCGCCGCGCGGCGCGCGGCGAGCGTATCGCGCTCTGACACGGCTTCGAATACATTGGCCATCACAGTCACAGACCCATCTCCTTGCGCCAGTATTGATACATCGAGCGGATCGCGGATTCCGAGATCAGCGTATCCGAGGTGCCGGTCGGCACCGCCGGATTCAGCGCCACCAGGTGTGCGCCCTCTTCCGTGTCCAGCATCCCGTCCTGGACGAATTTGATCGCCTCGTTGTCTTCCAGCCCAAGAAAGCCCGCGGGGCCCATCAGGTTGCCCTGGCGCAGGCGGTGCCGGGTCATTTCCTCGTCATCGTCGGCATAGCCGAACATCGTCCAGATCATGGTGAACTCATTCGGGCCGGTCGGCACGATCTGCCGCACCCCCAGCGTGTTCATCTCGCGCTGCACGATCAGGCCGGGCCAGATCACCTGCATGGTCACCGACCAGGGGCTGTCGAACTCGGGGTGGAAGTCCATCAGCCGGGTGTCTTCCAGCGTCATGCCGTCGCGATAGGCGCGCATCTGCGATTTGTTGTCCTCGGATACCGCGCCGTCGCTCTTGGCCGAGGCCATGGTCGAGTGGCAGCCCTTGGGGTCGACGATCATCGCAGACTTGTTGCCCGCAACCAGCAGGCCGAAGGTGACAAGGAACGTGTGCAGCAGAGTGGCGTGATAGGGATCCTTCAGGTTTTCGGGGTAAAGCTTCCAGTTGCCGTTCAGCGTGTGGCGATAGTGGCCCAGCACCTTCAGCTCGCGCCCGGAAAAGACCACGTCGAAATCGGTCAGCATCTCTTCGCCGAGGTAGTCCTCGAAGCTTTCCACATCCTGGCGGAACGAGGCGAAGATCGCACCGTTGCGGGTGGTCACGTTCAGCTTGCGCAGCCCGTGGTTCTCGGGACGGAAGTCCGGGCCCATACCCCCCTTGCCGTCGGCACCGCGGCGGAAGGGCACGCCGGCCAGGTTGCCTTTCAGATCGTAGCTCCATTCGTGGTAGGGGCAGACGAATTCCTCGGCATTGCCGCGCAGCTTGCGGCAGAACTCGGCGGCGCGATGGGCGCAGCGGTTCTCGAAAACGTTGACGCCGCCCTCGGCGTCGCGCGCCACCACCACCGAGGTCGGCCCGACATAGGAGCGGATGAAATCGCCGGTTTCGGGGATCTCGGCTTCGAGCCCCACATAGTTCCACGTCTTGCCGCGGAAAATCCGCTCGACTTCGCGGTCATAGATTTCCTGGCTGGTGTAGACCCAGTCGGGAATACGGTCCAGGCCGGAAGCGGGCCAGACGAACCGCTTCTCGATCGGCAACATTTTCATTTCATCCTCCTCGAGCGTGGCAAGATCAACGTTGGTATCGGAAAGCTGCGCGGGATCGACCGGCATCGCGCCGGCGATCAGCCCGCGCGCGGCGCGCAGCAGGGCCGCGTCACCGAAGTCGATACAGGCGACGACGCGGTTTTCGTCGTCGAGACAGAAGAAGGCCGGGGCCTCGCCGTCGCGGCGAACCGTGCGAAGATCGGGCGCGGGGGCGCCGACGATCTGGAGGGTGCCGCCGAACAGATCCGACCAGAACCAGGGCAGGTCGTCAGCGCCCGGCACCTGGCCAGAGATGGCGCGCGCCGCGCGATCGGCGGAAAGCTGGGCATTCTGCCAGCTTTCGACCCGGGCTTCGCTGCCAGAGATCTCATGGCGCGCCACCGCCACGTCGCCGACCGCGTAGATCGCGAAGTCCGAGGTCTGGTTGCGCGCGTTGACGACAATGCCCCCGGCCTCTGCCGTGGCAAGGCCGGCCTTGGCGGCCAGGTCGTCATTGGGCACGGCGCCGACGCCGACGATGATACAATCGGCCTCGACCAGCGTGCCGTCGCTCAGCGTCACACCCCGGTCCGAGACCGAGCCGACCCCGGTGCCGAGATGCAGCGCCACGTCGTTCTGTTCGGCCACCCAGGACAGGAAGCGTCCGGCCTCTTCCGGCAGAAGCCGCTTGAGCAGCCGGTCCTGCGCCTCGATCACCGTGGCCTGCTTGCCCAGAGACCGCGCCGCCGAGGCCAGTTCAAGCCCGATGAAGCCGCCGCCGATCACGGCCACCCTTTCCGCCCTCTGCAACGCCGCGCCCAGCCGTTCGCTGTCTCCGGCATCGCGCAGGTAGTGCAAGGCGACCCTGTCGGCCCCCTCGAAGGGAATGCGCCGGGCCGACGCGCCGGTGGCCAGCACCAGCATGTCGTAGGCCAGCGTCTCGCCATCCCCGAGTACCACCTGTTTGGCCTCGCGGTCGATGCCGCCGACCCGCGTGCTCAGCCGCAGATCGATATCGAGGCGCTCGGTCTCATCCGCTTCAAAGACATGGGCGTCGCTCAGCCGGGTCCGCCCCAGCAGCAGGTCCTTGGACAGGGGCGGGCGTTCATAAGGCGGATGCGCCTCTTCGCCCAGCATCACGATGGGGCCGCCAAAGCCATGCCGCCGCGCGGCGCGGGCCGTTTCGGCCCCGGCCTGCCCGGCACCGACAATCACCATGCGGCGGAAATCCTTCGGTGCGGTCGACACCCCGGCCCTTTGCGGGGTGGCATCGATGACCGGCGCGCGGGCCTCGGTGTCGATCCAGACGATGCCGTCCTCGACCTTGACCGCATAGGTGGGAATGTCGCGGGCCACCGGCGGCCCCATGGCCTTGCCGGAGCGGATGTCGAACAGCCCCTGGTGCAGCGGGCATTCGATGCAGCCGTCAACCACATGCCCGTCGGTCAGGATCGCAAAGGCATGCGTGCAGATATTGCCGTTGCAGAAGATCTCTCCGTCGAGCGCATAGAGCCCGAGCCGGAGACCGTCCACCTCGACGCCGACAGCGCCCTTGGCATGTACCTCTTCGGCCGGAATGGAGGCGTGCCAGCTCATGCCGTTGCCTCCGCGCTCTCGGCCAGTTGCGGCAGGCCAAGCAGCGCCGCGGCGTTGTCGTGGCACAGCTTGCGGCGCGTGGCCGCGTCGACCGGCGCGGTCTCGATGAATGCGACCGCCGTGTCGGAATCCTCGTAGGGGTAGTCGACCGAGAACATCACCCCGTCCTCGCCCATCTCGCCCAGTGGCCCCGGCAAGCGCGGCATGCGAGCAGACCCCCGAGGTGGTCATCACGATGTTGCGGGTGAAATAGGCCGACGGGGCCAGCTCCAGCTGCGTTCCCATCGGATAGGCCCCGAAGCGCAGAATCGTAGCGCCAGCGCAGAAAGGGCAGCGCCTCGCCCATGTGGCCCAGCACGATCTTCACCTTGGGGAACCGGTCGAACACGCCCGAGAACAGCAGGCGCAGCGCATGGCTGCCGGTCTCGACGCCCCAGCCCCAGACCGCGCCGTGCAGGACCGGTTGGCCCTCCAGCACATAGGGTGTGGCATAGGCGTTGGTCGGATGCAGGTAGAAGGGCACGTTCAGACGCTGAAGCTCGGCCCAGAAGGCATCGTATTTCGGGTCATCGTAATAGACGCCCTGAGTATGGCCGTTCACCGGGCAGCCCAGAAAGCCCAGATCGGCAACCGCGCGGTGCAGCTCTTCTGCCGCAATCTCCGGGTCGTGCATCGGCAGCGCCGCAAGGCCCGACAGGCGGTCGGGGCGCTGCGCGACCTTTTCGGCCAGAAAGTCGTTGGCCCGCTGTGCGGCCTCGGTCGCGGTGGCGGGCGCTTCGCCCTGCGCGCCCGGTCCGGTCAGCGACAGCACGCTGCGCACGATATTGCCGCGATCCATGGTCTCGATCCGTTCGCCGTCGAAGTCGCCCAACCTGCGGGTCAGGATCTCGGCCTGGTCGCGCGGGATCAGCTTCAGGAAGGCTTCCGAATGCCGCTCGAACCCGGGCGCCATGAAATGCTCTTCGAAAGTGATCTTGGGGGTCATGTTTCTCCTCCTGTCGCGGGTGCGATCCGTTATTTATGCAGTATGCTGTACATTTGTTTAAGGCAAGCCCGATCTGCGCTTTTTCCTAGAGCAGAAGGTCGGGAATGAGCGTCGAGAGCCCCGGCACATAGGTGATCAGCAGAAGCACCACGAGGTTGACGACCAGGAAGGGCCAGACGCCCGCGATGATCTCGGTCACCGGTTTCTGCAAGGTCGACGAGGCCACGAAAAGATCCAGCCCGAAGGGCGGCGTGACCATGCCAAGCGCGATGTTGACCGCCACGATCATCCCGAAATGCACCGGGTCGAGACCCAGATGCATGGCCACCGGATAAAGCGCCGGGACCAGCATCAGCTGGATCGAGTTCGGGTCGATGAACATCCCGGCGATGATGAAGGCGACGTTCACGATCATCAGGAAGACCACCGGCCCGACCTGCATCTCTTCGAGAAAGCCGATGAGGGTGGCGGGGATCTGGGCCAGCGTGATGAAGTAGGACAGGGCCGTGCCGATGGCCAGCAACAGGAAGATCACCGCATTCTGGACAATCGCCTGTTCGGCCACCCTCGCCAGCGTCTTCAGGTCAAGGCTGCGATAGATGAGCATCTCGACGAAGATCGCGTAGACCACGCTCATGACCGCCGCCTCGGTGGGCGTGAACAGGCCGCTGTAGATTCCGCCGAGGATCAGCACCGGCATCCCCAGCGCCCAGCCCGCACGCCGAATGGTCGAGGCGATCTCGGCCAGCCCGGCGCGGGGATCGCCGCGAACGCCCGAGCGCCGCGCCTCGATCATGGTCAGCACGGCGCAGGCCAGCCCAAGGATGACGCCTACGCCCACCCCCGCGGCAAACAGCGCGGCAATCGAGGTGCCGGTGATCCAGCCATAGACAATCAGGGTAATCGACGGCGGTATCAGCAAGGCGGTTTCCGCCGAGGACACGATCAGCCCCAGCGCGAAGCGGTCGCGGAATCCGACCCGCCTGAGCTCGGGGTAGAGGATCTTGCCCATGGCGGCGACGGTGGCAGGGGCCGAGCCCGAGACAGAGCCGAACCCCATGGCCCCGCCGATGGTGGTATAGCCGATCCCGCCCCGCAGATGCCCGACAAGCGCCCGGACCACGTCGGTCAGGCGGGTCGCGATCTGCCCCTGCCCCATCAGCTGGGCCGCGAACAGGAAGAAGGGGATCGCCAGCAGCAGTGTCTGGTTGATGCCCGCGGTCATGCGCTGCGGCAGGATCAGGCCGGGCAGGTTGGCGAAGAAGCCCGCCTTGACGGCCAGCGCGGGAATGCCCAGCACCATGAACATCTCGAACCCGGCGATCAGCAGGACGGCGGCCAGAACGCCGATGGCGGCGACAAGGATCATTCGCCCGCCTCCCCGGTTCCGTCGAAGCGCTGGATCGCCCCCACGAGGCTCGCGCCATAGCGCAGCGCCAGCAGCCCGAAGCCCGCACAGGGCGCGACATAAAGCCAGCCCGTCGAGATCCCCAGCGTTGCGCTGACCTGTCCCGAGCCGAAGACAAAGGCTGCCATCCCTCCGCTGATCCAGGCCATGTAGAGACAGAAGACGATGCCAACCGCGTCCAGGATGCGCCGCAGGGGAAGCCCGCTGCGGCGCGCGATCCGGTCGCGCCATGTATCGACGGCGACCTGCTTGCCACGCTCCAGCGCCAGCCCTGCCGCAAGGAACACCAGGAAGATGTTCAGGCTGCGCACCACCTCGTCGATCCAGCCGAACGAGGCCGCCAGCGGGCCGCCGACCTGGCGGATCAGGACGCTGAAGGCAAACAGCACCGTCATTGTCAGAAGGAGCGTCACGACGCTGATCCTTTCGATCAGCCGGACCCCTGAAAGCAATCGTTGCATCGCGGCTTTCCCCTTTGGATACGGGTCCCGGCCCGGCGTCAGTTCATGACCTTGTCATAGGCCGCCCGGTAGACTTCGAAGATCGCCCGGCCCTTGTCGCCGGCGCGCTCGAGGTAGGCATCGCGACCGGCCGGGAACATCACCGCCCGGAACTGCGCCAGCTCGTCCTCGGACAGCTCGTGCACCGTCAGCCCGGCCTCGCGGATCTTCCGCAGCGAGGCCTCTCCCGCGGCGGCCTTGTGGGCGATCATTTCGGGGATGGTCTCGTCCAGGGCGGCGGTGATGGCGGCCCGGTGGTTGTCCTCGAGCCCCGACCAGACCGCGGGGTTGAACAGGATCACGTTCTCGATGGCCCCGTGCCAGGACAGGGTCAGATGCTCCTGCACCTCGAAGAACTTCATGTTGTAAATCGTGTCGAGGGGGTTTTCCTCGCCGTCGACGATGCCGGTCTGAAGCGCGGTGTAGAGCTCGCCGAAGGGGATCGGCACGGCGGTGACGCCGAGCGACCGGAAGGCCTCGACCAGCACCATGGATTCCATCACCCGGAAAGTCTGTCCCGAAAACTCTTCCGGTCGGGCGATCGGCGCGTTCGAGGTGAACTGCTTGGTCCCGTTGGGATAAAGGCCGATGCAGGTCACGCCCAGCTCGTTGAAGCTCTCGCAGAAGGCATCGGCGAAACCGGCGTCGCGGATCGCCTGCGCCTTCTCCGCATCCGCCGGATAGAGGAAGGGAATATCCATGATCGAGGCCACCGGGTTGAACCCGCCCATGAAGGCGACCGGTCCGGCGGTGGCATCCAGCGCACCGAACTGCACCGCTTCGGTCATCTCGCGCTGGCCGCCAAGCTGGCTCTGCGGAAAGATCTGCAGCGCCAGCGTGCCATCGGTCCCGGCCGCCACCGCCTCTGCCATGGCCTCCAGCATGACATGGGTGGTGGACTGCGGGGTCTCTACATGGCCGATGCGCAGGGTCACTTCCTGCGCCTGGGCGATGCCGGTGCCGAGCAGGCACAGCGCCGCTCCGGTCACGATCCTGTCAAGAAATGCCATCGGTCTCCTCCGTTCCATCTGGCGGGCGGCCCCCTCCCGGGGGCCGGGGGATCACGCCAGGCTTTCAAGCCGGGCGAGGATGTCGTCTGCGTCCGTGACGTCGCCGTATTTCTGGTCGATGTCATAGAGGGCGGCGTCGTGTGGGGGGCGGGCTCGGTCGGCGCAGCAATCCGCCGGGACCAGCACGGTGAAGCCCGATTGCACCGCATCCACCGCGGTGGCGCGCACGCAGCCCGAGGTGGTGGCGCCGGTGACCACCACCGTGTCCACCCCGGCGCCGGTCAACAGGCCCGCAAGATTGGTGCCGTGAAAGGCCGAGGCGCCGTGCTTGACGATCACCGGGTCGTCCGGGCGGATGCCCGTGGCGGCGTCGATCTCGACCAGCCGCGACCCGACCGTCAGGGCGGCCATGCCCGTGGCCTTCTTCAGCCAGGGCAGCGTCGCAAGCTCCAGTGGCTGGAAGGCGATGACCGTATAGATCACCGGGAAACCCGCGGCGCGGGCGGCCTCGGTCAACCGGCGGGTCGCCGCGATCTGGGCCGACATGTCGGCGGCGGTCGGGTATTGGGTGTCGGTGAATCCGTAGGAGAAATCCACCACCACGATGGCCGGGCGGCTGCCGCGCGGCACCGGCACGTACCGAAACCGGCCTCGGCATAGACCTGTTGCTGGGACATGTCCTGTCCTCCGTAAATGGGGCGCCCGCCCCGCCGGACCCCGGGCCCGGACAGAGGCGGCGCTGGCTTTGGGGGGGCCGCGCTCAGCGGCGCGCGATCTGCATCTCCTTGACGACAAGATCGCCGTCGATGACGATCGGCTCGTCATCGAGGAACAGCGAGCAGCCGCGCATCGGGATATCGAGGTGGCAGGCGGTGTCGTTGGGCCCGCCCAGCTCGTTGTTGGGGCCGGTCGAGAACATCACGTTGCCGTAGAAGCTGCGCGGCTCCATGCCCATGCCGCCGGGGAATTCGCCCGGGGTCATGCCATGCCAATGCGCGTCGCGGTTCATGCCCCAGCCGACGTGGCTCATGCCCAGGCCGCGCGGATCGTTGAAGCCCTCCATGTAGGATTTGACCAGTTCCGCATCCAGCCCGCCGCGGATGTCGGTGATCCAGCCCTTCTCGATCGTGTAGGTGATCGGGTCGCGCACATACATGTTCTGCGGCAGCAGCACGTCGCCCGGCGCCACCACGATCTGCCCGTCCACCCCGTCGTCGTCGCCGCCGGTGAAGACGAAGCCCGAGGGCCAGTGGTCCCAGCGCCCGGGCTCGTCGGTGCAGGCGTATTCGGCCACGGTGGGATAGGTGTTCAGCTTGTAGGTCACATCGGTGCCATGCGGCGAGGTGATGCGCATGACCTTGGCCCGTGCCAGGTAGTCGGCCCCGATCTCGACCTTCTCGCGCAGCTCCTGGCTGGGCAGCATCCGCGCCAGCAGCTCCGGCGGCTCGACCGCGGTCAGGATGCGCGTCCCGGCGGCCTGGATGGCGAACTGTTCGGGGCTGAACAGCAGGAACACGCAGTCGATCAGCATGTCGCAGTTCTTCAGCGCCTCGACCGCCTCGGGCATCGCCGCGAGGCCGGTCTGACCCACCGCCCAGGACCCGACGACGGGCGGCGCGGGCAGCCGCATGTGGTACATGTTGGCGCCCAGAATGCGGCCCGCCGCCATGAAGGCATCGGCATAGTCCAGCCGGTCATTGCCCTGGGTCAGAACGATCAGGCGCTCGTCCTTGCGCACCCCGGACATCTTCAGCTGGTGCAGGCAGATGTCGGTAAAGCTTGCATGATCCATGACGGATCCTCCCTATTCCCGGTTTATTGAAGGTCGAAGTCCATGACCGCCCCGAGGAAGCCCTCGAGGTTGTCCCAGGGGATCATGTGGCCGGCACCGGCCACGATGCGCTGTTCGATGGCCGGGTTCAGCTGCGCGACCTCGGCCTGGTCTACCGCGTCGACCACCGTGGCGCCCCCCGCGATGACCAGCCGCGCGGGCTTGGCGATCCCGGGGATGTCCTGATGGATGTCGTCGGTGTGGAACCCGTCGAAGGCGATGCGGATCGCGCCCCAGTGGCAGGTATGCAGCCATTCCGCGCGCAGGGCGACCTGTTCGTCGCTCCAGGTCGGACAGAAGGCCCGCATCTCCTCGGTCGAACAGCCGCGCGCCGCCATCACGATGCTGTCGCCGTACCAGGGCCATTGCGACGGATAGGCGCGGCGGCCCGGCCCGGACATCGGCGGGTCGACCAGCAGGAAACCGGCAAAGGGTTCGGGGTCGCGGGCATTGGCGCGAATGGCGATCCGGGCGCCCATGGAATGGCCCATCACCACGGGACGGTCCATGGTCCCGGCGATGGCGATGGCGTCATCGGCCAGCGCATCCAGCGTGTAATCCAGGTCGCCCGTCTCCGACAGGCCGCGCCCGCGCACGTCCAGCACATGCACCTCGAAGCGCTCGGCCAGCCGTTCGGCGACGAAGCCCCAGGTGATCGCGGGCGAGGTGATCCCCGGGATCAGCAGCAGTTGCGGCGCGCCCTCCGGCCCGTCCCAGCGGATCAGGTGCTGGCGGATGCCATTGGCGTGGATATTGTACCCGAAGCTCATGCCACCCTCCTCAGTAGGCGCCCGAGAGCAGCGTGCCGCCGCCCGGAACCCGCGTGTCGAGATCCAGCGCCCGGAGCATCTGCCAGGTCGTGGCGATGGCGGCGGTCAGCACCGGCTTGCCGACCTGCGCCTCCACCGTCGAAACCGCAGGCAGCGAGGGCATCTGCACGCAGGCCGAGAGCACCACCGCATCGACCTCCGAGGTGTCCATCTCCGCGACGATGCCGGGCAGGTTCATCGGGTCATGCGCCGCCACCGCCAGGTTGTCCTGGATCTCCAGCGCGCGCCAGGTCACCACCTCGATGCCCTCGTTGCGGATGTAGTCCACCACCATCTCGGTCAGCGGCTTCATGTAGGGCGCCACCACCGCGACCTTCCTTGCACCGATCGCCTTGATGCCCTCGACCAGAGCCCCGGCGGAGGTCACAACCGGCGCCTCCGCGTCATTGTCGCGGGTCACGCCCTGCAGCCGCTCCTGCGAGGTGCAGTGATAGCCATGCCCCATCGACATGATCGCAACCAGGCAGGCATAGCCCATCACGTCCACCCCGGCGTCCGACAGCTCCAGCGCGCAGCGGTCGCTGTCCGCATCCATCTTCGCCAGCTCTTCCCGCGTCACATGCTTCATCCGCATCCGCGACGAATGAAACGTGAAACGCTCCGGCGCTACCGCCTCTCGCGCACGCAAAAGCGCCGGAATCTCCGTCTCCATCGTGATGTTGGAAGACGGCACAATCTGGCCGATCCGATACTTGGTCATGTCTTTCTCCTTTGTGCCGCCGTGACGGGCACTGCCCGATCGGACGCGTATTTGTGCAGTATACTTCTTTTTTATCCGGACAGGGTCCTGCCCCTCCCGGCCTGGTCTGGCCCGCCCGGCGTCCCGGGCGGGCCGCGAGGCTCAGTCGAAGGGGCTGGCCGATCCGTAATCCGCGCCGCCCACGCTGATCTCGACACTGGCCGGATCGACATCGTCGAAATGCGCGGCTTTGTAGTGCGTCACCATCTGCGGAAACATCAGCACCAGGATCACCATGGCCAGCTGGATACAGATGAAGGGGATCGAGCCGCGATAGATTTGCCCGGTGGTCACCCCGGCGACACTCTGGCCGGTCACCTTGTCGGCATAATCCCGGGATGGCGCCACCGAGCGCAGGTAGAACAGCGCAAGGCCGAAGGGCGGATGCATGAACGAGGTCTGCATGTTCACCGCGATCAGGACGCCGAACCAGACCATGTCGATCCCGAAGGTCTCGGCAACCGGGCCGATCAGCGGAATGACGATGAACGCCAGCTCGAAGAAATCGAGGAAGAAGGCCGCGATGAAAACGAAGACCGACACGAAGATCAGAAATCCCAGCTCTCCCCCCGGCAGGTTCAGCAGCAGGTGTTCGACCCAGAGGTCGCCATTCACCGCCCGGAAGGTGAGCGCGAAGACAGTGGAACCCACCAGGATGAAGATCGCGAAGCTGGTCAGGCGCATCGTCGCCTCCATCGCCTGGTAGAACCGCGCGAGGCTGAGCCGCTTCTTGGCCAGCGCAAGCACCAGCGCGCCCAAGGCGCCCATTGCGCCGCCTTCGGTCGGGGTGGCGACGCCGATGAAGATCGTGCCGAGCACGAGGAAGATCAGGGTCAGCGGCGGAACCATGGCAAAGATCGTGCGCTGCGCGATCTGCGACAGCAAGTTCAACGACAGAAGCCGGTCGATACAGGCAATGGCAAAGACCACGAGGCTCCAGCCGGACAGGGCCAGCACGGTCCGCGCGCCGCGCGTTGCTTCCGGGTCGACCAGCAGGGACATGCCGAGCCAGGTTGCCACGCCACCGACGGCGAAGGCGACCAACAGCGACAGTGCGCCCGAGCGCCCCTTCTCCGTGCGCCCGGCCATCACCTCGGCGGGCAGCGAGGGCGTCTTGCGGGGCCGGAACAGCGCAATGTAGGCCACATAAAGCATGTAGGCGCCGGTCAGCACGAGGCCCGGGATGATCGCGCCCTGATACATGTCCCCGACCGGACGGCCCAGCTGGTCGGCCAGGATGATCAGGGTGAGCGAGGGCGGAATGATCTGCGAAAGCGTGCCCGAGGCCGCGATCACGCCGGTGGCGACGCTGCGGTCATAGCCGTAGCGCAACATGATCGGCAGCGAGATCAGCCCCATCGAGATCACCGAGGCCGACACCACGCCGGTGGTGGCGGCCAGCAGCGCGCCGACCGCGATCACCGCGAAAGCCAGCCCGCCGCGGACCGGCCCGAAAAGCTGGCCGACCGTCTCCAGCAGATCCTCGGCCATGCCGGAGCGTTCCAGCAGAAGCCCCATGAAGGTGAAGAATGGCAGCGCCAGCAGCACGTCGTTCATCATGATGCCGAAGACGCGCTGCGGCAGGACCTGAAGCAGTGAGGACGACAGAAGCCCCAGCTCGATGCCGACGAAGGCGAAGATGATGCCGCAGGCGGCCAGCGAGAAGGCCACCGGGAAGCCCAGGAGCATCAGCACGATCAGGCTGAAGAACATGATCGGCGCGATGTTTTCGATCAGAAAAGCGGTCATTTGTCGCCCCGTCCCTCGTCGTCGGCCTTGTCCAGCTCGGCCTTCAGTTCCTGCATCAATTCCTCTTCCTCGCTCGGACCGGCAGGCTGCATCGGATCCGGGCACCGGCCCATCAGGAACCCGAGGCATTTGATCAGGTGAGACAGCCCCGCCAACAGCAGAAATCCGAAGCCGAGCGGCACCAGAAGCTTGGCCGGCCAGCGGATAAGCCCCCCGGCATTGGGCGATGTTTCACCGCTTTCGAAAGACGCCAGAAAATTGGGAATGCCGTACCAGACGATCAGCAGAACCGCCGGAAACATCAGGAACACGACCCCAAGGATCTCGATCCAAAGCTGAACGCGCCGCGGAAGTTTCGAGGCCAGGATATCGACCCTGACATGGCCGTTTTTCAAAAGCGTGTATCCGGTACAGCAGCAGAAAGATCACGCCGAAGAGATAAAGCTGGGCTTCCAGCCAGGCGTTCGAGCTGACCTGAAAAAACTTGCGGCTCAGCGCGTTGCCCGCGCTGACCAGGACGGCGATGATGACGGCCCAGGGCAGGATACGCCCCAGAACCAGGCTCATGCCGTCAATGGCGCGCGAGAAATGGAGTAATGCGGTCATTGGCTTCCTTTCGGACACGGGGCAGCGCCCCGGCGCCGCGGGCGGCGGCGCCGGATCATCGTGTCGAAACTGGCTGGAGTTACTGGTTGCGGGTCACGGCGCCGGTGGTGAAGCCGTCCAGGGCGTTCTCGGCGATACGGAACCAGGCCGCCTCGTCCTGCTGGAATTTCTTCCACTGCGGATAGATCTCGGCGAAGCGCGGGCTTTCGTCGGAAAGTTCCTGCCAGACCTCCTGCGCCGCCGCATAGGCCGCTTCCATGACCTCGCGCGGGAAATAGGCCACTTTCGCGCCTTCCGCGATCAGCTTGCGGATGGCGATCGGGTTCAGCGCGTCATACCGCGCCAGCATGTCGCGCGACTGCTCGGCACAGGCGGTCGCGAAGACTGCCTGAAGATCGGCAGGCAGGTTGGCCCAGGCCTCTTGCCCGACAAGACAAGTAATCGCGGCACTGCCTTCCCACCAGCCCGGCGAATAGTAGTAGGGCGCGACCCGGTGCAGACCGAGGCGGTAATCGTCATGCGGGCCGATCCATTCGGCGGCGTCGATCGCGCCCTTCTCCAGCGACGGATAGATGTCGCCGGGGGCGATCTGCTGCGGCACGGCGCCCAGTTTCGACAGCACCTTGCCGCCAATACCGCCGATCCGCATGGTCAGGCCCTTGACGTCTTCGAGCGAGTTGATCTCCTTGCGGAACCAGCCGCCCATCTGCACGCCGGTGTTGCCGACGTTGAAGTTCACCACATTGAAGTCGCTGTAGAGCTTGCGCAGCAGTTCCTGACCGCCGCCCTGCACCAGCCAGGCCAGCTGCTGGCGGGCATTGAGACCGAAGGCCATACCGGCATCGAAGGCAAACGCCGGCTCGCGGTCGACGTGGAACGAGGCCAGCGTGTGGCAGCACTCGACAGAGCCCTGCCCGACCGCCTCGAGGTTCTGCGGAGCGGGCACGATCTCGCCGCCCGGGAAGACCCGGATCTCGAACCGGTACCGCCGGACAGTTCCTTGACCCGTTCGCACAGAAGTTCGGCAGAGCCGTACATCACGTCCGGGGTGTTCGGCCAGCTGGTCGACATGCGCCAGCGGACGACATCCTGGGCGCGGGAAACAGAGGGGGCGGCCATCAGGCCGGCCCCGGTTGCCGCCGCCGTGGCTGTCAGGAAATTGCGTCTTTTCATTCGGTATCCTCCCTTTGGCCGCAGGCTCCTCAACCTGCGATACAATGTATGCTGTACAAATAACATGCAGTACACTGAACGATGTGTCAAGAATACATGTTCAGGAATAAATCGTTTATTTTCAACTTATTGAATGCTCGACAGGAAAAGGAACCGGCCAGAATGTCGCACCGGCAATGCGGCAAACCGCATCGTCATCACGCTGAACCGGCAGAGCCGGAATCGGTGGGGCCGGGCAACATGGCGACCGATTCCGGCGGGCCTTCCGCGCGGTCTAGATCCGCTGGCTCATCGGCGCGCGGGAGGCATCGTTATTCGCGTCGATCATCTTGCGCAAAGCGCGCATGAAGACCTTGTACTCCTCGGGAGTCAGCGGCGACACCATCCGGTCCTGGGCATCTTCCATCAGCGGCTGCACCTCGCGTACCATTCGGCGGCCCGCCTCGGTGATATGCACGATCAGCGCCCGCCGATCCTGCTTGGACCGCTCCCGCGAGGCAAGACCGCGATTGACCAGCCGCTTAATGACATCAGCGCCGCTGGTCCGGTCGATGCCGACGATCTTGGAGATCGACAGCTGATCCATCTCGGCATCCGAGCACAGCACCGAAAGCACCGCAAACTGCACGGCGGTCAGGTCCAGCCCCTCGCAGGCCTGGGTGAACAGGCCGATGTGAATCTGATGCAGACGCCGCACGAGATAACCGGGCCGGTCCCAAAGATCCGCGTATTTCTCGGCGTTCTTGTTCTCGATGGCGGCCTGCTCGTTCACCACGTTGTTCTTCATCACGGTTTAACCTTCTCTACTGGGCCAGGCGCGTCACGCCGGATGGCTGGCGCACTGCCCTTGTAACAATTTCATTGCCTGACGCAAATTAAGGGGTATACTGATCATTGTTGTCAAGGTACTAGACCCACACCTTCCACAACTATCACACGTCGGTCTAGCGCAGCAGGGAATGGAGGCGAGATTGGGCACAGGCATCGGAGCGCGCGTGGCGCGCAAAGAGGACAGTCGGCATCTGAAGGGCAAGGCAGAGTTCGTCGGCGACATCAAGCTTCCGGGCCTGTGGGAGGCGGCCTTCGTCCGCAGCCCGCTGGCCCATGCGACGCTTGGCCGGATCACCAAGCCTGCGGGCGCGGAAGGCCGCGTGTTCACCGCCGAGGACATGAGCGACCTGGCGCCTATTCGCACTGTCTCGACCCTGCCCGGCTACAAGCTTTCGGATTACCCGGCGCTGGCCCGCGACAAGGTGCGCTACGTGGGCGAATGCATTGCCATCTGCATCGCCCCCACCCGCGCCGAGGCCGAAGACCTCGCCGAAGCCGTCGAGGTCGACCTGACGCCCCTGCGTCCGGTGACCGACGTGGTGACCGCGCTTAAGGACGACGCGCCGCTGCTGCACGAGGACTGGGGCGACAATCTTTTCCTGACCACCGCATATGACAGCGACCTGAGCGAGGCCAAGGCCAAGGCGACCGTCGTACTGGAACGCGAGTTCAAAACCGCCCGCCAGGCGATGAACCCGATGGAGGGCAAGGGCGTGCTGGCGCATTGGGACCACAAGGCCGACCAGCTTCAGGTCCATACCTCGACCCAGGTGCCGCATGTGATCCGCACCGGCATCGCCGAATGCCTCGGGCTGGATCAGGCCAATGTTCGGGTGATCGCGCCCGACGTGGGCGGCGGCTTCGGCTACAAATGCGTCCTTCAACCCGAAGAGCTCTCGGTCTCCTGGGTTGCCCGCAAGACCGACCGCCCGATCCGCTGGACCGAGGACCGGCGCGAACACCTGACTGCCGGGGCCAACACCCGCGAACACAGCTACAAGGTCACCGCCTATGCCGACGACAGCGGGCGGCTTCTGGGGCTGGATGCGGATATCTGGGTAGACGTCGGCGCCTATTCGGTCTGGCCCTTCACGGCCTGCCTCGAAGCGGCACAGGCCGGTGGCAACCTGCCCGGCCCCTACGACCTTCCGGCCTATGCCTGCCGGACCTACTCTGTGGCCACCAACAAGCCCGCCTTCACGCCCTACCGCGGGGTGGCGCGCCCCGGGGTCTGCTTCGTGATCGAGCTGATCATGGATGCCATCGCCCGCGCGGTCGACCGCGACCCGCTGGACGTGCGCTGTCTCAACCTCGTGCAGGGCAGCGCGATGCCCTATACCAACATCACCGGCAAGTTCTACGACTCCGGCGATTATCCCGCCGCCGCCCGCGAGGCCGCGCGGATGATCGACGCGGACCAGTTCCGCGAGCGCCAGCGCGCCGCCGCGGCCGAGGGCCGGTTCATCGGCCTTGGCTTTGCCAGCTTCACCGAGCAATCCGCCCATGGGGCCAAGGTTTTCGGGTCATGGGGGCTGTCGGTGGTGCCGGGATACGAACAGGCCACCGTCAAGCTGAACCCCTCGGGCGCGGTCGAGGTGCTGTCGGGCAACCACTCCTTCGGCCAGGGGCTGGAGACCACGATCGCGCAGGTTGCCTGCGAATGGCTGAACGTCGACATCTCGCGCGTGCGCGTGCTGATGGGCGACACCGGGCGGACGCCGAACTCTTTCGGGGCCTTCGCCTCGCGCGGGATGGTGATGGCCGGCGGCGCCGTGTCCAAGGCCGCCGAGGAACTGGCGCGCCGCATTCGGCTGCATGCCGCACATCTGCTGCAATGCCAGCCCGAGGGGGTGGTCCTGCGCGACGGCGCCGCCTGGAACGATCAGGCCTCGGTCAGCTTTGCCGAGATCGCCCGCACCTGGTATCTGCGCCCTGACCTGCTGCCCGAGACCGTCGAAACCACCGGGCTGGAAGTCACCGAGGGCTACAAGCCCGATATCGACACCGGCGTGTTCACCTATGCCACCCATGCGGCCATCGTCGAGGTCGACCCGGACACCGAGCCGCACCGAGATCCTCGATTACGTCATTTTCGAGGATTGCGGGCGCCGGGTGAACCCGCTGATCCTGGACGGGCAATCCTATGGCGGCGCGGCGCAGGGGATCGGCACCGCGCTGTTCGAGGAAACCCTTTACGACGGCGCAGGCCAGCCGGTGACCTCGACCCCGGCCGACTACATCATGCCGGGGCCTGCCGAGCTGCCGCATTTCCGGCTGGGGCACAGCGAAACCCTGTCCCCCTATTCGAGACACGGGATCAAGGGCGTCGGGGAAGGCGCGGCCATTGCGCCCGCGGGCGCCATTGTCAACGCGATCAACAATGCCCTGGCCCCGCTCGGGGTCGAGCTGAACCAGGTGCCCGCAACCCCGCACCGCGTCCTTTCGGCGATCTTCGCCGCGCAATCCAGGAAAGAGGCCGCACAATGAAACCCGTCGCATTCTCGCATCTGCGCGCCGACACCGCCGAGGCCGCAGCCAAGGCACTGGGCCAGGGCGCCAAGATCCTCGCCGGAGGCCAGTCGCTTGGCCCCATGCTGAACCTCAGGCTGGCCCGCCCCGAGGCGCTTGTCGGCGTCTCGCGCCTGCCCGGACTGTCCGAGATCCGCGAGGCCGGGGACCGTATCGTCATCGGGGCGGGCGTCACCCATGCCCGGATCGAGGATGGCGCCGCCGCCATCGCGCTGCCGCCGATGATGCGCCACGTGGCACGCGGCATCGCCTATCGCGCGGTGCGCAACAAGGGCACCATCGGCGGGTCGCTGGCCCATGCGGACCCCGCCGCCGACTGGCTGAGCTGCCTGACCGCGCTGGATGCGGGGCTGGTCCTTCAGGACGCGACCGGCAAGGACCGGCGGGTGCCGATCGCGGGCTTCATGCTGGGGGCCTATCGCACCGTTCTGGCCCCCGAGGACATCCTGACCGGCATCGAAATCCACCCCCGGATGCGCGACGCGCTCTGGGGCTACGACAAGGTCTGCCGCAAGGTGGGTGAATTTGCCGATGCCATCGGCGCCCTCGTGGTCCATCCCGACAGCGGCTTCATCCGGCTTGTCGCCGGGGCCACCGGCGGCCCGCCGCTGATCCTGACCGAGCTTGGCGCGGAGATCGCCGCCAGTGCCACGCATCCCGGTCGCGACACGGTGCGCGCCGCGCTTTCCGCCCGACTGACCGATGCCGATGACGTGAAGCTGCATCTGCTGACCACGGCCCTGTGCCGCGCGATCGAAAAGGTACTGCCCGCATGACCATGCACACCACCGACCTCGCCACGCAACAAACCGTGCCCGAACCGCTGGACATCCGCCTGACCGTGAACGGCAGCGACAGCGCCGTGCGGGTCGCCCCGCGCACCCAACTGGCCGAGATCCTGCGCGACGAACTGAACCTGACCGCCACGCATCTGGCCTGTGAACAGGGGGTCTGCGGCGCCTGCACGGTGATGGTGGACGGTCGCCCGGTCCGCGCCTGCCTGACCTTCGCCCGCGATTGCGACGGCAGCCGGGTCGATACCCTGGAAGGCTGGCAGGGCGACCAGTTGATGGACCGGCTGCGCGATGCCTTCCAGCGCAACCACGCGCTGCAATGCGGCTTCTGCACGCCGGGCATGATGACCACCGCCCGCGACCTCGTAGAGCGGCTGGACAATGCCGATGAGACTCGCATCCGCAACGAGCTGTCCGGCAACCTGTGCCGCTGCACCGGCTATGTCGGCATTGTGGGCGCGATCCGCGAGGTGATCGAGGAACGCGACGCCGCAGGCATTCCCGCCCGCCCGACGGCGCCGATGGCACCACGCCAGGCACCCGGTTTCGCCCCCTTCACCGCCCGCCCGGACACGACCGCCGAGGTCACCCCGGCGATGTCCGGCGAAAGCCGGGTCGAGGACGGCTGGACCGTCGTGCGCCGCAAGGTGGTGCTGGACCATCCCCCCGAAGCGGTCTGGGCGCATTTCCGCGATCTGCCCGCAGTGGCGCGATGCCTGCCCGGCGCAGACCTGTCTGAAACCGACGGCGAACGGTTCTCCGGTCATGTCGGCGTGCGCTTCGGCCCGATCTCGGCCCGCTTCGAGGGCGAGGGCCGCTTTGCCGCCGACGATGCCACCCGCGAAGGCAAGGTCAGCGAGCCGCGGCAAGGATCGCGGCGGCCAGTCGGGTGTCGAGGGCGAACTGAGCTTCACGGTCAATCAAGGCGAGATGGCCACGAAATCGACAGTCGACGTGGCCTTTCGCTTTCGCATCGAGGGCGTTCTCGGCCAGTTCAACCGCCCCGAACTGGTCAATGGCCTCGTGGACTACATCCTTGGGGAATTCGTGGCCAACTGCAACGCGGTCCTGTCCGGCGGCGCGGTGCGCGAGAGCCGGGGCGTCAGCTTCATGGCCGTGGCCCTGTCGGTCCTCAAGGGGCTGTTCCGGCGCCGCGGCTAATGGGTCCACCGGCCTTCGGGCCGGTCACGCGAAAGCGCGGGGGCCTGAAGCCCCCCTGTTCGGTCCCGGGGCGTGGGCGACACGCCGGTCGCCCTGCCCCTCTCCGCCAGTTTCCCCACCGGGTTGGAGCCTCCGCGCCACCGCTGAGGGGCCCGCCGCGCGTGCGGATCACCGGCCAACTCCGGCCCGGCGCAGCGGCCAAAGCCGGGATCGCCCCGGGATCGGACAGCGCCAGCACAGATCGGGCCCGGGCCGCGCATCGGCACAGCCCTCGACCGCAATAAACGCCTCGGGCGCCGCAAGCCCCGGCTCCGGGCGCCCCGGCTTCGCCTGACGCGCGATCAGACCGCCGCCGGGTCAGGCCGACGCGCCGACAGCCTCTCTGCCCGGTCAGACCGCGCGGCAAGGACGAGCCGCGTTCGGCCTTGCGCCCGACCGTCCCGCCGATCCGATCCCGGACATGCGGCGATGCGGTTCGCGACCCCCGGGACCGGGCAGCCTGACAAGGACCCCCCGACGCCATTCCGACTGGACTATGGGTGCAGGGAATGTACTGATGCCGACGCTTGGGCCGGGAAGTCTGGCCGAGGCACAAGATCACTACCTCGTGGGAGTAAACATGGACCGTCGTACATTCATTCGCCGTGGCGCCCTGGCGGGCGCCGGCGCCGCCGCTCTGGCCAGCCCTGCCGTTGCCCAGGAGCGCATCACCTGGCGCATGGTCACCACCTGGCCCAAGAATTTCCCCGGTCTGGGTGTGGGCGCGCAACGCCTGGCCGACCGGATCACCACCGCCTCGGGCGGCCGACTGACCGTGCAGGTCTATGCCGCCGGCGAAATGGTGCCGCCGCTGCAATCGCTGGATGCCGTGATCGACGGCACCGCCGAGATGAGCCACGGGGCCGCATACTACTGGCAGAACAAGTCCACCGCGCTGAACTTCTTCACCGGCGTGCCCTACGGCATGACCTCGCAGGAGCTGGCGGCCTGGGTCGTGCACATGGGCGGCCAGGAGCTGTGGGACGAGGTCTATGACCAGTTCGGCGTTCAGGGCTTCCTGTCGGGCAACACCGGCGTGCAGGCGGGCGGCTGGTTCCGCGACGAACTGACCGGCCTCGACAGCCTGAAGGGCCTGCGCTTCCGCACCCCCGGCCTCGGCGGTCGCGTGTGGGAGAAGATGGGCGCCACCGTGACCAACCTGGCCGCGGGCGAGATCTTCCAGGCGCTGCAATCGGGCGCGCTGGACGCTGCCGAGTTTGTCGGCCCCTACAACGACCTCGCGCTTGGCTTCTACCAGGTGGCGAAGAACTACTACACGCCCTCCTTTACCGAGCCGGGCCTGGCGACCGAACTGGTGGTCGACAAGGCGAAGTTCCAGGAACTGCCCGCCGACCTGCAGGAAATCGTGCGCGCGGTCTGCCAGTCCGAGTACGACACCGTCACCGCAGACTTCATGGCCAACGACCCGCGCGCGCTGCAGACCCTGGTCAACGACCACGGCGTTCAGGTCCGCGCCTTCCCCGAAGAGATCGTCGAGGCCGGCGCCAAGGCGGCGATGGAAGTGATCGCCGAGCTGCGCGATGGCGGCGACGAAATGACCAAGAAGGTCACCGAGCATTTCATCAGCGCGCTGAACCTGATGCGCACCCGCTCGGAAGGCAACGAACGGGGCTACCTGCAGGCGCGGAGCCAGTACTTCACGCTCTGATTTTTCCGTCATCAGAGATGCGAAAGGCCCGGACAGTCGTCCGGGCCTTTTTCGTTTCCGCCGGGCTTCCGGGCCGCCCGGGCCTCTGGCAGGAGGCTTTCAGGCCAGCGGATGAACAGGGCCCCGCACCCCTTGGCAAGACATCTCACCGGGGGAACCCGCCGCAGGCGGGCGGGGGCAGCGCCCCGCTTTTTCCGCCAACCCTCCCCGTCAGCCCGCGATCACCGAGGGCAGCCAGGTGACGACGCCCGGGAAGGCGAAAAGCAGCGCGATGGCCAGGATCTGCAGCACCACGAAGGGCAGGATGCCCCGATAGATGGCCGAGGTCGGCACGCTGTCGGGGGCCACGCCGCGCAGGTAGAACAGCGCGAAGCCGAAGGGCGGCGTCAGGAAGGAGGTCTGCAGGTTCACCCCCACCATGACCCCCAGCCAGACCGGGCTGATGTCCATGGCCAGCAGGACCGGCGCGGTGATCGGGATGACGATGAAGATGATCTCGAAGGTATCGAGGATGAAGCCCAGCACGAACATGATCGCCATGACCACCGCGACCGCCATCAGCGGGCCGCCGGGCAGGCCGGTCAGGAACTCATGCACCAGATTGTCGCCGCCCATCATCCGGAACACCACCGAGAAGACCGCGGCGCCGAAGAGGATGATGAAGACCATGCTGGTGATGGTGGCGGTCTGCACCGCCGTCTCGTGCAGGATCCTGCCCGACAGCTTCCAGCGGAAGGCGGCCAGCAGCGTGGCACCCACGGCACCGACCGAGGCCGCCTCGGTGGGCGTGGCGATGCCACCCAGGATCGAGCCCAGAACCGCCAGGATCAGCAGCAGCGGCGGCAGCAGCGCGGTGAAGACCTCGCGCTTCAGATGAGCCTTTTCCTCGGGCGGGACGGGGGTGGCGGGGCAGCTTTCGGGGTCGGTGATCGCCTTGAAGATCACCCAGCCGATGTAAAGCAGCACCAGCATCACGCCCGGCAGCATTGCGCCCGCGAAGAGGTCGCCCACGGACACCGGGGTGGGGGCGAAATTGCCCTTGGCCATCTGCACCTGAGCGTTGATGCCCGACAGCATGTCGCCCATGAAGATCAGCACCGTCGAGGGCGGAATGATCTGGCCCAGCGTGCCCGAGGCGCAGATCACACCGGTCGCCAGCGTCGGCTTGTAGCCCGCCCGCATCATCGCGGGCAGCGAGATCAGCCCCATGGTGACCACCGTGGCGCCCACGACGCCGGTCGAGGCGGCCAGCATGGCGCCCACGATGACGACCGAGATCGCCAGGCCGCCGCGCATGTTGCCAAACAGCTTACCCATGGTCAGCAGCAGCTGCTCGGCGATCTGCGAGCGCTCCAGCATCACCCCCATGAAGACGAAAAGCGGCACCGCCACCAGCACCTCGTTGGTCATGTAGCCTATGTAGCGGTTCGGCAGAGAGCCGAAGTTCGAGGGGTCGAAGACGCCGTAGTACATGCCCACCGCACCGAAGAGCAGCGAGGTGCCCGCGAGGGTGAAGGCCACCGGGAAGCCCAGCAGCAGGAAGGCGATGATGCCGAAGAACATCAGGCCGGCGAGGATTTCTCCGATGAGGACGGGATCCATCAGACGGCCTCCGTGGGGTGGGTGGGATCTTCGGCGCGGGAATAGCGCAGCCGTTCGGGGACCAGGTCTTCGCGGCCCGCCAGCATCAGGACCGAGCGCAGCACCATGGCCAGCCCCTGCAGGGCGATCAGCAGGGCGAAGGCCAGGATGAAGGTCTTCAGCACGTAAAGGCCGGGCATGCCGCCGACATTGGCCGAGCCCTCGCCGTAGCGCCAGGACCGCTGCACGAAGGGCAGCGCATAGATCCAGACCACATACATCGACGGCATCAGGAAAAGCAGCACGCCCATCAGGTCGATCACCGCCTTTTTCCGCAGCGAGGCCGGGCGGTAGAAGATGTCGACGCGGACATGGTTGTCACGCAGCAGAGCAAAACCCGCGACGCCGGTGAACATGGCCCCGTTGAGCCAGATGTAGAGATCCTGCATCCAGACGTGGCTGACGGCAAAGAAATAGCGCTGCACCACCACGGTGAAGCAGACAAGCACGATGCCGACCGAGAGCCAGGACAGGATTGTCCCGAGCACGGTGTTGATCGTGCAGATGACGGCGGCGAGCCGCCCGAGGATCTTCATGGTGCTTCCTCCCTCTGCGGGCCACGCCCGGCCTTGCGGTTGCGTGTTCTATGCCTTCAGAGCGCAGGGAGTCCAAGTGGCTTTGTCACGTTGCCCGGCCCCGAGCGCCGCGCCCCGCATCGCCGGTTACGGGCGATCTGAACGGCGGCCTGGGCGGTCGCAAGGCCAAACGCCTTCGCCCTTTCAGGCCGGTCCGATCGGGCAGAGCGGCCCTGGCGCGCCGCGCGGACCATGCGCACGGTCCGATCCTGCGCCGAGAGAAACCGGGGGAACCGGACCCGCAGAGCCGCCCTGCCCGCCTCAGGCGGACCTGTTCTGACAGGACCGGTCGGACGGACCCCGGACAGAAGCGCTCGTACCGCAGTATCATGTCCGCAGCCTTTTCGGCGATCATGACCACCGGAGAAGCGGTGTTGCCGGAAACGATCCTGGGCATGATCGACGCGTCGATCACGCGCAGACCCTCCAGTCCGCGCACGCGCAGCGCCGGGTCGACAACCGCATCAGGATCGTTGCCCATCCGGCAAGTTCCGACGGGATGGAAAATCGTCGTGGCAATGTCACCCACCACGCGAAGCAGGTCCTGCTCGTCCGAGCAGGGGGCACCGGGCAGCAGTTCCTCGGGCTGGTAGGGCGCCAGGGCACGCGCCGACATGATCTTTCGGGCCTGGCGGATGGACTGGACCGCGATGCGGCGGTCGCTCTCGGCGGACAGGTAGTTCAGCCGGATCTCGGACTGCCTGTCGACGTCCGGCGAAGCGATATGAGTCGCACCGACGCTGTCGGGTCGCAGGTTGCAGACCGACAGGGTGATCGCCGGAAAGGGGTGCAGCGGATCGCCCAGCCGGTCCGTCGACAGCGGCTGCACATGGTATTCGAGGTCCGGGGTGATCCGGGAAGGATCCGACCGCGTGAACATGCCGAACTGGCTGGGGGCCATCGACATCGGACCCGACCGCGCCAGCCCGTATTGCAGCGCGATCCGGGCCTTCCCGGCAAGGCTGTTTGCCATCGTGTTCAGCGTCTGCGCGTTGCGAACCTTGAACACCGTGCGGATTTGCAGATGATCCTGCAGGTTTTCGCCCACGCCCGGCATCTCGTGCAGCACGTCGATGCCATGGGCCGACAGCACATCGGGCCGTCCGATCCCCGACAGCTCCAGCACCACGGGCGAATTGATCGCCCCTGCCGCCAGCAGGACCTCGGCGCGGGCGCGCGCCTCGAAGACCCGCCCCTTGCAGCGATACCGGACGCCCTGCACCCGGCGGCCCTCCATGATCAGCCGGTCGCTGCACGCGCCGGTCAGCACCCGCAGGTTCGGTCGTTTCATGGCCGGGCGCAGGAACCCCTTCGCCGTGTTCCAGCGCACACCGTTCTTCTGGTTGACCTCGAAGAAGCCGGACCCCTCGTTGTTGCCATCGTTGAAATCGGCGCGCGGCATGATGCCGAATTCCTTGGCACCCTCCTGCACCGCTTCGAGAATGTCCCAACTCAGCCGCTGTTTCGAAACCTTCCAGGGCCCGCCGCTGCGATGCAGGGCGCTGTCGCCGCCGTGATGATCCTCGGATTTCAGGAAATAGGGCAGGACGTCGTCCCAACCCCAGCCGGTATTGCCTAGCTGACGCCAGTGATCGTAATCCGCCGCCTGCCCGCGCATGTAGATCATGCCGTTGACCGACGAGCAGCCGCCCAGCACCTTGCCGCGCGGATAGACAAGGCTGCGCCCGTTCAGCCCCGGCTCGGGCGCCGTCTTCATCATCCAGTCGGTGCGCGGATTTCCGATGCAATAGAGATAGCCGACCGGGATATGCACCCAGTGGTAATTGTCGCTGCCGCCCGCTTCGAGCAGCAGGACGCGCGTCTTCGGATCGGCGCTCAGACGGTTGGCCAGCACGCATCCCGCGGTGCCGCCGCCGACGATGATGTAATCGTATTCCCCGTCAGGACGGGCCGGGTCGGTCATGATCGTTCCCTTTCGCGGTCAATGTCGGGCACTGGCCCGTGCCGCATGCTGCCTCTGCCAGAAAGAGCGCATCGCCTCGGCAAGCGCCTGGTAGGCCCGGTATCGCTCGGCGTAATGCGCTGTCATTTCGATGCGCGGCTCGTAGCCCTGGCGGATCCGCGTCATCCGCGCCACGCCTTCTTCGTAGCTGCCCACCCTGCCGGTCGCCAGGGCCGCGCCGATCGCCGCACCAAGCGCGCCGGTCTCGCGCGCTTCGGCGACCGAGATCGGCACGCCCAGCACGTCCGCGAAGATCTGCGGCCAATGCGGACTGCGCGACCCGCCGCCCGACAGGACCGCATTGCCGAACGCGACCCCGGCTGCACGCAAGACTTCGATGTGGCGCAGATGCTCGAAGGTGACACCCTCGAAAAGCGCCCGAAGCAGATGGCCTTCGCCGTGCCAGCCCGCCAGCCCGAAGAAACCGGCCCGGTAATCCGCCCCCTGCCCCGATCCGTAGAGGAAGGGGTGAAAGAAGGGATCGTCCCGCGCGGGCGTCACCGAGCCCAGCCGATCGTTGCAGAGCCCGAAGGGGTCGTCGTGATGCCCGCCCCGCTCCACCAGTTCGCGCACATACCATTCCGAGGTTGGCCGCCGAGGTGGCGCTGGATTCGATATTGACGAAGCGGCCCGGCCCGAACCCGGCAACCATGAAGACGCTGTCGTCCACCACCGGGGTTTCGGAAAAGACCTGGTTGATGCTCCAGGTTCCGGCGATGATCGAGGCCTCGCCCGGCGCCACCACGCCCGAGCCCATCGCGCTGGACACCACGTCGAAATAGCCGCCGATGACCGGCGTGCCCGCGGCCAGCCCGGTGACGGCGGCGGCCTCGGGCGTGATCCGCCCGGCAATCTCGGCCGGGTCGATCAGCCGGGGCAGCAGCGGGCGCGCGTCCTCCAACCCGTAGAGCGCCAGAAGCGCGTCGTCATAGGCGCAGTCCGGCATCCGCGTCAGCCCGCAGCCCGACATGTCCGAATACTCGCTGACCCGTTCTCCGGTCAGCTTGTAGGTCAGGACATCCTTGCACAGCAAAAGGGTCTTGGCGCGGTCATAGATATCGGGGCGATGCCGCTTGATCCAGGCCAGCAGAACCGGCGTCTGCGACGGCCAGGGTTTCTGAAGGCACAAAGCGTGCAGCGCATCGCCCGAGGTGGCGGCCAGTTCCGCAGCCAGATCCGCCGCCCGGCTGTCGAGCGACTGGATGCCCACCAGCGGCGCGCCCCCGGCGTCCAGAAGATAAAGCCCGTTGCCATGGCCCGCGCAGCCGACGGCGACAATCTGGCCCGGGTCGATCCCCGCGCGCGCGATACAGGTCGAGATCGCGGTGCCCGCGTTGCGCCACAGCTCGTCGAGGTCGCGTTCCACATGCCCCGGCGCGGGGGTGGCGGATTGCCCGTCGAGCGCGTGCATCGCCACCTGGCGGCCTTCGAGGTCGAAGAGCACTGCCTTGATGATCGTATTGCCCGCGTCCAACCCCAAAAGGTATTCGCCCGCCTCAGCCGCCATTGTAGATCTCCCAGGCTTCTTCGCCGCTGGCGCCTTGGTGGATCTGCGCCATCAGCGCGGCAACCACGGCCCCGGGGTTGTCGTGCTGATAGATGTTGCGGCCATAGACCATCCCCTTGGCCCCCTGGGCCATCAGCGCCGCGGATTTCTCCAGCACCGCCTTCAGATCGGCCTTGCCCCCGCCGCGCACCAGCACCGGCACGCGGGCGGCCTCGACGACACGGTGGAAGTCTTCCGCGTCGTCGGTCGGGTCTGCCTTGATGATATCGGCGCCCATTTCCGAGGCCAGTCGCGTCAGCGTCACGATCTTCTCGGCGTCGCCGTCGACCTGGTAGCCGCCGCGCACGTCGTTGGGCAGCATGACAAGCGGTTCGATCATCAGCGGCATCCCGTACTTGCTGCAGGCTGCGCGCACGCGCGAGATGTTCTCGACGCATTGGCGGAACAGCTCCGGCTCGTCGGGCAGCATGAACAGGTTCACGACGACGCAGGCCGCATCCATTTCCAGCGCGCCGATGATGGGTTCGTCGGCGTTCTGCAGCATCGACCACATCACGCGGTGGCGCTGATCGTTGTAGGGGTTGCCCATGTCGATGCGCATCACCAGCGCGGGCTTGTCCTTTTCGGGACGCGATTGCAGCAGGTCCGCCTGACCGTAGGCGCATTGGATGGCATCCGGGCGCGCCGCGATCAGCGCGTCCATCACCCTGGGCATGTCCTCCAGCCCGTTGAGGAAACTGGGTTCGTTGCAGACACCGTGATCGATGGCCACATCGAGGCAGCCGCCATTGGTAAACATCCGGTTCATTCTGGCTTTGGGGCTCAGGCGCATTTGTCTCTCCGTTCGTGATTGCGGTGTTTCAGGACTTCCGGCGTGACGCCGTGATAGTCGGACAGGGTTTCGATAAGTGCGGCGGTCTGCCGGGCGATCTGCTCCGCCGTCAGGCCGCGGGCCTTCGCCAGCCTTTCGGCAATATGCGCGATGATATCGGCACTGATCCTGCCGGTGATCGCCAGCGAGGTGCGGCGCAGGACGATATCGGACAGGGTTTCCACGAATTCGTTGGCGATCAGCCAGTCGACCTCGGCGGTGCTGTGCGGCAAATCGCGGGCCAGCGGCGCATCGTCGCCCTGCGCGGCACAGAAGGCCATCACATCGAAGGCCTGGCAGCCGTAGTGGTCGGCAAGGTGGGCCGCGCGGGGCGCGTCTATTGCGAACCGCTTTGTCAGCTGGTTCGCGACGTCGACCGCCGTGGCGGGGAACTCTACGCCGCCGCCGATCTTGCACCCGGCGGTGTCGCACAGTCTCGGGCGGCCAAGCTCGGCCAGCACCGCATCGGCGGTCTGCTCTGCAAAGGCGCGGAAGGTCGTCCACTTGCCGCCCACCATGCAGAATTGCGGCGACGTCCCCGGCAGCCGCCGGACGAAATGCCCCCGCGAGATCCGCCCGGTAAAATCGTGATCGCTTTTCGGCAGCGGGCGGATGCCGCTGTAGCTGAAGACCACCTCTTCGGCGGTGACGGCAATCTCGGGAAAGACCAGCCGCAGCGAGGCCAGGATATAGTCGCGCTCGGCATCTTCGCAGCGGACCTTCGTGGTTTCAGCGACCCGGATGTCGGTGGAACCCGCCAAGACCTGCCCCAGGTAGGGAAAGACGATGCAGATGCGCCCGTCGGCGTTCTCAAAATAGACGAGATGACCGTCCAGCGCGGCATGGAGCGCCGCGTTGTCGAGGATCAGATGCGACCCCTTGGTGCCCGAGACCATCCGTTCGCCCGCAGGCTTGCCGAGGCTTTCGGCGGTGGCGTCAAGCCAGGCGCCGGTGGCATTGACGATGGCGCGGGCCTGCACCGGGCGGCGGGCACCGGTTCGGGTGCACCTGAGCTCGAAGCCGCTGCCCGTGCTGGCGATTTCGGCATAGTTCAGCGCCACCGCCTGCGAATGATCCCGCGCCACATCCCTCAGCATCTCGACGCAGAGCCGTTCGGGATGGCTGATCCAGGCGTCGTAATAGACAGCCGAGAAGCGCGCCTCGGGTGTCAGGTCCGGCCAGCGCTGGCGCGTTCCGCGCCCGGAGTTGAACCTGTGGCGCGGCATGATGCGCCGCTTGCGCGTCACCCAGTCGTACAGGGAAAGCCCCAGCTTGATCGGCAGGGCACCGCGGTTCGCCGGTTTTCCAGACCGGCCCAGAAAGCTTGCCGCGCCGTTGAGCAACCCGGAAAAGACCGAGGAAATGGGGATCAGCGTCGGCAGTGGGCGCACCATGTGCGGAGCGTTGGCCAACAGCAGATCGCGCTCGCGCAACGACTCGCGCACCAGGTCGAACTCGCCGTTCTCCAGGTAGCGCAAGCCGCCGTGGATCATCCGCGAAGGCGCCGCGCTGCACCCCGAGGCGAAATCCTCGCGCTCGACCAGAAGCACGCGCAGCCCCTGCATCGCCAGATCGCGGTACACGCCGATGCCGTTGACGCCACCGCCGACGACCAGCACGTCGAACGCGCTGTCGCTTTCCACCCCGGACCATTGCTCGGACCGCCTTGCGGACATGGCTTCCCCTTTCGCCGGCGGCAGGGCCGGCGTTCACGCGTTTCGGATGTGGCTGAGGTCAGCCGTCTAGGTTGGTCAGGTGGGTGTCCACCGCGCCGCTGATGCAGGCCAGTTCGTCCTGCGACAGCCGGATTCGGCCCGCCGCAGCGTTCTCCGCTGCCTGCCTTTCGTCACGCGCCCCGCAGAGCGAGAAGGTGATCCCCGGCTGGTGCAGGGTCCAGGCGATGACGATCTGGGCCCGCGTCGCGCCATGCGTTTCGGCGACGGGGTCGATCTGGGCCATCAGGCGCGCAACCTTTTCGCGGTTCACCTGCGAGAAGCGCGGGTTGTTCCTGCGCAGGTCGTCGCCCTCGAAGACGCGGTCCGGCCCCATCTTGCCGCTGAGCAGCCCGAGCGCGAGCGAGGAATAGCTGAGCACCGATACCCCGTGGTCGCGGCACAGCGGCAGGTGGCTTTGCTCGATGTCGCGCTTTACCATCGAGTATTCCTCCTGCACCGCATCCAGCTGACCCGCGGCGACATAGGCGCGAATGTCCTCGGGCGCGGTATTGCTGGCCCCGATGGAGCGGATCTTGCCAGCCGCCCTGAGGCTCTCCAGCGCCTCCATGGTTTCGTCGATCGGCGTTGTCGGATCCTGCCAATGCGTGATGTAGTGGTCGATGACATCGGTGCCGAGGCGTTTCAGGCTTTGTTCCACCTCGTAGATGATCGCATCCCTGCCAAGGTAGCGATGCACCGGCGTGTCGCCAGTATCGAAGAAATGGTTGCCCTTCCGCGTGTGCCAGACAAGCCCGCATTTGGTGGCCAGAACGACCTTGTCGCGCCGCCCCTTGAGCGCCTTGCCGACGATTTCCTCGGCAACGCCCGAGCCATACATCGGCGCGGTGTCGATCAGCGTGATGCCGGCATCGATCGAGGCCTGCACGGCGCGGATCGAACGGGACTCATCGGTGCCGCCCCACATCCAGCCGCCGATGGCCCAGGTTCCCAGCCCGACAGCCGAGGCCCGGATGCCCGATTTTCCGATCTCGCGGGTGATCTGGTCTACATTGGTTTCAAGCAATTTTCTGAACCTCCTGGTCAAGGATCGCGGCGGCGGTGTCTTCGTCCGTCACGAGGTAATTGAGATATCCGCCATTCAGCGCCGCGGTGACCGGCTCGACCTTGTCGGGGCCGGTGGCGGTGCCGATGCGGACGGGGATCTTGGCAAGCTCGTCGGGCGGCAGGGCCACCAGGCGCGAATTCAGCGCATTGTCCGAAAGCTGGCCCGCGCGGTCGATCAGGTGACCCAGAAGCTCGCCGCGCACGCCCTGGTCGTACAACCTCGCCCGTTCGTCCGGGCTGACGGGGTGGGCGTCGTAATAGGTCGAATCCGTGCCGATTACGGCGCCCAGCCCGAATACCGCCACATCGGCGACGCGCACGATTTCCATCACGTCGCGCACCGATCTCATCGCCATGATCAGCGCGCGCTCCTCTGGCGTTTCGGCGTGCAGCGGCGCGTGGATCAGCGTGGCATGGCCAGACAGGCGGTTGGCAAGCTCGGTGGCGATGTGGTTGACGTCGGTATAGTGGTGGCCCTGCACGCAGCCGGTCATCGGCACCACCTCGACATCGAAGTCATGATCGCCGGTGAGGTTCTGGATCAGCGCGCTCAGCGTTTTGCCGCCGGATATGGCGATCGTGTCGCTGTCGCGCAGCGTGTCGGTCAGCAGCCGCGCCACCGCCGCCCCCACCTGGTCGAGCGTCATGCCCGGGTTGCCGTCCACGGTCGGGACCACGATGGCCTTCTTCAGGCTCCATTTCTCGCACAGGGCGCGTTCCAGTTCGATCTGGTGCAGGAACGGGCTTTCGATGGTGATCTTGATCATGCCAAGCGCGCGGCCGCGCTTGATCAGACGGTTCACCTTGGCCGAGGACAGGCCCAGCTGATTTGCGATTTCGGATTGCGGCAGATCGTCCTTGTAATGCAGCGTCAAGACCTGGGCGATCAGCCGGTACAGCTCGGGATCGGCGTTGGGAACGGTCATGCCATGCCCTCCTTGCGGCTGATAAGGTGATTGGATGCCGCCGCCGCCAAGAGCGCGGCGCCGATCACCAGCGTCTGGTAATAGGCCGGCACCAGGGTCAGCATTCCGACGGTCAAGGCCATGATGATAAGCGCCCCCACGAAAGACCGCAGCACGCGCCCCTCCCCGCCGCTGAAGGCGGTTCCGCCGATCAGCACCACAAGGATGGCGCTCAGTTCCATCCCGTCGCCGGAAAGCGGATCGCCAAGCGACATGAAGCTGGACCGGGCGATACCGGCAAGGGCTGCGGTACTGCACCGACCAGCATGTAAAGGCCAAAGACCACGCGGCTGGTGTTGATCCCCGATAGCCTGGCCGCCACCGGGTTGCCGCCGGTCGCCGCGGCATACTTGCCCAGAAGCGTCCTGTTCTGCGCGAAGATCAGCGCCAGCGTCACGCCGACCGCCACCCAGAAGGCCATCGGCAGGCCAAGCAGCACCGCATCGCGGCTCGTAGTCGTTGAACCAGCCGGGCATGCGCTGCTCTCCGATCGACTTGATCGCGGAGACCCCGTCCTGCACCAGCAGCAGCGCGATACCCTTGAACAGGCTCAGCGTGATCAGCGTGGCGATCACCGGCGTTATCTTCAGCCGCACGACGAGGAAACCGTTCACCGCGCCCAGCCCGATGCCGGCAAGCACTGTCAGGCCGAAACACGCCAGGAAGGGCACACCGTTGATCGCCAGAAGCGCATAGACCACCGCGCTCAGGCTCATGGTGCTGCCGACCGACAGGTCGATATAGCCCGAGACCATCAGCAGCGTGAAGGCCCCGGCAAGCATCAGCAGCGGCGCCGAAACGCGCAGGATGTTGAAGATATTGCGCTTGTTGAGGAAGTTGCCCCGTTCGAACAGCGCGAACTGATCGAGATTGGCAAGGCTCAGCACTGCGACCACGGCCACCAGAACGAAGTAGATGTAATAGGTGCGCAGGAACCCGGAAAACCCTGCGCGTAGCGGGCGCGACGAAGGCGGATGGTTGGAAAGATCTGTCATCTGCTTCACTTGTTCCTGCGGGCCAGGGCCCATGACTGCGCGACGATGGCCAGAAAGACCGCCAGCGCCTTGAGAATGAACTGCCAGTCCGGCGACAGCACCAGCCCGGTCGCGGCAGAGGTGACGATGGCCAGGATGATGGCCCCGAAGAACATGCCGATCACCGATCCGAACCCGCCAGCGATGGCGACCCCGCCCAGAAGGGCGATAACCAGCGCGTCGAACTCCATCAGCAGGCCGCGGTTGGAAAAGCCCGACTTGAATTCCGAGGCGAGCAGGATGCCCACGATCCCCGCGACACCGGCGCTGAGCAGGTAAAGCAGGGTCACGTGCCGTGCCCGGTCGATCCCCGACAGGCGCGCGGCCACGGGATTGGCTCCGGTCCAGAAGGTCAGCCGGCCGAAGACCGTGCGCCGCTCGATGAAGATCGCCACCAGAAGCAGGACCGCCATGACCACCACCGGAAGCTTGACCGAGTTTCCGATCACCGAAAGATTGCCCAGAAACCCGAAATCCGCCGGCAGGTTGGTATTGCGCTGAGAGCCCTGGGTGATGACCTGGGCGATCCCCCGCGCCAGCATCATCGTGCCCAGCGTGACGATGATGGAGGGGATGCGCAGGCGCACCACGAAAAGCGCGTTCAGCGCGCCGATCGACAGGGCGCCCAACAGCGCGCAGCCCATCGCCAGCCAGGTCGGCATCCCCCACCCGGACGAAAGCGCATTGCCGCCCTCGGTACCGATTGCGCGAACCAGACCGCCAGTACACCGGACAGCGCCACGATGCCGCCGACCGACAGGTCGAAGTTGCCCGACACCAGCAGGAAGGTGACGCCGATGCCCGGGGAAATCACCGGCCAGTTGTTGGTGACAAGGTTGAGCACGTTGAGCGGCTGGTGGAAATTCGGCACCAGCAGCGCGGCCAGCACGAAGAGCACCGCGGCGGCGCAGGCCACCATGGAGGTAATCAGGGCCTCGTCGCTCAGCGGCCTTCGCGCACGGGGCTGCGTCCCGCCGTCGCCACCTGTCGAGATCTTTGCCATTGTCATTGCACCGCTCCTTCCTGCCCGCCGGTCACGACATTGAGAATATGCGCGACATCGACCTCTGGCCCGTTGACGATTTCGTCCTGCACGGCGCCGTCGAACAACAGGAAGACCCGGTCGCAAAGCCCCAGCACCTCTTCGAGTTCCGAGGAGAAGACCGCCACCGCATTGCCCGCGTCGGCGAGGTCGCGGATGATGTCATAGATCTCGGATTTGGCGCCGACATCGACGCCGCGCGTCGGTTCGTCCAGCAGCAGAAGCTCGGCATCGGCGAAAAGGCACTTGGCAAAGACCACCTTCTGCTGGTTGCCGCCCGAGAGTTTCTCGACATGCTTCTCGATGGAATGCGTCGCGATCCTGAGCCGGTCGACGTATTCCTCGGCTGCCGCGCGTTCGACCTGCGGCTGGAACACGCCGCCTTTCGACAGCTTGCCCAGGTTCATCACCGAGACGTTTTCGCGGATCGTCAGCGCAGTGAACAAGCCCTGGGTGCGCCGCTCTTCGGGCACCAGGGCGACCCCCGCCGCAATCGCCTTTTTCGGTGACCCGCCGATCTCGCGGCCCTTGAAGCAGACCCGGCCACTGAACTTGTCAGCCCCGAAGAGTGCGCGCGCGATCTCGGTCTTTCCGGCACCCACAAGACCGTAGAACCCGACGATCTCGCCTTTCTTCACGTCGAAAGAGACGTTCTTGAGCAACCTGTTGTTCAGCCCCTCGGCGACAAGGATCGGCTCCTGCCCGACCGTGTCCCGGGGATGGTAGTCGTGCAGCACCGAGCGTCCGATCATCAGCTCGATCAGATGCGCGCGCCCGTCAATCTCGGACAGAGGGCAGGTGCGGATATGCCTTCCGTCGCGCAGGACGGTGACGTGATCGCCAAGCGCGAAGATTTCCTCCAGCTTGTGCGAGATGTAGATCACCGTCACCCCCTCGCGCAACCGACGGATGACGCCGAATAGGCGCTCTACCTCGCGTTCGGACAGCGCCGCGGTGGGTTCGTCCATGATGATGATATCGGCCCCGGACGAGGCCGCCCGCGCTATTTCCACGATCTGCTTCTGCGCCACGCTGAGCGAAGACACCCGCGCCGCGGGGTCGATGGCAGGCTCGATCACCGAAAGGGTCTGCATCGCCTGGGCCTCGACCCCGGAGTTCATCAGGATGCCGAAGCGGCTGCGCTCCATACCCAGGGTGAGGTTTTCCAGAACGGTCAGCTCGTCGACGACGTTCAGTTCCTGGAACAGCGTGGCAATGCCGTTATCGCGCGCCTCCTGCGTGTTTTTCGGGCAGTGGCTGCGCCCCGCGACCGACATCTCTCCCCGGGTCGGCATCAAGGCGCCGGTGATCATCTTGACGAGGGTGGATTTACCGGCGCCGTTTTCGCCCATCAGGCAATGCACGGCCCCTTTTTCGATCGCGAAGGTCACGTCATCCACGGCCCGGACACCGGGATAGTCCTTGGTCAGCCCGGTGACTGACAGGGCGGATGGGTGCGGTTGAACAGACAAATGTCGTCTCCCTGGTCGAGCGGTACAAGATGCCGGGGATGTCATCCCCGACGATGCGGCGGCGGCCGCCCGGGGGATGTGTCGCCCCCGAACGGCCGCCCCCGGCAGCCTTAGTTGCCGAACTGCGTGTCCAGCCAGCTCTGCGCCTCTTCCTCGGGCATCGTCCAGTAAGAGATCGTATACGCCTTGTAGAAGAATTCCTCAGCCGGGTCGGATGTCATGGCAACGTCTTCGTTCAGGACATCCATCACCAGGTCGACACGTCCGCGCGCGGTTTCCACCGGCGGCAGGCCCATCGAGACCTTGAGGCTGGAATTCGGGTCGTAGACCTGGTCGAACTCGACGCTGTCGAAATCGACGCTGGCCACGATCTCGGTAAGGGGCTTGCCGTCCTCGAACTTGCCGCGACCCAGCTGCGCCAGCCCCGCCATGGTTCCGACCGTCAGGTTCGACGCCTCGGAATAGATCAGGTTGACTTCGGGACGCTGGGTCAGCAGGTCGACGACGATCTGCTTCGCGGCCTCCTGGCCCTGGCTGGCATCAAGCGCGCCCAGGTTGGTGGCATCCGGTGCGACGGACAGCACGCCCTCGACAAAGGGCTCGGTCCGGCCCGAGTTGACCTCGGTGTGGTTCGGCCAGCCGAGCTGCACCATGACGACGGGCTTGTCGGGATGCGCCTCCTGCCAGGCCTTGGCCATCTGCGCGCCCATCTCGAAGGACACCTCGGCTTCGTTGCTGCGCGCGGTGGGAATGCCCGTGTCGCCGATGGGGTTGAAAAACGAGGTCATGACAACCTTCTCGGCCAGCGCGTCCTCGATGCCCGGGGTCGCCGCTTCGGCGTCCCAGATGTGAAGCGTCGCCCCGTCGAACCCGCCGGCCAGCACCTGGTCAATATTCTGGGTCATCACGGCACTGTCGGCCTGCCCGTCGAACACCACCACTTCGGCGCCGTATTTCTCCTTGCCGTAGCGCTGCGCCTCGACAGCCTGCGACTGGTGGAACACGTTTGACAGGTCCGAAACGAAGAAAGCAATCCGCTTGCCGTCCTGGGCCCATCCCGCGGTCGCGGTCAACGTCACAGCCAGAAATGTTGTCGCCAGAAATTGTCTTTTGGTTGGCATAGTCTTCTCCTCCCTTGTTGGATCATTGGGGCCATGCGGCCCGCTCCTCCCGACCGCAGAGATTGTCGGATTTGACGAATCTGACGAATCTTGCAGTTGGTGAAATTTCTCTCACTTTACTGATCGATCTGTCAAGGACTGATTCAAGAAGGGGCATGAGCCAGCCTCGACCGGGGGCCCTGCCAGCCTCGGGAAGGCCGATGTGGATTGCGCCAATGCCGCGCCGCGCGCGCCGGCCAGAAAGAGCGGCGGCACGGCGAAAGCAGCCGGTCCACATTGCATCCGGGCACCCGTCCTGTTAGAAAAACCGTCCGTTCGCATGCATCCGGTTCCGACTTCGAGCCCGACGAACGAGGGCGCGCGATCCGCGCGTCTAAGACCCCTAAACAATCCAATTAGAGGTTAACGATGCATATCGTGCATACCGCTTGCGACCCCGGAAGACACGCATCGCCTGATGGGGTGGATCGACATTGCCACCGGGCGCTGCCGAACGATAGCGACACTGCCACGAAATCAAAAAGCACGCTCGGGTTGTCCGGCGGCAAGACCACCCCTGACGCTCGGATCGACCAGCCTTTCATTCGACGCCTTTTGGCCAACTGCGATGAATTGGCCAACTCGGACCCCATTGAAAGCCCGTTTGCCGATCGCGACCGGCGCGGCAAGAACATCGGCGGACACTTGATCAACTGCACCGGGGAAATCTCCCGATCCAATGCCGTGCAAAAGACCTTCGGAAACTCAACCGCCGACAGTGCCCCCGCATCCCATGGCGAAAATGGGTTTGCGGCTACCGGCGTGACCGGAGCCCCCAGTCGCAGAGCATCCCTACTCTCTCATGCCGAGAAAGCGCTCAACCCTCTGGCACGGAATATAAAACAGATGCGATTCCGCCAAGGGAAGGCAGCGATCCTGCGCTGTGCAAACGGCCCATTTGAATCGCGATGTGGAGAATGCTGACATGAATACCGAAACCCTCTTCGAAGACGGAACCCCGACCCGGACCGAACTCGAACGTCTCGCCCAAGAGGCCAAGGGCGTTGTTTTCAGGAACTGCAACTTCGAAGGCCTCGACATGAGCCAGCTTGATATCGTCAACTGGCGGTTCGAGAAATGCAACCTGTCCAAATCGAGTCTGACGGGCGCCCGACTGGAAGATGTAACGTTCGTCAATTGCCGGGCCCCCGCCGCCAGTTTCGCAGGGTCTACATTGTCAGATACCGCCGTGGATGGCGGAGATTTCGGAAATACCAATTTCTTGGGCGCCAGATTGTCCACAGTTCAATTCACCAAATGCAAGATGACCGGGATCAACCTCAGCGAAGTGCGCGCCCTGGATGTGACATTCGCGGACACTCTCCTGGTCCTGGGCCTGCTGCCAAAATTCTCGTTTCGCAAGGCACAGCTGCTCGGGATTGATTTCAGCGATGCGGATCTACGGCAATGCGACTTCCGGGAAGCGGTTTTCGTTGACTGCTCGCTGAGGGAGGCAAATATTGCCGATTGTCGATTTCAGGGGGCGGACCTTCGGGGCGCCGATCTGGGAGGGGTCAGGCTGACAGACGCGCGCCGCTTCAAAGGCGCCATCATTTCCAAACGGCAGGCGGGTGACCTTCTGGGGCAACTTGGTCTCAACGTCGTGTGAACGGCGGCTAAGGGCCGGTGGCGTCGAAGACGCCAGCCGCTGGCGCTGATTTTGCCGCGCTCGGCTCGTCGGCGGCGTCTTGTCGTTCGGACCATCGCCCGTCCCCTCTGTCCGCCTGACGGTGGCATGTCAGCTTCCCGCGTCCGGCCCCGTCGGGTCAGCCTGTATTCCGGTCGCCGGGCGACGGGGGTGCGGGAAGCGGCGGTCAGCTTCCCGCGCCCCTCGCCACCACGATGTTACCGATCGGTATCTTTTCAAGGGGTTCACATCTCCTTCGTAAAAATGTTCCCGACCGGGAACATATAGCCTTGCATCGGGTCCACAGCACCCTATGTTACCGATCAGGAACATCACCCCCTGTCCAATCCGTCGAGGTGTTGCCATGCGCAACGACGATCAACCGTCCGCCATATCGCACCCGGATCTGCCCGGTGCCGAAGATGCGCGCCGTTTCGGACGGATGGTCCGCGCCAGGCGCAAGGCACAGGGGCTGCGCCAGGAGGATGTGGCCAGCGCGACCGGCGTGGGCCGGCGCTACATCGTGGACATGGAAAACGGGAAACCGACGTTGAGGATCGGCCCGGCCCTGATGATTGCGCGCTTCCTCGGCATCGTGCCGATGGTCGAGCACGCGTCGAACACGCCGCAAGACAGTGATCCGCCCGACATGATCCCCGAGGATCTGCCCGACGATTTGCCGCCACTGGAGGACTGAGGTGAAGGTCTTCTACGAAAGCCGCGAAGTGGCCGAAATCGCGCCCGGCGAGGACGGTGCGGCAACGCTGACCTACAACGCCGACTGGCAGAGGACCCGGGGCGCCTTCCCGGTGTCGACAAGGATGCCTCTGGCGGTTGCGCGCCATGGCGCGGGCGAGGTGCTGCCCTGGGTGGCAAACCTTCTGCCGGAAAGCCAGCAGCTCGAAATGGTGGCTCGCGCCACCGGCGCCTCGCAGGCCGACCCCCTCGCGCTGCTGGCCAGCATCGGGCGGGATACCTCCGGAGCAATGTCCTTTGCCGAGCGCGGCTTCGCGCGAATGACCACTCGGGCGGTGCCCGACGAGGCGGCGCTTGAGCGGATCATCCAGGAACTGCCGAAGAAACCCTTCCTCGTCGGCGAAGACGGTGTCTCCATGTCACTGGCCGGCGTCCAGTCCAAGATCGGCGTGCATGTCGATGCTGACGGGGCGATCTCGATCCCGGTCGAGGGCGCGCCGTCGACCTGGATCCTGAAGCCGGATGCCGCGCCCCTGCACTGGCGGGGTCTATAACGAGGCGCTGTGCCTGCGCCTGGCGGCGCTCATCGGCCTCTCCGCACCGGAGGTGCGCGTGGGGCGCGCCGGCGCGCGCCGCTATCTTCTGGTGAAGCGCTACGACCGCCGTCAGCAGGGCGACAGTTGGCGCCGCCTGCACCAGGAAGACATGTGCCAGGCCCTGGGCCGCCTGCCGAGCGCGAAATATGAACGCAACGAGGCCGGGCAGCGGGGCCCCATGGTCCGCGATATTGTCGGCGTGATGCGCAGGCTCGATCCGCTCCGCGGGGTGCTTTCGATCTTCGACTACGTGATTTTCAACGCCATCACCTGCAATACCGACGCCCATGCGAAGAACTATTCGGTCATGGTCACGGCCACCGGCGCCGGGCTGGCGCCGATCTATGACGTGATGTGCGCCAAGCTCTGGCCCGGCATCACCAGCAAGCAGGCGATGTCGCTCGCGACGAAGTGGGAAGGCGATTACTTCAAGGGACGCCACTGGCAGCGCGAGGCCGCACTCTGCGGCCTGAACCCCACAGCCGCGCTGCGGCGCGTCGACGTGCTTTGCAAGGCGACCCTGACGCATTTGCCACAGGCGGTGGAGGAGATCATCGCGATGGACCCCAACGCCGAGCATTGGGTGCGCGAAGTGCAAAGCTACATAGCCGAGCGCGCGACCTTCCTGGTCAACGGCCTTGCAGAGCAGGACCCCGAGCCGACCGCCTGGCGCGCGCGCGCCTTGATGCGGCGGGCTGACGCTCTGCGTGGTGGCCTGCGGGCTGCTGCGTTCAGGTTGCACTGGCTCAGGGGACCCGGCGGGCCGTGGATGACGTCAGGCCAGGGCAGCGCTGGCCGCCCTGCGCGAGCCGGCCAGCCCATGACATGGACGGGCTACGCGCCGCGACATGCATTGGACATGCGCTGCCGCCCTTGCCCTGCCCTCGAACCCTTGGCCGGTGACAGGGCTTTCGGCGGCAGCCAGCGATGCGCCCCCTCCCCGACCATGGCGAAACCGAGGAAACGCATGGGATCGTCCGCGCCCCTTCCTAAACCGCTGGGCGCGGAGACATCCCGGGCGCCGTCTGCCCGCCCGCGCCAAGGGCGCGCTCCTTCAGCTTGCGAAACTTGCCCGACATCTGTTCAAGCCGAGCGTCCCATTCGGGGTTGGGCTGCTGGCCTTCTATGGTGCGGAAGAAGACCTGCATCATGCAGGCAATTGCGAAAGGTTCGAGCAGCGCGGCCTTGACCGCCCAGGCGAAGAGCAACGCAAACACCACGCCCCCGGCAGCCCAGGCCCCGGGCATCAGGTAGACCACAAGCGCCGCCGGTGCGAGCATGAGCAGGAACACCAGAAAGCCCAGCCCATAGACGATAATCGCCAGCCAGGCCGCGTTCTTCAGCATCACCTTCCAGTTCTGCCCGTACAGCACCAGCGCCTCGCGCGCCGACCCCCAGGCATTGTCCGACCGCGTGCGGATCGCGTGGGCGAGGATCACCTCGTCCACGAACCCGACCGCGACGCGCAGGAAGGCCGACAGGATCGCCGCCAGTTGCTGCGCGCCCGGCACCGGCAGCACGGTCAGCAGGCCGCGTGCCAGCCCCGAAATCGCACGGATCACCCCCTTGACCAGCTGATCCATCAGGAACAACAGGCTGGCCTGCGGAAACCGCGCCTTGACCACCGCGGTGGCATGGCCGATCTGGCCGCGCCCCTCGGGCAATGGCTGGCCGTCGATCATCTCGACCAGAACCGCGATATGACCCGCCTTGACGATATAGAGGATGTATTCGCGCGCCCAGTACATGAGTGCCCCGAAGACGCCGAAACCGGCGAACCCGCCCCACATCGTCGTCGTGGCGCGGAATTCCTCGTCCCCGAAACCGCCGACGCCCCAACCGATGCCGGCCCCCGTTCCGGTCAGAAGGATATACCCCAGCGCGATGCCGAAATAGACGGCGATGCGCATAAGGATGAATGGAAGCGTGCGCCCCATCATCCCCAGCGCACCGCCTATGCTAAAATCCCACATTGAAAAGTCCTTTTAAAATTTCATGACCCGATCGATGCCGGGCGTAATCTCTTGCATTTGCCGGTGCAGACCGTCGCGGCACAGGCCGCTTTTGCGGCGCCCAACCGTCCCGGAATGTGCATCCTGCCCCCGATCCCCTGCATTCGACGGAAAACTACAGGGGCGGTTCCAGCGGCGCCCCGTTCGTTTGCACGGGGCGGCACGATTATTTGTTCAATATTACTTTTGCTGATTAACTACGCGCTGCGAAACGGACTTTGGAAGCCGGAGATCTACATGCGAAGCCGGATAGCGATCTGCCTTGCGACAAGCCTGCTTGCGGCTGGCGATGCCCCGCCAACCCTGCGCATCACCGGGGCCATTGCCGGGGGCACCGTGGGGTTCGATCTGGAAGCGCTGCGCAGCCTGCCGCAGGCCGGGCTGGAAACCTCGACGGTGGTGACAGACGGAACGCATCTTTTTACCGGCTTTCTGATGCGCGACCTGCTGGAAAAGGTCGAGGCGCGGGGTGAAACCGTGACGGCCACGGCGCTCAACGAATACATCGTCGACATTCCCATCTCGGATTTCCACAACTACGACGTGGTCGTCGCCTATGAGATGGACGGCAAACCGCTCGAACGGGCCGACAAGGGTCCGCTCTGGATCGTCTACCCCCGCGACGATCACAGCGAATTGCAGGATATCCGCTTCGACTACCGCTGGGTCTGGCAGCTTTCCGGGCTCGAGGTCCGATGACGCGCCCGGGTGGCTCTGCTCCTTGGCTGGCACTGCCGCTCGTTACCGTGATCGTATTCGCGCTGCTGTTGACCGTCTCGCTGCAACGGATGGTCCGGATCGAGTCCGACATGCGCGTCGACGCCGAACAGAACATGCTTTGGGTCATGCACGAAAGCGAGGCGGCGGCCCGGCGCCTGAAGGAAACCGCCCTGCTGGCCGAGCTGGGCAGGGCGCAGGAGGCCGACATCGCCCTGCATCTTGATATCCTGCGCAGTCGGGTCGCGCTTTTGAACGACGGCCCACAGCGCCGCTTCGTCGAACACATCGGCCTTGGCGAGGAACTGAACCAGTTGACCGCGCAACTCGACACACTCGCACCGCTGCAGATGACCCCGGCCAGCCTGCAAGCGGCGCTGGCTCCTTTTCCGGCCTTTTTCTCGAAAGCCGCCAACAAGACCATGATTGCGGAATGGGACGAACTCGGCGGGCGGCTGGAAAGCTATCGCGGACAGTTGCGGAAAACCATCCTCGCGCTGATCGGGGTCATGGCCGCAGGTGCGGTACTGACAGCGGCCCTTGTGCTTGCCCTGCGCAAATCGCGCCAACACAACCGGATGCTGCGGCGCGAACGCGATTTCTCGGGGCTGCTGATCGCGTCAAGCGGCGAGGGCATCGCCGCAATCGATGCCTCCGGGCGCTGCACATTGTGGAACGAAGCGATGGCCCATCTGGTGGGACAGTCGGCGCAGCAGGCCGTCGGGCGCGCGCTGTCCGAGGTGGCGGGCTTCTTCGCCGCGGCCACTGTCCGCGAAAGGCTGGCCGAAGCGCTGGCCGGAACGCCGGGACACCTGCAGCTGCGCCCCCTGTTCCGCAATGACGCAGAGGCGCCGATCCACGTCGATCTGCGGGCCTTCCCGATGCGCGACGAGACCGGCATCGTCGGCGCGATTGTGTTCATGCAGGACGCCAGCGACCGCCATGCGGTACCGAGCGCCGGGACGCCGAATCGCGCGAGCGGCTGGAACAGCTGGTCGTCGAGCGCACGCGCGAGCTGGATGACGCGCTCAGCCGCGAACGATCTGCCGCCGATCTCTATCGGAACTTCGCCGCAATGATCTCGCATCAGTTCCGCACGCCGCTGGCGATTGCCGATTCCGCCCTGCAACGGCTGATCCGGCGCGGCAATCGTGCGGATGCGCAGGAGATAACCGACCGCGCCACCCGCGCGCGCGGCGCCATTTCAGGACTGACGCGGCTGGTCGAAAGCACGCTCGACGCCGCGCGGATCGAAGCCGGAGAGGTCGGCACCCGGCGCGAACGCTGCGATCTCGCGCCGATCCTCGCCGAGGTCTGCGACGAACAGCGCGAGGCCACCCCCGACGCACGCATCCGCGTGATCGTGCGCAACCACGCTCAGGCGCTCTGTGACCCGGCTTACGTCGAACAGGTGCTGAAGAACCTGGTCTCGAATGCCGTGACCTATGCGCCCGGCGGCTCTGAGATATCGGTCACGCTGGACCTGCAGTGCCAGAGCCTGCACTGCGAGGTCGCGAATGGCGGCCCGCCCATCCCGCCGTCGGACCGCGCCCGTCTTTTCGAGCGCAACTTCCGTGGCGCCAACAGCACCGGCGCGCCCGGCACCGGCGTGGGGCTGTTCATCGCCCGCACGCTGGCACGGATGCAGGGCGGCGACCTCGTGCTGCTGCCGGGCGGCGGCCAGACGGTCTTCCGCCTGACGCTGCCGCAGGCCGAAGGTGCCACGCCATGACCGCCCCCGCCCTAGTTCTTGTGGTCGAGGACGAGGCCGCGTTGCGTGCCGATATCGTCGAGGAGCTGCAAGAGGCCGGTTACCGCACCCTTGCCGCCGCCGACGGCGCGGCGGCGCTGGCACTGCTTGCGGATGCGGCCCCCGATCTGGTGCTCTGCGACATCACCATGCCGGAACTCGACGGTTACGGGCTGCTATCGGCGCTGCGCGCGGACCGGCCAGAGCTTGCCGCAACGCCCTTCGTCTTTCTGACCGCGCTGTCCGAGCCGCGCGACATGGTCGAGGGCAAGCTCATGGGCGCTGACGATTACCTCGTGAAACCGGTCGACTACGACCTCATGCTGGCCACGGTCGCCGCCCGGCTGCGCCAGGTCGCGCGCATCCGCGAAAGCGACGGCGGTGAGATCGCCCGCCTGCGCCAGACGCTGTCCGCCCTGTCGCAGGACGGCGCCGAACGCGCGCTGGACCTGATCGCGCTGGGGGTCGTGCTGTTGGACGGCGGCGGGCGCGTGCTTCATGCCAATTGCGCGGCGCGCAGCATGATCGACGCGGCCGAGTTCGTGACCCTGCAGCAGGGGGCCGTCGGCGCGACCGATACCCCCGGCGACCGCGCGCTGCGCGACGCGATAACCGAGGCGCTGGCTGCGGCCCGCGCCGGCACTGGGAAAGCTGACCGGGGTGATGCTTGAGCGCGCCGAAGACGCCCTGACCGCCTCGGCGCTGGTCTGCCCCCTGCCCAAGACCTTCGGAACCCCGGAGACCCAGCCCCATGTCGCCGTGTTCCTGTCGCCCCCGGCCCGGCAGCGGCGGATCTCGGCGCCGCTGCTGGCCGATCTCTTCGGGCTGACGCCCACCGAAACCCGGGTCGCCGCCGCCCTTGCCTCCGGTGCACGCCCGGCGGATGCCGCGGTCGAGCTGGGCGTCTCCCAGACCACCATCGCCTTTCACATGCGCAACCTTTTCCAGAAGACGGGCACGAACCGGCAGACCGATCTCGTCGCCCTGATCCTCGCCGGCCCAATGATGATCGAGGCAGTCTAGACCCAGCCTCCACCCTTGCTGCAAATCCGTCCGGCAGGCGTTGTTCGCAGCGCCTGCTCCAACGTCGACGTCAGCCCCCTTCCCGGCGCTGAACCCCGCTGGAATTGCCCGTGCAAGTCCTGAGTGGAACGACACCGCGACCGGCTGGCGCCGGTCCTTCGGCGAGAAAGCCGACCCTGAAGCGGTGCTTTCCCCTTGGCCCGGTCAATGTCGCTGCCAACCGTGGCGGGCTTACGCTTTCAACTGCTGTTCCAGAAAGTCGAAAACCGCCCGATACCGTGCATTCTCCCTGATTTCGGGAACCGCCGTCAGCCAGATCTCCTTGCGCAGCCGCGCCTCCGGCAGACAGGGAACCAGCCTGTCATCGGAGTTTCCGATCCGGTTGACCACCGGGCCAATGCCCATGCCGGCGTGAATGGTCTGCTGCACTGCAAGCAGGCTGTTGGACAAGAAGACATGCCGGTCCGCCGAGAACAGCTTGTCGGTCAAGACCGCCGTGGGGGTGATCCCCAGCAGCCCGACCGCGCGATGGCGCCGGGCCTCTTCTGCGGTGCGCGGCAGCCCATAGCGATCGGCATAGCCCCGCGCGGCGAACAGGGAGATATCCAGGTGACCCACCTGTTTGGTGATCAAGTCCGGCTGGACCGGCACGCAGCAGCCGAATGGCGATATGGGCTTCGCGGCTGAGCAGGTTGATCATCGCGTTGTCGATGACCAGTTCAACGCGAATATTCGGATAGGCTTCGTAGAATTCACCCATCAACGGGGCCAGCCACTGGATACCCAGTGTTTCGGTCACCGTGATCCGCACCGCCCCTTTCAGCGCCACGTCGCTGTGGTGCAACTTCCGCTCCATCTGTTCGAGATGTTCCCGAACCTTTTGCAGCGTCTCCAGCATCTGCTCGCCTGCGGGCGTGGGCGAAAGCCCGGCGGGCGTCCGGGCCATGAGCTGCACGCCCAACTCCGCCTCCAGCTGGCTTAGGCGCCGGCTTAGCGTGGGCTGAGTCTGCCCAAGGCGGCGCGCGGCTGCGGTGATGCTGCCAGCCTCGGCGATGGTGAGGAAATCAAGGTAGCCGTTCCATTTTGCCATGCAATAGATCTATGCCCCTCATGCCAAATCAGTCAGTACCATACGCGAATGCACCGTCATAGGTTTTTCATGACGGGGGAGCTCGTCGCTAGAGGAGGAATAAAATGATCAAGAGAACCATGCTCTTGGGCGGCGCGCTTGCCGCACTGGCAGGCCCGTCTCTGTCCGAGGGGCTGCCGGCCCAGATGAAATGGATGGCCTACCCCACCGACAGTTCGGGCTATGCCCAGGCCATCGCGGTGGGAAACATGCTCAAAGAGAAAACCGGGACGCGGGTTGCTGTTCTGCCGGGTCAGAACGACGTGGCCCGCCTGACCCCCCTGAAGATGGGCGCGGCGGGCTACTGCATGTGCGGGGTTGCGGCCTATTTCAGCACCGAAGGCGTCACTGAATTTGCCGGCGAAGACTGGGGGCCGCAACCGCTTCGCATGATCCTGGCCAAGATCGACGGATCGGGCGTCGGTTTCGCCACACGCGGCGATGCAGGCATCGAGACCGCCGCCGACCTGCGCGGCAAACGGGTGCCCTCCGTGCGCGCCGCGGCCTCTCTCAATGTGCCGCTGAACTCTGTGCTGGCCTTTGGCGACCTCACCCGCGACGATGTGGAAACGGTTGAATACTCCGGCTTTTCGGCAAGTTGGGAAGGCGTCATCAACGGTCAGTCCGATGTCGCCTTTGCCACGACCCTCACACCCAATTCTGCGCAGCTTGCCTCTAGCAATCACGGGATCCACTGGATCCCCCTGCCCCATGACGACAGCGAAGGCTGGGCGCGGCTGAAGGCCACGGCCCCCTATATCGCGAAACGGGTCGTGACACAGGCCTCCGGTCTGGCCGAGGGCGACAGCTTTGAAGGGGCAGGCTATCCCTACCCCTTCCTCGTGACCACGGCTGCACAGGATGAAGACGAAGCCTATGCGCTGACGAAGGCCATGATCGAGAACCTCGACAGCTACAAGGACGCGGCACCGGGGGCCGACGGCTGGGCGCTTGAGGTACAGGACCTGCAATGGGTGATCCCCTACCACGCCGGTGCGATCCGCTATTTCAAGGAGGCGAACGTTTGGACGGATGAGGTCGAGGCGCACAACAATGCCTTGATCGACCGACAGAAGGTGCTGGCCGAAGCCTGGGAGGCGCTCGACCGTGGGGCCATCGACGGGGACTTCAGCGCGGCCTGGATGCAGGCCCGGGCCGAAGCGCTGAAGGCCGCCGGTGAACCGGTTGTCTTCGACTGACCGATAAACCGCCCGCGCCCGTGCCTGTCCGCACGGGCGCGCCCTGTCGCCAAACCGGGAAATTCCGCATGACCTCTGTCACCTTCCTGCTGCGCGTCGCGGCGGCGCTGATGCTGGTGGGCTCTGCCTATCAGACGTTCAATCTGGGCAATCTGACGGGCTTTGTGCCACTGACGAACCAGTTCATCTACGGCGCCATCGCGGTTCTTTTGCCCTTTGCCTTTCTGCTGTGGCCGCGCTGGCGCCTGCTGGACCTGCCGCTGGCGGCACTGGCCTTTGCCGCGGGCTGCTATTTCGCTTTCGTCTCGGAACGGATCGTCATGGAGGGCTGGGAGTATGGCGCGCCGGGGCTGGCGCAGACCATGGCGCTGCTGCTTTGGGCGCTGACCCTGGAGGCGGGGCGGCGGATCGGGGGGACGGCCATGATCCTGGTGGTCGCGCCGCTTTCTCTTTACCCGCTGGTCGCGGATCGGCTTCCGGCGATCTTCAACGGGTTTTCCATGCCTCTGCGCGATACGGTACCGTGTTCTATGCAATGAGCAGCGAAGGCATTCTCGGGGTGCCGATGCGCGCCTTCATCAACCTCGTGCTGGGCTTTCTGGTGTTTGGCGTGGCGCTGCAAAAGACCGGCGGCGGAAAGTTCTTCCTCGACCTCGCCTTCGCGGCCCTCGGCCATGTGCGCGGCGGCCCCGCGAAGGTTGCGATCCTGTCGTCGGGGTTGATGGGGTCCATGTCGGGCAGCGTCATCACCAATGTCCTGACCACCGGAACCTTGACCATCCCGACGATGAAACGCACCGGGATTCGCCCGGCGGCGGCGGGCGGGATCGAGGCCTGTGCCTCGACCGGTGGGGTGCTGGCCCCGCCGGTGATGGGGGCGACGGCCTTTGTCATGGCGACCTTTTTGAACGTCCCCTACCAGGACATCGCCTTGGCCGCGATCCTGCCGACATTGCTTTACTTCCTGGGCCTGTTTTTCCAGATCGACGCGCTGGCGGCGCGGCAGGGGCTGTCTGGCCTGCCCGAAGCCGAACTGCCCAAGCTGCGCGCCGTGATGCGCGATGGCTGGTGGTATCTTGCTGTCTTCATCCTGCTGATCTGGATGCTTCTGGTGCTCAACCGTGAATCCTGGGCCCCCTGGTTTGCCACCGGCCTGCTGCTGGCGATCAATCAGATCTTGCCGGCCCATCGCTGGGGCTGGGCGGACTTCGGCGCCTTTCTCGAAGACGTTGGCCGTCTTTTTGCCGAGATGGCGGGGCTGCTCGCGGCTGTCGGCCTGATCGTCGGTGCGCTGGTTGTGACCGGCAAGATCGGCAATATCGCAAGCGACCTGCTGGGTTTTGCGGGCGGCAACCTCTATCTGCTTTTGCTCATGGGGGCGGCGACGGCCTTTGTCCTCGGCATCGGCATGACCGTTACCGCAGCCTATATCTTCCTGGCCGTGGCACTGGCCCCTGCGCTGATCGAGGCAGGGCTAGAGCCACTCGCCGTGCATCTCTTCATCCTGTATTGGAGCATGCTCAGCTACATCACCCCGCCGGTAGCCATCGGCGCCTTTGCCGCCGCGACAATCGCCAAGGCCAACCCGATGCAAACCGGGATCGAAGCGATGCGCATGGGCGGCGTGATCTATCTGCTGCCGTTTTTCTTCGTCGTGGCCCCCGCCTTGTTGATGCGCGGCCCGGCGGCGGAGGTCGCGCTGACCTTCGGCTCGGCCCTGCTCGGCGTCTACCTGATCTCCTGCGCGGCGCAGGGCTGGCTGATCGGGCTGGGCGGCTATCCCCGCGGGGTCCTGGGCGTCCTATTGCGCCTGTCCACCCTTTGCTCGGGGCTGGCCTTTGCCCTGCCGGGCGGCGCGCTGACCGGCCTTCCGCCGCTCTATCTGTTCAGCGCCGCGCTGGCCTGTCTCACACCCATAATGCTCTGGCATCTGATGAATAAGGAACGCCCCGCATGACCGATCCCATCTATGAAACCGACAGCGCCGTTCTTTCAGAGACCTCCGACGGGATAGCCTGGCTGACCATGAACCGCCCGCGTTACGGCAACGCGCAGAATTCGCAGATGACCTATGCGCTTGATGCGGCCATCGCCAAGGCGAACGCGGACCCGGCGATCAAGGTGATCGTCCTGCGCGGGGCGGGCAAGCATTTCTCGGCCGGGCATGACATCGGCAGCCCGGGCCGCGATGCGCATGTCAGTTTCGAGCGCAAGAGCAATTGGCACGATCACGTCGGCCAGCCGGGGGCCGAGATGCAATATGTCCGCGAGATGGAAGTCTACCTCGGCATGTGCCGCCGCTGGCGCGAAGGACCGAAACCGATGGTCGCGATGGTCCAGGGCGCCTGTATCGCGGGCGGGCTCATGCTGGCCTGGGTCTGTGACCTGATCATCGCGTCGGAGGATGCGCGCTTTGGTGACCCGGTTCTGCATATGGGCTTTCCCGGGGTTGAATACTTTGCCCATGCCTTCGAGCTTCCCCCGCGTGGCCCGCGAGATGGTTCTCCTGGGCGAGCCGATCGGCGCCGAGCGGGCCCATTCGCTGGGCATGGTGAACAAGGTCGTCGCCCGCGATGCCCTTCAGGCCGAAACGACGCGCGTCGCTGCGCGGATTGCCTCGATGCCCGGCTTTGGACTGACATTGACCCGCCAGGCGTTCAACAACACCGAAGACCTTCAGGGCAAGCGCGCGGCCATGGACATGGCCTTTGGGTTGCACCACCTTGCCCATGCCCACAACAGCCTGACCAAAGGGGACAATATCGCCGGGCTGAGCGAGCCGCGACATGGCGCGGCTGAACCGGAGCGACAAGGCATGAAGGCGCTCGATGCCCAGACCCGCGAAGGCATGATCCTGGCCGGAGAGCGGCAGATCTCGCAAACTGAGATGACGCGGCGCGCGGCGCGCGCGGCCACGGCGATGAAATCGATCGGCATTGGCGAAGGCGACAGCGTTGCGGTGATCATGCGCAACGACGTCGCTTTTCTGGAGGTCATGCTGGGGGCCGCGCTGATCGGCGCCTATGTCGCGCCGGTCAACTGGCACGCGACCGCCGAGGAGGCCGCGCATATCCTGAAGGACAGCGGGGCGCGGCTGATTGTCATCCATGCCGATCTTGTTTCGCGGTTCGCCCCCGGGTTCTCGGCAGATGTGGCGGTGCGACAGGTCTCGACGCCTCCCGAAATCGCCGAGGCCTACGGCTTCGCCCCGGTTGCCGCAAACCCGGATCAGGACTGGGACAGATGGTGCGCGGATGCCGCGCCTTACGACGGCCCCGCCGCCGCGCCGCGGTCGAATATCGTTTATACCTCCGGCACCACCGGCAACCCCAAGGGCGTGGTGCGCGAACCGGCCCGGGGCGCGATGGCCGCCCGCGTGCGCGAGGTTGTCGCGCTGGCTTACGGTATCGCCCCCGGTCGGGTGATCCGCACCGTGATCACCGGCCCGATGTACCATTCCGTCCCCAACGTCTATGCGCTGCATGCGGTACGCACCCCCGGGGCCCTGGTCACGCTGCAGCCGCGTTTCGACGCCGAAGCGCTGTTGCAGCTGATCGAGCGCCACGCCATCACCCATCTGCATCTGGTTCCGACAATGATGGTCAGGCTGCTGCGGCTTCCGAAAGCGGTGCGCGAGGCCTATGACATTTCATCGCTGCGGCATGTCGTGCATGGGGCGGCCCCCTGCCCGCCAGAGGTGCGCCAGGCGATGATCGACTGGTTCGGCCCGGTCATTGGCGAATATTACGGCGCATCGGAAACCGGCCCCGGGGTCGTGCTCACCCCCGAAGAAGCGCCCGATCACCCCGGCAGCGTGGGCCGCCCCACGCCCTGGACCCGGCTTGAGATCATCGACCGCGACGGCACGCCCTGTGACACCGGCTATGTTGGCGAGATCTATCTGAAGATCGACAATTACCCAGCCTTTGAATACCGCAACCGCCCCGGAGAAGCGGACAGGATGCGCCGGGGCGATATGGTCAGCGCCGGCGACATCGGCTTTCTGGACGCCGAGGGCTATCTGCACCTGCGCGACCGCAAGACGGATATGATCATCAGCGGCGGCGTCAATGTGTACCCCAATGACATCGAAGCCGCGCTTGTCGACATTCCGGGCGTGCGCGATGCTGCGGTCTTTGGCCTGCCCGATGCCGAGTTCGGGGAAGTGATCGCCGCCTGTGTCGAGACCGATCTGGACGAGACCACCCTGCGCGCCGGGCTGGAGCACCGTGTCGCACGGTTCAAGATCCCCCGCGTCTTTCATTTGTTCGACCAGCTTCCCCGCGAGGACAGCGGCAAAATTCGCAAGAAGAACCTGCGCGCCGACCTGATCGCGGCCCGCGCGGGCTGACGAAAGGACTAGACAAAATGGACCTCACCTATCGTCCCGAAGACCAGGCCTTCCGCGCCGAGGTGCGCGACTGGATGAACGCCAATGTGCCGACCGACCCGCTGCCGTCCTTTGACGCCTCCCGCGAAGGGTTTGAAGCCCACCGCGCCTGGGAAACCACGCTGAACCACGGTACCGTTGGGGCATGGTGACCTGGCCCGAAGCCTATGGCGGCCAGGGGCTGAGCCTGATCCAATGGCTTATTTTCGAGGAAGAATACTTCCGCGCCGGCGCGCCGGGCCGGGTGAATCAGAACGGTATCTTCCTGCTGGGGCCGACGTTGATGGACTACGGCACGCCAGAGCAAAAGGCGCGCTTTCTGCCGCCCATGGCATCGGGCGAGGAAATCTGGGCGCAGGCCTGGTCCGAGCCACAGGCCGGCTCTGACCTGGCCGCGGTCAAGGCCACCGCGCAGCGTGACGGCGACGACTATGTCCTGAAAGGGCACAAGATCTGGTCGTCCCGGGCGGTTTTTGCCGACTGGGGCTTTGGTCTTTTCCGCAGCGATCCCGGGTCAAGCCGGCACCATGGGCTGTCCTTGATTTTCTTCCCGCTGGATGCGCCCGGTGTCACGGTCCAGCCGATTGCGCAAATTGACGGGCGCACCGGATTTGCCGAGATCATGCTGGATGCGGTGCGCGTGCCCGCCTTCAACCGGCTTGGCGCCGAGGGCGAGGGCTGGAAGATCTGCATGACCACCGCGGGTTTCGAACGCGGGCTCATGCTGCGCAGCCCGGCGCGCTACCAGACCGCCGCCGCACGATTGGCCGCACTGTGCAAGCAACAGGGGCCGACTGTGACCGGCGGCCTGCGCGAGGCGGTCCAGCGCGCCACGATGGATGCAGATGCCTATGCCCTGTCGATTTACCATACGGCATCGCTGCTGGACGCGGGCGCCACGATCGGCGCGGAAGCCTCGATCAACAAGATTTTCTGGTCAGAGCTGGATATTGCGCTGCACCGCACGGCGCTGGATCTGCTGGGACCGCGCGCGGCCCTGACCGGGGCCGCCCCCGCGGCAGACGCCTCCGGCGCCTGGCTCGACGGGTTTTTCTTTGCGCTGGCCGGGCCGATCTACGCCGGCTCCAACGAGATCCAGAAAAACATCATCGCCGAGCGCGTGCTCGGCCTGCCCCGCAACTAGGATCACCGCGATGGACTTTCGATTTACCGAAGAGCAGGACATGATCGCCGAGACCGTGCAGGACGCCCTGCGGGATCTTTGTTCTACCGCCCAGCTGCGGGCGATGCACAAGGCGGGCCAGACCTATGACGCCGACCGATGGGCCGCGCTTGCGGATCTGGGGCTGAATGGCATTCTCTTGCCCGAGGCCCAGGGCGGTCTGGCGCTGGACGAGGTGACAATGTGCCGGGTGGCACAGGCCTGCGGCGCGGCCCTGCTGCCCGAACCATTGGTGGACCATGCCGGCGTCGCGTTGCCCCTCCTGGCCGAACTGGCCCGGTCCTGCGCCGCGCCGGACCTGCTTCAACCGGTCTCGGATATGGCGCAGGGGGATGGGCATACGGTGTTGTTTTCCCCCGTGCAGCCCTTTGCGGTGGCTGCGGATACCGCCCGAATTGTCATTCATGCACCGACCCAAGGACAGATCTCGATCGGCCCGGCAGAGACCTTTGATCTGACGGCCCAGCCCACTGACCGATCCGCTGACCCTGCTGCATTCCTGCCAGGTGACCGGCGGTGGCAGACGGCTCGCCGCCTCGCCCCGGACCGAGGCGGCGCTTGCCCGTGCCAATGCGCGGGGCGCGCTTTTCGCCGCCGCCCAATTGCTCGGCGTGGCGCAGGCGGCGCTTGATCTGGCTGTTGACTATGCCGGGGACCGCCAGCAGTTCGGCCGCCCCATCGGCAGCAACCAGGCGGTGAAACACATGCTGGCGGAGGTCCAGGTGCAGGTCGCCTTTCTCAAACCTGTTGTCTATGCCGCAGCCGCGCTGATCTCTCGCGAGGACGATTTCTCCCGCGGGCAGATCTCACACGCCTGGCTGCGCGCCATCGATGTTGCAGACAGGGCTACGCGTGTGGCGGTGCAGGTTCATGGCGCAATGGGCTATTCCTGGGAAACCGATGTCCATCTCTACCTCAAACGGGCCTTGGTGCTGAGCGGCCAGTGGGGCACCCGCTTTTGCCACGGGCAACAGTTCGACAAGCGTATCGCCACGGGGGGATTCATTGCGCCCCTTCAATGACCCCCCTCGGTCGTTGCCACCCAAGCGGGGGCGGTCTGCGCAGCCAAGCTACGCCCCGGCATTCGAACACCGGCAAAGGCCAGGATTTGCAGTCCGCTGATTTTCGACGAAATGGGGATCGGAGATGTCGCGGCGGCGGCAGCGCGCGGCACAGATGACAAGGGTCATCAGGCCGCGACGCGCCGGGGCATGGCCTCGATCAGGCGGTGGTCAGGTCAGGCCTGAACCAACCGGCGCTTGCGCAGCGCCTTCAACAGCGGTGCGCAGACGAGCACCAGCAACATGACGGCAAAGAGCGCCAGCGCGATGGGACGTTCGAGCATGTAGCCCAGCGGGTTCCCGCGCGAGATCTGCATGGTGCGCACCAGCTCGCCTTCCATCATCCGGCCCAGCAACAGGCCGATCACGGTCGCCGCCACCGGGTAGTCGTGGCGCCGCATCAGCCAGCCAAGTGCCGCGAAGCCCGCCACGGTCAGCGGCCCCGCGATGGTGCCGGTGATACCGTAGCCGCCCCAGGCGCACATGGCGAGGACCGAGGGCACCAGGTAGGACAGCGGCACCCGCACCACCAGCCCCAGCAGGCGCAGGCTCAGCAGGCCCAGCACCGCCAGCAGCAGAACCTGCCCGAGGTTGCCGAGGATGATCGAATAGACGATGTCGGTCTGGTTGCGGATGAAGCTGGGTCCGCCGATGATATTGTGGAACGAGAAGGCTGCCAGCAGCACCGCCGTTGCCGCGCCGCCGGGGATACCAAGCGCCAGCAGCGCCGTCATCGAGCCCCCTCGGACGAGGAGTTGGCGCTTTCGGCGGCGACCACACCCTCGGGCGCGCCATTGCCGAAACGCTCGGGGGTCTTCGAGGTGCGCTTGGCCTCGCCGTAGGATACCAGGTTCGCCACCGACGAGCCGACGCCGGGGATCGCCCCGATCACCGCGCCCAGAAGGCTGCCGCGGATCAGAACGCCGGGATACTTGAAGGTCTCGCCCGCGCCCTTGAGGATACGCCCGAAAGAGATGTCACGCTGCGCATCGTCGCGCACCAGATAGGTCTCGCCGCGCAGACGCAGCAGTTCCGAGGCGGCGAAAATGCCGATCATCGCGGGCACCACCGGCAGGCCGTCGATGAGGTAGGGCATGCCCACCTGCGTCCGCATAACGCCGGTGGTCGACATGCCGATCTGGCTCAGCATCAGTCCGAAGAACCCGGCCAGCAGCCCCTTGGACATCTTGCTGTCATTCAGCGTCGCGATCAGCGTCAGCCCCCAGAGCACGACCACCACCATCTCGAGCGGGCCGATCTTGAGCACGAAGGCCGCCAGCGGCTGGATCAGCAGCATCAGCAGGATATAGCCCACGAAGGCCCCCACGACCGAGGCCGCAAGCCCGATGCCAAGCGCCTCGTTGTGCTTGCCCTGCCGGGCCATGGGGTAGCCGTCGAAGGCGGTGGCGATCGAGGAGGACGAGCCGGGGATGTTCATCAGGATCGCCGTCACCCCGCCGCCATAGGCGCCGCCGGTGAAGATCGCGGTGAGGAACAGCATGGCCTGAAGGAAGTCCATGCCGAAGGTCACCGGCAGGAACACCGCCATGGCCATGGAGATCTGAAGGCCGGGGATAGAGCCGAAGACAAGGCCGATGAGCAGGCCGGGGATGACCCAGAGCCACGGCGTGAAGCCGGAAAACAGCAGGTCGAAGGCCTGCGAGAGGGCGAATTGATCGATCATCTCAAAGCACCAGCGTCAGCATGGGATAGGGGAAGAGGCTGCCAAACCCGTAGACCAGCAGCGCGGTGAAGATCGCGGCGAAGACCGGCGGCTGCCACCAGCCCCGGCCCCCGCTCATCACCACGCCGCCCCAGACGAAGAGGAAGGTGGCAAGATCGAAGCCGATATGGGTCAGCGCGTAGCAGAACGCCGCGAAGCCGGCGAGCAGAAGGATGTCGCCCCAGATGGCGGTGTCGGGCGCAGGCTTGGCCTTTGCCTCGGGATCGCGCGCCTTCAGCAGCGGGGCGACGATCAGCACGATGCAGATCAGCGCGATCAGCGCCGCCACCGGGGCGACTACGATCAGGTTGTCCATGCTGGCCCGCGCGCGGACCGCGCTTTGGGTGATATAGGCGGAGACGGCGAGGATGATGCCGATCAGCGCGGCGTGGGTGGCACGGAATTTGCCTGTCACGAGGGTCTCCTGCGGTCTTGGCTGCCGTTCTTGGGATGTGGGGCGCGGGCGGGGAAGCGGGCGGCGCGCGTCCGATCCCAGTGCCCTCGGGCAAGGGCGGGACGCGCCGCCTGCGAAGACGGGGCGCCGCGGCGCCCCTCCGGTCAGTTCGAAAGGATCACTTGTCCGCGAAGCGCTTGAGGATCTCGAAGTTGGACAGGATGATCTCGGTGGTGCGCTCGGGTCCAAGCCATTCCGCGCCCATGTCCTGGGCCTTCAGGCTGGCGACGAACTCTTCGTCCTGCATCACGGTCTGATAGGCATCGACCATCTTCTGGAAGGCCTCGGGGTGGTTTTCCTTGAAGGTGGCATGCGCCGCGAGGCCACGCATGGAGCCGGCAAGGGTGGTCACCGGATCGTGGCCCGAAGCTTGCAGCGCCTCGTCGAGGGTCGGTGCATCCCAGTCGTCCGAACGCTCGTCCGCGGCATAGGCCAGCGGGCGGACGTATTCGGCAATGGACAGCGTGCCGTCGGCGGCAAGCACGGTCATGTCGACCTGCCCGCCCGCAACGGCGGTCCGCGCCGCGCCGCCGGATTCGTAGGTCACCACGTTGACGTCGTCCTCCGTCAGGCCGAAGGCCTCGAGCGCGAGGCTGAGGTTGATCGCACCGGAGGAGTTCGGCACCACCGACACGCTGAGGCTGCCGGGGTTTTCCTTGGCCGCCGCCATGAAATCGGCCAGCGATTCATAGGGGGTCTCGGCGTTGACCGCGAAGATGTCGAAATCGTTCCACTGGCCGTTGATGAAAGCGAAATCCTCGAGGCTGTAGGTCGCGTCGAAGTTCAGGACCGCGTTCGACACATAGGGGTGGATCGAGGTCGCAAGGAAGTAGCTGCCGTCATCGGGCATGTTCATGAAATAGGTGTGCCCGACGTGGCCGCCGCCACCTTCCTGGTTGATGACGGTGATCGGGGTCTCAAGCTCGTCCGACAGGCGCTGCGCGAGGGCGCGTGCGGTGCGGTCGGCAGAGCCGCCCGGCCCGAGCGCCACGACGAAGGTGATCTGGCGCGGCGGCCAGCTCTCTGCCGCCGACACCGCAAGCGGCGAAACGGCGGTGGTCAGCAGTGCAGCCAGCGTGGCGGCGGAAAAGGCGCGTTTGGTGAGCTTCATCGAGTCCTCCCCTAATGTCTCATGTTCTGGCGTCATTGTACTACAATAAGGCCGATGGCAAGACTTACGCCCAGCCAATCCCGACTGTCAAGATGGTAAGAATTCTTGACAATCAGACGGGATTGCCGCCTATTTAGCCGCAATATCAGCGTTTAAGGCGAGTCATTGCTAACAATTCATGGCAGCGACTGGGCAGAGGGGGCCTTATTTTGTCAACAAAACAGGATGAGGCACGAGGCATCGCCGCAGAGCGGATCGCCCGTGCACTGCAAGAGGAAATCCTGTCCGGCGCGCTTCTTCCGGGCACCCGTCTGGGCGAGGTCGCCATCGCCGAACGCTTCGACGTCAGCCGTGGCCCGGTCCGCACGGCGCTTGGCCATCTGGCCGAATCCGGCACCGTGTCCATCGTACCCAACAGCGGCGCGCGGGTGCGCGAGCTGAGCCGCGACGACGCCCGCGCGCTTTACGAGGTGCGCGCCGCACTGGAATCAGAAGCGGCGCGGCTGGCCGCGAACCATGCCGAGGCCGGGACAAGAGAGGCGCTCGACCGCCTGCTGGGGCACCATGCGGGCGAGATCTCGGCCCATCCGCAGGGTGCCTACCTGCAACCCCCCGGCGACCGCGATTTCCACATGGTCATCGCCCGCATGGCCGGGAACCCGATCATCCTGCGCTACCTTACCCGCGAACTGTACCCCCAGCTGTCGCTGCTGCGCGTCAAGCATCGCAACGTCACCGGGCGCGGTCAGGCGGCGCTGTCGGAACATCACCGCATCGCCGAGGCCATCGCCGCCGGTGACGGCGAGGTCGCCGCGCTGCTGATGCGCCGCCACATCCTTGCCAGCTGGAACGCCACTGGAGGCGCAGCTGACCACGACCCCGGAGGAGCCCGCCCCGTGACCCAACTCGCCATCCCCGCCGTCTTCATGCGCGGCGGCACCTCGAAGGCACTTGTGCTGCATCGCCGCGACCTGCCTGCGGACGAAACCCGCTGGCCCGCGCTGTTCGCGGCCATGCTCGGCTCGCCCGATCCCAACCTGCGCCAGCTCGACGGCATGGGCGGCGGCATCTCGTCGCTGTCCAAGATCTGCATCATCGGCCCCGCGACGCGGCCCGACGCCGACATCGACTACACCTTCGCGCAGGTGGGCGTGGTCGATGACAGCGTGGATTTCTCCGGCAATTGCGGCAACATGAGCTCGGCCATGGGGCCCTTTGCCTATGACGAGGGGCTGGTCGGCGGCCCCCGCGACGGCGAGACGGTCGTGCGCATCCACAACACCAATTCCGGCAAGGTCATCGCCGCGCGCTTCGCGGTATCGGGCGGGCGCGCCGAGGTCAGCGGCGATCTGCACATCCCCGGCGTCCATGGCAGCGGCGCGCCGGTGGCGCTGGATTTCCTCGACCCCACGGACACCAACGGCAGGGGCGCCCTGCCCAGTGGGCAGCGGGTCGACCGGCTGACGCTGGCGGATGGCACCGAGGTCGCGGTGACGATGATCGACGCCGCCGTCCCCTCGGTCTTCGTGGCGGCCCCGGATGTCTCGGGCGACACCGGCGCCCACCCCGCCGCCATCGACGCCGACAGGGCGCTGATGGCGCGGCTGGAAGAGATCCGCCAGCAGGCCTCCGTCGCCATGGGCCTGACCGACAGCCTCGATGCCGCGAAGGCGCGCATCGCCACGCCCAAGGTCGCCATGGTCGCGCCGCCCGCCGCCTATGACGATCTGTCGGGCAACCGCCATGCGCCCGAAGGCCACGACCTGCAGATCCGCATGATCTCTGCCGGGCAGGCCCACCGCGCGGTGCCCGTCACCGGCGCGCTTGCGCTGGCCTGCGCCGCCGCCGTCGACGGTTCGGTCGTGCAGCGCCAGATCGCGCCGGGCGGCGATCCGCAGACCCTGCGCATCGGCACGCCGTCGGGTATCGTCTCGGTCGGTGCCACCCGCGATCCGCAGACCGGCACGATCACCGCCGCGCGCATTCTGCGCACCCAGCGGCGGCTGATGGATGGCCGCGTCTACGTACCCCTTTCCAAGACAACAGAATAAGCGAGCAACCCCATGCTGAATCACGAAGTGAACAAACGGTTCAAGGATCGCATTGCCTCGGGCGGTGCCCTGATGCTGCCCGGCGCGGCCAATGCGCTTGCGGCGCGGGTGATCGAGGATCTGGGTTTCGAGGCGGTGTACCTCTCGGGTGCGGGCCTGACCAATACCTTCCTCGGGATGCCTGACCTTGCCTTCGTCTCGCTTCCCGAGATCGCGCAACACACCGCCGCCATCCGCGACGCGACCGAGCTGCCCATCGTGGTGGATGCGGACAACGGTTTCGGCAACGGGCTGAACGTGCGCCACACCGTGCGCACGCTGGAACGGGCAGGCGCCTCGGCGATCCAGCTCGAGGACCAGAAGACCCCCAAGCGCTGCGGACATTTCTCGGGCAAGGACGTGGTGCCGCTGGCCGAGGCGCGCGCGCGCATCAAGGCGGCGGTGGATTCCCGGCAGGACGAGAACACGCTGATCGTGGCTCGCACCGACGCGGCGGCCACCGATGGCATGACCGAGGCGCTCGACCGCGCGGCGGCCTTCATCGAGGACGGTGCCGACATCACCTTCGTCGAGGCACCCCAGACCGTGGACGACCTGCGCGCCATCCCCAAGGCGCTGCCGGGCACGCCGCAGCTGGTGAACTTGGTGGTCGGGGGCAAGACGCCGATCCTGTCGGTGGACGAATTCACCGAGATGGGCTTTTCGCTGGTCCTTTATGCCAATGTCGCGCTGCAGTCGGCGCTTTACGGCATGCAGACCGCGCTGACCCAGCTGCGCGACCAGGGCCGGATGGACGAAGACGGCCCTCTTGCGGGTTTCCTCGAACGCCAGCGGGTGGTGCGCAAGGATCTCTTCGACGATCTCGACAAGCGCTACGCCTACTGAGACCCCGCCCACCCGCCGGTCAACGACGGGTGGGGCCCCATTCAAGGCGCTGCGCAGGCCCTGCTGCATGCGCCACAGACATCCCGCAAGCGGGCCTTCCCATCCGTTCCGCGGATCGGGGCGGCCCCGCGTCCGGCGTCAATCGCGGGATTGCCGCTGGCAGAGCCCCCTGCGGCGACAGGGGACCGGCGAAGTGACCCCGGCCTGTGCGACAGGGCCAAGTCCGTCCGGGACAGGTCATTGCGGAGCGCGGGAAACCGCTTTCTGCGCGCGTTTCGGGTGCAGAAGCCAGGGCCCCAGCCGCCAGGTCACGATGGCAAAGGCCGCGGTCCAGGCACCGGCTGCAAGATCGATACCATCCAGGGCGCCGATCGCGACCCGCCCCGCCACGACCCTCAGCACCATGGCGATCAGCACAAGCGCAAATGCGACGACCAGAGCGCGTCCGGCGATCAGGGCGCGGCCCGTGTGCCCCATGGTCGCCCGCATCATCACGGCCACGGTCATCGCCGTCACGGCCCCGATGCCCAGCACATGCGCCCCTACATTCGGCGCGATCAGCCCCAGCGCCGCTGCCGACACCGCCGCCAATCCCAAGGGCACCATCAGGTAGGCAAGATGCAGCATCAACAGCAGCGGCGAGGGCCAGGTTGCATGGCCGCGCCAGCGCAATAGCCGGACCATATGCAGGATGGCGGCCAGGCCTGCCGAGACCGCCACGGTCATGCCCGAAGGGGCCGCAACCCAGCTGACCAAGGCGACGGCGCCGACAACAAGGCCAAGCGCATCGAACCGGTTGAACGCGGTTGGCAGGGATTTGGCACCGCGCTGCACCAGCCAGTTTCTGCTGAAGCTCGGCACGATACGCCCGCCGATCAGCATGATCAGGAAGATCAAGAGCGCCATGCCGAAACGCCGCCCATGGACGGCGTCACCCGACAGCATCGCTTCGACGTGGAAAACGACATTGGCAAGCCAAAGCAGAGAAACAGGCACCAGCACCTTGAGATTGCGCCAGTTCCTGCCAGCCACAACCTCGCGCGCGATCATCGCGGCCACGGCCAGCAGAAAGACCTGATCCACAAGCAGGACCGCCACTGGCCCGAGGCCCATTCCCCCGGCCACCGACAATCGGCCCGCCAGCCAGAGCGCCAGAAGGACGGCCAGCGGCCAGCCTTGCGTGGGCAGACGGTACCGGTCCAGTTCGGGACCGCCGTGAAGAGAAACCCCGCGACCACGGCTGCGCCATAGCCGAAAATCATCTCGTGGGCATGCCAGTCGGTCGGCGCGAATGGCCCGCCCAGCACGACGCCGCCGCGCCAGACCGACCACCACAGCGGCAGTACCAGCAACGCAAACAGGGTTGCGGCCAGGAAGAAGGGTCTGAAGCCGTAGGACAGCAGGGCCGGTCCGTCAAAAGCTGCACGCGAAGACATGGGTCAACTCCTTCAGGAAAGTTCGGGCGACCCTCGCGTGTCGCCCGAACAGGTCGTTTGACGCGGGACGATGCGTCATTCGACCTGTGTCAGAAGCTCCGCCATGCGGGCTTTGGCCTTTCCCTTCTGCTTGACCTCTGCCGCACGATCGAGGTTCACCGCGTCGCCGACCTGGATCACCGCGACCATGCCCATGGCGTAATGCGGTGTGCACTTGATGCCATAGACACCCTGCGCATCCACGGTCAGCTCGAACGCGTCATTGAACTTGGTCTTGAAGCCCTCGACGCCGTCGGGAAGCATGCCGTCGATGCTTTCGACGTTGTGGCCCTTGTCGGTGGGCAGGAAGTGGATCACGTCGCCCGGCGCGGCCTTCACGAAAGCCGGCTCGAAGACCATCACACCCGCCTCGCCCCTGTTCAGCATCTTGACCTCGAAGGTCTCGGCACTGGCCGCGGTGGCGATCACGGCAAAGGCGGCAGTCATCATCAGGGATTTGAACATCGGAACATCCTTTCTGCGTTTCCGTCTGTTTCGCTTGCCCGTGATTTGCCGTAGAAGGTCGATCCGAACGTTGCCCTTGCACAAACTCCGGAAACAAAACCGTGCCGAAGCTCGACGAAAGCCTGTTGACCGGCCTGCCGCCCTTTTGCCTGCTGCAGCGGGCGCAGATCCGCGAGATCCTCGATCAGGCGGTGTCACGCCGCTTCGATGAAGGCACGGCGATCTTCCGCGAAGGGCATGACGCCGAGCGCTTCTACCTTCTGCTCGACGGCTACCTGCGGGTGGTCCGCTCGACCCCGGGGGGCGATCAGATCATCGTGCTGCACATTTCCCCGGGGCAGTTGTTCGGCATCGCCCCTGCCCTGCAGCGCGACACCTATCCCGCGACGGCCATCGCCGCTGCCGAGGCGATTACACTGTCATGGCCCGTGCGGCTTTGGGACGACTTCACCACGCGCTATCCCGGGTTCGCCACCGAAAGCTACAAGACGCTTGGTCAGCGCCTTGGCCAGATTCACGACACGCTGACGGAAATGGCGACGCAGGCGGTGGAGAAACGCGTCGCCTCTGCACTGCTGCGGATGGTTCACCAAAGCGGGCGCAAGTCCGACAAGGGGGTCGAAATCGCCTTTCCGGTCACGCGGCAGAATATCTCGGACATGACGGGGACGACATTGCACACCGTCAGCCGGCTGCTGTCGGCCTGGCAAAAGGCGGGCATCGTCGAGATCGACCCGCAAGCATATCGTGGTCACCGACCCCCATGCCCTGGTGCTGCTGAGCGAGGCCTGACCCCTAGGACTTCAGCCGGGCCTGCACTTCCGCGCGAAACGCGTCTTCGTCCAGATCGTATTCCAGGCAAGCATCCGTAATGGCGTGAAACGGCGCGATCAGGCAGCCGGGGCACAGCATGCGCCTGTCCATGAAAGCGCCTGCCATCTCCGGCCAGGCGGCGAACAGTTCGGCCAGCGGCAGGTCCGGGTCGTCGAAGTCAGGCTGTGGCATGGGCGGTCCTTTCAAAGGCACATGGTGCCCGCCCCTTTCGTCGGCTTCTTTGCGTTTGCACAACAAGCGGCCCGGCGAGCCCGGCTAGACAGCGGTTGTCCAAAACAATTCGACAGGACCGCGACATGTCTGAATTCCTAACAAAATCGCGGGCGAGGAACGTGTTTTACGGGGGATCCATATTCTTCGTCGTCGTGTTCGTCGCCCTGACGGCGCAAAGCCACCGGCACATCGTCGACACCGCGACCGCCGGGATGCCCCTGACCGAAGAGGTCGTGCTCGGCAAACATGTGTGGGAGCGCAACTCCTGCATCAATTGCCACACGCTGCACGGCGAAGGCGCCTATTTCGCCCCCGAGGTCGGCAACGTGATGACCCGATGGGGCGTCGCCGACGACCCCGAAGGCGCCTACGAGATGCTGGACGGCTGGATGGCCGCGCAGCCCTCCGGGATCGAGGGCCGCCGCCAGATGCCCCATTTCGAGATCACCGAAGAGGAGATGCGCGGACTCGCTGAATTCCTCCGCTGGGCCGATCAGACCGACACCCAGAACTGGCCGCCGAACGACGCGGGCTGAGGGAGACAGAACCATGAAATACCAATCTCAGAAAGTGGCTTACGCCTACTTCCTCGCGGCGATGGCGCTGTTCGGCATTCAGGTGCTGGGCGGGTTGCTGCTGGGCTGGATCTATGTCTCGCCCAACACGCTGTCCGAGGTTCTGCCCTTCAACATCGTGCGCATGATCCACACCAACGCGCTGATCGTCTGGCTGCTGCTGGGCTTCTTCGGGGCGGCCTACTACCTTGTCCCCGAGGAAAGCGAGCGCGAGATCTTCTCGGTCAGGCTTGCCTATATCCAGCTCGCCATCCTCGTGGTCGGCACGCTGGGCGCGGTGGGCTCTTACCTTGTCGGCATCCATGGCGGGCGCGAATTCCTCGAACAGCCGTTGTGGGTCAAGGTCGGTATCCTCGTCGCGGCGGTCATCTTCCTTGTGAACGTCTCGCTGACTTTCCTTGCCGGGCGCAAGACGGCGATCACCAACATATTGCTCATGGGACTGTGGCTCTTGTGCCTGCTGTGGGTCTTCGCCTTCATCAACCCCGACAACCTGAGCCTCGACAAGATGTACTGGTGGATGGTCGTGCACCTCTGGGTCGAAGCGACCTGGGAACTGGTCATGGCCGCAATTCTCGGCTTCCTGATGCTGAAGCTGACCGGCGTGGACCGCGAGGTCATCGAGAAGTGGCTCTATGTCATCGTAGCCACCGCGCTGTTTTCCGGCATCCTCGGCACCGGGCACCATTTCTACTGGATCGGCGCGCCGGGCTACTGGCAGTGGATCGGCTCGATCTTCTCGACCTTCGAGGTGATCCCCTTCTTTGCCATGATGTCCTTTGCCTTCGTCATGGTCTGGAAGGGCCGCAAGAACCACCCCAACAAGGCCGCGCTGCTGTGGTCTCTGGGGTCCTCCACCGTCGCCTTCTTCGGGGCCGGCGTCTGGGGCTTCCTGCATACGCTGCACGGGGTGAACTTCTACACCCACGGCACGCAGATCACCGCCGCGCACGGGCACCTTGCCTTCTACGGCGCCTATGTGGCTCTGAACCTTGCGATGTTCACCTATGCGATGCCGATGCTGCGGGGCCGCGATCCCTATAACCAGGTGCTGAACATGGCGAGCTTCTGGCTGATGACCGGCGGCATGGCCTTCATGACCTTCACCCTGACCTTCGCCGGCACGATCCAGACGCACATGCAGCGCATCGTGGGCGATTACTACATGGACGTGCAAGACCAGCTGGGCCTGTTCTACCTGATGCGCTTCGGGTCCGGCGTCGCCGTGGTGCTGGGTGCCCTGCTGTTCATCTACTCGATGCTCGTGGTGCGCCGCGAGGTGGTGAAACCCGGCCCCGTGGCCGTCCCGGGAGAGTGAACCGTGAAAGACCTGACCAACCCCGACCTGCCGTTCTACCATGAACAATCCGATGAATGCGCGGTGTTCCAGACGGCCCACGAAAACTGCCTGCCCCTTCTGCTGAAGGGGCCGACAGGCTGCGGCAAGACCCGCTTCGTCGAACACATGGCCGCGCGGCTGGACCTGCCGCTTCACACCGTCGCCTGTCACGACGACCTGTCGGCGGCGGACCTGATCGAGCCGCTACCTGCTGAAAGGGGGAAACCGTCTGGGTCGACGGCCCGCTGACACGGGCGGTGCGCGAGGGCGGCATCTGCTATCTCGACGAGGTGGTCGAGGCGCGCAAGGATGTCACCGTCGTCCTGCATCCGCTGACCGATGACCGCCGCAGGCTGGTCATCGACCGCACCGGCGAAGAGTTGCAGGCGCCCGGACCCTTCATGCTGGTTGCCAGCTACAACCCCGGCTACCAGAACGTTCTGAAGAAGCTCAAACCCTCGACACGGCAGCGGTTTGTCTCCATCGGCTTCGACTTCCCGACCCCGGAGGCCGAGACCCCGGTGGTCATTCGGGAAAGCGGGCTGGATGAGGGGCGTGCCGCTGCGCTGGTGCGGCTGGCGGGCAAGATCCGGGCGCTGTCGGGCATGGATCTCGAGGAAGGCGTCTCGACCCGCCTGCTGATCTATGCCGCCACGATGATCGCGGGCGGCATGGCCGTGGAGCGCGTCATCGAGGCCGCCATCATCGAACCGCTCTCGGACGAGCCGGACGTACAGCAGGCGCTGCGCGATCTGGCCGCCGTGGTCTACGGGTGAGCCCATGATCCACCTTCTCGACCTGATGGAGCCCGAAGAGACGGTCGGCAATCTTTGGCACGATATGGCATCGCGCTGGGGCGCCACGGAGACGGACGCAGAGCGCGCGGTGCGCTTCGATACCATGCGCCCTTCCCTGCTGGCGCTGTTCCGGGCGCTTGGCGGCGCGGCGGGGGTGGAGATCACCCCGGCCCCGCTGGCCACCTCGGACCACCGCCCCGACCGGCTGCGCCGCATCGGCACCCCGCGCGACCGGCTGCACGTGGCGGATTTCGACGGCGACCGCCTGCGCCTGCCGCCGGTGATCGACGCCTTTCCGACGCGCGCGCTGAATCGTGCCTGCTACCTCTGGCTGACCGCCCTGGCCGCGTTTGTCGCGCTGCCCGGGGCGCAGGCCGACCCGCTGGTCGCCGACCGGGCCGAGATCGCCGCGCTGGCGCGGGCCTCGGACCGCGCCTATGCCGCCTGCCCCGGTCTGCGTGACGCGCTGGCGCAGTTCTGCACCCACATCCTGCTGCACCGCCACCGCAGGGGTCTGCCGCGTTGCGAGGCGGGGATCGAGCGGATGCTGCTGGATCAGCTCTGCGGGCAGGCCTCGCAGCGCGAGTGCCTGAGCTGCCCTGCCCCGCGCGGCTACCGGACCTTTGCCCCCCTGCCGATCTGGCCGCGCCTGCGGAAGCGGATCCGCAGCGATCAGGCGGCAAGCGCAAGCGACGAGGCCACCGCCCCGGCCATGGCCCTGCCGACCCGCAAGGAAGCCCGCCGCGAGGATCGCGATCAGGCCAACCGCAACGACAGCTTCATCGTGCACCGGTTCGAGTCGATCATGTCCTGGGCCGAAAGCCTGAACATCAACCGCATGGTCGATGACGACGATCAGGACAATGCCGCCAAGGCCGCCGAGGATCAGGACCACCTGACCCTGTCGCAAAACGTCAAACGCGCCGCCACGCGCCTGCGCCTGTCGCTGGACCTGTCGCCGCAGGATGCCGATCACGAACGGCTGGCGGGCCGGTTCACCTATCCCGAATGGAACCGCCGCACCGGCACCTACATGCCGGATCACACCCGCGTGCTGGAGGCCGAGGCCACCCCGCGTGCCGACTATGCGCCCGATCCGCGCCTTGTCGCCCGCGTGCGGCGCCAGTTCGCGCCCCTGCATCCCCGCCGCGTCATCCTGCCCCGGCAGCTGGACGGCGATGACCTGGACCTTGACGCGCTGGTGACCTCGCAGGCCGATATGGCCTGCGGGCAGCAGGGCAGCGACCGGGTCTGGCAATCCGGCCGCCCGATGGCGCGCGACCTCTCCGTCGCGATCCTGATGGATTGTTCGCGCTCTACGGAGGCGGCCCTTGGCGAGGCCTCGGTGATCGATACCGCGCGCGAGGCGCTGGCCGCGCTGTCCTGTGGCATCGATACGGCAGGTGACCGGCTGGGCATCTGGGGGTTCTCGTCGCTGAAACGCGACCGGGTCTTCCTGCACCGGGCCAAGACCTTTGCCGAGCCGATGTCGCAGGCGGTCACCACCCGCATCGGCGGCTTCCGCCCCGGCCACTACACGCGGCTGGGGGCCGCAATCCGCCATGTCTCGGCGCAGCTGGCCGACGAGGGCGCGACCCGGCGCCTGCTGCTGGTGCTGACCGATGGCAAGCCCAACGACCTCGACCACTACGAGGGCCCGCACGGGATCGAGGACAGCCGCATGGCCGTGCGCGAGGCCCGTGCCCTTGGGCAAGCCGTGCATGGCGTGATCGTCGATCAGGACGGTCAGGACTGGTTCGCGCGCATTTTCGAGCCGTGCCGGGTTCACCCTGCTGCCCGATCCCGGGCGCCTGCCCCGCGCCCTGCCCGACATCTACCAGACATTGACCATGGAGAGCTGACATGAAACGCCTGTGCGCCCTTGCCGCCCTGATCCCTGCCCCGGCCCTTGCCGCCTTCGAGCGACCCATCCCGCAACCGCAAACCCACGTCGCCGAATTCTGGTTCTTCGTCGGCTCCGTCGCCTTGATTGCGGCGCTGGTCGCCGTGCAGGTTCTGGTGAGCCGCCGATGAGACCCTCGCGGAAACTGCTGGCGGGGCTCTATCCCTTCGGCGCGGGCGCGATGGGGGTGAACCTTTACTTTGCCTCGCTGATCGGGTCCTGGCTGGGCTGGCCTGTGCTGACGCCCTGGCAGTCTGCCGCCGGCGGGCTGGTGATCGGCGTCCCGGCGACCTATGCCTTCGCCTGCCACATCGCGCGATTGATGAAGGAGGCCGACGAGGCATGACCGGATGGACCGAATACGCGGCTGCGCTGGCGCTCTTCGCAGCCAGCCATTTCATCCCCCGCCTCGGCGGCCTGCGCGACAGGCTGATCGGGGCGGTCGGGCGGCCCGTGTATTTCTCTGTCTATGGTATCCTGTCCCTTGGGCTGCTGGTCTGGCTGATCTCTGCCGCCGGGCGCGCACCCCATGTCGAGCTTTGGCCGCAGCTGCCATGGACGCGATGGGTGCCGAACCTCGCGATGCCTGTCGCGGTTCTGCTGATCACCTGCGGGGCCGGGATGGCGCAGCCCTTCACGCTGGGCGGGCGCAAGGGCGCATTCGATCCGGCAAACCCCGGTTTCGCCGCCGTTTCGCGCCATCCCCTGTTCCTTGCCCCGGCGGTGTGGGCCGGGGCGCATCTGCTGCCGAATGGCGATCTTGCACATGTCATCCTGTTCGGCAGCTTCACCGCCATGGCGCTGCTGGCCATCCCGGCCTTCGATGCAAAGGCACGGCGGATCGCAGGCCCCGGCGTCCTCGCGCAAACCCCGCTGTTTTCGCTCAGGCCGCTGGCCGACCGGGATTGGCGGGCCGCCAACCTGCGCCCACTGCTTGTCCGCGGCGCCATCGGCCTGATGCTCTGGCAGGGCAGCCTGCATCTGCATCGCCTTGTGATCGGCGTCTCACCCTTTCCGGCCTGACGGTTGATCCTGCGCAAAGTCGCCATCGGCGAAAAGGCGCATATCGCAGGCATGAAACACATCGACCGCCTCAGACTCCTTGGCCTGTTCGACCAACGGGTGCCCCGCTACACGTCTTATCCCACCGCGCCGGTCTTTTCGCCGAATGTGGGCGCCGCCGAGCAAACCCGCGCGCTGGCCGCGCTGGACCCTGACCAGCCGGTCTCGGTCTATCTGCATATCCCCTTCTGCGAACGCCTGTGCTGGTTCTGCGCCTGCCGGACCCGTGGCACACAGACCCTGTCGCCGGTGGAAAGCTACCTTGGCACGCTGGAGCAGGAGCTGGCGCTGCTGAAGCAGATCCTGCCCAAGGGGCTGCGCATGGGGCGGATGCACTGGGGCGGCGGCACCCCGACGATCCTGCCGCCCGAGATGATCCACCGTCTGGCGCAGGCGGTGCGCGCGGTGATCCCGCCAACCGAGACCTGCGAATTCTCGGTCGAGATCGACCCGACCATGGTCGACCGCGCCAAGATCGCAGCGCTGGCCGCCGAGGGCATGAACCGCGCCAGCATCGGTATTCAGGACTTCGACCCCTTGGTCCAGGCCGCCATCGGGCGCCTGCAACCCTTCGACATCACGCGGGCCTGCGTCGACGACCTGCGCGCGGCGGGCATCCGGTCGCTGAACGCCGACCTCGTCTATGGCCTGCCGCACCAGACGGTACCGTGCGACTGGAGGATACCCTGTCCAAGGTGCTGGAGCTTGACCCCGACCGCGTCGCGCTGTTCGGCTATGCCCATGTGCCCTGGGTGTCCAAGCGGCAAAAACTGATCCCCGAAGACGCCCTGCCCGCCGAAGAGGCCCGGCACGCGCTGGCGAACCTTGCCGCGACACGGTTCACAGAGGCGGGATTGACGGCCATCGGGATCGACCATTTCGCCCGGCCCGGCGACGGGCTGGCCCGCGCCGCGGCCACCGGACACCTGCGGCGCAACTTTCAGGGCTATGTCGACGATACCTGCCCCACCCTGATCGGGCTGGGGGCCTCGTCGATCTCGCGCCTGCCGGACGGCTACGTCCAGAATGCGCCCGCCACCGCCGCCTATGTCCAGCGGATCGAGGCCGGGCAGCTGGCCGGGGCGCGGGGGCACATGATGACCCGCGACGACCTGCTGCGCGCCCGCGCGATTGAAATGCTGATGTGCGCCTTCCGGCTTGATCGCGCCGCGCTGCGCGATGCCTTTGGCGCGCAGGCGGCGACGCTCGATGCGCAGATCGCACTGGTGGCGGAGCGCTTTGGCGATCTTGTCACGGTGACCGACGAGGCCCTGACCATCGCGCCCGAGGGCCGCGCGCTGACGCGGATCATCGCCAGCGCCTTCGACGCGCATGTGCCCGAGGGCATCCGGTACAGCCAGGCATCCTAGGCGGTTGGTGCGGGCGGTCGCTCTGCCCGCACCAACCGAAATCCCAGGTGATCCGGCGGCAGCCCCACGGCACAGCCGCCGACACTGGCATCGCGGACAAAGTCGATCACCGCCGCCCGATGCACGCCCCCCGTGATCCGCACGCTGCAATAGGGGTCGGTTTCGGCCACGGTGCCGTCCGGCGCAAGCTGGCCGTTCTGCATGCAGCCGTCTGTCCACTCCCAGACATTGCCCGCCACATCCGCCAGCCCCTTGGAGTTCAGCCCGAACGCGCCCGCAGGGTAAAGGCCTGGGTCCGCTTTGGTTCGCAGGGAGATCCCCTTGGCATAGCTGGCCAGCATCTGCGCGCCGGGGTCCGCCGCCTCATACTCGGCGCCACTGTCGCCATAGCGCTCGGCGGCGGCCAATTGCCACTCGGCCTCGGTCGGAAGCCGCCAGTGGCTCTTCGGTCCGGTCGGCGTACCAGGCGGCAAAGGCGCTGGCGTCGTTCCAGTTCACGCCGGTCTGCGGGGCCTCCGGCGGGACCGCGCGGGCCGGTTCGCAGGCCCCGTCGGCCACGCAGGCCACGTATTGTCCGCCCGTCACCTGAAACTTCATGATCTCGAAGCCGGGCACGGTCAGTGACGAGCGCCGTGGATTGCGCGCCTTGCCGTTCTGCGAAAAGCTCCCGAAGGGGCGGAAGGCAATCTGCCCGGCAGCGACGCGCACCATGTCGGGCTGGTCGAATGGCGGCGCGGCAAGCCGCGGTTCCGGTAGGGTCATCGCGCCGGCCACCGCCAGCACCGGCAAGAGCAAAAGGGTCTTCATCGCACTCTCCTCGAAAAGGCAAAGGGCGCCCGCATGCTGCGACCGCCCCTGCCCTTTCTTCCCGTGTCATTGTCAGAAGGCGGCCAGATCGACCGGTGCAAGGACCTGTTCCATGAGGTCGTTGTCCCAGTCGCCTTCGACCTTCACATGTGCCGTCGCCCCAAGGTTCACCGCCTCGATGAGGTTGTGGTTCACGTAGGCATAGACCCCCGGTTGCAGGAAGGTGTAGAGCGCCGCCCCTGCCGAGCCGCCACGGATGAACCATGTTTCCAGGTCGCGGTCGGGCAGGTTGTTGAACTTGCCGTGCTCCCACACCAGGTCGCCATGCCCGCCGATCAGGTGCGGGCGCGTATCGCGATTGGCCTGGCTGTGTACGAACAGCACCCGTTCTCCGACCCCGGCGGTCATCGCCTTGTCACCGGTCAGCGCACCGACACTGCCGTTGAACACCACATGTGTCGGGATCAGCCGGTTCATGACTTCGAGCGTGTCGGGATAGCTTTCGCCCGGGTCGGCGTAGCGCTTGTAATTGCCGTCTTCGTCCTTCGGAATGTAGTATTCGTTCTCGCCGATGTAATAGACGCGATCATAGCGGACCGGCTTGCCTTCGTGGTCCTTCAACCCCTCGCGCGGCAGAACCATGATCGTGCCCGCCATGCCCGCGGCCACGTGCCAGGGGATCATCGGGCCGCCCGGGGCGCAGTGATAGACAAATGTGCCCGGGCGGGTCGCCTTGAACCGCAGGATCGTCTTTTCGCCGGGGTTCACATGGGTCAGCGCACCGCCGCCCAAGGCCCCTGTCGCGGCGTGGAAATCGATGTTGTGCTGCAGCAGGTTGTCTGCGGGGTTGATCAGGGTCAGCTCGACATAGTCGCCCTCGTGCACCACCATCATCGGCCCGGGGATCGACCCGTCGAAGGTCATGCCCTGCAGATAGGCGCCGTCATCGACCTCGATTTCCTTTTCGACGATCGTCATCTCGAATTCGACGATGCGCGGCGCGCCGGGCGCGACCTGTTCATGGTCATGCACGAAGGGCGGCGCGACGAGGTCGCGCTTGATGCGGGTGAGGCTCGACAGGTCCGCCGGAACCGCGAGTGGCGTGGCCGCCGTCTCGGCATGGGCGGTCCCGGCCAGGATCGGAAGCGACGCAACTCCGGCTGCACCCACCAGTGCGGCTCTTCTCGTAAGCATGTTCTCATTCCTTCTCGGTATGTCTGCGCGTCGCGCAAAGGTTACCCGGAAGCCCGGTACGGAACGTTGCTGAACTGCAAACTTCGGCCAACTTGTCGTGTATTTGGCGCGTCTCAGCAGCGACCTGCCGGCTTGGTGCCGGACAAAACGCAACGCCCATGGGATGCGCGGGCGCAACAGCCCGGGGCGTCAGGGGTGTCAGACGCGCAGGAGGTGGACCCCGTCCCGGCGAAGCCGGTCATCGGGCAGGACAAGGGCAGCCGTCGACACCGCATCCGGCACGGCGGCGCTGTCGTGCCGGGCAGCAGGCCCGGACGCCGGGATTGCGGCCCGCGAAGGAGCGGCCCCCATCAAGAGCCGCGCTGCCGGTCGTGACCAGACCAATCGGTCGATGCAGTCATTGCGGCGGTACGGTCTGCCGGCCAATCCTGCGCCCTTCCCGTCGAGCCCCGCATGATCGGACCAATGCTTGCCGCGCCCGGCCTCGGGCCATACCGGCCAACGCCTGCAGACGTCTTTCGCCTTCCGTCCGGCTGCCCCCGGGGCGAGATCGTCCAAGGCCCGGACGGAAGCGCCGTTCTTGCAGGCCGGCGCAGCCGAAGCCGCACGCAGGCCTCCCCCTACCCGGCGTAGCCAAAGACCCCGGGCAGCCACAGGACGATCCCCGGAAACAGGATCATCAGCACAAGCGCCACGATGAGAGCGAACAGGAACAGCCAGATCTCCCGGATGATCTCTGCCAGCGGAATCCGCGTCACCGCGTTGATGACGAACAGCAGCACCCCGTAGGGCGGCGTGATCAGCCCCACCATGCAGTTCACCACGGCAACGACGCCGAAATGCACAAGGTCGATGCCAAGTTCGCGGCAGGTCGGCAGGAACAGCGGGATGATCACCAGGATGATCGTGGTCGCATCGAGCACGCAGCCAAGCAGCAGCAGCAGGATGTTGACCCCGATCAGGAAGACCAGCGGATGCACGTCCAGGCCGACGAGTTTCTGGGCCAGCAGGGTCGGGATGTTCTCGGAAGCCACCACGTAGTTCAGGATCAGCGCCCCGCCGATCACCGTGCCCACGGCTGCCGAGGATCGCGCGCTCTCGACGAGGATGCCGCTCAGCGCCCGCAGGCTCAGGGCCCGGTAGAAGGCCGCGGCCAGCACAAGCGCGTAGAAGGCGGCAATGGCGGCAGCCTCGGTCGGCGTGGTGACACCGCCGTAGATGCCATAAAGCAGGATCGCCGGCATCAGAAGCGCGGGAAAGGCCGTCATGGCCCGCTTGGGAAGTTCGGCCAGCGGGACCGGTTCTTCCAGGGTGAAGCCGCGCCGATGCGAGATCACGGTGTTCATCGCCATCAGCACCACCCCCATGAACACCCCGGGCACGATGCCGCCGAGGAACAGGTAGCCGATCGAGGTGTTCGAGACGAGGGCGTAGAGCACCATCGGGATCGAGGGCGGGATGATCGGGCCGATGGTAGCAGAGGCCGCGGTGATGGCCGCGGCATAGCCCCGGGTGTAGTGGCCCGACTTGGTCATCATCTCGATGATGATCTTGCCGATCCCCGCCGCATCGGCCACCGCCGACCCCGACATTCCCGAGAAAATAAGCGAGGCAACCACGTTGACATGCCCCAGGCCGCCGCGGAACCGGCCCACCATGGCGACGCAGAAGCCCAGCAGCCGGTCGCTGATCGTGCCCGCGTTCATGATGTTCGCGGCCACGATGAAAAGCGGCACCGCGAGCAGGATGAAGCTGTTGTAAAGCCCGTCCATCAGCACCTTGCCCGCAAGCCCGATGTCCTGCCCGATGGCCGCCATGTAGACGATCGCGCCAAGCAGGATCGCCGTGGCGATGGGCCGCCCGATCCCGGCGATCACGAAGATCGTGCCGAGGCAAAGAAGGAAGGCGCCGCTCATGCTTCGGGCCCCGCCATGCCGTCACCGGGCGCGGGAACCTCGGCCGCGGATCGCGCGCCAGACCTCCCATGCAGAGCGCAGCGTGACCACCACGAGAAATAGCATGTAGACAGAGTAGATATCGCGCATCCGGATCCAGTCGCCGAACAGTCCTGAAAGCGTGGCGGTCTTCTTCAGGCGCAGGATGTAGAACTTGTCCCAGGTCGGCAGTATCGAGGCCGCAAGGCCGATGGCGATGGCCAGCCCGCCGAGGATGATGAACCAGCGGCGGAGTCCCGGGCGCACATGGCCCGAGATCATGTCAAAGGTCACGTGATCCTCATCGCGGACCACGAAGGCGCAGCCGACGAAGATGATCCAGATCCAGAGCAGAAGGCAGAATTCCAGCGTCCAGCCGTAGCGGCTGGGATCGAGAAGCGGCACCGCCTCGGCAATCCACGACAGCCGCGCCGTGTAGCGGATGGTGATTTGCAGGATGAAGGTCAGGAACATGCAGGCCATGAGGGCACCGACGAAAATTTCGGCGCCGCGCCTGATGAGGTGAACGGTGTGCATCATCGCTGGGATCCCGGGTGGCCGGGCGGCCCGTGGGCCGCCCGGCAGTCGATCAGTTGCCGAGCGCGTTGATCTGGTCCAGCACGCCCTCGGGCCAGGCACCGCGAATTCGGTGCCCTGGTACTGCGCCTGAACATGCGTGCGGAAGGCCGCGAGGTCGGGCTCATAGATCTCCAGCCCGTTCTCGCGCAGGAAGGACACCAGCTCTTCCTCTTTCGCAAGCTGGTTCTGGCGCCCGGATTCGGCGGCCGCATCTGCCGCCTCCTGCACCGCCGCCTGCTGATCGGCACGCAGCCCGTCCCAGAGTTCCTTGGAGAAGGCCACGTAGTTCAGATCGACCAGATGCGAGGTCAGCGCGATCTGGCAGGTCACCTCGTAGAACTTGGAATCCACCACGGTGGGCAGCGGATTGTCCTGCCCGTCGACCGAGCCGGTCTGCAGCGCGGTATAGACTTCGGTGAAGGACATCGGCGTCGGGTTCGCACCAAGCGCCTTGCCCAGGAACTGCCATGCATCGGTGCCCGGCATCCGCAGGTTGATCCCGCTCAGGTCCTCCGGGGTCTGCACGTCCACCTCGTCGCGGCACTGCCGCAGATTGACGTGCCGACGCCCCAGATACATCACCGTCAGAAGCTTCACGCCAAGCTCGTCCTCGACCTTCTGCTTGAACGGGTCCATCAGCGGATCGTTGAAGACGGCAACCTGATGCGCCGCATCCTGGTGCACGTAGCCGGTGGCGAAGATCGAGAACTCGGGAAAGAACTGCGCCAGCTCCTGCGCCGATGCGATCGACATTTCCAGGTCGCCCGAGGCGATGGCCTCGAGCTCCGAGCCCTGCGCGATGAGCGAGCCGTTGTAATGCGGCTGGTAGGTGATGAACTCCGAGACAGCCGGGGCGAAGACCTCGGCCAGCGCAACCGAACGCTGGTCGGTTTCCGATGCCGGGGTCGACATCCGCACCGTCACCGTGTCCTGCGCCACGACCGGCGTCGCGAAAACTGCCGCCGTCGCCAGCGCCATCGCGCCTGTTCTGAAAATCTGTGTCATGTTTCCTCCTCCGGTATTGGCAGGGCCTGCGCCCTTGCTGTTATTCGAACTCCAGCGCCCTACTCCTCGCGCTGTTGATATGGGCCTGGACGCACCGCGATGGTCGCCGCCTCGTCCCGGGCAATCAGAGCATCGACGATGGGCATATGTTCGTCCATGACCGAAACCACCAGTTCGGGCAGCATCCGGGTGTTCTCGTTGCGGATCAAGCGGATCTTGATCGAGTTTACCCGGTAGATGTCCGAAACGATGCGGTTCTGCATGTGATCGACCACATGGTCGTGAAAGGCCCAGTCCATGCGCTGCGCCCGGTCCAGCACATCCGGCGTCACCCCGCCTGCGGCCTCCTCCCGGATTTCCGCGTGCTCGCGGGCGATACGCGCCAGATCGTCCGGCTGCGCGGTCCGGCAGAAGCCGGCGAAGGCTTCTGCCTCGATGATGCGGCGCAGCTGAAACGCGTTGCGGATCAGGTCGAGGTCGATCGACAGGATCTGCAGTCCGCGTTTCGGCGAGGTGCGGATCAGCCCGTCGGCCTCTAGCCGCGGGATCATCTCGCGGATGGCGCCCAGCGGCATGCCCGTCAGCTCGACCAGCTCACGCTGCGACACGAACTGACCCGGCTGGATATCCCGCGACAGAAGCTTGTCCGTGAAGCTTGAATAGGCGTGATCGCGCTGCCGGGCCACCGGTTCGCCCATCTCAGGCCTCGGTCTTCTCTTGCATCGGCAGCGTCGCGCGCTCGGCCTCGCCGAGCGATGTAAGCGGCGGGCGCATCCGTTCCCGTGCGGGCTCTGCGCTGCGCGCGGCCAGCACCGCCTTCAGTGCCGGGATCACCGGCTTCGCCACGATCCGCGAAACCTCGGCGCTCAGCTCCGGGTCTTCGGTGGCGGTCTCCACGATGCGGACCATCCGCTCGGGGTACAGGTTCGCCATCCCGCAGATCGCGCCCCCGGCACCGCGCGCCACGGCACGGTGCAGAAGCCGTTCGTCTCCGACAAGCACCGTGGTCTTTCCCAGGTCGATCAGCGCCGCGGCGGTTTCCCAGTCGCCGGAGCTGTCTTTGATCGCCCGCACCCGGTCGGGCGCATGATCGATCAGCCGCTCCACCAGATCGACCGACAGACCCACCCCCGACACCTGCGGGATATGGTAGAGGATGAACCGGGCCCCGGGATCGGCCCGCGCGAAGAGCTCTGCATGCCAGTGCAAACAGACCGTCGTCGCTGCATCCCTTGAAGTAGAACGGCGGCAGCAGCAGGAACGACTGGATGCCACGGCGGGTGCCCTGCGCCACCTGCTCCAGGGCATCGGCAAGCGCGGTCGCACAGACGCCAAGCGTGATCGCCCCCGCCGGGCAGCCGTGCTGCAGCAGCGCGTCGATCCCCGCCGCGCGTTCCGACAGCCCTACCGAGGCCCCTTCTCCGGTGGTGCCAAAGAGCGTGACGCCCCGGACGCCACGATCCAGAAGGCTTCGCGCGTGCGTCCCCAGCCGCGCGGTGTCGAGTTCGCCGCGCGCCGTGAAGGGCGTCAGCAAGGCAACCGAGATACCGAAGTGTTCCAACTGAGATTCTCCTCGTCTTCGGAGGAAACCTAGCAGGGCAATTCTGATTGCACAACTGACATGTCAGTTATTGATGTTCGGTCGCTTCCTGTACCCGCCTTTCACCAAGACGGTCTCTCGGATGGCACGCCGGTGCGTCAGTGTCAGTTCACGGTCTGCGGTAAGCCCGAACACCCCGGACATGCACGTTCCACGGCGCCGAATGGATCTGCCGCCGGGGACGACAAGAGCGGCCCGCCCCGCCATTGTCCCCCGCTCTGGCAGCCCTGCCCTCGCCGCCGCTTCGCAGAATAGGCTGAAGCCCCCGGTGCCGCTGCTTGCCGTCAGTTTCCCTGTCACCCGCCTGTAAGAGAACACCCTGCGACCTGATCCGGGACGACAGCCCCCACCGGGCACAAGAGGCCCGGTGGGCGGTCCCGCGCCGGGTCAGCCGCGCGCCAGATCCATCGCGTTCAGTTTCTCGACCCGGCGCCGGCAATCGGGGTCGGTCGAGAACTCGGCGGTCAGGAAAGAGCGCACCAGATCCGCCGCCAGCCAGTGGCCCGATGATCTGGGCGCCGATGCACATCACGTTGACGTCGTCATGTTCGACGCATTGATGCGCGGAATGGGCGTCGTGGCAGACAGAGGCACGGATGCCCGGCACCTTGTTCGCGGCGATCACCGCGCCGACGCCGGTGCCGCAGACCAGCAACCCGCGCTCGGCCTCGCCCTTCAGGATCTTGTCGCAGAGCGCCCGCGCGACATCGGGAAAGTCCACCGGCTCCGGGTTGAAGGACCCCACGTCCGTGACCTCGTGCCCCTCGGCGCGGATGGTCTCGATCACCCCTGCCTTCATCGGGAAGCCCGCGTGATCCGATCCGATAACGATTTTCATGTCAGTCTCCGTGTTGAGAAGTCACCGCAACATGCGCGGCAGCCAGAGGACGAGGTCCTCGGCGAAGGTGATGATGCCGAGGCACAGAAGCAGCGGCACATAGAAGGGCAAGAGCGCCACCAGCAGTTGCCGCAGGCTGACCTTGGCGATCGACGACACAAGGAACAGCGACAGGCCCATGGGCGGCGTCAGCAGCCCCAGCATCAGGTTGAAGATCACGATGATGCCCAGATGCACCGGGTCGATGCCGGCGGCCACCAGCGGCGGCGCGATGATCGGCACCACCAGAAGCGTCGCGGTCGTCGAGTCGAGAAACATGCCTGCGACGAAGAAGATCAGGTTGGCGATCAGCAGCAGGACAATGGGGCTGGAGGCGAATTGCAGGATGAACTTGGCGAAGTCCTGCGGGATCTGTTCCACCGCGAGGATCCAGCCGAACATGGATGCCGCCGCGACGATGATCAGGATCGCGCTGGTCGACAGCGCCGTGTTGACCGTCGCGGTCCACAGATGCGCCCATGTCAGTTCGCGGTAGAAGAAGAGCGCGATGAGGATGACATAGACCGCCGTGACGCTGGCCGCCTCTGTGGGCGTGAACCATCCCAGCATCATGCCCGCGATCATCAGCACCGGCGCCAGCATGGCGGGCAGCGCGGGCCAGAGCGCGGTGAAGACCTCGCCCACCCCGGGCCAGCGCTCGGCGCGCGGCATGTCCTGCACCAGCGCGATGACGAAGGCGGTCAGCATCAGAAGCCCGATGCAGATCAGCGCCGGGACAATGCCCGCGATCAGAAGCTGGATGATCGAGACGCTGGTGACGGACCCGTAGACGATCAGCGGGATCGAGGGCGGAAAGATCGGCCCCACCACCGCCGAGGCCGCCGTGACCGCCCCCGCGAAGGGGCCGGAGAAGCCGCGCTTTTTCATGGCGTCGATCTCGATCCGGCCAAGGCCGCCGATATCGGCCAGCGCCGCGCCGGACATGCCGGAAAAGATCAGGCTGGAGAAGATGTTGACCTGCGCCAGCCCGCCCGGCACCCGGCCCACCAGCGTATCGGCGAACTTGAAGATGCGGTCGGTCACGCCCGAGAGGTTCATCAGGTTGCCGACGAAGATGAAGACCGGCACCGCCACCAGCGGAAAGCTGTCGAGCGCATAGGTCACCCGCTGCGCCAGCATGCCCGGCGGCAGGCCCTCCATGAAGACATAGAGGATCGAGGGCAGCAGGATCGCATAGACCACCCGCACGCCCAGCATGAAGAGGATCAGGAAGAGGAAGATCAGCACGAGACCCATGTCACAGCTCCCCCGTCTTCAGCTGGATCACGAAGCGGCGCGCGTGGTAGACGGCGGCCCCCGCGAAGCCCAGACCGGCCGCGCCGAGGAACAGCCAGAAGGGAATGCCCAGCGTCGGCGTCGCGTTGCGCATGTTGCCGGAAATGTTCTGCACGGTGATCACCGCCATGGTCACGGAAATGCCCAGCCCGATCAGCGTGTTGATCAGCGCCAGCAGGCGCGGGGCGGGGCTTGGCAGGGCGTCGCGGATTTCCGTCATGCCGATGTTCTCGCGCGCCGCCACCACCAGCGGGTAGGACACGAAGACCGAGGCGATCAGCAGAACGCGGGTCAGCTCCTCGGCGCCGATCATGGCACGGCCAAAGACGCCGCGCATGATGACCTGCGCAAAGGGCGTCACCACGAGGGCCGCCACCAGAAGCACGCAGAGGATTTGCAGGGGTCGGGTCATATCGCCTCCGGTCAGATGCGGGCCGGGGCGCGATGCCCGGCCCGCACATGGGGTCATTCGACGGCAGAGATCTGCGCGATGAAGCTTTCGTACTCGGGGAAATCAGCGGTGATCTGCGGCAGCACCTTGTCGCGGAAGGCCGCGAGGTCGAGACCGTTGTCCTCGGTGGTGAAGACCATGCCCTTGCCCTCGAGCTCGGTGATCAGGTCGGCCTCGGAGGCCTGCGCCCATTCCAGCGACTGCTGCGCCTTGTCGTCGAGCACCTTGGTGATCGCCGCGCGCTGGTCCTCGGTCAGGCCCTGCCACGCGTTCTCGTTCACGAAGACCGCCAGCACCGACTGCATGTGGCCGGTCATCGCGACGTGGCTCTGCACCTCGTGCAGCGCATTGGCCGAGATCATGGTCAGCGGGTTTTCCTGACCCACCACGAGGCCGGTCATCAGCGCGGTCGGCAGTTCGCTGACCTCGACCGGCGTCGGCGTGGCGCCCATGCCCTTGATCATCGAGATCCACAGGTCCAGCGGCACGGCGCGGAAGGGTTTGCCGGTCATGTCGTCGGGCGACTTGATCTCGAAGTTCGACGAGATGTGGCGCGCGCCGCGATAGATGCGGTCGATCACGCGGACGCCGCCCTCTTCGACCAGCCGCTCGTTCAGCGCGATCAGCGCCTCGGAGGTGGCCGGGTCGGTCGCGGCCAGCGCATGGGCGCCGTCACGGTAGATGAAGGGCGCGTTGAAGACCGCGATCTCGGGCACGATGCGGGCCAGCGAGGCAAAGTCGTGGTGCCCCATGTGGATCGAGCCCAGCTTCACCCCGTCGACCATCTCGGCCACGTTGCCAAGCTGGCTGGCCGGGAAGACGTTGATGGTCACTTCGCCGTTGGTGGCGGCATTGACCTCTTCCGCCGCCTCGGCGGCGAAACGGGTCTGGAAATCGCCCTCGGCGCCGACATGGGCATAGCGCAGATCGGCGGCGGTCGCCTGGGTGCCAAGCAAGCCGATAGCGGCGGCGGCCATCAGCCGCCGGGTGGATGCGTGAAACATTCTCTCCTCCGGTGTTTGTCTTCAGGTCGTGTGCGGTGCCCGAAAGTCCTTGCGTTCGTACTCGGAAATCAGGCTCTGGCGACGCAACTCGTCGCCGATGGCGAAATGCTCCCGCAGCCGCTGGTCGGCCTTGTCGGGATCCTTCCCCACGATTGACAGAAACACATCGCGATGCGCCTCCACCAAATCCTGCATGATCGGGCCGCTGCGATAGGTGCGGCGGCGCTCGACATGGCTTTGTTTCAACAGGTCCGCCAGCGCGCCGTGCAGCACGATCAGCGAGCGTGAATGGCTGGCGGCGACAACCGCCTGATGGAACATGAAATCCGCGTGGCCGCCCTTCTCGGGATCGTCGAGCGTATGCAGCAATACGTTCAGCCACTGGCTGATGCGGGCGAGGTCGCGTTCGTTGGCGCGCAAACAGGCCAGCCGGATCGCCTGGCATTCGATGGCGATGCGGGCCTGCAGCACGTCGTCCAGAACGTCCTGCTCCTGCGACAGGCAGAAGGTGAAGAAATCCGACATCAGCCCGATATCGACCTTGCCCACATAGGCGCCGGAACCGTGGCGGATATCCAGCACCCCCAGCATCGAGAGCGAACGCATGACTTCGCGCAACAGCGGACGCCCGACGCCCAGTTCGCGCGACAGCTCGCGCTCGGACGGCAAGCGGTCGCCCAGTTTCAGCGCGCCCTGCCGCAACCGGGTCATGAAATAGGCCACGACGCGATCGGCGCCCTTCCCGGTTCCTGATTCCCTGCCTTCAACGCGGTCCATGCCGGTCCTCCCTGCCCCGCAGAATGGTCCAACACTGTGGGCCACGACAATCCAAGACAGGAATGGCACCCAAGGATTTCAGCCGCTTTCGGGCAAAGTCTTTTATTAAACCTCTGTAATCATGAATACTTTATGAAAAATCACGACCGAAATCCCGAGCGAAAGTGGTCCGACCACTTTGGTTCAGCCGCGTCCGTGCCTCTGGTCAACCAGAGCCCCGCCCAAGGGCGCCCTGCCGCATGTCGGTCGTCTTCGGAGGGCCCGCGGCCTCTTTGCTCTGCCCTGCGCGGTGCGTGGCTGTCACCCTTACCGGAGATGACCGGGCTTGCCGGTCTGGCGGCAGGCCCCCTCCCCTGCCCCGTCATGCCGCCTGGGCTTTCAGCCTGCCGTAGAAGCTGCGCTGAAGATGCAGCTCCCCTGCCCCCGCCTTTGCAACCATGCCGCGGAGATAGCCGCTGGGAGAGGCAACTTCACCCGCACAGTGCTTTTCGAAGACAAGCGCCAGGGCCGCCGTTGCCAGCTGTCCGCCCAATCGGACCTGTGCCAGGGTCCAGGCCTGTTCCGAGACCCCGATCATCGGTCTGAGCTGCCCGGCAATGCGGTGCAGATCGCCCCAATCTCTCAGGAAGCCGCCCATATTGCGCGCCCAAGAGGCAAATTCGGGACAGGCCTGCATGACCGTGGACAGATCCACCGGCGCGGGGGTCTTTGGTGCGTCGCTTGCCCTTTCTCTGGGGGTCGCTTCGATCTGATCCCGCGTGCGGGGGCTCGGCGGAACGGTCGGGAGCTCGGCATTTTCCGTGTCATTACGGGTTACTTGATCAAGTTGATTGGTAATTTGTATGTGGGGTTCGGAATTGGCCTCCCCGGGGTCCGTTTCCATGGTGTTTTGCGTGCTTTGTCCCCAGGTTTTCTCTGCGTTTTCCACAGCTTGCGGCTGATCTGTCGCTTGCAGATAGGCTGCCTCGACGCGCTCCAGAAGCTGGGTGAACCAGGCCAGCAATCTTGCGAGCTGTTCCGGGGTCTGGTGGCGGCGCGGAAGGCGTCCCAGAAGCTCTTCAAAGAGATGGGTGAGCTGCGTCCAGGGGCCGCGCAGGGTCGCGCTGACGGCGGCTTCGATCCGTGCGCGGATCGTCCGGCGCGCGACGGTGATCTGGCGTTTCAGGCGTTGGCAGAGCGCGCGTTCGGCCTGCAAATCGGCGTACAGGGCCTCGAATTCGGCTGCACGGGCCGAGAGCGGCGACAGGTCGAAGCCATAGGCCTCGACGATGCGGCCCCCGGCGTCCCGGTGGCCCCAGCGCTTGCCATTGGGGCTGTCCCGGAAAGAGACGACACCCGCCTCGGCAAGCCGCCGCGCGTGGCGCTTGAGCGCAGACAGGGAAAAGCCGGTCTGCGCCATCAGGTAGGCGTTCGACGCCCAGACGATCGGGCGCTGTCCCTCGTCCCAGTCCTGGGGCTGGCTGAAGGCCCCCAGCGTGTCCAGCAGCATCATGTCGCCGGCCTTGAGGCCAATGGCGGCCCCTACCCGCTTCACGGCCACGAAAGCCCGCGATTTGGGTACTGCGACCCGTTCGCCGGCGGCTGCATGGCGCTCTGCGGCGGCAAGGCCGACGGTGGCCTTGCGCCAACCCGACGTGCTCTTGCTGTTGGGCACAGCTCCGCCGGTCTGAGGCATGATAACCCCAGCTGCCCCGTTGGGGGCATCGATGAATTGTTCCATCCTGTATCAGCAGACAAAGAAATCCCGTTCGCTCAGGAGCGATTCTTCTTGTATGGCGATTCTGTTGGCTGCTAAGTTCCAGGTGTCTAATCTAAGAATTGCGCTTTGCGCAGCAGCCCTCGAAGCTTCGGTTTCGGGGGTTTTCTTTGTTTACCTTTCCTCCTTTCTGCTCGTCCTCAGGTGTCATCCTTCGAATTTACATCTGTAAACTCGGCGTAGGATTTCTTTATGATTTCCTCGAGATTGCTCTCGAGCCAGGTCGCGAAATCGGCGTTTACACCGGATTTCTTGACCGACATGGACAGGCTGCCTCGCCCTGCCTTGATGACCACGCCCTCCATGGGGGTGATTTCTCGGGGACCATGGCTCCCTTTGGTTCCACGCTTGAGCGCTTCCCTGACAAGCGCATCCAGGCGTTCGTCAGAGGTCAACGCAGGGCTCATCCTCGCCAGGGCGCCAAGCGCGACCGCTTCGGTCAGCTTGCGATCAAGGAACAGCTGGGCCAGTTCCGTCCATCTGGGCCGAGCCGGATTTTGGCGCCGGGCCAATCGAATCGCCAACCGCCGACGGGACGTTCTGCGTCACCTTGGTCAGGTGGGAATGCCCCGATGCGGACAGGTTCAGAACCTGCCGCACGGTCGCGCCTTCATGGCCGGCGGCCTCGGATGGCCTCGGCGAAACGGGCCTTTTCGTAGAACGACAGGTTGCGCCGCGCCGCGTTCTCCAGCCCCTTGGCCAGCAAGGCCGTGGCGTCATCAAGATCCTGAACATTGGCCCGGACCTTGATGCCGAGTTCGCGGCAGGCCTTCAGGCGGCGGCGGCCATAGATGGCTTCAAAGCGCCCCTCTGCCGTCTTGGAGCGCCGCACGAGGATCGGCACCTGCTGACCGCCATCGCGGATGCTGGTCTTGAGGGCCTCGAAGCCATCGTCGCTTTCTTCGGTGTTTACAGCTGTAAACTCATCCAGCCGGTCCTTGGGGCCCCAGTCATCGATCAGCCCGGGATCGATCTCGCGGATCGAGGCCAGAGACCCCTGCAAGGCCCCCGGGGCGGGTGCGCTTGTCTTCGGCGCGCGCTCTTTCGAGGCATTGCCTGACCGCGCAATGGTACTGGCAATGCCGGACATGTCGCGAAGGGTTTTCCGTGCCATTACTGACGTCCCCATGATTGCTGGATCATCGTCTCGACCTCGTGCCCGACCGCATCCACCGACCCCTTTGCACGGTCGTAGGTCGCGCGGGTCATCTCGGACCGCACGACCTCGTAGATCGACTGTTTCAGCATGGTTGCGTCGCTGATCGCGGTGCTCTTCAGGGCGGTCGCGGACATGACCCGATCCTGAAACAGGGCGCGCATGAAAGAGGTCAGCTGCTGCGACGGGACGTCCGTCGGTTCGTCCCGGGTGATCAGGAATTTGAAATGATCGTACTGAAGCGTCGCCCCGGCGTCCTCGATCACGCCCATGTAGGCGCCCGCCAGTTCGAGGAACTGCGCGGTCGACGAGACGTCCAGCATCGAGGGGGTCAGCGGCACGATCAGAGAGCTTGCAGCCGCCATCCCGGCGATGGTCAGGAAGCCCAGCTGCGGCGGGCTATCCATGAGGACCAGGTCGAAATCGTCCTCGACCTGCGACAGGGCGTTTCGGATGCGGGTGAAGAACGGCTGGTCGGGGTTCGAATGCACCGCGGATTCGGTTTCGAACTCGGACAGCATCAGCCGCGACGGCGCAATTGACAGGCCCGGGAAATAGGTGGGGACCACGACATCCGCCATGCTGACGGGTTCGTCATAGCGGATCGCGTCATAGACCGTCAGCCCGTCGAAATCGATCTCGGGGCTGATGCCGCACATGGAGGTCAGCGACCCTTGCGGGTCGAGGTCGACCACCAGAACGCGGTAGCCGCGAAGGGCGAAATAGTGGGCAAGGTGGATGGTTGTCGTGCTCTTGCTGGAGCCGCCCTTGAAGTTCATCAACTGCCAGACCTGCAGCTTCTCGTCCCCGGACCGACGCGGCAGGTAGCGGCCTTTCTTGCGGGACGACTTTTCCAGGATCTCGCGCGCGTTCCAGATCTCTTGCGCCGTGTAATAGCGCCGCCCGCCACGAACGTCTTCAGGTTCGGGGATCGTACCTTCGGCATGCACCTTGCGCATGAACTGGCCAGAGACCCCAAGCAGCTCTGCCGCTTCCGGCGCCGAAAAAGAGCGTAGCGATTTTGTGCTGTCTGGGGCAAAAGCAGAGAGGAGATGTTCCCGGATTGCGGCATTCAACCGTTCGGAAATATCCGTCGCGAGCGCCGACGGCTTCTCGCTTGCCAGTGGTGTCACAGGAATCATCTAGTTGCCCCAAATTCGAAAATGTGGCCTTTTCCACGCCACTTTGGGGTAAGAGCATTGATTCAAGAGGCTAAGTCAAGAATTTTCCTCGATATAGTGCCCATTTAAACCGCGCGTGCCTAGGGCTGTCGCCGGGCTTCATTCTGCGTTTACAGCTGTAAACTCGCGGGCAGAGGCCAGACCTTCGACAACGCGCTGCGAGGTTTCGGCATGGCGGGGCCATGCGGGGTCTCGAAATCGCTACCTGCTATTCATGTCGGGATAGGGGGGCGCTGGCAAGGCCCCTCGGCAAACGGGCAGGGCAAGGCCTGAAAAATGTCCGCCAATCCGCAGTACCGGTGCGATCATCGGCGGAGATACCTTTGAAAGCGGCCATAGCCGCAAGAGGCGCCTTAAGGCGGAGGATCTGTGCCGGGCAGGGGGGCATGGGGCCGGGGCAAAGGGCGCGCCGGACCGACCGGCTGGTCCGGCGTGGGACGGGGCCATATGATCCAAGATCGGCCGGGCAATATCCCCGGTCTGTCCGACCGCGCGGAAGGGCCGGGCGCTCAGGCGATCGCATACTCTGAACCGGGCGCTGTCTTGGCTTCTGGCAGAAGGCGAGGCGCCGAAAAGCTGCCTCAGGCCGGAAAAATGCCGTTGAAATCGCCCCTGTTGCATCGCGAAGGGGCCGGATTGGGTAATTTCACGCGATTTCAGTCGGTTATCTTCATCAGTGAGTGTGTTGCCTTCAATGTGGCCCTTGTCCCGGGAGATTCAGAGGTGACAGCCCTCCGGCGGTGAGCCGGGGTTCGGGACGGGTTGCGGCAGGGCCACGTTTATCCGGCAACCCCGCCGCGCCTGTCGGTCGCCGTCCCGAGCAGGGCAGGGGGCAAGGCGCCGCTCCGCGAAACCCCGGGGTCCGGCAGCACAAGGGCCGCTACCAAAGTCCTCCCTTGGGTGAGCCGCGCTTGGATGTACAGTCTTGGGCGGGAGGACGGTCATATGGTCGAGCGGCATCACGTCGAGGAAATTGCCGAGGTTCTGGGCGGGCGCGCGTCCGGGCGGGACAGCTACGTTGATGCCTCGTGGCGGCGCTGCGTCGAGCTCTACGGTATGGATCCGACGCGCAGCGATCCGGCCCATATCGTCACCGAAACCGAGTTCCGCCTTCACCGCGATCAGGCCGACTGGATGATCGGCGCCGCGCGATCCAGCCTGCAGGGTCTGTTCCGGCAGGTGACGGGCCAGAACTACGTGCTGCTCCTGACCGATGCCAAGGGCGTCTGCGTCGACTTCTACGGCGACGATCTGCTGGTGGACGAGTTGCGCAAGGCGGGGCTCTACCTTGGCTCCAACTGGTCCGAGGACCTTGCGGGGACCTGCGGTGTCGGCGCCTGCATCGTCACCGGCGAGCCGGTGACCGTGCATCAGGACGATCACTTCGGGAACGCGCACACCGGGCTGTCCTGCACCGCGGCGCCGATCTACGACAGCCTCGGGCAGCTGGCGGCGGTTCTGGACATCTCGCTTTTGCGCTCTCCGGCGCCGAAGAGCAGCCAGAACCTCGCCATGTCGCTGGTGACGGCGGCGGCGCGGCGGGTCGAGATGGCGAACCTGATGGCGGCCAGCCGCCGCGAATGGGTGCTGCGGTTCTCGACCAGCCCGGAATTCCTCGACGTCGACCCCGAGGCGGCGGTCTCGCTGGACGGGGCGGGCCGCGTGATCGGCGCCACGCGCGCGGCAACGCGGATGCTGTCGGGCGGCAAGAGCCTGATCGGCGCGCGGATTGACAGCCTACTGGGGTTGAGCGTCGACGACCTGCCCGACCTGATGCGCGACCGCCCGACCGAGGACCGGGTGGTGGCGCTTGGCGATGGCGGCGCCGTCTTCGGCCACGCCATTGCGCCGCAGGCGCCCCGCCGGGCACCGGGTCAGCCGAGCGCGCCGGCCCTGCGGGCGCGCGGCGGTGTTCTGGCCACCCTCGCCGGGGGCGACCCGGCCATGACCCGGCTGCTGTCGCAGGCCGAGCGGCTGGCGCCGACGCCGGTGCCCCTGATGCTGTGCGGCGAAAGCGGCACCGGCAAGACCAAGCTGGCGCGGGCGGTGCACATGGCCTCGCGGCGCGGCGGTTTCCTCGGCTCTCGACTGTGCCGGGGCCGATGCCGAGACGCTGCGCGCGGCGCTCTCTGGTCAGACGGGCCCCGGCACGCTGCTGCTGCGCCGGGTCGAGGATCTGGCGCCCGAGGCCGCGCGTGTCCTTGCGGGTCTTCTGGATGCGCATCCCGACATGCGCCCAATCGCGACAACAGGGCAGGCCGCGTCCGAACTGTTGGCGCAGGGGAGATTGCCCGCGATGCTGTATCACAGGCTGGCCGGGGCGGTGCTGGCGCTGCCGCCCCTGCGCGAAAGGCAGGATCTTGGCTGGCTGATCGACCGCCTGCTTCGGCGCCGCGACGGCGGCGAGATGCGGCTGACCCCCTCGGCGCGGGCAGAGCTGATGGCGCGCGACTGGCCGGGCAACCTGCGGGCGCTTGGCAATACGCTGGACGTGGCCTGCGCCTTGGCGGAAACCAAGGTGATCGACCTGCCGGACCTGCCCGCCGCGCCCCGGTCCCCGGCGCCAGAGCAGGATCTGGAGGCGGTTCTGGACGCCTGCAACTGGAACATGGCCCGGGCCGCGCGCCGCCTTGGGGTCAACCGCTCGACCGTCCTGCGCCGCATCCGCAGGGAGGGGTTGCGCGCGCCCGACTGAGGTGTTGCGCGGCGTTGCATGTGCAACATGCTGCTTCGCAGCACCGTGTTTCCCGGGCAAACCTGCCAGATTTTCGTAGAGTCAACGGGGGCCGTTTCGCCACTCTCCGGGTATCACATTGCCGATGAGGAGGAAACGCAATGCTCGACTCGACAGTCACCGATCAGGTGCAAGAGACGCTGGATAGCTTGAACGCCGCGCTGGAGGCAGGCGATGCCGTGGCCGCAAGCGCCCTTTTTGCCACGGACAGTTACTGGCGCGACCTGATCGCCGTCTCCTGGAACCTGAAGACGGTGGAGGGGCCGTCCGGCGTTCAGGACATGTTGACCGCGCAACTGAATCACACCCAGCCGCGTGGCTTCGCCATTCAGCAGGGCGAGGTGCCGGGCGAAGAGGGCGGGGTCATCACCGCCTGGATCACCTTCGAGACCGCCGTCGGGCGCGGCTGGGGGCTGATGCGCCTGAAGGACGGGCGGATCTGGACGCTGCTGACCGCGCTTCAGGAACTGAAGGGCCATGAGGAAAACCGGGGCCGCCGCCGCCCGATGGGGGCGGAACACGGCGCTGCCAAGAACCGCAAGTCCTGGAAGGAAAAGCGCGAGGCCGAGGCCGCCGAGCTGGGCTATACCGAACAGCCCTATACCGTGATCGTCGGCGGCGGGCAGGGCGGAATCGCCCTTGGTGCGCGGCTGCGGCAGCTTGGCGTGCCGACCATCGTTCTGGACAAGCACGACCGGCCCGGCGACCAGTGGCGGTCGCGTTACAAGTCGCTCTGCCTGCATGACCCGATCTGGTACGACCATCTGCCCTACATCAAGTTCCCGGACAACTGGCCGGTCTTCACACCCAAGGACAAGGTGGGAGACTGGCTGGAGATGTACACCAAGGTGATGGAGATCAACTACTGGTCCCGCTCCGAGGTGCGAAGCGCGCAATATGACGAGGCCAGCGGCACATGGACCGTCAAGGTCAACCGCGACGGCGAAGAGGTCACGCTGCGCCCGACGCAGCTGGTGCTGGCCACGGGTATGTCGGGCAAGCCCAACCTGCCGCAGTTCCCGGGGATGGAGGATTTCGGGGGCACGATTCAGCACAGTTCGCAGCACGACGGCCCGGATGACTGGACCGGCAAGAAGGTGGTTGTCGTGGGGTCGAACAACTCGGCCCATGACATCTGCGCCGCGCTTTGGGAGGCGGACGCCGACGTGACCATGGTTCAGCGCTCCTCGACCCATATCGTGCGCTCGGACACGCTGATGGATATCGGCCTCGGCGCGCTCTATTCCGAAGAGGCGGTGGCCAATGGCGTGACGACGGAAAAGGCCGACATGATCTTCGCCTCGCTGCCCTACCGGATCATGCACGAGTTCCAGATTCCGCTCTACGAGCAGATGAAGGAACGCGACGCGGATTTCTATGCGGGGCTGGAAAAGGCGGGCTTCGATCTCGACTGGGGCGACGACGGGTCCGGCCTCTTCATGAAGTACCTGCGGCGCGGGTCGGGCTATTACATCGACGTCGGTGCCAGCCAGCTGATCATCGACGGCGCGGTGAGGCTGGTGAAGGGGCAGGTGGACCACTTCGACGAGACCGGCGTGGTGCTGTCGGACGGCACACATCTGGACGCCGATCTGGTGGTCATGGCGACCGGCTATGGCAGCATGAACGGCTGGGCCGCCGATCTCATCAGCCCCGAGGTCGCGGACAAGGTCGGCAAGGTCTGGGGTCTGGGTTCGGACACCACCAAGGACCCCGGCCCCTGGGAGGGCGAGCAGCGCAACATGTGGAAACCCACCCAGCAGGAGCACCTCTGGTTCCACGGTGGCAACCTGCATCAGTCGCGGCACTATTCGCTGTATCTTGCGCTGCAGCTGAAGGCCCGGATGGAGGGCATCGAGACCCCCGTCTACGGGTTGCAAGAGGTGCATCACCTGTCGTGATGCGCCGATGGGGGCGCGCCGGGTCGGGCGCGCCCTCGTGCCCGGCATTCCGCTTTGCCGGGATCGGGGGCAGGATCGCCGGGCGGGGATGGCCCACAGGATCGTCCCCTTCGGCTCTGCCACGCGGTTCCGAAGTGGACGACAAAGGCAGGGGCAGGGCTCTGGCTCGCCTGCTTCAGCATGATCCCGGCCCGACCGGCTGGCGCGGAAATCGCGCCAGCCGGGGGCCCGGCTCAGTACCAGGTCAGCGCCGGGACGTAGGAGATCAGCAAGAGGACCAGCAGGGACACCATGTAGAATGGCAGCAGGGCCTTCACCGTCGCCCCGATCCCCACCCGCGCAATGGCCGACGAGATGAATAGCGTCGTCCCGACCGGCGGCGTGTAAAGCCCGATCGACAGGTTGACGACCATCATCAGGCCCAGTTGCACCGGGTCCAGCCCGATGGCCTGACCGATGCCGACGAAGATCGGCCCCAGCAGCAACACGGCGGCGGGAAGGTCGAGCACGGTGCCGATCAGCAGCATCACCACGTTCAGCGCCATGATGACCATCCAGGGCTCCGAGAAGGTCAGGCTGACCCATTCCGCCAGATGCTGCGGCACCCGTTCAAGCGTCAGCACCCACTGCATGGTGGAGGAGGCCATGATGATGATCATCACCGCGCCCGTCATCATCACCGTGGCGACCGAGGCCTCCCACAGGACGCGCCACGACAGGTCGCGGTAGAGGATCCCGCTGACGGCCATCGCGTAGGCCACGGCCATCACGCTGACCTCGGTGGGCGTGGCGATGCCGAAGCGCAGGGTGCCGATCACGAAGACCGGCATGAACATGGCGGGCAGGGCGATGAACAGCTGGCCCTTGAAGGCGGCGAAACCCCCTTCGAGCGGCGCGCGCGGCAGGTTGCGCCGCTTGCCGACCAGCGCCACCGCACCCATCATGCCGACCGCCAGCAGCACCCCCGGCAGGATGCCCGCGACGAAGAGGTTGACGATAGAGACGTTGGCGATCAGCCCATACAGGATCAGCGGGATCGACGGCGGGATCAGCACCGAAACGGTCGAGGAGGAGGCATTGACCGCCGCCGCAAAGGCGGGCGGATAGCCGCTGTCCTTCTGCACCGGGATCAGCGCGTTGCCAAGCGCCGTGGCATCGGCGACCGCCGAGCCCGAAACACCGCCGAACATCACCGAGCCAAGCACGGAAACCTGACCCATGCCGCCCTTGAAGCGGCCCACCAGAAGGCGCGCGATATTGACGAGGTAGGTGCCGAACCGTACCGGACATCATCAGGTTGCCGGCAAGGATGAAGAAGGGGATCGCGAGCATGGGGAAGCTCTGCGTGGGTGAATAGAGCCGCTGCGCCAGCACGGCCATGGACTTGCCGTCCAGCCAGAGTGCGCCGGCGACGCCGCCGAGGATGGCAAAACCCACCGGGACGGCGCCAAGCAGCAGCAGTACGAAGATCCAGATCATTGTCGCGGACATGGTCGGGGCTTTCCTGTCAGGGTCCGATCAGCTCAGACTCGTGGGCGTGACGAGGCTCTCTTCGAGGGTCTCGTCGCGCAGGATGAGGCGCAGCAGGTCGCAGGTCGCGATCACGCTGATGCAGGCGAAGGAATAGGGCAGGCTTGCATAGCCCCAGACCTGCTTGATCCCCAGCGTCGACAGCGACTGGAAGGTCGAGGCGCGCAGGATCGGCTGGCCGCTCCAGACGATCGAGACGGCGATCACCAGCACGATGCCCTGCACCGCGATCAGGATGAGCCGCCGCAGGGCGGGGGGCATCATGTCGGGCAGCAGCGTCACGGCGATATTGCGGTTGCGGGCCGAGGCGACCACCAGCCCGCCGGCAACCAGCCAGGGCAGCAGCACCGCGTGGATCTCGTAGGCCATGGGGATGCCGGTCGTGAAGATGTAGCGCAGCACGACGTTCATCAGCAGCAGGGTGAACATCACGGCCATGGCCGTGACCGCGATCACCCGCGCGCTGTAGTCCAGCCCGAGGGTCAGACCGCGGCACAGCGTCAGGAGCCCGTGGACAAGGGGGCGTTGCCGCCCCCCTGCCGCGTCCGAAGAAGACCGGGTCATTGCCCTTGCGCTGCCTCGCGCAGGGCCGCGACCAGGTCGGGATAGGTTTCCGCATACTTGTCGTAGACCGAAGCCGTCGCCTCGACGAAGGCCTCGCGGTTGGCGGTCGCGAAAATTGCGCCTTCCTCTTCCATCGTCGCCTGCAGCTTGTCGTTGCCTTCCTTGTTCAGCTGACGCTGAAGGGCACCGGCCTCGCGGGTGGCGTCGGTCACGCAGGTCTGGGTCGCCTCATCCAGACCTTCCCACCATGCAAGGCCCACGACGACGGGCGAGGCCTCGTACATGTGGCCGGTCAGGGTGATGTAGGGCGTGATCTCGTGCAGCTTGGCGAAGTAGATGTTGGTCAGCGGGTTTTCCTGACCCTCGAAGACACCGGACTGAAGCGCCGAGGGCACCTCGGACCAGGCCAGCGGGGCAGGGGAGGCACCAAGCGCCTCGAAGATGTCGACCGTCATCTCTGCCGGGGGTGCGGATGCGCATGCCCGACAGATCCGCGGGTTCCAGCATGTGCTTGGACAGGTGGGTGATGTGGCGGATGCCGTTGTCCCAGTAGCCCACGACCTTCAGGCCGGACGCATGCGCGCGCTCGTCGATCAGGGCGCCGACTTCGCCGTCCACGGTCGCCCGTGCGGTTTCGAGGTCGGGGAACAGGAAGGGCAGACCCAAGAGACCGATTTCCGGCACGATCTGGCTGAAGGAGCCCTGCGAGTTGGCGGTGATCTGGATGATGCCCGCGCCGACCGAGGTCAGCATCTCCACGTCATCGCCCATGGTCGCCGAAGGCGCCACGTTGACCGAGGACCCGGTGCATTCGGTGTAAAGCTCGGCCCATTTCTCCGCCGCGATGTAACGCGGGTTTCCGGGGTTCTCGCCGTGGGCGAAGATCACGTCTTCGGCCTGTGCGGCCCCTGCCAGCAGCAGGCTGCCCGCCAGGATCGCAGTCATCTTGGTCTTCATGTCTCACTCCTCCGTTATGTTTGACACTCACCATGCAAGGTCTTCAGGATCTCCCGGACGAGATGCCGGTGGTCCTGACAGGTCTTGCGGGCCTTCTCGCAGTCGCCTGCGATGATCGCCGCGACGATCAGACGGTGCTCCCTCACCGAATTGGCCCTGTCGACATGGACCGGGCTGATGAAGGACAGCACCGACCGCATCTGGTTTCTCGCCGAATTGTAGCCATTGGCGAGCAGCGGGTTCTCCGCCATTTCGAAAATCGTCCGGTGGAACCGGTCATCCAGTTCCGCCCATGTCCGCACCTGTTCGCGGGACAGGTTGCGGTCCATCTCGTCGACCAGCGGGGTCAGAAGGGCGTCGATATCCGCGCCCGCGACCACGCCCGCCTTCACCTTCTCGGCCAGCAGGTAACCGGCCATGCCGTCCAGCCCCTCGACCAGTTCGTAGCCCTTGATCAGGTCCTCGATGGTGTAGTGCCGCACGAAGGTGCCCGAGCGCGGAAGCACCTCGACCAGCCCGTCGGCCTCGAGCTTCTTGATGGCGTCCCGGACGGGCGTGATGCTCATCTCCATCTCCGCCGCGATGCGGTGGACATCGAGGGCGCGCCAGCCCTGAGCGAGCCATTTATGATCTGATCCTGAAGAATCTCGTATGCCTTCTTTGAATAGTTCTGAGCCATACGCCCCCCTGTGAAATGCTGTCTGGGTCACATGAGGTCGGTGTATACGCCCGCGATGTCCCTGTCCGAAAGCGGGACGTAATTGTTCACCAGCAGGCGCTGCTGGGTTTCGATGACCTTGGCGGCATAGGGTTCGACGTCTCCCTCGGCCATGCCGTAGTCGCGCAGGCGCTTGGTCGGAACGACCTGCGCCAGAAGCGCGTCCAGTGCGTCGAAGGGGTTGGTGCCGTCCTGCGGCAGGTCGAGCACCTCGGTGATCACCCGGGCGATCTCGGCGATCTTCCCCTCGGGCGCCTTGCGGTAATAGACCTTGAAGACCGGCGGCAGGAAAAGCCGCGTCGCCTCGCCGTGCGGGACGTGATGGGCGCTGCCGAAGTGCATGGCGATGGCGTGCACGCCGCCCGCAAGCACGTTGGCCAGCGCGATCCCGGCCATGTTGCTGGCGATCAGGTAGGCCCGCGCGTCCTGCGCGATGACCGCGCGGCCCTGTTCGACGATGCGCCTGTAGCCCTGAAGGATCGCCTTGATCGCGGCCATGCAGAACATGTCGGTGTAGGGGCTGGCCTTGGGCGCGAGGTAGATTTCCATCGCGTGGACCAGCGCGTCTGCCGAGGAGGTCGCGAAGACCGGGTAGGGGATCCCGGACAGGAATTCGTCCACCAGCACCGCGTGGTCCGCGAAACCGGCGTCGAAGGCCTTGCCGATCTTGCTGCCGATGGCCGGGAAGTCGAAGACCGAGACGCAGGTCACCTCGCAGCCGGTGCCGCAGGTGGTGGGCGCAAGGATCAGCCCGACCTTGCGGCCCGGCTGCACACCCGCCTCGAACAGCCCCGCCACATCGGCGTCCGAGTCGAGCGCCAGAACCTTGGCGCTGTCGAGGATCGATCCGCCGCCGATTGCCACAAGCCGGTCGAAATCCAGCTTGCGGATCGCCCACAGCATTGCGTCGACGGCAACATCGGTCGGCTCTCCGTCGCAGAAGTCGTCGTAGAACAGCACCTGTGCCGCGCTGTCCTGCATGAAGGTCTCGTGCAGGATGCGCTGGGTGAAGATCAGGTCGCGCGCGCCAAGGGCATGGGCCTCGGCAAAGGCGGCAAAGGTGTCATGGCCGTGAAGCTGCGGGCGCAGGGCGAAATGCATGGGCTCAGGCCTCCGCGCCGAGGCGCAGGGCGGCGATCCGGTCCAGAAGCGCGCCGTAGATCGCCTGATCGTCGGGCACCGGACGGTCCAGCGGCTCTGCGATGCGGGTGGTGTTGTAGTAATGCTTCTGCGTCACGTTCTCCGAGACGGAGTTGCCGCCCCAGCTGCCGCAGCCCAGCGAGAAGGTCTTGGCCAGCCCGTTCGCCCAGCTGCCAGAGTTCGCCACGCCGTGCGGCTGGCGCACGATGACCCGCGAGGTCCGTGTTTCAAGGCCCAGGCGCAGGATGCGGTCGGGGTCGTTGGAATGGATCCCGCAGGAGTGGCCAGAGCCAGAGTAGTCGGTGATGGCGTTCACCAGACCGACGGCCTCGTCGAAGCTGTCGTACCGGTAGCAGGTCAGCACAAGGCTCAGCTTTTCGCCGGAAAAGGGGTGGTCCGCGCCGGTGCCGGTCTCTTCGACCACGAAGAAACGCGTGCCCGGCTTGACCGTGATCCCGGCGATGGCCGCGATTTCCTGAACCGGACGGGCCACGACCCGGCGCGAGACATGGCCGTTTTCCCAGATCACCGCGCGCAGCCTGGCCTTTTCCTCGTCAGAGGCGATATGCGCGCCCTCGGCTTCCAAAGCCTTGAGGAAGCCGCCGTAGATCCCGGCCTGCACGACGATCGAGTTCTCCGCCGAGCAGCCCGAGGCATTGTCGCCGGTCTTGCCGATGCGGATCTTCTCTGCCGTCTCGGCAAGGTCCACGGTTTCGTCGATGATGACGGCGGCGTTGCCGACCCCCACGCCATAGGCGGGCTTGCCCGCCGAATAGGCGGCGTGGACCATGTCGCCCGAACCGGTCGCCATGCTGACGTCGCATTGCGCCATCAGTTCGGCGGCCAGCGCCTTGGACGGGGTTTCGATGCACAGCACGAGGTCCTCGGGCGCATCCATGGCGCGCAGCACCTGCCGGATCACGTCGACCACGTAAAGGGTGGTCTTCTTGCTGGCCGGGTGCGGGGCGCAGATCACCGCGTTGCGGGCGCGGATGCCCAGAACGGCCTTGAAGATCGGCGTCGCCTCGCAGTTGGTGCTGGGCACCAGGGCCGCGATCACGCCATAGGGCTTGGCGATGGTGGTGATGCCGTTGGCCGTATCGCGGTCGATGACGCCGACGGTGGGTTCCTTGCGGATGTCGTGGAAGATCGCGGGCATCTTCTGCACCAGCTTGGCGCGCTTGCTGTCGACAAGGCCCATGCCGGTCTCTTCATAGGCCATCTCGGCGATGCGCAAGGCCATTGCGGGCTGCGACAGGTGATAGACGATGGCGCCCGCGATCAGGTCCACCTGCTCTTGGGTGTAGCCGTTCAGCACGGCCTGCGCCTTGCGTGCACGCGCCACGAGTTCCGCGATCTGCTTCGCCGGTTCGGTCATAGATCCTCCACGCGCATCACGGCCCTCTCCAAGACGTGTGATGCATCAGTAAACACATCAGATTCGATTTCAGGGGTCAAGCTGCATGCTCTGCGCATCCATGTCAACTGATACATCAGATGATATATCTGTTGATGAGGCGCAATCGGGATTGGTATGATCCGCCGACGGAAATCGGAGGACACCGCCATGACTGCACAGCCGGAACAGGTTCAGATCAACGAGGTCGTGCTGCGCGACGGCCTTCAGAACGAGGCGGCATTCGTCGCCACCGAGGACAAGATCCGGCTGGGCGACCGGCTGTCCCGCACCGGCATCCGGCGTCTGGAGGTGACCTCTTTCGTGTCGCCCAAGGCGATCCCCAATCTGCGCGACGCGGCAGAGGTTCTGGCCGGGTTACAGCGGGTTCCGGGCGTGCGTTACACGGCGCTGGTGCCGAATGTGCGCGGGGCGGAACGCGCCCTGCACAGCAAGGTCGACGAGGTCAATCTGGTGATGTCCATCGGAGAGCAGCACAACCTTGCGAACATGCGCATGACCTGCGCGCAGTCTCTCGGCCAGTTCGCCGAGATCATGCGGGTGATGGAGGGGTCCGGCGTCTTCGTGAACGGCACGCTGGCGACCACCTTCGGTTGCCCCTTCGAGGGACGGCAATCCATGGACCGCATCCTCTGGGGCGTCGAGGCCTATCTTGCGTTGGGGATCGAGGGCATCACCATTGCCGACACCATCGGCGTGGCCAATCCGCGCCAGGTCGAAAAGGTTGTGTCCACGATCCTGGACAGGCACCCGGGCCTTCCCCTCACGCTGCACCTGCACAACACGCGCGACATGGGGCTGGTCAATGCGCTGGCCGCCTATGATGCCGGGATCCGCAGCTTCGATTCCGCGCTTGGCGGCATTGGCGGCTGCCCCTACGCGCCGGGGGCAACGGGCAACGTCTGCACCGAAGACCTTGTGCACATGTTCCATCAGTGCGGCATTCCGACCGGCACCGACCTGGGGTCGCTGATCGAGATTTCGCAGGCGCTGCCGGATGTGCTGAACCATGCGGTCCCGGGGTTCGTCATGAAGGCGGGGACGTCGGATCGGCTTTACCCCTTCCCGGGAAAACAGGCGTAGCGCGGCGCTGGCGGGGCGAAGCCCTTTGGCGGACGGGTTCGGTGCGCGTCAAGTGACGCCAGCCGTCGGCGGGAAGACCATCCGCCCCGCGCCGGACAGAAGGCAGTGCGTGCGGCCCGCCCGTCCGGCGTCGGGTGGAAGCGCTGGCCATGGCCGGTTTGAACGGCAGCGGGGCATGGCTTTCGCCGACATACCTGCAAAGGCTGGAGGCGGCGGTTCTGCCCGCCGCCTCGATGCCCTTCGCCCCATAGTCCCGTGAGAGGGCGCCCTTGCCGGGGCGCCTCCCGGGGTCATGGCCGCCGGTGATCCGTCAGGCCGCCTGTTGCCGGTCCATGCGCGGGAAGGGATCGGGCAGGTCGGTCCAGTCCGCCGGGGTGAAATCCGTCACGTCCAGCAGGGCGGCGTTCAGCGTGGCGCAGATGGCGTCGCGGTCGAGCCCCACGCCGATGAAGACGATTTCCTGACGCCGGTCGCCCCATGGCTCGGCCCAGAGCCGCGCGATTTCGGCCTGCGCCTCGGGATGCGTGGGCAGACGCTCCTTCGGAACCGAGGCCCACCACCAGCCCAGCGGCTTGACCGAGGACATGGCGCCCGCCAGCGAGAACTCCATCGCCCAGTTGGGCTGCGAGGCGATCCAGAAATGCCCCTTGGCGCGGATCGTGCCGGGCAGGGGGCCGTTCAGCGCCCTGTGCAGCCGCTCCGGGTGGAAGGGCGCGCGGGCGTTGTAGACGAAAGAGGTGATGCCATATTCCTCGTCCTCGGGCACGTGGTTGGCGAAGCCATAGAGCTCTTTGGCCCACATCGGGTGCTCATGCGCGCTGTCGAAATCGAAAAGCCCGGTGTCGAGGATCGCCTCGGGCGCCACCTCGGAATGATCGGTCTCGATGATCTTCGCGTCGGCATTCAGGGCGCGGATGATCTTGCGCGCCTTGTCGGTCTTGTCGGGGCCCGCGTCGGTGACCTTGTTCAGGATCACCACATCGGCGAATTCGATCTGTTCCGTCAGCAGGCTGACAAGGCTGCGGTCGTCCTGATCGCCAAGGCTTTCGCCCCGGTCGGTCAGGAAGTCGTGGCTGGAATAGTCGTTCAGCAGGTTTACCGCGTCCACCACCGTGACCATGGTGTCCAGACGCGCCACGTCCGACAGGCTTTCGCCCTGTTCGTCGCGGAAATCGAAGGTCGCGGCGACGGGCAGCGGTTCCGAGATGCCGGTGGACTCGATCAGCAGGTAGTCGAAGCGGCCCTCCTGCGACAGCGCGCGCACCTCTTTCAGCAGGTCGTCGCGCAGGGTGCAGCAGATGCAGCCGTTGGACATCTCGACCAGCTTCTCCTCGGAGCGCGACAGTTCGGTGCCCTCGCGCACCAGATCGGCGTCGATGTTCACCTCGGACATGTCGTTGACGATGACGGCGACGCGGCGGCCCTCGCGGTTGTTCAGCACGCGGTTCAGAAGCGTGGTCTTTCCGGCGCCGAGGAAGCCGGAAAGGACGGTGACGGGCAAGCGGGTGTCGGTGGCGGACATGGCTGTCTCCTGTGTCGTGGTCGGAAAGGGGCGGGGTCAGAGCGGCGTGTCGGCCGTTTCCGCCGCCTTGCGGGGCTGCATGTGAAGCGTGTCGAGACTGGCCCTCAGGTCGGCCTCGGTCATGTCGCGGGCGATGACGACGATGCGGCTGACCCTGTCGGGACCGCGCCAGCCCTTCAGCTGCACGGGCGCGTCGAAGATGTGCTGCACGCCGTGAAAGACAAAGGGATCGTCAATGCCCTGCAGGTGCACGATGCCCTTGATGCGCAGGATATGCGGACCCCGGAGCGCGATCAGGGTGTCGAGCCAGAGGTCGAAGACCTCGCAGGCGATCGGCTCTGCCATCTCATACGAGACAGAGACGATCCGGTCGTCATGGGGCGCCTTCGCCGAGGCCGGGGTGGGCAAGGGGGCCGCCCCGGCGGCGGGTGTCGCAAAGCCCGAGAGGTTCGCCAGCGGATCCTCCGGCATGGCGGTCGGTCCAAGCCATTGCGCCATGTCCTGCGTGGTCGCGTCCTGATGCAGGGCGGTCAGCCCGAACAGGCTGCGCGCCGCGAGGCGGCCCCGTTCCGCATGGATGCGCCGGGCCGTATCGTTGAGACGCTCCAGCCGGGCGTTGAACTCTGTCAGGCTGCGGGCATCGACAAGGTCGGCCTTGGACACCACGATCAGGTCGGCCATCGCCACCTGCTGCACGGCCTCGTATTGCCGGTCCAGCGTCTGCGGACCCAGTGCCGCGTCGGCCAGCGTCACGACCCCGTCCATGTGGAAATACGGGGCGACGACAGGGTCGACGATCAGGCTGTGCAGGATCGGCCCGGGATCGGCGATGCCGGTGGTCTCGATCACCACGCGGTCGAAGGCCAGATCGCCCCGGTTGCGCCGCGCCATGAGGCTGCCGAGCGTCTTCAGAAGGTCGCCGCGAATGGTGCAGCACAGGCAGCCGGACTGCAATAGGACCGTTTCTTCGGTCGCGGCTTCGATCAGGTCGTGATCCAGACCGATATCGCCGAACTCGTTCATGACGACGGCGATCCGCCCGGCATCCGGATCGTGCAACAGGTGATTGAGCAGCGTCGTCTTGCCCGCGCCAAGGAAGCCCGTCAGCAGGGTGATCGGAATCCGGTTGTCTCTGCTTCCCAGTGTCATGCCGTCGCTCCCTTGCCGTGCTGCGCTGCCTGCTCCATACAGTTATAGTATAACATCACGCAAGGGACGCAAGCACGCCCGCTCAGGTTTTTGGCGGAACCCTGCGCAAGGCCCGGTGCGCGCCGCGTGGCGGCAGGACTGGCGGGCAGGGCTGTCAGGACGGGGCGGGGGCGCGTCAGGAGGGCAGACCTGCCCCTTTCATGGCCGAGAAGATCGTCTGAAGATGCCTGCGCATGGCGTCCGAGGCCTCTATCGCCGCGCCCCGGCGGATGCAGGTCACCACCTCTTCGTGCTGCTGGCTGTGGCGCTCGGTGAAGGCGTCGACGCCGAGCGTCCGGTAGGTGATGTCCCATTCGCGTTGCCATGCCGCGTGGCGGCGCACCCCGGCCAGATAATCCAGAAGGCCCAGCAGGATGGGATTGCCCGTCACCTCGGCGATGCCGCGGTGAAAGGCGGTGTCCAGCCGTTCGCAATCGGACCGCGTCCCGGCGCGGCGGCCCTGATCGACCAGCCCGGACAGGTAGGCGATGCTGGCGGGTGTCGCCAACATCGCGGCCTCGGCGGCGACCGAGGGTTCGAGAGTGAGGCGGGCCTGCATCAGCTGCAAGGGCGAGGCGCCCTGTACCAGAATGGCCTCGCGCACCGGATGCCCTAGGGGTCGGGAGCCAAGGAAGGTGCCTTGCCCGACATGCCGCCACAGGTCGCCCGCGCGCTCCAGCTCGGCCAGTGCCTTGCGCAGCGTCTCGCGGCTGCACCCCAGCCGCCGCGCCAGATCCCGTTCCGGCGGCAGTTGCCCGCCCGGACCGATGGCCTCTGCCGCGCAATAGTCGCGCAGGGCCTCGACGATCTCTTGCGTCCGTTTCGTTGCCATGCATGCCTCCTGTCCAGACCAATTTGCAGACCAATCACGCGCCGTGCAACAGCGGCGCGGCCTTTAGGAGAACAACCATGCTGACAATCTTCGTGCTCGCGCTGGCCGGTCTGGGCGCCGGTGCGCTCAACGCCATCGCGGGCGGCGGCACCTTTCTGACCTTTCCGGCGCTGGTCTGGGCGGGCGTGCCGCCGATCATGGCCAATGCGACCGCAACCTTCGCCGCCCTGCCGGGCTATGTCGGCAGCGCCTGGGCCTATCGGGGCGATATCGAGCGCGGGGGCAAGCCGCCGCTCGCCCATCTTGTCGGCGCCGCAGTGGTCGGGGGCCTCGCGGGCGCGGGCCTGCTGCTGGTGACACCGGAAGAGCTGTTCTCGGGCGTGGTCCCCTGGCTCTTGCTGATCGCGACCGCCGCCTTTGCGCTTGGTCCGGCCTTCGTCCGGCGCCTTGCCGAGTCCGGGCGGACGATGTCCGACCCCGCCGCCCTTGGCCTGGTTTTCGCGGTCTCGGTCTATGGCGGCTATTTCAACGGCGGCCTCGGCATCATGCTGCTGGCAGCCTTCGGCATCATCGGCATGACCAACCTGCACCGGATGAACGGGTTGAAGAACCTGATGTCCGTGGTCCTGTCCGTCGTTTCGGTCGCGACCTACACCGTGGCGGGGCTGATCGACTGGGGCAACCTGCTGGTTGTCGGCCTGTCCTGCGCCCTTGGCGGATACCTCGGCGCGGTACTGGCTCGGCGGGTGCAGAACACGGCCCTGCTGCGGCTGCTGATCATCGCGATCGGCCTGATCATGACGGCGCTTTTCTTCCTGCGCGCCGCCGGTTGAGGTCCTTGCGGTCCGGTCAGGCCGTTCGAAAGACCCCTCTGCCGGTGCGCCGCGCTGAACCCTCCGACGTCACCGGCCCGGGTGGCTGCAAGGCGCGGGTTCCGTCTTGCCGGTCGGCTGCACCCCCTGCCTATGCCTATGCCTATGCGGATGCGGGGCAGGGGGCAGGATCGCGGCACAGCGCTGGCCCGGCCCGCCGCCGAAGTCCGCGCCGCGGGCAGGCGGTTCCGCCAGAGAAACCACGCCCCAAGCAATGAGGGGCGGCCCCGGCTGACTAGCGTGCAAGGGCGGACAGACTGTCGGCCTCGCTTTCGACGGAAAGCGGCGCCCCTGCGTCGATCGAGCCCAGATAGGCCTCCAGCGCATCCAGAGACGACGCCGGGGCATAGCCATCCGACGCGACCTCGGCGATCACCGCGAAGCGGAGCGCCCAGCTGTCTTCGCCGTGGCAGGCGACCGCAACATGCGCCCGCGCGCTTTCATCGAACTCGAATTCCCGGCACAGCTTGCCCTCGGCGTCGTGAAAAGAGGCAATCGGGCGCACGACGCCGCCTGCCACCTGACGCTCTTCGCCGGAGGGCAGGTCGTTCAGGGCCTCCTTGACCGCCGCGGTCGAGAGCACGGCGAAATCCGTCGCGGGGGCCTGCGGTGTCGAGGTCCGGCCAAGCATAAGGCCGCCCCCCAGTCCGACGGCCAGCGTGATGCTTGCCGCAAGGGCCATCGGCTGCCATTCGACCCTGCGGCGCCGGGGCAGGGGGACAACCACATCCGCCACCGGCTCTGCCGTTGTATCCGAAGCGGTCTTCGCCTGCGCGAAGGCCTTGTCGATCTTCGCCATCAGCGCGTCGGGCAGGGGGGCTCGGGGCGGGCCTGTGCGGCCTGTTTCAGCACGCGCGCGGTGTCGCCGAACAGGGCCACCCGTTCGGCCACCTCGGGGTCCGTCTCGATGGCGGCCTCGACGGCGCGCGCCGTCGAGGCGTCCAGCTCGCCATCGGCGTAGGCCATCAGGATTTCATCGGTCAGCTTGGGCTCTGCCATGTCGCTCTTGCTCCTCGTCCCTCTGTCCACGTGCCGGGCCGGATTATATTCCCAGTTTTTTTGCCAAAGCCATGCGGCCCCGTGCCAGACGGCTCATCACCGTGCCGCGCGGGATGTCCAGAACCGAGGCGGCCTCGGCATAGGACAGCTCTTCGTAACACACGAGCAGGATCACCTCACGCTGCTCGTCGGGCAGCTCGTCCAGCGCCTTTTCCGTCGCGTTCAGCATCAGCCGCGCATCGGTGATCTGCCGGCCGTCGACCGCCATGACATCGGGCGAGTCGATCACATCGACCTCGGTGCCCCGCGTTTTGCGTCGCCGCATCACGTCCAGCCAGGCATTGCGCAGGATGCGGAACAGCCAGGGCTCCAGGCGCTGCGTGCAATCATAGCGATCGCGCGCGGCAATCGCGCGTTCAACGGTCGTCTGCACCAGATCGTCCGCCAGATCCGGGCTGCGGCACAGCGACAGCGCGAAACGGCGCAGGGGCACGAGTTGGGCGATGATGTCATGTTCGAAACGGTACCGTTCATACCCGCGTACCCGCTATCCAAAGTGTTTGCCGCACGGATTGGATGGAATTAGGTCTGACCGCAACCGTAGTCATCGTGACCCGATTTGCAATTCAACAAAGAGACCCGCCCCGATGATCAGAAAAATCTTGCTTGTACAACTGCTTGCCTCTGTCGCCCTCTTCTCTCCGGCCGAGGCCCCATGGCCGGGCCTTGCGACCTCTGCATGGGCCGACGATGACGACGACGATGATGATGGCGGGGATGACGGCGGCGGTGACGATGACGACGATGATGATGACGACGACGATGATGATGACGACGACGACGATGACGACGACGATGACCGCAGCCCGTCGCGCAGCGGCGGCGGGACCGGGGACGGCGGCGGGCTGCTTCGGCTGCTCCGGGGCGAACCCGTAGCGCCGCGGCAGCAGCAGCGCGCGCCCCAGCAGCAACGGGCACCGCAACAGCAAGCGCGCCGCGCGGCGCCCCTCCGCCGCCGCCGCCCGAGCAGGCCGGGGCGGAGATCATCGCCAACGGTCTTTCCGCCGAGGATCTGGCCACGCTGGAAAGCGAAGGGTACCGCTCGCTGGAGCAGCGCCAGCTGGCGGCGCTGGGGGTTCAGATCCACCGTCTTTCGGTGCCCTCCGGCGTGACGCTAGAGACCGCGCGGACGCGGCTGCGGGCGCTGCCCTCGGCGCCCGACGCGGATTTCAATCACTACTACCGGACCGAGCAGGGTTTTGCCCCGGACTGCGAGGGCGGCGACTGCCCGGCGCGCTTCAGCATCGGCTGGCCGCTGCCGCCCGCGCGCGGCGGATGTGGCAGCAGTGTCGCCATCGGCATGATCGACACCGGCATCAATGACGCGCATCAGACCTTTGCCGGGGCCGATCTGGAACTGCATCGCCTCTCGGACGAAGACCTGCCGCCGTCCAAGCGCCTGCACGGCACCGCCATCGCCGCGCTGCTGGTCGGCGATCCGGACACCCGGTCGCCCGGGCTTGTGCCCGGCGCCTCGCTGGTCGCGGTCGATTCCTTCCACCGCGCGGGCAATGACGAACGCGCGGATGCCTTCACCCTCGCATCGGCGCTGTCCTTCCTGGCGGATCGGGACGTGCGGGTGATCAACCTCAGCCTTGCCGGGCCCGAAAACGCGGTTCTGGAAGAGATCACGGCACAGCTTGTTGCCGAGAACGATATCCTGATCCTTGCGGCGGCGGGGAACGACGGGCCGCGTGCCGGGCCGCGCTACCCGGCGGCCTACGACCATGTGATGGCCGTGACGGCGGTGGATCGCGACAAGCAGGTTTACCGGCGTGCGGTGCAGGGGCCGCATATCGATCTGGCCGCCCCGGGGGTGAACGTCTGGACCGCGGCCTCTGTCAGCGGGGCACGCTGGAAGACCGGCACCTCTTTCGCCGTGCCCTTCGCCACGGCGGCGGCGGCCATCCTGCGCGAGGCCCAGCCCGACCGAAGCGCCGCCGAGATCGCCGAGGCGTTACGCGCGGGGGCCACCGATCTGGGGGATCCCGGACCGGACATGGTTTACGGTCACGGGCTGGTTCCGGTCACGGACGCTTGCGTCAAGCCCATGAAAACAGAGCAGAAAACAATCCCCTGAAAAACTTTCGCGCCCGGCGGGAATAGGGCGGCGGGTCGGGCGTAATCCTTGCAGATGCCAACGCAAGGAGCCCGCAATGCCCTGTTCCCCCGCTTCGATCCTTCCGCCCCGCCAGATCTCCAGGCTTGTCTGCACCAGCCCCGCCGGGCGGCTTTCTGCCCGGGTCGTCCTGCCGAGCCGGCCCAGCGGCGCGGCGCCGCTTCTGGTGCTGCACGGCATTTCCCGCAACGCCCGCGAGCTGACAGAGCTCTTCCGCCCCGAGGCGGAGCGCACGGGCCGGACCGTCATCGTTCCCCACTTCGGTGACCGGGCACGGCCGGTGTTCCAGCGTCCCTCGCGCAAGGCGCGGCCGGATCAGGCGCTGCTTGCGCTGCTCGCGGCCTTCGAGGCCGCCTTTCCCGATCAGGCCGGCCCGGTCAGCCTGTTCGGCCATTCCGGCGGCGCGCAACTGGCGCACCGCTTCGCCATGCTGTTTCCCCAGCGCGTTGCGGATCTGCATATCGCGGCGGCGGGCTGGTACTGCCTGCCGAACCGGCAGATGGCCTATCCCTACGGGCTGGCCGACAGCGCCGCGCCGCGCGATCTGTTCTGGGCGCGCCGCCATGGCGTCGGGCTGCGCCGTTTTCTCGACCGTCCCATCCATGTCTATGTGGGCAGCCGCGACACCACGCGCGACGAGGCACTGCGCCAGACACCGGAGCTGGACCGCCTGCAGGGCGAGACCCGTCTGGCCCGCGCCCGCACCTATGTTCAGGCGCTGCGCGGTGCCGCCGCCGCAGAGGGCTGTTCGCCCCGCATTGCCCTGCATGAGCTTCCGGGCTGCGCGCATGACGTTGCCTGGGCCGTCCGGCACGCCGGGCTGGCCCGGATGGTGACCGCGCCCGCGCAGACCGGCCTGTCCAGCGCCGCCTGACCCTTTCCCCGATTCCCAACCTCATCTCCGCTCTTGAAAGGAGCCCTCTCATGACCACCGCCCTGACATCCCCGACCGCCGCCCTGACAACCCAGCTCGACAGCGCGAAATGGAGCTTTTCGACCCGCCGTGTGGACCGCACGCAGATCTGCGGTCTCGACACCCGCTTTGCCGAGGCCCGCCCCGGCGATCTGATCCTCGCGCAGGTTGCGCAGATCGGCCAGCACCGGCGCATCCAGCTGCCCTCGGGGCGACCGTCGGATCTGTTTCCCGGCGATCTCGTCGTGCTGGCCTGCGGCGCACGCTATGCGCCCGACCAGTTCGAGGGTGTCGCCGAAATCGCGGCGGACGGTGCCGACATGCTGGCGGGCGGCGGCTGCATCGGTCGCATGACCGCCCGCAACGAGCGTATCAAGCCCGCCACGCGGCTGCTGCCCAAGGGGCGCCTGCTGGGGCAGGACGGCAAGCCGGTCAACCTGGAACACTTCGCGCTGCCCGATCCTGCCCAGCCCTCCCGGATCCCGGTGATCGCGGTTCTGGGCACGGCGATGAATTCCGGCAAGACGCTGGCCACCGCACAGCTTGCGCTGGGGCTGCGCCGGGCGGGATGGAAGACCGCCGCGATCAAGGCCACCGGCACCGGCGCTTTCGGCGATTACAACGAATACAGCGATACCGGCGCGCAATATGTCGGCGATTTCACCGATGCGGGCATGGTGACCACCTACCTTGAAGAGCTGCCGCGCATCCGGGGCGGTATCGAGCGGCTGCTGGGCGAGGCGCAGCAGCAGGGCTGCGAGATTGCCGTGATGGAGGTGGCCGACGGGCTGTTCCAGCGCGAAACCGCGCAGCTCATCGCCGATCCGTGGTTCCAGAGCCGGATCTCGGGCCACGGTCTTTGCCTGTGGCGATGCGGTGGCCGCCGCCGGTGGCGTGGCCGAGCTGGCGCGACTGGGGCTGGCCCCCGACCTGCTGACCGGCATGCTGAGCTGTTCGCCGATGGCCAGCCGCGAGGCCGAGGCCGCCACCGGCATCCCGGTGCTGCGCAAGTCGGATCTGTCGGACCCCGCCGAGGCCAACGGGTTTGCGCTGCGGGCGAATGCGGACTGGTCGCACGCTGCATGACCCCGATGCCCCGCCTTCTTGCCCCCGGGCGGCGCGCGCCGCTGGCCCGGGTGACGCTGCTGACGCTGATGCAGGGGCTGGCCGCCGGTGCCGCGGCCTTTGCCACCCGCGCGCTGTTCGAGGCGCTGCACGCGGGCGGACCCGACCTGCCGCTGGTGCCGGTGGTGGTGCTCAGCCTGTCGGGTCTGGTCATCGCCTCGGCCCGGATCGCGGCGCAGGTGCAGGGCGAGCGTCTGGCGCAGAGCTATGCACTGGACCTGCGCGCCGCGCTTTTCGAACATGCGGCGGGTATGGCCGCCAGCGATGTGGCGGCGCGGCGCAGCGGATATTCCAGCCTGCGTTTCGTCGGCGACATGACCGCCTTTCGCAACTGGGCGGGGCGCGGGGTGCCGCGCCTCATAGCGGGGGCGATCCTGATTCCGGCGACGCTGGCGGTGCTGGGCCTTCTGTCGCCCGCGCTTCTGCTTGCGGTGCTGCCGCCGCTTGGCGTCGCGCTGCTGCTGATCTTCGTCGGGGGCGGCGTCTTGCGCCGCTGCACCGGCGCCTGCGCGCCCGTCGGGGGCGCATCGCCGCCGAGATGACCGAACGCATGGCGCTGGCCCCCGATCTCGACCGGCTGGGCCGCCGGAACAAGGAACTGCACCGGCTGCGCCGGCGGTCGGGGCAGATGATCGAGGCCGCGCTTGACCGGCTGCGCCTTGCCGAGGCGCTGACCGCCGTGCCCGAGCTGATGGCCGGGCTGACGGCGGCGCTGATCCTGCTGATCGGTGCCCGCGAGGGGCTTGGCACCGGGACCATTGCCGCGGCGCTTTCGGCGCTGGGGCTGTTGCTTGCGCCGATGCGCAACCTTGCCACGGTCTGGAACCTGCACGCCGGGTGGCGCGCGGCGCGAGAGAAATGCGCCGCCGCGCTGACCCGCCGCCAGCGCGGCCCCTATGGCACGCGCGGGCTGCCCAAGGGCCCGGTGGCGCTGCGGATCGAGGCGCTGGAGCTGCCGGGCGCGCCCGCATTTTCCTTCCGGCTGGCTGCTGGCAAGGCAGGCCGCATCGCGCTTGGCGAACGCGCCGAAACCGCGCTCTTCGACATCCTTCTGGGGCGCGACCCGAAACCCGCCGGGCAGGTCCGGATGTCGGGCATCCCGCTGGACGCGCTGAGCCGTGGCGCCTTGCGGCGCAATCTCTGCCGGATCGGTGCCGATGTGCCGATCCTGCAAGGCTCGCTGCGCCGCGCGCTGACCTTCGGGACCGGGGTCTCGATCGAGGATGCGGCCCTGCGCGACAGGCTCGGGCAACTGCGGCTGAAGGCGGTGCTGTGCCCCGACGGCGATCTCGACCGCAGGATCACGGAAGGCGGGCGGACATTGTCGCTGTCCGAGCGCACGGTACGTCAGTCTGGTGCGCGCCTCCCTGTGCAAACCGCGCCTTGTGCTTGTCGGTCAGGACTTCGCGGTCGCGCGGCTCGGAGGTCGCGGAGGCCGTGCGGCGCTGGATCGATGCGACCCCCGCGACGGTTCTCTGGGGTGGTGCCGAAGGGGCCGAAAACCCCGCGCCACAGCCATGCTGCCTGCATGATTGTGAGTGACCGCGCCGCGATTCCCAACCGCTGGCCGTCACAAGGGTGGGGGGCTTTCAGAAGCCCCCTGTCGGCGCTTTGCCCGGGAACCAAGGGGCAAAGCCTTTACCGGTCGCGGGGCCGCTTTTCCCTCGCCCCGGGCGGCATGGCTTGGATTTTCCGGATAACGGATTGGGATGATTGCATTTCTCTTGCGCCTGCGCTGCGCGACCGGCGCCCTTTCCGTTGAAGCGCAAAAGCCCGAGGCGTAGCCTCGCTGCCAAATCTGTTGCTTTATACAACCGTTGAGTGAGTATTCCTGACAGGGCAGGCCAATGTTGCGGACCTGCCAGGGGGCGTCCCGCAAATCGCGGCAGAAGTTTGCGCTGCCGCAACATCTCTGTCGGGGCTGCGTCGTATCGTTGTGCTGCCCGGCCTGTGCGAACCGCCTGTCCGGGTCAGGCCAGCTACGGAAGGTCAGACGGATGAACGAGGCTCTCAGGAACGCGGCGCGCCGGGCGGATCTGATCGGGATGTGCCCGAAAGAGGCAGCGGACATATTGCTCGATCAGGGCAGCGTCCGCATGTTCGAACGCGGCGCGACGGTCTTCTCGGCGGGGGCGCCGGCACAGCATGTCTTCGTGATCATGGCGGGCTGGGTCAAGCTGTACAGCGTGAGCGCGCGCGGGCAAGAGGCGGTCATCAATGTGCTTGGCCCGGGCCAGACCATCGGGGACGCCGCCGTTCTTGGCGCCCCTGCCCATATGGTCCACGCCGAAGCCACCACCCGGGTGCAGGCCCTGCAACTGCCCGTCAGCCTTGTCCTGTCACTGATGGACCGGTCGCCAGAGACGCGCGGCGCCATTCTGGCCGGGGCGCGGGCGCATCTGAACGCCCTCGTGCGCGAGATCGAAATGCTGAAGCTGCGGGACGGGGCGCAGCGCGCGGCCCGCTTCCTGCTGTCGCTTCTGCCGCCGGGACAGGGCGGCGCCTGCGATGTGCGTCTGCCCTACGACAAGGTCGTCATCGCCGGGCGGATCGGCATGTCGCCGGAAAGCCTGTCGCGGGCCTTTGCCCGGCTGCGCAACAGGGGGGTGACGGTCGAGGGCAACACCGCGCGGATCGCCGACACCCATGACCTGTCGCGCTTCTGCGACCTGTGCGAAACCGAGTAACCGGTTTGTCGGGACCTGGCTGTCCTGACCGCAGGCGACCCGCTTGCGCGACCTGAACAGAAGAAGGGGGCTGTTGTGCTCGGATACATCCTTTCCGAAACGCGGGGAGAGGCGGATCGCCTGCTGGCCTCGCTTGCCGAAAGACTGAGGGCAGAGGGCCATGTGGTTGCCGGTATCGTGCAATCCCGCGCGCCGACAGAGGGCGCGCATCCCTGCGACATGGAGCTTGCCGTTCTGCCGCGCGGCCCGGCGCTGGAAATCTCGCAGAAGCTGGGGGGCGGATCCCGGGGCTGCCGTCTGGATCCGGGGTCTTTGGAAGCGGCGGCGGAGGCGGTGACACTCCGGCTGCGCGAGGGGGCCGATGTGCTGATCCTGAACAAGTTCGGCGCGCAGGAATGCGCCGGGCGCGGCTTTGCTCCGGTGCTCGCCCTTGCGCTGGAGCAGGGCATTCCGGTTCTGACGGCGGTCAATGCCCGCAATCTCGACGGGTTCCTGAGTTTCGCCGGCGGGCTTGGCTCGCAGGTCGAGGCCGGGGGCGCGGCCCTCGACGACTGGCTGCGCGGGGCGCTGGCCGGTTAGGCCCCCGGGCCGCGCCTCAGATCCTGGCGCCCTTGTGGCGGATGGCGCATCCGGCCAGACCGGCCAGCAGCCCGACCAGAACCGAGACCGTGTATTCCATCGGTGTGATCGCCACATGGGTCGAATGCGATCCGCCAAGGATCATCGGCGCCAGCAATCCGATCAGCCCGCCCAGCCCGGCGGCCAGCGCCCATTTCCGTGTCGCCATGCCAAGCGCGACGCCGATGATGCCGGGCAGGCCCAGCACGCTTGCGCCGATGGTGCCGAGAAGATCGAGAAAACTGAGCATCTGTGTCACTCCGTCATGCGGCGGTTGTCGGAAGGGCGGATGGGGGCGCGCGCGGTCATTCGCCCGCGTCCTTCAGCCAAGTCCGGATGGCAGCCATGTCGGTGCCCGCGGCCGGTGCCGCGCCGGACCGGGCCAGCGTTTCGACCACGTGATCGTATTCTTCCTGGTAGCCCGGCGGCAGGTCGTGGGCGATGCCCTGATGGCAATCGATACAGGTCATGTTCTCGTCGATGGCGCGCTGGTGGTTGTCGGCGGCGCGGGTCTCCTGAAGGGTGAAGTCCATGTATTCGAAGGCATGGCAGTTGCGGCATTCGCGCGAGTCGCTGGCCTTCATCTTCTTCCAGACCGCTGCTGCCATTTCCAACCGGCGCGCTTCGTACTTCTCTTTGGTCGAGATGGTGCCCAGCACCTCGTGATAGACGTCCTTCACGGCCATGATCTTGGCCTTCATCTTGTATTGCCACTCGTGCGGGACGTGGCAGTCGGAACAGATCGCCCGCACGCCCGAGTGGTTGTTGTAGTGGATCGTCTCGCGGTACTCGCCGAGGTTCGTTTCCATCGTGTGGCAGGAGGTGCAGAACTCCTCGGTGTTGGTCAGTTCAAGCGACCAGTGAAAGCCGCCCCAGAACAGGATGCCGCCGATGAAGCCGGCGATCAGCAGGAAGCCCGTGCTGAGCACGCCCGTCGGGCTCCAGAAGGCGTCCCAGAGGCGCAGCAGGAAATTCCGCCGACCGGGCTTGGTGTCGTTCTCGGCCATGTCTTGTCCTTCCGTGCCTAGCCTCAGCGCGATGCGCTGGGTTCAAACGTGTTGTCGACCAGGGCCGGGGCGTCCGCCTGCGGCACGTGGCACTGGTTGCAGAACCAGCGGGTGCCCGCGACGGTATCCAGCTGGGTGCCGTCGCGGTCGAGGTAGTGGGTCATCGACAGCGTCGGGGCGCCGCGATCGCCCGCATTGGTCCAGTCGTGGCAGCTGAGGCATTGGTTGGTGCGCAGGTCGATCTGGTACTGTTCCATCGAATGCGGGATCAGCGGCGGCTGCTGGCGATAGTTGCGTACCTCGCGCCCTTGCTGCTGCTGGAAGAGGTCGGGGGCGGGCAGGGTGGTGTCCAGATCCGATCCCCGCAGCGATTGCACATGGCTGTTGGTTTGCGCCAGGACCAGCCCGGACAGCAGCAGGGTTGAGGCGAATGCGGCGAGGCCCGCTTTGACCGGCAGTTTCATGTCAGCTCTCCGTTGGCGCCGTCAGGCGGCTTGGTCGGCGGCCGTGCGGGGCCGCGGGGGTGAGGGGTCTTCGACATGGGTGTCGAAGCGATGGGTGAAGGCGAAGACATCGACGGAACAGACGTCGATGCAGCGCCCGCAATTGGTGCAGTCCGGCGACAGGATCAGCGGTGTGTCGCCGTCCTTGCCGCGCAGGGCCGGGGCGATGACCCGGTTTTCCGGGCAGACGGCGAAGCAATCCATGCAGTCGTCGCAGGCCGCGCGCCGGGCGGCGCTGACCCGCAGCAGGCTGCGCTGGCCGAGCAGCCCGTAGAAGGCGCCGACCGGGCAGAGATGCCCGCACCAGCCACGGCGCGCCACCAGCAGGTCGAAGACAAAGACCAGCCCCACCAGCGCCCAGGCGAACCCCATGCCGAAGACCAGCCCGCGGTGCAGCATAGTGATCGGGTTGACGGTTTCCCAGGCAATGGTGCCGGTCAGGGCCGAGACGGCCAGCACCGCGCCCAGCAGCCAGAGCCGGGTTTGGCGCTTGGGCTGCCAGCCCTTGTGCAGCCCCAGCCGGTCGTGCAGCCAATGCGCGGCGTCCGTCACCGGGTTGATCGGGCAGACCCAGGAACAATAGACCCGCCCGCCGATCAGCGCGTAGGTCACCAGAACGATGCCCGCGCCGATCAGCGCCGTCGCGGCGGGCCAGTGCCCCGCAACAAGGCTTTGCAACGCCACCAGGGGATCGGTCAGCGGCAGCACCCCGAAACTGCGCGACCCGGCCAGCGTGCCGGTGACCCACCACAGGCCGAACCAGGGCCCCAGCAGGAACAGCGCCAGGAAGACCGCCTGCGACAGGCGGCGCAGGATCAGGAAGCGATGCGCGCGCAGCCACCCCTTGGCCTGGATGGCCTCCTGCCCGACGGGCGCGGCGGTCGAGGCCTTCATTGTCCCGCCTCCGGCAGGGTGAAGGCCGGATCGAAGCCGCCGGGCGCGGCCAGGTTGTCGGTGCCCGGTCCCGGCAGGCGGTCGGGCAGGTCGATCAACCCGTCGACCAACGGTGCGCCGTTGCTGTCCTGCTCTTCCCAGCCCCTGCGGTAATGCTCTGCCGAGGCGCCGCGGGCCAGCCGCAGGGGCAGCACCTTGATCGCGGCTTCCGGCAGGACGCAGCTTTTCTCGCAGATGCCGCAGCCGGTGCAGTGGTCCGCATGGACTGTCGGCGCAAAGATCGCGTGATGGCCCGAGCGGTCGTTGTGTGACAGCTCCAGCGTGATCGCCTCGTCGATGACCGGGCAGACCCGGTAGCAGACGTCGCAGCGCAGGCCGAGGAAATTCAGGCAGTTCTCCTGATCGACCAGAACCGCGGTGCCCATCCGCGCCTCGTCGATATCGGTCAGGCTCTGGTCCAGCGCGCCGGTCGGGCAGGCGGCGACACAGGGGATGTCCTCGCACATCTCGCAGGGGACCGCGCGGGCGGTGAAATAGGGCGTGCCAGTGGCGGGGCCGTCGGCGCCCAGTTCGGCCAGCGACAGCGTGTCATAGGGGCAGTCGCGCACGCAAAGCCCGCAGCGGATGCAGGCGGCGAGGAACTCGGCCTCGGGCAGGGCGCCGGGCGGGCGCAGCGCCTCTGCCGGAAGCGCCCGCGCCTCGCGCGCCAGCCGAGGCCAATCCGCTTGCCGCGACAAGGCAGCCGCCGGCCATGCGCGCCGTATCGGTCAGGAACCGGCGGCGCTGGGGGGACAGGACTGGCGTGGCGGCGGGCATTCCCGGCCTCCTTGGCGGGTAGGGGATCCGCAGGGGCGTGGCCCCCTGCGGCACTGGGCAACGATCAGGCCCGTTCGACCTTGCAGGCGCATTTCTTGAAGTCGGTTTCCTTGGACAGCGGGCAGGTCGCGTCCAGCGTCAGCTTGTTGATCAGCTGCCCCTCGTCGAACCATGGCACAAAGACCAGGCCGCGCGGCACCTTGTTGCGGCTCGCGTGTCTCGACCCGGCTGAGCATCTCGCCGCGGCGGGTCGAGATCATGATCTCCTGCCCGCGCCGCAGCCCGCGATCCTTGGCGTCCTCGGGGTGCATGAAGACCACCGCCGAGGGGAAGGCGCGGTGCAGCTCGGGCACCCGCCGGGTCATCGAGCCGGAATGCCAGTGTTCCAGCACACGGCCCGTGGACAGCCACAGGTCGTATTCCTCGTCCGGGGCTTCGGCGGCGGGTTCGTAGGGGGCGAAGATGATCTTCGCCTTGCCGTCCTCGTAGCCGTAGAACTGGACATCGCGGCCCTCGGCGACATAGGGATCATAGCCTTCGCGGAAGCGGTACAGCGTTTCCTGCCCGTCAACCACCGGCCAGCGCAGCCCGCGCGCCTGATGATAGGTGTCGAAGGGCGCAAGGTCATGCCCGTGGCCGCGTCCGAAGGTGGCGTATTCCTCGAACAGCCCCTTCTGCACGTAGTAGCCGAAGTGCTGTGCCTCGACGTTGTCGAAGCCCTCGGCGGTGTCTTCCAGCGGGAAGCGGTTCACCTGACCGTTTTCGTAGAGCACGTCGTACAGCGTCTTTCCCGCCAGCTCGGGCGCCTTGGCGACGAGGTCGGCGCCCCATGCCTCTTCGACGGTGAAGCGCTTGGCGAATTCCATCAGCTGCCAGAGGTCGGACTTTGCCTCGCCGGGCCGCCATGACCTGCTGGCGCCAGAACTGGGTGCGGCGTTCGGCGTTGCCATAGGCGCCTTCCTTCTCGACCCACATGGCGGTGGGCAGGATCAGGTCGGCGGACATGGCGGTGACGGTGGGGTAGGGGTCCGAGACGGTGATGAAGTTGTCCGGGTTGCGATAGCCGGGCAGGCCCTCGACATTCAGATTGGCCGCCGCCTGCATGTTGTTGTTGCACTGCACCCAGTAGGCGTTCAGCGTGCCGTCCTTCAGGGCGCGGTTCTGCGCCACCGCGTGCAGGCCGGGCTTTTCGGGGATGGTGCCTTCGGGCAGGCGCCAGATCTCTTCCGCATGGGCGCGGTGCTCGGGGTTCGTCACCACGAGGTCCGCCGGCAGACGGTGCGAAAAGGTGCCCACCTCGCGGGCGGTGCCGCAGGCCGAGGGCTGGCCGGTCAGCGAGAAGGGCGAATTGCCGGGCTCGGAAATCTTCCCGGTCAGCAGGTGGATGTTGTAGACCGACCCGTTGGCCCAGCTGCCGCGCGTGTGCTGGTTGAAGCCCATGGTCCAGAGCGACATCACCTTGCGGTCCGGGTCGGCATATTGCTGGGCCAGTTTCTCCAGCTGGTGCACCGGCACACCGGAGAGTTCCGAGACATACTCGGCTGTATAGGGGGCCACGGCGGCGGCATAGGCGTCGAAGTCGATGGGCGTCAGGGCGCCGGAATCCGGGTTCGCCGCCGCCGCCTGCCGGGGATCGCTGTCGCGCAGGCCATAGCCGATATCGGTCGCGGTCTTCGTGATATTGACGTGCTTTTCAAGGAAATCCCAGTTCACCGCGTCGTTCTGGATGATGTAGTTGGCGATGTAGTTCAGGATCGCCAGGTCGGTCTGCGGCTTGAAGACGAGCCCGTTGTCGGCCAGCTCGAAGGACCGGTGCTCGAAGGTCGACAACACATGCACCTCTGCGCCTTCCTTGGTCAGGCGCGTGTCGGTCAGCCGCGACCACAGGATCGGGTGCATCTCGGCCATGTTCGAGCCCCAGAGCACGAAGGTATCGGCGTGCTCGAAGTCGTCGTAGCAGCCCATCGGCTCGTCGATGCCGAAGGCCCGCATGAAGCCGACCACCGCAGAGGCCATGCAGTGCCGCGCGTTGGGGTCGATGTTGTTCGACCGGAAACCGGCCTTCATCAGCTTGGCGGCGGCATAGCCTTCCCAGACCGTCCACTGGCCCGAGCCGAACATGCCGACGCTTGTCGGCCCCTTCGCGGCCAGCGCCTCTTTCCACTTCAGCGCCATGGTGTCGAAGGCTTCGTCCCAGCTGACCGGCTCGAAGTCGCCGTTCTTGTCGTAGACGCCGTTCGACTTGCGCAGCAGCGGCGTTGTCAGGCGGTCGGCGCCATACATGATCTTGGACAGGAAATAGCCCTTGATGCAGTTCAGGCCGCGGTTGACCGGGGCCTCGGGGTCGCCCTGCGTGGCGACGACGCGGCCCGCCTTGGTGCCGACCAGCACGGAACAGCCGGTGCCGCAGAACCGGCAGGGCGCCTTGTCCCAGCGGATGTCGGCATTGCCCGGCGTCTGGGCGAGGGCCGGGCCGGTCGCCAGCGGGATTCCGGCGGCGGCGGCGGTGCTGGCGGCGGCGGTGGCCTTCAGGAAGGTGCGGCGGGATTCCGAGATGGTCATGCGTCAGGTCTCCGGCTGGGTGGCGGCGAGCGGCGCCCGCTGCGTGGGGTCTTCGAAATGGTGGTAGTTGAGCGTCAGCGAGTAGACGCCCGGTATCTGGTGCAGCGCCATGATCGTGTCAGAGGCGAAGGCGGCCTCGGTATCCTCGACCACGACGACGAGGCGTGGCGTCCTCGGTCTGGGCATGGACCTCGACCCCGGCCATCGCCTCCATCGCGCTGCGGGCCTGGGCGAGATCGTCGCGGGCGACATGGACAAGGCAGCCACAGATGTTCATGCGATTTCCTCGGTTGCGGGGGTTCGGGCTTCGAAAGAGACGGCACCGGCGGGGCAGGTGAAGGCACATTCGCCGCAGCCGGTGCATTGATCCGCGTCGAGCACCGGCGCCGCCCGGCCCGCCGTCATCAGGCGAAACCGAATGGCCCGGGCGTCGCAGGCGTCCTCGCAGGCGCGGCAGGCAATGCCGTTCAGCGACAGGCAGCTGTCGGTGATCACCGCCCGCCACGGCCAGTCCGACGCGGGCGCGGGGATCAGGGCGCCGGTCTCGCAGGCCTCTGCGCAGGCATTGCAGAAGGTGCAGGCGCCCTTGGTGAAATCGAGCACGGGTTCGCCGGAAGAATGGCGGATGACGATGCCCTCGGGGCAGGCCCGGGCGCAGTCCCCGCAGCCTGTGCAGAGGCGGGAAAAATCGTCCTGGGCGCCGGGCGGACGCAGTCTTTCCGGGTCGGTCCGGGAAAGCCGGCCCCTGAGAACGCTGCGTCTGCTGAGCTTGCTCGTCATGAACTGCCTGGCTGTTTCGTTTCCGGCGGTTACAGCCTGTCGCAAGGCACCGGTCGGAGCCGCTGGTCAGGACGTGAACACCCGGAAAATGAATGCGTCGCGACTCATACAGTAAGCCAGCTCGGCCCGGTGCAGCCTTGACGTTCGTCAAGGTTGCCAAGGTTTCCTGTGCAATACCGGCCTTTTCACGTGCGGGCCGGTGGCGAGGCGCCGGGCGGGGCGCCCCGCGTCTTCCCATGCGAGGATTGCGCCCCGTCAAACCATGGCGCCGGTCCTGCGGAGGCCCTGCACCCCGAGGAAGGCCGCGATGAAGCGCCCCAAGTCCGGCAGCCCGATGCCCGCTCTGGCGGATTTCTTCGCAAGCCGTTCGGGGTCAGCGCAGCTTTTGCGACCGGCGCCCATCTTGCCCCGATCGCCTGACCGCGTCACTCCAATGCAGCGGGGGTTACGGCCCCGACAGCCGCTTTCACAGCCGCGCGTCCGGGCGCCGTTGCGACCGGTCCCGAAGGGGGACGGGTGCGGGCCGCTCAGAAGGCTCTCGCCGCGCTTTTTCAGGATGTCCGGCGCGAGGTCGTCTGAAGGCAGCGGTTGGCTAGGCTTGTTTAACGCTTGCCCCGCGCAGAGAGCCAAGCGGATAGAGCCGGGGCGCGCTGAGGCCCGCTGTCCTGACCGGACGGCGCCCGCGCCGCCTGACAGGACGCCCGGCGCGCCGGGCCGGTCACTGCCATTCGTAGACCTCGATCTTCTCGGCCTCCAGCTGATAGCCGACCTCGGCGATCTGGGTCGACAGCGCCTTGGCCGACAGGCGCCCGGAGACCCAGACCGGATCCCAGAGGGACTCGTTGGGCCAGGGCGTCCGGGTGGTGACGAAGACAAGCTGGTTCGGCGGCGGGGGCGGCGTGTGGATGCAGGCGCCCACGTAGGGCACCAGCATGAAGCCGGTGACACCGGCAGCGGTCACGTCGAAGGGGATGATGTAGCCGGGCAGCTTCACCGGCTTGCCGTCCAGCGCGGTGTTCACCTTGCTGGCGTTCTCGTCGAACTGCGGCACCCGGGTGTCGTTTACCTCGTCGATCTGGCCGGGGCCGATGATCTCGCCGTAGGGCACGCCCTTGGGGATCAGGTCGTCCCAGCCGATTTGCCGGAACGGGCTGGCCATGGCACGCCCCGGCACAAGGGTCGCTGCGGCAAGCGCCATGAAGGCGCGGCGGGTCGGGTGGATCCGGGTCATATCCTCACCATCATGCCATCGGCGAGCGACAGGCGGTAGGCCCGGAGGGCGGGCAGAAGGCTTGCGATGGCCGCCGCGACGATCACGCCTGCGAGAACCGCCAGCTCTCGTGCGGTGGGCGGGCCGACGGGCAGCCAGAGACCGAAGGCGCTGTCCACCAGCGGCTGCGCGACGACCAGCGCGCCATAAAGCAGCGCCAGCCCCAAAACCGCCCCGATGGCGGCCATCATGGCCGCCTCCAGCACCAGCAGGCCGAGGATCGTCGCGGGCCGCGCCCCCATGGCCCGCCAGATCGCCATTTCGCGGCGCCTCTCGTTCAGCGACGAGAAGATCATCGCCATCATGCCCAGAAGCGCGGTCACGACCACCATGGCCGAAACCGCCGTCAGCGCGGTTTCCGCAACGCCGACGATCTGCCACAGCTCTTGTAGCGCCACGCCGGGCAGGATCGCCAGCAGCGGCTCTTCGGGGTATTCGTTGATGGCGCGTTGCAGGCCGAAGATCTGCAGGCGCGACTTCGTGCCCACCAGTGCCGCCGTCACCGCCGAGGGCGTCAGGTCCATCTGCCGGATGCGCTCGACCGGGGTCGACTGGCCGGGGATCTGCGCGCCGGACCGCCAGTCGACGTGGATCGCCTCGATGGCTTCCAGACTGACGATGACGGTACGGTCCACCGGGGTGCCGGTGCGGTCGATGATACCCGCGATGCGGAAGGGCTGGTCGGCGTGGTCGCTGAAGCTGGCAAGGCCATGGGACAGGACGATGGGATCGCCCACCGCATAGCCAAGCGCCGCCGCGACCTCGGCGCCGATCACCGCGTCGTAAAGGTCGCCCAGACCCTGTCCCTGACCGACTTCCAGCGCCCGCCCGCCGCGATACCTGTAATGCTCGAAGAAGGCCTGCGTGGTGCCCATGACCCGGAACTGCCGGTGGCTGTCGCCCAGAGAGATCGGCACGATCCAGTCGACCTCGGGGCGCGCGGCGATGTCCTGATAGCTTTCCCATGTCACGTTGTTCGTCGCGTGGCCGATCCGGAAGACCGAATAGAGCAGCAGCTGAACCGATCCCGAGCGCGCGCCGACGATCAGGTCGGTGCCGGAAATCGTGTCGGCGAAACTGGCCCGCGCGCCGGTGCGCACCTTCTCGACGCCAAGGAACAGCGCCACCGAAAGCGCGATGGCCAGCACCGTCATGCCGATGGTCAGCGCCCGCGCCATCAGAGAGCCAAAGGCGAGACGCAGGATCATGCCGCCCGCCTTTCCGTCTGCGCGATGTCGGTCAGGCGCAGCACCCGGTCGAAGCGCGCCCCCAGCCGTTCGTCGTGGCTGACCATGAGCAGCGAAGAGCCGGTCGCGGCGATGCGGTCGAAGAGCAGGCCGAGAAAGCTGTCCTGCGTCGCCGCATCCAGCGCCGAGGTCGGCTCGTCCGCGACGATCAGCGGCGGCTGGCCGATCAGCGCGCGGGCCACGGCGACCCGCTGCTGCTGCCCGACCGACAGGCGCCCGGCGTTGGTGCCGGTGATCCCCTCGGGCAGGCCGAGCGCCGCACAGAGGCTGGCGGCCTCGTCCGGCGCCGCGCGCCTGCGCCGGGCCGGGGCAAAGCGCAGCGGCAGCAGGATATTGTCCGCCACGCTGGCATAGGGCAGCAGGTTGAACTGCTGGAAGATCACGCCGATCCCTTCGGCCCGGAACCGGTCCCGCGCCCCGGCGCGCAGGGCAGAGAGGTCGGTGCCGCCGACCGCCACCCGCCCGCTGTCCGCGGTGACGATGCCGCAGATCAGCGACAGCAGGGTCGACTTGCCCGACCCGCTTTCGCCCAGCAGCAGCAGGCTTTCGCCCTGCGCCATGCGGAACTCCGGCACCGACAGCCCGAAGGACCCCGGCCCCGGCCAGCGGAAGCGGACATCGCTCAGGGTCAGGGCCGGGTCCGTCACCGTCATTTTAGCGTCAGGGTCGGCGCGTCGCGCCCGAGGTCGGCCTGCCCGGCACCGGCCTCGGTGACGTAGTGCGCCGCGATCTTCTGAGCACCCGCGAAGCTGTCGAAGAAGGGGAAGGCGATGGCGGTCAGCGCGTCTTCGTCCTCGCAGGCGAAGGCGTAGCTGACGTGGAATTCGCTGTGCTGCGCCTTGTCCCCGTGATCGTGGTCATGTTCCGCGTGGTCGTGGTCGTGGTCGTGGTCGTGGTCGTGGTCGTGGTCGTGGTCGTGGTCGTGGTCGTGGTCGTGGTCGTGGTCGTGGTCGTGGTCGTGGTCGTGGTCGTGGTCCTCGGCGTGGTCATCCGCCGCGTCGTGATCATGATCGCCCGTATGCAGATGCGCCAAGACCTCTGTCAGGCGGCACCCGGCGGCCTCGGGCAGGGTCACGACGGTCTCGGGCACCAGCAGGGCGCGGAGGGCGGCCTCGACCGCATCCTTGTCCTCTGCCGAACTGGCCGCGTATTCGAAGCCGACGATGTCCATGCCGGGCGACAGCAGATCGATCCCGACCGTGCCGTGTTCGATGGCGATCTCCACGGTCGAGACGCCGTGGACATGGGCGCCCATCCCGCGCGTGTCCTGCGCGGCGGCGGGCAGGGCGAGCGTTGCGGCGGTCAGGGCCAGAAGGGTCGGTTTCATGAGGCGTCCTTTCGGGGTCGATTGATGAAGAGTCGAAGGGGGCATTGCAACGCCCCTTGGGCGCGCGGCCCGGTTTTCCCACTGGGGGAGGATCGGGGCGCGCCCATCACCGTCGCAGCCGGGCAGGCGTGTCGTTCAGGGACAGGGCGTTCGGGAGGCGCCTCGCCTGCCGGTCGCGGGACAGGGTTGTCCGCTCGGCCCGGTCCAGCCGTTCGAGGATGTCCTCGGGGCTTGCGCCTTCCGCCCGGGCCCTGGCCCAGATGCGGCGGCAGGAGGCGGGTGACCAGGGCAGCGCGGCCTCGGCCAGCCAGCGCCGCAGGGGGCGGGCAGGGCATCGAAGGCGCCCATCGGGTCGCCCGCGCGTGCCCGCCGGTCAAGGCCGGTCGCGCCCGGGTTGGAGCGGCGCGCCATCAGCAGGCCCCCGTCTCTGCGCGGGCCACAGGGGTCACTCCGGCGATGCGGGCGGTCCGGGGGCGTTGCGACGCGGCGTCGCGGCCAGCGAGGCGGGCGCCGGGTACAGCGGCATCGAGCATGGCGGGGCCTCCCGTGTTCCGACCGGGGCGGGTCAGGCGAGCGGGGCAGGGATGATGGGCCACCGCCATATCCGGCGTCAGTTTGTTATAACGTATCAAATACGTTATCTTGTAACGCCCGTGATGTTCAAGCCCGGATTTCGGTGGATCGCCCTGGCGGGCTGTGCGCGGGTCGCCTCTGCCCGCCCTCTCTGGGGGCGAGACCGGGCAACGGGCACCTGCATGCCTGCCCGGCGGTGCGCGGATCACAGGCGCAGGGTGGCGGACGCTTTTGGGAAACTGACGCCTCTGCGCTCGCCGCCGCCGATGACCCGCACCGGCAGTGTCCGCGCTGGCGGTGGCAAGACGAATGCGACAGCCGGGCCGAAGCCGCCACCCCGGGCGGGGTGCGAGATGGCGGCAAGGATGCGCCCTCGTCAGGCGCTTGCCCATGCGCAGGCCTGACGAGGCATCAGATCAACGGCTTCACCCGCCCAGATTTCGCCGGTCGATACATGGCCGCCGAACGAAAGTGCGCGGCAAGACGTATCGAGCGGGTCAGTCGTAATCGCGCGGATGTAGATGGATCGTCATGTGATCCGCGACACCTTGAGTGGTTTCGCGAGGACACTGCCAATCCGATTTTCCAGGGGCCAGTCTTCTTGCGCTTCGAAGAACGCGGCGATCCTCGCCTGCATATCGTCCGAGGCAGGGCCTGCCTTCCCATGCGCCACGTGGATCGCCAGATGCTCGCCTGTCGCCAGCAGCCGATCGTTGTCGTCGTAGAGGCGATGGAAAAGATGAACACGTTTCTCATCGTATCCAAGCAGTTCCGTGGTGGTGTGAAGCTTGGTCCCGAGGTGGCATTCGGCAACGTGGCGCACATGGCTTTCCAGGGTGAAGAACGCGCCAAGGACGGCCTGTTCCGGATCGACGCCGATTTCCTTGTAAAGCGAGTCGGAGGAGGTCCCCGAAGACCTCGAGATAGCGAAACTCGGTCATGTGTCCGTTGTAATCAATCCACTCGGGTTTCACTTCGCCCGACCACATTTTGCGCGGTTGTGTATTGGTCATGCCGATACCTTCTCTGTCAGCTCAGGAACGACTTCGAAAAGGTCTGCCACAAGGCCGAAGTCGGCGATCTGGAAGATCGGGGCCTCTTCGTCCTTGTTGATGGCGACGATGATCTTCAGATCCTTCATCCCCGCGAGATGCTGGATCGCGCCGGAGATGCCCACGGCCACGTACAGGTCAGGCGCGACGACCTTGCCGGTCTGGCCGATCTGCCAATCGTTCGGGGCGTAGCCCAGATCGACCGCGGCGCGCGAGGCACCAACGGCGGCGCCCAGTTTGTCCGCCAGTGTTTCGATCAGGGCGAAGTCGTCTTGCGATCCGACGCCACGACCGCCCGACACCACGATGCCGATCGCGGTCAGCTCGGGGCGATCGCTTGCCGCCAGCTTGTCCTCGACCCAGGCCGTCAAGCCCGTGCCACCGGGGGCCGCGACGGTTTCCACCGTGGCCGTCCCGCCGTCACCGGCGGCCTCGAAGGTCGAGGTGCGCACGGTGAGCACCTTCTTCGCATCCGAGGATTTCACGGTCTGGACGGCGTTGCCGGCATAGACCGGGCGCTCGAATGTATCCGCATCCACCACGCCCGTGACGTCCGGCAGGATCATCACGTCGAGCAGCGCCGCCACGCGCGGCAGGATGTTCTTTGCATCGGTCGTGGCGGGCGCCACGATGTGCGAATAATCACCCGCCAGAGAGACGATGAGGTCGGCGGTGGGCTCGGCAAGGCGGTGACCCAGCACCGCATCCTCGGCGATCAGAACCTTGGCGACACCGTCGATCCCGGCGACGCGCGTTCCCGGCGGCAGAGGCCGAGGCCCCGGCGCAAAGCACCGTCACGTCACCCAGCGCCTTCGCGGCGGTCACGGCCTTCGCGGTGGCGTCCAGCGCCAGTTCGCCCGCGTTGACTTCGGCGAGAAGAAGAACTGCCATCAGATCGCTCCCACTTCCTTGAGTTTCGCAACAAGTTCAGCGACATCGGCAACCTTGACGCCAGCCGTACGTGCGACCGGTTCGGTTGTTTTCACGATCCTGAGGCGCGGCGAGACATCGACGCCGTAGTCGGCGGCCGTCTTTTCATCGAGGGGCTTTTTCTTCGCCTTCATGATGTTCGGCAACGAGGCGTAGCGCGGCTCGTTCAGGCGCAGGTCGGCGGTCACGATGGCGGGCAGCCTGACCTCGATGGTCTGCAGGCCGCCGTCGACCTCACGGGTCACCGTGGCGGCGCCCTCCTCGATCGCGATTTCGCTGGCGAAGGTCGCCTGACCCCAGCCCAGAAGCGCGGCCAGCATCTGGCCGGTGGCGTTCATGTCGTTGTCGATCGCTTGCTTGCCGGCGATCACCAGACCCGGGGCCTCTTCCTCGACAATGGCTTTCAGCAGCTTTGCAACGGCGAGCGGCTCGATGTCGGTATGCACGTCATCGGCAGCCACCACGAGGATCGCCCGGTCGGCCCCCATCGCCAGCGCGGTGCGGAGCGTTTCCTGGGCTTGTTTGACGCCGATCGATACGACGACAACCTCTTCCGCCTTGCCCGTTTCCTTCAGACGGATCGCCTCTTCCACCGCGATCTCGTCGAACGGGTTCATCGACATTTTCACATTCGCAAGATCAACGCCGCTGCCGTCCGCGTTCACGCGGGCTTTCACGTTGTAGTCGATCACGCGCTTGACAGGCACGAGTACCTTCAAGGCTTGCACTCCCTTGCTATGATGAATGAAACGGTCGAGCGGGGTCGCCCGCTCAGGCCCAGCCAGCAGCAGCCAGATCTGTTTTCAGATCACGCTTTTCCACTTGGCATTCGGTGTTCTCGGCAGCCACGAGGCGGTTGATTGCACCGCTCTGGATTTCTTCGGAGACATGCGCGATCAGGCCCGGCATCGTCGACATCAGTGCAAGGCCTTCCATCTCGGCGGGGGTAAAGCCCATCTGCGCCATGATGCCGGCCAGCATGCCGACGTCGTTCATCACGAAATCGGGTTTGTTCGCGGCCTTCTGGAAGGCCCGGTGAACGGCCTCGTACCATTCGTTCTTCTCGCCCCAGATGCCGGCCTCGATCGCGATGGTCTTGAGCTTCTCGGCGCGCGGATCGACGCCCCGGAACACCGGATGCCCAAAGCCGGGCACCCGCTTCTTTGCGGCCCGCAGCGCATCGACATATTGCGCAGCGAAAGTCTCGATGCTTTCGCCCGAAGCCTTGAAGGCGGCGTAGCTTTCCTCGATGAAGCGCCCGGTCGGCTCGGGAGACACGGCGAATTCACCGGCACCAAGCATCGCGGCGCTCAGCCCCGCCGACATGCGCGGGTTGACCGAGACAATGCTGCGCGCGGCCAGCGTGCCCGACTTCTGCAGCCCGTAGTCAAGGATCGAGCAGCACAGAACATCCATCATCCGCGCTTGTCCGGGCGTGGGCAGATCGCCGCGCACCAGAAGATAGGCGATGGCGGTGAATGGCACCGTGCCGACAAGCTCCTGCATGGGGTAGCCTCGGATGATGATATCGTCCGAGGTTACGCCGCTGACCGAGGTGACCCAGAAGGAAGGCGAGCTTTTCATGAGAGGAGATCCTTTTTCACTTCGAACCTGCCAGGGACGTTCCTTGACCGAGTCCGGCATATTTATACGCATAAGTATGCAAGACGTACCCGTGGGTCAATCTTTAATTCCGACCTCCTGGCCGAGGTCGTCGCTAGCCCTGGTCTCCGTCAGGCCAGAGCCCGGCTTTCAGAAGCGCGGCCCTAACCTCCAGCGCCCCCTGTCCGGCAGTGTCCGGCCGGATCTGCCGTCTGGCCCGTGCCGAGGCATTGGCGCCATGTGCACGCGCAAGCCTCAGTTCCACGTCCTCGTTCAACGGTTTGAGACGCCGCCCCGGGACGGGTCGCGCAGGGCGCAGGTCCAGAGCCGCCGGTGCGGTCGTGTCCGCGTCGACGATCCGCCCCGCCAGTGCCGCCCGGTGGCTGTAGCCGCGCGGCTCCGGCCCGGCTTGGCCAATGGTGGCCACGAAGGGCCCCGACACCCGCAAAACCTTACGTTTCCCCCAGGGTTGAGCCACGTGCAGGCACATGGCCTCGCCGTCGGGCAGGATGGCGGTCACATCCGCCACGACCGGCAGGCCCAGAAGCCGCGCCAGCTGGTAGGGCACCAACCCCATGCCAAGCGGCGCCGCGGCCTGCATGCCCATGAGAATTGCGTCGGGCACGGCGCCCGCGAAGACCCGCGCCAGAGCCGCCGCCGGATCGCCCCCCGCGGGGCCGTCGAAGGCTGCGGCACGCGCTCGATCCGCTTCAGGCCCATCCCGAAATAGGGGCGCAATGCGTCATCGGGCGGGCCGCAGGAGACGTGAAGTGCCCGGGGCTCTTCGGACAGCGACAGCGCCAGCTCGACCGCCCGCGCCTCCATCGGTGCCATCGCAAATCGCCCGCTGCCAACCTCCAGACCGGTTCCGAGGCACACCGCGACGGAACGTCCGATACTACGCGACATTGCTGCCTCCCCTGTCTTCAGCGAGCATGTCCACAAGCGCCCGCATCACCGCCTGCGCATCGCCCTCGATGGCCAGATCGGCGCGCCTCATCATGGCGCAGTTCGGGTCCGTGTTGACCGCGATCACCTGATCGCATCTCGCGATTCCCTCCAGATGCTGGGGCGCGCCCGAGATCCCGAGGGCGAGGTAGCACTTGGCCTGAACGATCGCGCCGCTTGACCCCACCTGCGTTTCGCGCGGCGCATGCCCGGCATCGACGGCAACCCGGCTGGCCCCGGGCGCCGCCCCCAGCGCCGCAACCGTGTCGCGAAACAGGGCCCAATCGTTGATCCCCGCACCGCCGCTGACAATGAACTCGGCCTCGTCGAGCCGAAGGGCGGTCGTGCCGCCCGCGAGCTGGCCAAGGTCGTCGATCTGCACAGGGTCGCGTTGCCCCCGGGGGCAAAGACAGATCTGCAGCGCGCTTCCCGGCACGGGCCCACCCAAGGCTCACTGCTGCCGTCTTGAAGCTCGATCAGGCGCGTCGCCGCCTGCTCCAGCACCTGCCCGGGTCGGGCGGTCTGGGATTGGGTGGTGATCGTCGCGATATCGAGATGCCGGACCGCCAGCGCCACGGGCGCCCCGAGCCCCGCCGCAACAGTCAAGGTCAGCGCCCGTGCGGCACCGGCCCGGTGGTCGATCAGCACATGTGCGGGCGCAAGCGCGTCGATCTGGGCCAGCGCAAGCTCGGCGCTGCGCGCCAGCAGCGGGTCGGCACCCGGCATCTGCGCTTCAAGCACCAGATCAGCCCCCGGGCCTGAAATGCGGCGGGATCGACAGGGCCTTGTCCGAAGACCAAAACCGCAACCGCCTGCTCCGGCGCGTGGTACATCTGAAGGCGTTTGGCGGCCCCGAGCACGGAACTCTCGGCATAGTTCGGGGCCGCGCCTTCGGGCGACAAAACGACCAGCGCGAAAACCGGCGCATCCACCCCAAGCGCCGGACCCGAGGCGGTCTGGTCTTGCGGCCTTTCGGCTCGATGGCGGTGGGTCAGACCATTGTTCAGCCGGTCGATGCGCTTGCGCGGCTGGTGCTGTATCTCGTTCATGTCACACCTCGCAGGCGTCGAGCAGAAGCTCGACCAGATCGGCCACCCGGTCGGCCCCGCCGGCGGCGCCCGACAGCATCGACATGCAATTCGGGCAGCCCACCACCACGGTATCCGCCCCCGTCTGGTTGGCGTCTTCAAACCGCATGTCGGCGACCCGGCGTTCGCCCGGAATATCCGACACCGGCGCACCGCCGCCACCTCCGCAACAGCGGGTGTTCCGACCGTGGTGCTCCATTTCCAGGACGTCGGCCCCCGGGGCTCGCAACAATTGGCGCGGCGCCTCGGTCTCGGAATTGTAGCGCGCAAGATAACAGGGGTCATGATAGGTGACGCGCCGCGCGGCCCCGGGGTTCAGGCGCAGGGCGCCGGTTTCCACCAGCTCGAGCAAGTAGGCGCTGTGGTGAAGAACCTCGTAATCTCCCCCGAGCGCCGGATACTCGTTGCGCAGACAGTGCATCACATGCGGGTCCGGCGTGACGATCCGGTTGAACGTGTAGCCTCTCAGGGTCTCGATATTGCCACGGGCGAGGCGCTGGAACGTCACCTCGTCGCCAAGGCGGCGCGCCAGATCGCCGGTGTCCGTCTCCTCGGCGCCCAGCACCGCGAAATCGACCTTGGCTGCCCGCAACAGCGTGACGAGCCCCGTGAGTGTCGCGCGCGCGCGGTCGTCGTGGATGAGATCCCCGCACCAAAGCAAGACGTCGGTCGCCTGAACCTCCGACATCTTCGGCACGCCGAGGCCATTGGCCCACCAGTCGCGCAAGGGAGGCTGCGCCCCGTCGGGCTGTCGAAATCGCGCAGGTTCTGCAGCACGGTCTGAGCGCCTTTCGGCACATCGCCCGTTTCGACGGCCTCGAAGCGGCGCAGGTCGATGATCGTGTCCACATGTTCGATGAACATCGGGCAGGCCTCGACGCAGGCCCGGCAGGTCGTGCAGGACCACAGTGTTTCGGGCGCGATCAGCCCGCCGATCACCGGCGCTTCGGTCTGGGGCAGACCCTGCACCGGATCCCGACCGGGATGGCCCGCTCCGGCGTAGCCACGTCCCGGCGCTTCGCCCGAATTGGCGCGGGCCAGATCTTGGACCAGAGCCTTGGGGTTCAGGGGCTGGCCGGCGGCAAAGGCCGGGCAGACCTCCGGCAGCGATGCCGCATTCCACGCAGGCATCAAACGACAATAGCCGCGTCCAGGGCATCTGGGCCAGCGTTCCGGTTCCGAACAAAGGTGCATCGGGCGCCGGGGTGGCCAGCGCGGACGCGCCAGCGCCAGCGCTATCGCCAAAACGGGCGGGACGCGGATGGAACCCAAGGTTTGCAAGCCCGGCGAAGGCATGCTTGAACGGCCCCGAAAGTCCGGGAAGGCTGAACAGCCCCGCCAGGCCGACCACGAGCAGAAGCGTGACAAGCTGATGCGCCACCGGCCACGAGGCCGGGCTTGGCTGGACCTGCGACGGAAGCACGGGCAGGAAACTCGCGGCAAGCAGGCCCAGAGCCACGAGCCCCAGCCACAGCGGGAACCCTGTCCGGGGGCCGCGCGACAGCGCTGGCATCCGGCCCGGGCGGCGGCGCATGAGGTCGAGCCCCACGCCCACAAGCACCAAGACGGCCAGAACGCGCAGCGCCCATCGGAGTATCTGCGCATCGCTCTGCAGCAGGACGGTCACGATCAGGACAAACATCAGCCCGACCAGCCCTCCAGCCGCCGAAACATGCATCCGCGCCGCGCCCGCGCGCCTCTGGACCTTGTGGTGTACGTCGACGAAGTAACGGCGCGGGACACGCAACAGCCCCCGCCAGGCCACCGGGGTCGCGGCGCCTTTGCGCCACAGCCGCACGCGCCGCAATGTCAGCAGCAGAGACAAGGCTGCGAACAAGAGACCTGCCAGTGTCAGAACCGAAAGCACGGCTCACTCCTTCCCTGATAGCGGCATGGCGCACACCGGGTCCGCCTTGCCCTGATCAATGCCGATTATCCCCGAAGACGAGATCCAAGTCGTCTTCGTCTCCTGGAAAAAGCTCAGCGCCTGTAGCGACTTGTCGCGCCCGATGCCGGATTGCTTGTAGCCCCCGAAGGGCACGGTGATGTCGCTTTCGTCGTAGTTGTTCACCCAGACGGTGCCTGCCTTGATGCGTTTCGACATCGTCAGTGCGGTGTCGATGTTCGAGGTCCATAGGCCCGCACCCAGCCCGTAGATCGAGTTGTTCGCGATCTGCACGGCCTCGTCGGGCGTGGCGAAATCCATCACCGAGAGGACCGGACCGAAGATCTCCTCCCGCCCGATGGTCATGTCCTGCGACACGCCGTCGAACACGGTGGGTTCCAGGAAGAAGCCGCCGCTTTCTGCGCGCACCTGTTCTCCGCCGCACAGCAGGTTTGCCCCCTCGTCATGTGCCGAGGCGATCAGGCTTTGCACCTTGGCCATGTGCGGCTGGCTGATCAGCGCGCCAAGCGTGGTGTCCGGGTCAAGCGGATCGCCTGCGACGAATTCTGCCGCCTGCGTGATCAGCTTCTCCAGGAAGGCGTCTTTGATACTATCCTGCACCAGAAGGCGCGACCCCGCACAGCAGACCTCACCTTGATTGAAGAAGATGCCGAAGGCCGCCGCCAAGGCCGCCTCATCCAGATCGCGGCAGTCGGCCATCACGATGTTCGGGCTCTTGCCGCCACATTCCAGCGACACCCGCTTCAAATTGGATTGCGATGAATAGGCCATGAACTGCTTCCCGATCGCCGTCGACCCGGTGAAGGTGATCGCGTCCACATCCATATGCAGCCCAAGCGCCCGGCCCGTCACCGGCCCGGTTCCCGTGACCACGTTGAACACGCCGTCGGGGATGCCTGCCTCCTGCGCCAGTTCGGCCAGGCGAATGGCCGTTAGCGGCGTAAGCTCTGCAGGTTTGAGCAGGACCGAGTTGCCGGCGGCAAGCGCCGGCGCGACTTTCCAGCACGCCATGAGCAAAGGGAAGTTCCACGGCACGACTGCCGCGACCACGCCAATCGGCTCGCGGGTGATGAAGGCCATGACATCATTCGCGGTGGGCGCGACATCATCGTAGATCTTGTCGACAGCCTCGCCGTACCAGGCGATCGCGGAAACGGCAGAAGGAATATCGACTGCCAGGGCATCGGAGATCGGCTTGCCGGTATTGAGGCTTTCAAGCAGGGCCAGTTCTTCGGCATGGTCCTCTAGCAAAGCCGCCAGCCGAAGAAGAACGGCCTTGCGCTCGGCTGGCGCGCTTTGCGACCAGACACCGCTGTCGAACGCAGCCCGCGCCGCCGATACAGCGGAGTTCACGTCCTGCTCTCCGAGAATTGGGACCGCGCCCAATGGCTTACCCGTCGCCGGGTTGAAGATCTCGTAGATATCTTCGGATTGCAGCGTTGCCCGTCGGCCTGCCACGAAGGCCTCGGTCGGAATGCGCTGCGCCGTCACGCGATCATGCCAGTGCGTTTTCTGCTGCTTCATAGGCCTCCCCCTGTTTCGAGCTGCGCAACCTGCCGGTCATCGGCTCAACATGCCGATTTATACATGATGGTCAATTAAAAAACTATCAAGTATCTACTTTCTGGAGCGCATGACGGCGGTGTTGCAGAACGCAGGGCGCCTGAGGATTCATGGTTTAATTCCATGAGGTTGGGCGGGCGCCATGGGCCGCCATGCCGTCTTCGCGGATGCGGCGTTCCATTCCAGTGCAACCGCCCGATTGAAGCCGCCTGCCAAGGTGGCATCTTGGCCCGCATCGGCAACCACAAGATCCCCCAACGCGCCGAGCTATTGCCGTGGAGCGGGGCGGCGTTGGATCCGAAGGCAAAGCCCGTCGCCCGGTCTGCGGTCTTTTCGGTCCGGTTGCTGCCGAGGCATTCGGATTGGCGCCTCGGCCCGAGCAGAATGCGCCGGGTCGATACGGCGCATGCCTGTTGCCGCCAGTGATCCGCAGCGGGTGAGCCTTGGTCCGGGAACGGCGCCGAGGTCCGACTTCTTCAGCACCCTGTCGCGGAACACCCGCCTCAGGTGAGTGTTTCCATCACGCGTTTGAGATCGATATCCAGGTTCTCGATGTCTGCGGGGCGGGGCGATTGCCCAGCCTGGATCAGCCGTTTCCCGATCATGTAGCTGCGCGGTTCATTGATTGCGTCGACGGACAGCAGTGTATTGCCCTTGAAATACCAATGTGAACGGCCCTTGCCGCCCGGTGCGGTACGGACCACGACGCGGTCATGTCCAATGTTGAGCCCGGCGATCTGTAGTTTGGTGTCGTACTGATCGGACCAGAACCATGCTTCGGGAACGTAGGGTTTGGCCGCGCCGAGGAGGTTCGCCGCCACCGCAGCGCCGTGATCGATCGCGTTCTGAACGCTTTCGATCCTCAGGCGACGGTCGCCAAGGGGCAGATTGGCGCAATCACCAACCGCCCATATGGCGGGGTCGTCGGTCTGCCCATGCGCGTTGACCAGAATGCCGCCGTTACAGGCGATCCCGGATTCCCGTGCCAACATATCGTTGGGCTCGACACCGATCCCCGCAACCACGAAATCGACCGGAATGCTCTCGTCGTTGGACAGGGTGGCCGTGAACCCCCGAGGTGTTTCGGCGAGGGCCTGCAAGTCCGTGCCTTCGAGAATGCGGACTCCGTTGGCGTTGTGCAGCTCACGGAAATAGTCTGAGGTCTCGCGGGCCGCGACCCGCTGCAGAATACGATCGGACGCTTCGACCAGTGTGACAGACACCTTGGCCTTTGCGGCAACGGCAGCCAGTTCGAGACCGATGTAGCCCCCGCCAACGATCAGCGCCCTGCGGCCCGGACGAGATCTGGGGGCGTAGCCGGTCGACATCGCTCAGGGCGCGCAGGACGTGAACCTTTTCACCCAAGAGCCGCTGCGGCAGACGCCGGGGCCGCGCACCGGTCGCAAGGACCAGCGCATCATATGAGAGCGTTTCGGTGCCGAGGCGGATTGTCCTGGCCGCGCGGTCGATCGCTTCGACACGCTGCCCAAGCCGCATTTCAATGTTCTCGTCTGCGTAGAATTGAGCAGGACGGAAAAACAAGCGCTCACGCTCCATCGTCCCTGTCAGATACGCCTTGGACAGCGGGGGGCGTTGATAAGGGAGAGCGTCCTCCTCTCCTATCATGATGATTCTTTTGTTAAATCCCAGTTCGCGAAGCTTCGCCGCAACGGAATAGCCTGCCTGCCCGGCGCCGATAATGACAATCTGCTCAAACATTGACTTGGTTTCTTGCGTGCCCATGCAATTCAGGTTGATGCCTTGGAGTGTCGCGCCTCCAGAAGCCGTGTCAGCCACTCCGGGTCCATTTCGGGAACCGATGAGAGAAGCAGCTCGGTGTAGGGGTCGTGCGGCGGAGTGAACATGTCCTCGGTCCGGCCCTGTTCGACGACCTTGCCCGATTGCATGACAACCACGTCGTCGGCGATCGCGCGCACGGTCGCGAGATCATGGGTGATGAACATGTAGGCGAGGTTGAATTCGGTTTTGAGTTGGTCCAGCAGGCGCAGCACGCCTTCGGCGACCACCTGGTCCAGCGCCGAGGTGACCTCGTCGCAGATGATGAAGCTGGGTTCGGTCGCGAGCGCGCGGGCAATGCCGACACGTTGCTTCTGGCCTCCGGAAAGCTCCGAGGGGCGCCGGTCTATGTATTGGTTCGGGTCAAGCTCGATGACGTCGAGAAGGCTGCGGACCCGTTCTTCCAGCGCCTTGCCGCTCAGGCCCAGGTAAAGCTGCGCGGGTCGCCCTATCAGTTCGCGCAGGCTGAGCTTCGGGTTCAGCGCGGTATCCGCCATCTGGTAGATCATCTGGGTCTGGCGTAGCGCGCCGCGAGAGCGTTTCTTGTAGCTGTGCGCCAGTTCCTCGCCGCGGAACAGGATCCGGCCCGAACGCACCGGCAGCAGGCCGGTGATCACGCGGGCGGTGGTCGACTTGCCGCTGCCGCTTTCGCCCACGATGGCGACGGTCTGGCCTTCGTGAATGTCGAAACTCACGTCCTCCAGCACGTCGACCGCGCCATATCCGGCGCGCACCGATTGCACCGACAGCACGGGCTGTGCCTTGGGATCCGGCTCGGGGGTCTTTGCGCGGGCAAAGCTGCGCACCGCCCAGAGCGACTTGGTGTATTCGGCCTTCGGATCGGACATCATGGTCCGCGTATCGGCTTCCTCGACCTCTTCGCCGTTCTTCAGAACCTTGATCCGGTCGGCCATCTGCGCGACCACGGCAAGGTCGTGGGTCACGTAGATGGCGGCGGTGTTGTAGGTTTTTACGATGTCGCGGATTGCGGCCAGCACCTCGATCTGGGTTGTTACATCCAGGGCCGTCGTCGGCTCGTCGAAGATGATGAGATCGGGCCGACAGGCCATTGCCATAGCAGTCATTGCACGCTGCAGTTGGCCGCCGGATACCTGATGCGGATAGCGAAACCCAATGTCTTCGGGGTTCGGCAGGCGCATCTGGCGATAAAGCTCGATGGCATCGGCCTCGGCAACCTTGCGATCGAGCACGCCGTGCTGCACGGGGGTTTCGACATATTGATCGATCAGGCGATGCGCCGGGTTGAAACTGGCGGCCGCCGATTGCGCCACATAGGCAATCCGGCTGCCGCGCAGGCGGCGCAGCCTGCGCTCGCTGGCGCCCCGCAGCTCTTGTCCAACAAAGGTGACAGAGCCGCCGGAAATCCGGCACCCGTCCCGAGTGTAGCCCATGGCGGCCAGTCCGAGAGTGGATTTTCCGGCCCCGCTTTCGCCGATCAGACCAAGGACCTCGCCGCGATGCAGCGTCAGGTCAATGCCTTTGATGATCGGGTTCCAGATGCCTTTGGCACGGCCCTCGATCCGGATGTCCTTCATTTCGAGCAGGATGTCGTTTTCGGCTTCGGTATCGGTCATGACTTTAATCCTTCAGGCCGCTGGAACGATGCAGCATCCAATCCACGACGAAGTTCACGGCGACTGTAAGCAGAGCAATCGCACCTGCAGGCAGCAGCGGCGTCACGTCGCCGAAGGCGATGAGCGATGCGAATTCCCGTACCATCGACCCCCAGTCGGCGGTCGGAGGCTGAACGCCGAGGCCCGGGAACGACAGCGCCGAGATCGTGAGAAACACGAAGCAGAAGCGCAGTCCAAATTCAGCCACCAGCGGAGCGGTGATGTTGGGCAGTATCTCGCGAAAGATCAGCCTGCCCATGCCCTCGCCGCGCAGCTTCGCGGCCTCGATATAATCCATGACGACGACATTCATCGCGACGGAGCGGGTGAGGCGATAGACCCGGGTGGAATCCACGACGGCAATGATGAGGATCAGCATGGGGACCGAGGTCCCGAAGATGCTCAGGAGCACCAGGGAGAGGATCAGCGCCGGGATCGCCATCACGATATCGACGACCAGCGACAGCAGCCTGTCGAGCGTATATCCGGCTGTGGCCGAGATCAGCCCGAGGATCGTTCCGATCAGGAACGCCAGAAGCGTGGTTGCAAGTGCCAGCCCGACAGTGTTGCGCGCGCCGTAGACAAGGCGGCTGAGGGTGTCGCGGCCCAGGCTGTCGGTGCCCAGCAGGTGCTCGGCGTTCCAGGGCAGGAACTGGGGGCCGACGACGGAAGTCTCGCCATAGGGCGCGAGCAGCGGGGCGGCCAGCGCCACCACGAAATAGACCATGATCACCATGATCCCGAATGCGGCGGTCAGCGGGATTTCTTTCACGATCCGTGAGAACTCGCCTCGGGTGACGCGGGCAACGATTTCCCGACCGCCCCAGGAGAGCGCGAAGGCGACGGAGATGATGGCCGTCACTATGAGAAGGTTCATTAGAAGTTGCACGAAACCGCTCCTTTAAAGGCGATGCCGCAGGCGCGGATTGGAGAGGGTGGACAGCACATCCGCACAGAGGTTCAGCAGGATGTATGCGGCGGCAAACAGCAACGCGATGGCCTGAACGACGGGGAAGTCACGCTTGGAGACGCTGTCGACCATCAGCTGGCCGAGGCCCGGGTAGACGAAGACCGCCTCGACAACCACGACGCCGGTGATCAGGTAGGCCAGGTTCAGCGCGACTACCGTGATGATCGGCGCCAGGGCATTGGGCAGGGCGTGCTTTACGATGATGCGGGTCGGCGACAGGCCTTTGAGGCGCGCCATCTCGATATAGGGGGAGGCCAGAAGGTTGATGATCGCCGCGCGCGTCATCCTCATCATGTGCGCGGTGATGACAAGGGTGAGCGCGATGGCGGGCAGGAAGGTGCGGTAAAGCTTTTCGCCGAGTTCCATCGAGGGTTCGACACGTGCCATCGATGGGAAGTAACCGGTCTGCGCGAGCAGGTAGATCAGCACGTAGGCAATGAAGAATTCGGGAAACGAGATCGCGGTCAGGGCGGCAGAGTTCGCCGCCCGATCGAACACCGAATTGCGATAGAGCGCCGAAGTGACCCCCAGAAGCAGAGCCAGCGGAACCGCGATGAAGGCGGCGTAGAGCGCCAGGAAAAGGGTGTTGGGCAGACGCAGGGCGATCAGGTCGGTGATCGGTCGGTCGTTTGCCATGGAGACGCCGAAATCGCCCTGAAGTGCGCCCGTAAGCCAGCGCCAATAGCGCAGGATTGCCGGCTGATCCAGGCCCAGTTCGGCGCGCAGGGCGGTCAGGGCCTCTTCGGTTGCATATTGCCCCAACATGCTTTGCGCGAGGTCGCCCGGAAGCAGCTCGGTTGCGCCAAACACACAGACCGAGATCACAAACAGTGCGACAACTCCAAACAGGAGGCGTTGTCCAATCATCGTGTATATCGTTGGCATTTTCGTGCTCGCATTCTTTTGCCCCCAGCCGTGTGGCACGCCTATGGGGTATGGACGTCGGGTGATCGGCCGGCGACGCGCCGGTGCAGAGGCCGGACCCGAAATGGATGACTGATCCACCGGTCGACCGGAGGGTGGTGCTCAGCAGAGTGGCGTTTCTTGCTTCCCGGTCAGAAGGTCGCGCGATGGGCGGTGTTGTTGAAATCGTTCGTCATGCGTCAAGTTTGATCGTGAACCCGTCGACAGAGATGACCTGCCCGGAAACGAAGCGGGATCTGTCGGAGGCGAGGAAAACGGCGATGTTCGCGATGTCCTCCGGGGCGACGAAGCTGCGCATTGCCGAACAGCCGGTGTAGCTGTCACGGACAGCCTGTTCGCTTTGCCCGGTCGCGGCGGCTTCACGTTGGATGACCCCGTCCATACGCGGACCGTCCACCGAGCCCGGGCAGATCGCGTTGGCGCGGATGCCATGGGGGCCGAGCTCCATCGACAGGGTTTTCGCCAGCCCGATCATGCCCCACTTGGCCGTCACATAGGGTGCGCGGCGGGGAAGGGCGCCGATTCCGGCGGTCGACGAGGTGACGATGATGCTGCCGCTGTTCTGACGGATCATCATCGGCGCCGCATGTTTCGCTGCCAGGAATGCCCCGTCGAGGTTCACGGCCAGGCATTTCTGCCAGTCGTCGAGGGACACGTCCTGAATGGCAGCGGTGGGACCGGAAATCCCGGCGTTGGCGCAAAGCGTATCAAGCCCGCCCCATACATCCAGAATCTCGGCGAACAACGCCTCCATCGCGGTCGCGTCGGAGGCATCGACGCGGCTTTTGCGCCACGCGGCGGGGCAGCTTTCCAACGCGGCCTCGTCCACGTCTGTTACCCAGACCTTTGCGCCTTCGCGCGCCAGCCCTTCGGCCATTGCCCGACCGATACCAGATGCTCCGGCGGTGATGACGACCCTGTTCTCGGAGAGAAATGGCATTGAGCCCACCTTTTGATTCTGCTTCCGCAAACCCATTAGATCAAAAATAATACTCTACAGTCAATCTTTTTGATGGGATTGTGCAAAAGATCTGGCGTTGGCGACCGGGGTCTATGCGGAAGACCCCGATCCGCCTGATTTACTTGAACCACCAGCGGCTCACCGCATAGCGGCTGTCGAGCGGCGCGGTCGAGACATCGGTTTCGGTGACGCCGATCTGGTCGGACACCGCATCGACCACGTTGTAGAAGGCGGGCATGACGGAGGGGCCGTCCTTGTTGAGAAGGCGTTGCGCCTCGGCAAACAGCTCGGCCCGCTTCGCTTCGTCTTGCTCTGCCCGGGCCTGCGCAACGAGCCTGTCCAGCGTGGCGCTTGTGAAGCCCGACAGGTTCCAGCTGGCATCGCTGCCGTAGGCCAGGGAGATGATCAGCGCTTCGGTCGGGCGACCGGTCCAGAAACTCGCGCAGAACGGCACCTTGCCCCATACATTGGTCCAGAACCCGTCAGCCGGTTCGCGGTAGGCAGACATGTTGATTCCGGCGGCACGGGACGACTCGCTGTAGAGCTGCGCGGCGTCGACGGCGCCTGCGAAAGCGGCCTCACTGGTCGACAGCTTGATATTCAGACCGTCAAGCCCGGCTTCTTTCAGGTGGAATCGGGCGCGGTCCGGATCGTAGGAGTGCTGTTCGATTTCCGCGTGGTAGCGGTACGTCGGGCCGATCGGCTGGTCGTTCGCCACCGTGCCATGCCCCGCAAGGATCTTCTCGACGAACTCCTCGCGATCAATCGCGTACTTCAGCGCCAGGCGCACGTTCCGGTCGTCCATCGGCGACATGGTCATCTGTGCGTCGAAAGCGCAGTAGCCGGGGCTGGTGCGCGACAGGACGTTGACACCCGGTGCGCGGGCCAGACGGTTCGCAACGATCGGCGACACCTCGGAAATGGCATGCGCCTCTCCCGACATGATCGAGTTCACGCGCGCCGAGGCATCGTTCACGGCCACCATCTCGACGCTGTCGAACCAGCCGCGGTCAGAGCGGTGGTCGTTCTCGAACTTCTCGACCCGCACGCGCACGCCGGGTTCCAGCTGGACAAGGCGGTAGGGGCCGCAGCCGATGCCCGATTGCCAATCCGACGCACCGTCCTTGGTGGGCAGGATCGACAGCGCGTATTCCGCAAGGTTCGCCGTCCAATCGGCATCGCCTTCGGTCAGGTGGAAGATCACGGTGTTGCCGTCGGCCTCAATGCGGTCGAGATGGCTCATCACCGTTTTGAGGTGCGAAATCGAGCCTTCGGCGATGTGCAGGTTGATCGAGTTCACCACGTCCTCGACCGTCACGGCCTGTCCGTTGTGGAACGTCACGCCGGGCTTGATTGCAACCCGCCACACAGTGGCGTCGTCATTCGCTTCGGCGCTTTCGGCGATGCTGGGGATGATGTCGCCCGTCGAGGTGATCTCGAACAGCGTGTCATGCAGGGTGACGCGCGTGATCGTCATGAAATCGGCATGAACGATCCGCGGATCGAGGTTGTCGCTGGTGCTCGCCTTGCCGATTGCAAAGATCGCATGCCCGCCGCGCACGGGTTCGGCGGCAGCGGCAGCGGCGGCGGGCATCCACAGCCCGGCGGTACGTGGCCATTCCAAGGGCCGCGCCCCCTTTCAGGACCGAGCGGCGGTTCGGGTTCGCCGGTGCGGGTTCGCGGGTGATTTTCTTTGAGAACGGCATCTGGGGCTCCTCCGTCTGGTTCGGTAGACACTCTTGTCTGCCCGACCGTTTTGGCACCTTATGAATCTATTTTGTACTGTAAAGTTTTTTTATAAGTTCTTAAGTATAGATCGCAGGAGGATCCTGTCATGAGCCAGCCGAACTTCATCGTCATCTGTTCCGACCAGCAGCGCTGGGACGCATTGGGCGCCGCAAGCGCGCATGTGGACACACCGAACCTTGACCGTCTCGCTGCGCGCGGAACGCGGTTCAGCACCTGCTATTGCGCCTCGCCCATCTGCGTGTCTTCCCGTGCATCGATAGCGACGGGTTTCGACGTGCACCGGACCCGGTGTTGGAGCAGCGCCCAGCCCTACACCGGGATTCCCGACAGCTGGCACCATGCCCTGCGCGATGCCGGTTATCGGACCGTGTCGGTCGGCAAGCTGCACTATCGTTCGCAAGATGATGACAACGGTTTCGTTGAAGAGATCATGCCGACCCACGTGATCGACGGCAAAGGCTATCCGTTCGTGATGCTGCGCCCCGACGCCAAGAAGATGGACGGAATCGAGGATTTCGTCGACAGCGTCGGCTGGGGCGATTCCGACTACACAAGGCATGACGAGGCCGTGGCGCGACGCGCCGGGGAATGGCTGGCCGCGCATGGCGATGAAGGCCCCTGGTCGATGTTTGTGTCCTTCGTCACGCCACATCACCCGCTGATCGTGCCGGAACGTTTTCGAGACGCCTATCCGCCTGACCGGGTGCCCCTGCCGGATACCTATGTTGCGCCGCCCGACAAGCACCCGAGCGTGCAGGCCCACCCGGCGACCGCCGGTCTGGAGGGGAATCTGCATTACGCCCGGTTCTTTCGGGACGAGGCGCATGTGCGCGAGCTTCGGACCTATTACATGGCCCTAACCAGCTTTCTTGATGAATGTGTCGGTCGGGTGCTGGACGGTCTCGAAGCCGCCGGGAGGCTGGACGACACCGTCGTTCTGTTTACCTCGGACCACGGCGAGATGCTGGGTGATCTCGGGCTTTGGACAAAATCCTACATGTACGAAGGATCGGTGCGCGTGCCGCTGATTGCCGCCGGTCCGGGGTTTCCGTCCGGGATTGTCTCCGAAGCGACCTGTTCGCATCTGGATATCCATGCAACGGCGCTGCGTGCGGCGGGCCTTGCGCTGGACGAGACGCGAACCGGTCGGGCGCTGCAGGATGCGGCGGGCTTGGTTGCGCCGGACGACCGCAGCGTCATCTCGGGGTATCACGATTACGGCTCGATCACCGGGACGACAATGCTGCGCTGGAAATCCTGGAAATACGTGCATCACGCGGGTCTTGCGCCGCAGCTCTTCGATCTTGCAGCCGACCCAACCGAGATTCATGACCTCGTGCCCGGCGGGCAGCATCAGCACATCGTTGCGGCTTGCGCCGAGGAGATGCGCCGACACGTGGACCCTGATCTGGCGAGTGCGCAGGCATTCGAGGACCAACATGCGCTCATTGAAGCTCTGGGCGGACGCGAAGCCATCTTGAACGCCGCAGATCTTCCGGCTGTGACCCCCATGGCAAAGGGCTAGGGCGCCTTTTTCCATTAAAATTTGCCCGCAGGGGACTAAAAAATCTTGAAGTAGTTCTTTTTATACTGAATGGTACAATTCAGGCTGTCACGGGCCCTCCGCAGGTGGCCGCCGTGAGTTGAGGAACAGGCCATCCAGCCGGATTTCGGTGGATGGGACAGACAAACTTTAGGAGTGAGCCGTGGATTTCGCCCTGACCCAAGAACAGGAAATGCTTGTCAAAAGCGCGCGCACGTTCGTCGAGGAGGAGCTCTACCCGCACGAGGAACAAGTCGAGCGAACCGATCAGATTTCGCCCGAGGTGCGCGCACGGATCAAGAAGCGTGCTCTCGAGATGGGGTTCTACGCTCCGAACATGCCCGCCGAAGTCGGCGGCGCCGGGCTCGATGCGGTCACGCTGGCCTTGCTGGAGCGTGAACTGGGGCGGGCCAACCTGGGTCTGCAATCCGTCGTCCACCGCCCCAGCAACATCCTGCAGGCCTGCGTGGGCGAGCAGCGCGAGACCTATCTTCTGCCGACCATATCCGGTGAGAAAATCGACTGCTTTGGCCTGACCGAGCCCGAAGCGGGTTCGGATGTCCGTTCGATGAAAACGACGGCGAAAGCCGATGGCGACGATTTCATTCTGAACGGGCGGAAGCACTTCATCAGCCATGCCGATATTGCCGATTTTGCTGTCGTGTTCGCTGCAACCGGTGAAGACGACACCGCGCGCGGGAAGAAGAAGCGCATTACCTGCTTCCTGATCGACCGCGGCACGCCGGGTTTCGAAATCCTCAAGGGTTACGATTCGGTGTCGCACCGGGGCTATCACAACTGCATTCTCGAATTCGACGAGTGCCGCGTGCACAAGTCGCAGATCCTGGGCGAGTTGGACAAGGGTTTTGATGTTGCCGGTGACTGGCTGGGCCCAGAGCGCCTGCGGCTCGCGACAACCAGCGTTGGCCGTGCGCAGCGCGCGATGGAGCTGGCCCTCGACTATGCCGCGACGCGCAAGCAGTTCGGCCAGACGATCGGCAAGTTCCAGGGTATCGGCTTCAAGCTGGCTGACATGCAGACCCGCATCGAAACCGCCGAACTGCTGACGCTTCGCACGGCCTGGAAACAGGATCAGGGCATCGCGCGCGACGAAGACTTCGCCATGGCCAAGGTCTATGCCAGCGAGATGGTCGGCTTTGTCACTGACGAAGCCCTGCAGATCTTCGGCGGCATGGGTCTGATGACCGATCTGCCGCTCGAGCGCATGTGGCGGGATTCGCGTGTCGAGCGTATCTACGACGGCACCAGCGAAATTCAGCGACACATCATTTCCCGCGCCTTGCTGCGCCCGCTTGAAGCACGGTGACGAAGATGGCTGACACCTCCCGTCTCGATCGGTTTCTACGGTACGCGGCAGATTGCCGTCATTGGTGGCCGGTGGTGCGGGCAGGTTGTCCGCCAATGCAAGTTGATGGGCTTTTCCGGAGAGATCTGGCCCATCAGCACCTCCAGTGCGGAGATGGCCGGTGTGCCATGCTTCGACAGTCTCGACGATCTGCCCGGGGTGCCCGACGCCGTGTTCATTGGCGTGAATCACACGGCAACGATCGACATCGTGCGCAAGCTGAATGCCATGGGCGTCGGCGGCGCGGTGTGTTTCGCCTCGGGCTTTGCAGAGGTGGGCGCCGAGGGCAAGGCGCGCCAGGACGCGCTTGTCGCGGCTGCCGGTGACATGCCGATCCAGGGCCCGAATTGCCTGGGTTTCGTGAACTTCATGGATGGCGTCGCGCTCTGGCCCGACGAGCATGGGGCCGATCCGTCCGAGAGCGGCGTGGCGGTTCTCAGTCAAAGCGGCGCAATCGGATTGAACATGACGATGCAGAAGCGGCACTTGCCGCTTTCGTATCTGGTTTCGCTTGGCAATCAGGCGCAGTCCGGTGTCGCCGAGTTTATCGATTCCATGCTGAATGATGAACGGGTGACCGCCATCGGTCTGCTTATCGAAGGCTTGCCGGATGTGCCGCGCTTTGCTGCCGCGGCCAGTCGCGCGCTTGCCAAGGGGGTGCCCATCGTGGCGCTGAAGACCGGACGGTCGGAAGCGGGCGCGAAGATCGCGGTAAGCCACACCTCGACGCTTGCCGGTGACGACTCGCTCTACGATGCGCTTTTCGCAAGATATGGCATCGCGCGGGTCGACACGCTTCCGGTCTTCGTTGAAACTCTGAAGCTGCTGTCGATGTCGGGGCCGCTGGCGGGAAATCGCATCGTCTCGATGAGCGTGTCCGGGGGCGAGGCGTCGATGATCGCTGATCTGGCCGAATCCCGTGACCTGGACTTCGCCGAGTTCTCGCCGGAGGACCACGCGCGCATCTCGGCCACCACGCATGAGCTCGTGCATGTCTCGAACCCCTTCGACTATCACACGTTTGACTGGGGCAAGCGCGAGGCACAGGCGAGGACCTTCACGGAAGTCCTGCGTTCAGGCTATGACGCCCGCCTGATGCTGCTTGACTTCCCGCGCTCGGACCGCTGCGCGACCGAAAACTGGACCGCGGCCATTATGGCTTTTGCCGAGGCACACAAAGCCGCGCCCGGTGTCTCGCTTCTGGCTTCGTCACTGCCCGAGAACATGCCACCGGAGGTTAGCCGCCTGGCAGTCGATCTGGGCCTGATCCCGATGTTCGGGTTCGACGAGGCGCTCGCGGCGCTTGATGCGGCGGCCACCATCGGCCGTTTGCAGCGCCAGGCCGCCGCAGGGCGTGGCGCCGAACCGATGCAATCGGTGCCGGTGCTGGCCGGTGACGCCGCGAAGGTCGTCGATGAAGCCGCCAGCAAGCGATTGCTGGCCACTTTCGGATTGCCCGTGCCAGAGGGGCGCCTGGTCGGGCGCGGCGATGTGGTTTCGGCCGCCGAGGACATTGGCTATCCGGTGGTGCTGAAGGCGGCGGGCAGTCACATGACCCACAAGTCCGACCTTGGCGGTGTTGCCCTCGGCCTGGAAGATGCGGAAGCGCTGACCTCGGCAGCCGACGCCATGGCCGGGCTGTCCGATCGCTTCCTTGTGGAGCGCATGCAGCCGAAGCCTCTGGCCGAGCTCATCGTCGGGATCACCCGGGACCCCCAGTTCGGGCTGGTGCTCGTGATCGGGGCGGGGGGCATTCTGGTTGAGCTCTTGCAGGATGCGCAATCGCTTCTGTTCCCGGTCAGCCGTCGCGACGTGGCCGAGGCGATATCCGCTTTGAAGGTCTCGAAACTACTCGATGGGTACCGCGGTCAGGCGGCTGCCGACCGCGAGGCGCTGATCGACGCGATCATGGCGGTTGCGCAGTTTGCCGAGGCGCATGCCGACAGCCTGATCGAACTCGACGTGAATCCGCTGATGGTTTTCGAGGACCGGACCATCGCCGTCGACGCGCTCTTGCGAATGGTCTGACGGGACCAGCCGGCCCGGGGCAGCGTTCACGGTGACCTGCCCCGGACGCGATTGTCAGCACGACCGCCTTTGCACAGGTCTCCGGAAACGCGTCGGCGGGTCAGAACCTGACGACCTACGTGCAGGACAGCAGGCCCGCCGAGCGGAGTGGCCCGTCGTGAAGGGCATTGCCGGAGGGGGCCGGAAAGAGGCAACGCCGGGGCAATCCGCCCCGGCGTTGCTGTCGGCGGGTCAGTTCAGCTTGGCATTGAAGAGATAGACTTTCTCGTCCGGGCGCGGGCTCCAGTCGAGGCGGTCGCTCACGCCATAGAAATCCGGCTGGAAGTAGAGGTGCAGCCAGGGGCCATCGTCGTAGAACACCTGAAGCATCTCGTCGATCACGGTGCGCTGCTCTTCCTCGGTTTCGGCGACGTTGACATCGGTCCAGCGGTCGAACCAACGGGGGTCGTCCCACTGGGTGTAGTTGGTGCCGGCGTCCACCGACGACAGGTCGGCCATATCGTAGAGCGGGCTCCACAGGGCGCCACCCGAACCGATGAAGTAGAGCGGACCGGCATTGCGTTCGCGGATGAGCGGGATGTAGACCGAGGACCATTCCATCAGGTCAAGCTCGATGTCCAGCCCCACATCGCCAAGGTACTGAGCGATAACCCGGACAACGCTGGCGTCGTTCAGGTAGCGGCCCGGTCCGGCCTGAAAGCGGATCTTGAAGCGCGTGCCATCCTCGCCGCGGGGCCAGCCGGCCTCGTCCAGCATGGCCTCTGCCTTGTCGGGATCATAGGGATAGGGCGAGAGGCTCTTGTTGTCGTTGGGCGGGTTCACGAGGCCGGTCATCCGCTCGCATTCGAAGTTGAGCAGTTGGCGGCAAATCGTCGGAACGTCCACCGCGTATTGCAGCGCGCGCCGGACCATCGGGTCCTGGATTGCATCGCCGCCGGGCTGTTTCGCCATCTCGTCGGACAGGTTGAAGCCGACATACATGCGCCGGGTGCCCTGGATTGCGACAACCTCGGCGCCTTCGCGGGCATTGATCGCGTCCATCTGGTCGGGGGCGAGGTTGGTGATGATGTCGACATTCCCGGCCATCAGTTCCGCGGCACGGGTCGAGGCCTCGGGGATGATCCGCCAGCGAAGGGTTTCAAAGGCCATGTCGGGGTCGACGCGCTCGAGCTCGATATAGGCGCCGGGCGACCATTCGGCGAGGCTGTAGGCCCCCGACCCGATCGGGCTCGTGGCCGCCTGATCGTGGCTCATCGCCTCGTAGCTGTCCTTGCAGTGGATCATGACCTCGGCGATCAGGCCGAAGGCAATGGGGTTCTTTTCCTTGAGGTTGATCTGGACGCGCAGATCGTCCAGCGCCTCGGCGCTGTCGAACTTGATCGACGAGAAGACGAAGCCCGGCGTGTTGCCGGTAAAGCCGTTTTCGGGGTCCCCGGCGCGGTTGAAGGAATAAGCCGCGTCTTCGGCGGTCAAGGCCTCGCCGTCATGGCAGGTCAGCCCGTCGCGCAGGGTGTAGATATAGCCAAGACCGTCCTCGGTGACTTCCCGCGACTCCGCAAGGTCCGGGATCTCTTCGCCCTCGGCGCTGATGCTCATCAGCGTGCCGAACACGTGGCGCGCGACGTTGGAATTGTCCCGAGAGGAGATTTGTGCGGGGTCCATGGTGGTGATGTCGGCGCTCAGGCCGACGACGAGGGTTTCGTCATTGGTCTGCGCCATTGCGGCGCTGGTCGCCAGAAGGCCTGCGCTTCCCGTCGCAAGCAAACGTTTCAAGACAGACATGTGGTCATCCTTTCACCTGTTGGTCATGTGATGCCCGACTTTGGCTTTTGATTTCTGTTCTAGTCGGGAGTTTGACCGGCCTGTCTGCCTTTGCGCATCAGGCCGGATGCTAGCCGGTGCCGGCAATCAGCTCCGGGTTGAAGTCTTCCAGATTTCGGGTGTGGATCGAGATCAACTCGACCGCGCGCTCTTCGTCGCCGGCTTCCAGCGCGTCGACGATAGGGGGTGGTTGGCGGCGATTTCGGTCAGATCGCGCTTGTCGCTGCGTCGCAGGGACATGATCTGGTGGATGCGCAGGTAGAGGTTGCCCCAGGTGGCAAGCAGCAGATCGTGGTCCGACGACTTGATCAGCGACCTGTGAAATGCCTCGTCCGCGGCGATCAGCGCCTCGCGGTCGCCCGCATCGGCGGCTCTCTGCATGGATGTGCAGGCATCCCGCAGGCTGGTGACAGGGGCTTTCTTCTCGATGATCCGCCTTGCGGCCATCACCTCGAAGGTTTCGCGCAGGCTGTAGATTTCCTCAACCTCGCGGGGCGTCAGCGGTTTCACCCGCTTGCCCTTGTAGGCGATGGTTTCGACCAGCCCGTCGTTTTCCAGTATCTGAATGGCTTCGCGGATCGGCGCGCGCGATACGTTCATCTGCTGCGCCAGAGCCGTTTCCACAAGCGGGGTGCCGGGCTTCAGGCGGCCATTCACGATCGCGTCCCGCAGGCGTTTTGCGACAAGCACACGCAACGGTGAGTTTTCGATGGGGGCGATGTCACCCACGGTCGAGGCGTCGTTCAGGGAGTCGTCTCTGTCATTTCGTGGCCCTCCAGCCAGACGTGGCATTGGCGTTGCAAGCGACCGGTACGCGGCCAGAAGGCCGCCTACGGTGCTTGATCCCCTTATAGCAAGGGCCGTGTCGAAAGTTCCGGCCACCGGAAGATCGTCGACTCGCGGATTGAATACGGTGTGGCTCCATGGCGACACCTTGTCGCCTATCGCTCTGCATTCTGTACGTTGTCGACAATGCGTAGGTGGACAATGGCCAGTATCCCTTGTTGGTGTCAAGTGTTCTTTGACGGCGGGTGTCAAGCGCGTCCGACCGGTGGCGCGGGGAGGCGCGGGTCAGCCCCTGTGGATGCAGGCACTCAGATGGCCGGGGGCGATCTCCTTCAGGGGGGACCACGTCGGCGCATTCGCTGGTTGCCATGGGGCAGCGCGTGCGGAACACGCAACCCGAGGGCGGGTTGATCGGAGAGGGGATATCCCCCTTGAGCAATGTCCGTTCGCGACGGCGGCCCGGTATCGGGCGGGGCACAGCGGACATCAGCGCCTCGGTATAGGGGTGGTTCGGGCGGGCATAGAGATCGGCAGCCGGGGCCTTTTCGACCACCTTGCCAAGATACATGACAATCACCTCGTCGCAGAAATGCTCCACCACCGCGAGGTCATGCGCGATAAAGAGCATGGTGAGTTGGAACTCCTGTGTCAGGTCTTGCAGCAGGTTGATCACCTGGGCCTGAATGGACACGTCCAGCGCTGAAACGGGTTCGTCTGCCACGATGAAATCCGGTTCGACGGCCAGCGACCGGGCGATGCCGATTCGCTGGCGCTGCCCACCGGAAAACTCGTGCGGGAACCGGTCGAGGTGGTCTGCGGTCAGGCCGACCTTGTCCATCAGCATCTCGGCGCGGTCGTCACGCTCCGAGGCGCTGCCGATCCTGTGCAGTTTCAGAGGATGGGTGAGGATCTCGCGGACCTTCTCGCGTGGGTTGAGGCTTGCGTAGGGGTCCTGAAAGATGATCTGCATCCGTTTGCGATAGGCGCGCAGTTCGGAGGGCGACAGCGCCATGATGTCGACGCCGTCCATCCGGACGACACCGGAGGTGGCCTGTTCAAGACGCAACAAGGTGCGCCCGACGGTTGTCTTGCCCGACCCGCTTTCGCCGACGAGGCCGACAACCTTGCCGCGCCCGATGTCGAAGCTGACGCCGTCGACCGCCTTTACCTGAGCCACGACGCGCTGAAGCACGCCGCCGCGAATGTCGAAGAATTTCCTGAGGTCCTGGACCTGTACCAGCGGTTCGGTCATGCGTCGGTCGTTCCTTCAAGTTCCAGTTCGCGCCAGCGCAGGCAGCGCACCAGGTGGCCGGCTTCCGATTCCAAAAGGGGGCGGTTTCCCGGCAGAGATCCGTCGCAAAGCCGCAACGCGGATGGAAACGGCAGCCCGCTGGAGTGTTGGTCAGCGGCGGGATGGTTCCCGGAATCGCTTCGAGTTTCTGATTTTTCAGCGAGGAGCCGAGTTTTGGGATCGAGTTCATGAGCCCGGCGGTATAGGGCATCCGGGGGCGCCCGAAGATGGTGTGCACATCGCCGGTCTCGATGACCTGACCGCAGTACATCACGACCACGCGATCCGCGACTTCGGCCACCACGCCAAGATCGTGGGTGATGAAGATGATGCCCATCCCCATCCGGTCCTGGAGATCCATCATCAGGTCCAGCATCTGCGCCTGGATGGTGACATCAAGCGCGGTGGTGGGCTCGTCCGCGATCAGGACACGCGGTTCGCAGGCCAGTGGCCATGGCGATCATCGCGCGCTGCCGCATGCCGCCTGACATCTCGTGCGGGAAGTTGTCCACCCGGCGCTTGGGTTCAGGGATGCCGACGAGGTCGAGCATGTCGATGGCGCGCGCCCGTGCCTTGGCCCTCGACAGGTTTTCATGCGCCATCACCGTTTCCGCGATCTGCGCCCCGACGGTGTGGACGGGATTGAGGCTTGTCATCGGTTCCTGGAAGATCATGCCGATCTCTTTGCCCCGGATCTTCCGCATCCCGCGCTCTGGCAGATGGGTGATGTCGCGCCCGGCAAGCTCTATGCTGCCTGCGGTGATCTGGCCCACGCCCTTGGGCAGCAGCCCCATGATCGACAGGCTCGTCACCGACTTTCCGGACCCGGACTCGCCGACGATCGCGACGGTTTCGCCGGGATTGAGATCAAAACTGACGCCGTCAATGGCCTGAACCGACAGCGCCTTTCCCAGCCTGAAGGTCGTCTGGAGATCGCGCACGCGCAAAAGCGGTGTCTGCGCGGTGGTGGCGTCTTGGCTGATGTCCGCGGGTTCCGGCATCATCGCGCTGTTTCCCGCAACGCGCCAGCCGCTTGCGCCATTGTCAGGCTCTGCAATGCTGTCATTTCTCTCCCCTGTTCCGCATCTCTAGGGTCCGCCGCCTCTGTTCAGCGTGCCAATTTTGATTTGGCTTCTTGACGCCGGTCGGTCCTGCGTGATTTCATTGGTCTACTGTCGACAATATGGTGGCTACCTTGGTGCAGGATAAGTTCTCTTGTCAAGAAGCACGGAACCCGGAGCGCGGGGATAGGCGGCAATGAACAACGGGGGTGACTGTGGGAGAGAGAAATGAGCGCCTGTACGGTGAACGGAAAACGCAAGCGTGGCGCGACAATGTCGGCCTGGCTTGTGACAACATCTGAGGGGCGGAACGGATGTCGACTTTCCTGATACGACGGCTCTGGCAGAGCGTGATTGTGATCATCGGTGTGACACTGATCAGCTTCGTTTCGCTTCAAATCGGAGGCGATCCGACCTACCTCTTTGTGTCCGAGGCCGCCAGTGCCGAGGAAATCCAAAGGGCGCGCGAGGCGCTGGGGTTCGATAAACCGCTGTATGTGCAATACCTCAGCTTCCTGTGGGATGTGCTTCACGGCGATTTCGGCACATCGCTCAGCTATCGCCAGCCGGCGATGGACGTGGTCCTGACCGCCATGCCGGCGACCATCGAGCTTACCGTCTTCTCGCTGGTTCTGGCCATTGCCCTGTCGATCCCGCTTGGCATCTACTCGGCGTTGAAGCGCGGCAAGCCGGTTGATGGCGGCATCATGACATTTGCCATGCTGGGGCAATCGATTCCCAACTTCTGGATGGGGATCATGATGATCATGTATCTGGGGCTGTATCTCAGCTGGTTCCCGATCTCGGGGCATGTGCCATTCCTGAAGCCCCTGTTGGAGGGCGACTTTTCCACCGCCTTCGGAAACCTGCCGAGCAGCCTTTACTACATGGTCATGCCGGCAGTTGCCGTGGGCTCCTACACTTTGGCGCGCAACGCGCGGCTGGTGCGCTCGTCTATGCTCGAAGTGTTGCAGCAGGACTACGTGCGCACCGCCCGCTCCAAGGGCATCCCCGAGCGGCGGGTGATCGTGCATCACGCCCTGCGCAATGCCTGGCTGCCGGTGGTCACGATGATCGGGCTGGAGTTCGGTTTCCTGCTGGGCGGCGTTGTCGTGGTCGAGACGGTATTCTCCTATCCCGGCATCGGGCGCCTTGTTTTCAACGCGATCAACCAGCGGGACATTCCCGTGGTCCAGGCGTCTGTGATCCTGCTTGCGGTGATCTTCATCCTGCTGAACCTGATCGTCGATCTTATCTACTCGCGCCTTGATCCGCGCGTGAAGCTCTGAAGGGGGCGAGCATGGCAAATGTCGAACCAACGGTACGGATGAAGATGGCACCGGCGCGCCGGGTGTCACACCGGCAGCGGGAAATGCGCCGTGCCTTCGCCAGCCTCGTGGCCAGCCGATGGGCGCTGGTGGGAATGCTGATCCTCTTCGTGGTGACATTCGTGGCGATCTTCGGATCATGGCTGGCCCCCTTTGATCCGAACCGGCAGAACATCATCATGCGCCTGATGGAGCCGGGCGCCGAGGCCGCGCGCGGCGGCACATACTGGCTGGGGTCCGACCATCTGGGCCGGGACGTGCTGTCGCGGCTGCTTTACGGGGCGCGGGTGTCACTGCTGGTGGGGGTCGCGGCCATCGTGGTCGGCGGGACGCTGGGCACGATGCTTGGCCTGGTCTCGGGCTACTTCGGGGGCTGGGTCGACGACGTCATCATGCGTCTGGGGGATATCCAGCTGGCCTTTCCCTTCATCCTGCTTGCGATCATGTTCCTGGTCGTGCTCGGGCCGGGACTGGGAAACATCATCCTCGTGCTGGGTATCGGGCAGTGGATCACCTATGCCCGGATCGTGCGCGCCCAGACGCTCAGCCTCAAGGAAAAGGAGTTTGTCGAGGCCGCGCGCGCGATGGGCGACGGTACGCTGTCGATCCTGTTCCGTACCATCCTGCCGAACATCATCGCGCCGCTGACGGTCATCGCCTCCTTCAACGTCGCCAGCGTGATCCTGTCGGAAGCGGCCCTGTCCTTCCTTGGGCTGGGGGTGCCGCCGGACGTGCCGACCTGGGGGTCGATGCTGTCCGAAAGCCGGGATCACCTGCTGTCCAACAAGTGGTGGCTGGCCGTCTTCCCGGGGATGGCAATTGTCTTCACGGTGCTCGCCTTCAATATCATCGGCGACTGGCTGCGCGATTTCCTCGACCCGAGGCTCAAGGAAAACAGCTGACGCGGGCTGAAAGGGAATGAAAAGGCGAAGGCCGCGCGAACAGTTCGCGCGGCCTTTTTGCATGGCGCTTGGCGCTGCCTAGGATGCGGAGGTCGTGTGAAGATCGTCCAGATCATCGAAGGAACCGGAGTTCATCCGGTAGAGCCGGGCGTAAAGACCGCCCCGCGCCACCAGTTGGTCGTGATTGCCCTGCTCGTGGACCTGACCCTCGCGCAGCACGACAATGCGGTCGGCGTTGCGGATGGTGGCCAGCCGGTGCGCGATCACCAGCCCGGTCCGCCCGGCAAGCAGCGTGGCAAGCGCCGACTGGATCTGGCGCTCGGTCTGGCTGTCGATCGAGGCGGTGGCCTCGTCCAGCACCAGAATGGGTGCATCGGCGACAAGCGCGCGGGCAAAGCTGATCAGCTGCCTCTGGCCCAGCGAGAGAGAGCCGCCGCGTTCGCCAAGCATCGTGTCGTAGCCTTCCGCCATCGCCGTGATGAAGCCATGCGCCCCCACGGCGCGGGCGGCGGCCTCGATGTCCTGGCGGGTGGCATCGCTTTTGTTGTAGCGGATGTTCTCGTAGACGGAACCGCTGAAGAGCACCGGCTCTTGCAGCACCATGGCGACCGCCCGCCCGAGCGATTCCTGCGTTATGTCACGCACATCCATGCCGTCGATCATCACCGCGCCGCCCTGAACGTCGTAGAACCGTTTCAACAGTGCCATGGCGCTGGATTTGCCGGACCCGGTGGGGCCGACCAGCGCGACGGTTTCGCCGGGCCGGACTCGAAAGCTCACCCCCTTGAGCACCGGGTGATCCGGGTTGTAGCCGAAATGCACCTCCCGGAATTCGATGTCACCCCGCAGCGGCGCGGGCAGTTCCCGCGCATCGTCGGTATCGGTGATCGCCAGCGGGACGTCGAGCACCTCGATCAGGCGTTGGCCCGAGGCCATGGCGCGTTGCATGACAGAGTACTGCAAGGTCAGAGAGCGGATCGGGTCGAAGAACCGCTGAACATAGAACAGGAAGGCCACGAGCACACCGACTTCGATATGGCGTTCCAGCACCAGCGTCCCGCCCAGCACGATGACAACGGCCATGGCAAATCCGGTCAGGCTGTCGACGATCGGAACCATGACCTGCGCAATCCGCGAGGCGCGGGCATGGGCGTTCAGCGTGCCTCTGGCCTTGTCGTCATAAAGCGTGAGGTTGACGGCCTGCCGGTTGCTGGCCTGGACCGTCCTGACGCCGTGGATGGCCTCGGCAAGGGCGCCATTTGTCGCCGAGTTCGCCTCGTGCGCGACGACAAAAGCCTCGCGCGCCCGTGGCAGCCAAACGACGCGGACGATGAACAGCACTGGCAGCACGCTGAGTGTGAGCAAGCCAAGCTGCCAGTCGAGCATGAGCATGGCTGTCACGATCCCCACCAGAAGCGCGAGGTCTCCCACAGACAGAACGGAGGTTTCCAGGAATTCCTGCATCGCGTTCACGTCGCCCTGCAACCGGGACATCAGCCGCCCGACCTCGGTCTTGTCGAGGAATGACAGCGAGACGCGCTGGAGATGACCGAACATCGCCGTGCGCAGGTCGAACAGGACGTTTTCCGCGACGCGGCTAGGCGGTGTTTTCCTGCAGGTAGCTCGCGATGAAATTGATCGCCGTCACCACGAGGAAGGCGATCATGGCGTGGGTCAGGGCGTTTTCGGTGCCGGGCTGGCCGCTCATCCCGGTGTCGATGGCATAAAGGGCAATCAGCGGAATGGCCAGCTGGGTGCCGGTGAAGGCGAGGACGGCGGCGACCGACACCCAGACCTGACGCCTGTAGGGCCGTACGAAATCCCAGATCCGCGCGACCGTGCTGCGGTCGAAGACGCGGCCGAACAGATCGCGTTCGATGCGGAAGGAGCCGACAACCGCACGGGGCGGGCGGCGACCGTCGTCACGGATGTCATTGCGTTCTACTTCGAGTTCTTCGGCCATGGTCACTCTGCCTCGGTCTCTGGCGCCGTCCCGGCACCGAATTGCAATTCATGAAGCGCCGCGTAGCGTCCGCCAAGCGCCAGCAGCGCGGCATGGGTGCCTGTTTCGACGATGCGCCCGTCCTCCATCACGAGAATGCGGTCCGCGTGCATCAGCGAGCTGAGGCGATGGGCAATGATGATGGTGATCCTGTCGTCCGCCGTGGCGGTCACGGCCTTGCGAATGCGGGCTTCGGTGCCCGCGTCGATTGCGGCGGTGGAATCGTCGAACACCAGGATCTCGGGATCCAGCAGCAGGCTCCGTGCGATGTTCATGCGCTGGCGTTGCCCGCCGGAAAGCGACACGCCCCGTTCACCGACCGCGGTTTCATAGCCGTCCGGCAGACCGGCGACGAACTGGTCGAGTTCGGCACGGTCGCTGGCCCGCCGCACCGCCTCGCGCGTGGCCCGGGGGTCGCCATAGGCGATGTTGTTCTCAAGGGAGGTGGTGAAGAGAAAGGAATCCTGCTGCGTCACCACGACCGCCCGGCGCAGCGAGCCAAGCGACACGTCGCGGATGTCCTGTCCGTCGATCAGGATTCGCCCCCGATCCGGATTGTGGTAGCGCGCGATCAGATGCGCGAGCGTGCTCTTGCCGCTGCCCGGCGGCCCGATCAGACCGATGGTCTCGCCGCGTCGCGCCTCGAAAGAGATGCCATCCAGCGAGGTTCTTTCCGCGTCCGGGTAGCTGTAGGTGAGGTCCTCGACCACCAGGCGTCCCTGTTCGACCTTCAGATCGGGGGCGCCGGTGCGGCTGGAGATCGCCGGCTCGAGATCCAGAAGCGCAAACAGCCGTTCGCCGCAGGTTGCCGTGCGCGCGAATGAGTTCACCAACATTCCCAGCTGGCGCACCGGCATCTGGAGGATCGTCATGAAGGTCAGGAAGGAGGTCAGCGTGCCGACGGTGATCTCGCCGGACCGGACCATTCCGCCCCCGACCCAGAGGACCAGCCCCATCGCGATCAGGAAGGAAAAGGTCATCGCCGACGTGTTGCGGACCCTGATGCCCACCCGGTCATGTGCAAGGGTCAGGGCGCGCGCGGAGACGGCATGGTATTTTTCCATTTCGTAGGGCTGGGCGCCGAAGGCCCGGACGACCCGCGTCGAGGAGAGGTTTTCCTCCATCACCCGGCTGAGATCGGACAGCCTGTCCTGAAGCTCCAGCCAGGTGCCCCGCAGGCGCAACTGGGTCACCGAGGACCGCCAGGCGACGAAGGGCACGAAGCTGAGCGCGAGAAGCCCGAGTGTCAGCGACGTGGATAACAGCATATAGCCGCCAAGACCGATAAGCAGCGTCAGCAGGATCAGCCGTATCAGCCCGGTCGAGAAGAACATCCGCACCGCTTCCAGATCGAGCATCCCAAGGGTGATCAGATCCCCCGAATGCATGCGATTGTGGAACTCGAAGCTGAGGTTCTGGATGCGGTCGTAATAGGCCAGCCGCAGCGCATAGGCCGTCTGGTGCCCGACATATTCGCTGAAGTAATTCTGAAGGGTGGTAAAGAACCCGCGCAGCACCGAGGCCCCGAGCACAAGACCCGCAGTGATCGCAAGGGCCCGGACCGCGCCGTCATTCCCCGCGCCGGTCAGGCCACTGGGTCTGGTCGACGGCCCGCCCCAGCAGGACCGGGATCGCCAGTTGCATGGCCGCGGCGAGGGCGGTCGCCAGCGCCGCCGTCGCGACCGCGCCGGGATGGCGCAGGGCCAGGCGGGTGACCCGTGCAATGTTGCGCATTCCGCCCGACCAGGATGCTGTGTCGGCAGGCTGCATGACCTCGGCAGGTGATGGCATCTCGCTGTCTCCCATGAAGTGTGCCGACACGCACCGATCCGCCCGACCGGCGGTCGGGCGGATCTGGCAGTTCGTCGAGTATCGCCGCCCGGATATGGCCCGCGCGGCGACCTGTTCAGCCCGGGACGACGAATTGTCCGCCGCCCGGTTTGCCTGTGACCGTGCCGTCGGCATAGACCGTGCGGCCCGCCAGAAGGGTGCGCCGCAGCTTGCCCCGAAAGCGCCGCCCCTCCCACAGGTGGGCCACGTCGCGCGCGTGGCTGACGAGCGATCCGAGAGACACCTCTGTCGTGCCTTTCAGGTCCACCAGCGCGACATCCGCATCCGCGCCGGGAAGAAGGCTGCCCTTCGCGGGGAACAGCCCGTAGCGCCGCGCGCCATTGGCGCAAATCAGGTCATGCGCCCGTTTCAGATCCATCCGCCCCGCCGCGACGGCATCCAGCATCGCGGGCAGGATCGTCTCGATCCCGGGCGAGCCCGGCGGGGCGGCAAAGAAGTCCCCCTCGGCGGCCTGCTTCTCGGCTTGGGCGAAGGGCGCGTGATCGGTGGTCACGTAGTCGATGATCCCGTCCGCAATCGCCTGCCACAGGGCCTCCTGGTCGGCCTGCGTGCGGATGGGCGGGTTGACCTTTGCATAGACGCCCGCACGGTCCACATCCTTTTCGGTCGCGAAGAGGTATTGCGGACAGGTCTCTGCCGTGAAGTCCGACGTACCGGCAAAGGCGCGCAGCACGGCCACGGTTTCGGCGCTGGTGACATGGGCGATGTGCAGCCCGGCCCGGGCGGTGATGTTCATCGCCAGCAGTTTCGCGACCGCGACACTTTCGCAGACCGCGGGTCGTGCCCGGTTGTGGGTATAGCCGCTGCCCGGATCGAGCTCCGCGCGCGCCTGTGCCTCGAAATGTCCCAGGAGGTCGGCGCTTTCGGCATGAACCACCAAAGGACGCCCGGTCCCGGCCAGAAGGCACAGGGCGCGATACTGATCGTCCTCATGCGGGAAGGCCAGCCCGTCGAATTCGTCGCCCCGGCCCGGCGGGGCGGGTGTGGTGAAGATCTTGAAGGCGACCGCCCCCTGTTCCAGAAACCGGTCACGGGTGGTCGGGGCAAGATCGCCCGGCGCGGCGTAGAGGGCGAAATCGACAACCGCGTTTTCCGCGAAATGCTTGCGGCGCCGGTCGAATTCCTCGGGGTCGAACAGCAGGGCTTGGAGATTGGCATTTCGAACAGGGTGGTCACGCCGCCGGCGGCGGCGGCGCGGGTCTCTGACTGCACGGTGCCGCGCTCGGGATAGGCCGGTGCGCGTACGTGGAAGTGTATGTCGACAATACCGGGCAGGGCGACCTGCCCGGTGGCGTCGATGGTCTCGTCCGCGTCCGGCGCGGTGCCGGGGGCATAGACCCCCGCCACCTTGCCATTCGCCAACCCCAGGTCGACGCGATGCAGCCCGTCGGGCAAGAGCACCTCTCCGCCCTTGATCACCGTGGCGAGCCGGGTCATTTCAACCCCAGCTCGGTCAGCGCCTGTGCCACACCGTCAAGGTTCGTCAGATGCATCGAGGCGTAGTTCGGCGACAGCACGACACCGTGCCCGCCCGCGCGATAGGTAGCCATGACAGAGCGGTAGGCGATGTCCGGTGTGCATTTCGCCTGATCCTCACGCACGCGCGGTGCGTCGATCCCAAGCCCCATGTAGACTTTCGCCCGTCCATGCACCCCGGTCAGTGCATCCGCGCATTGGCCAAAGACATAGCTGTCCGGGTCCATGCCCTCCTGGATCACCCGGTCCAGGGTGCTTCGCGCAGGCCCAGGATATTGCTCAGGACCGCCGCAGCGGCGACCGGGTCGAAATCGCGCAGGATGGTCTGATGGAAGAAGCCGAACTCCTTGTGCCAGATTTCGCCCGCCTGGTGCTGGTAGGTGATCGGCTTGACCCAGTCCGCGTACATGGTCTGCTCGGCCCATGGCCATTGGGCGCGGCGGAACAGGTTGAAGTGGTTACGGTTCCAGACGTTCAACCCGAAGGGAAGCGACGGTTTGCACCATTTCACCAACCCGTAGAGTTCGCGGTCGAGATCCTTGTTCCGCTCCAGCCAGAAGCGTTCCCATATCAGGATTTCCGGGTTTTCCATCAGGACCCGCAGGAAGGTGATGAACGCACCGTCGTCGAACTCTTCGCCCGCGATGGCGGCCTGCATGAACTCGTACATCTTGATAAGACCGCGGCGGCAGGCCTCCACGTCGATCCCCCGGCGCAGGGCTTCGGCGCGGGACGCTTCGGAAAAGTCACCTGGCGCCTGACCCTGTATGAGCTGATCGAGAGGCGAGTTGCGTTCGTTGCACCACATCAGCCCGTCGATGTCGTAGCGCCGGACCTGGTCCTCGATCATCGAATGCATCCAGGTCCGGTAGTCGGGGTTCGATGTCGAGGGTTCGTCCTTGCGGCGCCCGAACACATCGACCTCCATCACCTGAGCGAGGTTCGGGATGTCGATGGAATTGACCGAGCCATGGCCCGCGTATTTGAAGAAGGGTTCCATCAGTTCGGGATAGACCAGCATTCCCCGCTTCTTCGCCTCCGGGATGACGAGGTCGAGAATGTCGATTCCCCGCATCTCTTCGTCCTTGGCGCGGAAATCCTTGATCAGGGTGTTCTGGTAGTAGCGCGGGTCCGGGTTGAAATAGGCCCCGCCCTGCATGGTGAAGGGCTCCGGCGTCCCGTGGTCCGGCCAGCCGTCGAGCTTGTGGCTGATCGAGCGTCCGGTCTTGAGGCCCAGCCATGATACGGTGCCGAGCATCAGCACGTTCACGCCCACGCGCTCTTTGAGCGTGTCGAGCACCGTCTCGACGCCCTCGTCGATGAAGCTGATCGGGCTGACCTGGATGCCGACGAATTTCTCGGCGGGGTCGGGCTTGTGTCTGGAGGTCATGCGGCACCTTTCTTGCGGGTTTCGATAAAGCCCGCGATGCGCCGCATGGCTTCGCGGATGAGGTCGAGCGGCTGAAGATAGGAAATGCGGATGAAGTCGCTGTCCGGCTCTCCGAACATGTCGCCGGGAAAGACCATCACACCGGTTTCCCGCAGGAGTGCCTCGCAGAAGGGCTTGCCCTTCATGCCGGTCGAGGAAATGTTCGTGTAGACATAGAACGCACCGCCGGGCGCGCCGAAGCTCAGCCCCATCTCGTCCAGAGTCTGCATCAGATAGGCGCGCCGGGTCGAGTAGTCCTCGTACATGCTGTGCATATCGTCCTGCGGCCCGGTCAGCGCCGCAAGCGCCGCGAACTGGCTGACGGTGCAGGTGTTGATCGAAAGCGTGTGCCGTGGCTCGGTCAGCTTGGCGACAAAATCCGCCGGGGCGGCCATGTAGCCGACGCGCCAACCGGTCATCGCATAGGTCTTGGAAAACCCGTTCAGCGTGATCGTGCGCTCTTTCATGCCGGGCAGGGTGGCAATCGAGAGATGCTCGTGCGGGGGGTAGATCAGCTTGGCATAGATCTCGTCCGCCACGATCAGGATGTCATGTTTCACGGCGAGATCGGCAATCTTGCGGATCACGTCGGGCGGCGTCACCGCGCCGGTCGGATTGTTCGGCGAGACCAGCACGAACATCCGCGTCCGGTCCGTTATCCCGGCCTCGATCTCGTCCGGGTTCAGCGCAAAGTCGTCTTTTTCATGGGTCGGCACCGGCACCGGGACGCCGCCACACAGATGAACGGCCAGTGTCGTAGGTGGTGAAGCGGGGGCTGGTGATCAGCACTTCGTCGCCGTCCCGCACGAGACCCAGCATGCACAGCATGATGGATTCCTGCACGCCCGCGGTCACCACGATTTCGTCGGCGGAATAGCCAAGGCCATAGTCCGCCGCGAGCGTGTCGGCGATCGCCTGCCTGAGCTGCGGTAGGCCGGTCGGCCCGGTGTAGTGGTGCTGGTTGTCATCGATCGCGGCCTTCGCGGCCTCGGTGACATGGTGTGGTGTGTGAAAGTCCGGGTCGCCGCGGCCAAGCGCAATCACGTCCTTTAGGTCGGCGGCGATGCCCAGCATTCGGGTGCGAAAAGAGCCGTCTTCTTCGACGATGCGCGGCGCCAGACGGTTTGCCAAAAGCGATTGATCGGTCATCAGTACATCCTCTTGCCGTCGATAAAGGTCATTCCGACACGTTCCAGCGCCGCGAGATCCCGGTCGGGCTGGCCGTCGACAACGATCAGATCGGCGCGTTTTCCGGCCTCCAGCGTGCCAAGATCCTCCCCCAGACCGTTCAGCACGGCGGCCACGGCGGTGATGGCGCGCAGGGCGTCCATGTTGTCGGGGCAGACGCCGACCTCGACCATGAAACCCAGCTCGGGGACGATGCGGTCATGTTCGACGGCGGGGCTGCCTGCATCGGTGCCGAAGACGATGGGAACGCCGGCTTTCGCGGCGCGCACCAGCCCGTCGAAACGCGCCTTGTCCGCGACCGCGCGCTTGCGCTCGGCGATCTTCCATTCCGGTATGCCGAAGCGGCGTGCGATCTCTTCGTTGGCCTGGATCACCAGTGCCGAAAAGGTGGTGACAATCGGCAACTTGCGGTCAAGCAGGATGCCGATCGTCTCGTCGGTCATAGACCCGCCATGCTCGATACAGTCGATGCCGAATTCCGCGACCCGCTTGATGCAATTGTTGTAGGTGGCATGCGCGGTGATCGGCAGGCGGTTGCGATGCGCCTCGTCGATGACGGCATGCAGCTCGTCGTCGGTGAATTCCAGCGTGTCGTGGCAGGCCATGATCTTGATCAGGTCGGCGCCGCGCTTGACCTGGTCGCGCACGGCGCGGCGCATTTCGTCGGCCCCGGACGCTTCCCGGCAGACCCAGTAGGTGTGGCCGCCGGTCTGGATGATGGATTCACCCGAGACCAGCAGGCGCGGCCCCGGGAAGATACCCTGCGCCACGGCCTGCTTGGTGAAAAGGTTGGCGTCGTGAACGCCAAGATCGCGCACCAGGGTGATACCGGCGCGGAGCGACTTGAGCATATTGCCCGCCGCCTTGTAGGCGCGGATTTCCGGGGCGTCGAACATCGATTGCTGCGACAGCTCGTGAATGCCGTCCCAGCTGAGGTGGGCATGGCTGTTCATCAGGCCGGGCATGATCGTCTTGCCGCCGGTGTCGACGACCTCGGACCCGTCCGGCGCGGTTGTGAGGTCGGGACGTCGGCCAACGGCGGCGATCTTGCCCTCTTTCACATGGACAAAGCCGTCCTCGATGATCTCGTCACCGACGGCTGTCAGGATCCGAGCCGTAGAACAGGCGATCCGGTGCCGGTTCGTCGAACATGCGCTTGGTGATTTTCTGGTAGTGCCAGGCGGCTGGTTCGGGCATCTCTCTCTCCCTTGATGCAATCTTGTCAGAGCGCGACGATGCGCGCGTCGATGGGAATCTGGCTCTGGAAGCGCGAGGGAATCTCGACGCCGTCCCTGTCCAGGATCATCGTGTTGATGGTGCGGTAGCCGTCCCGCCCGGGCCGGTAGACGCCGGGCTCGTTTGAAAAGACCATGCCCGGCGCCACGCGGGTTTCGTCCCCCGGGGCGAGCCAGGGCGCTTCATGGCCTTCAAGGCCCATCCCGTGCCCGATGCGATGCCGGATCGCGTCCGTCAGTCCGGCCTTGCGCAACTCGTCCAGCGCGGCTTCGTTGATGCGGGTTCCGGTCTCGCGCGCCGCCAGGGCGGCGGCGCCGGCATCGTTGCAGGCCTTCATGGCGGCCATGATCTGCCGCTGTTCGGCGGTGCTCTCGCCAACGATCAGGGTCGCCCCGCTCTCGGCATGATAGCCTCCCAGATGGCCGCCGATCCCGGCGACAAGCGTCTCTGAGCGTTGCGGCACGCGGTTCAGAACCTGCCCGTGGGGCAGGGCGGCACGCGGCCCGGAATGCACCGATGCCGTGATGCCGAGTGGTGTGCCGGAAAAGGCGTGGCCATGGGTCCGGGCAAGGGCGCTGCGAGCGTGGTCCATGGCATCCGCCATGAGGTCCTGTTCCGTGCCCCCCTGCGAGATGATGTCGCCGGCGCGGTCCAGCAGGCGAAACAGGAAGAGATCCGCAAACCGTGCGGCTTCGCGCGTCAGGGCCAGTTCCTCGGGCGTCTTGATCGCGCGAACCGCCATCGCATGATCGACGAGGTCAATCCGTGTGGCGCGCGCGCGGGCGGGGTCGAGAAGGCGCGCGTCCAGGCGGTCGATGCCGACGGCGCATGACCCGATCTCGTCGAGCATCCACAGGACCGGTTCGGTTTCTCCGGGAAACTCCGCGTAGCAGCGCAGATCGGGGATCGCGGGGATCGCGGCATTCTCGCGTTCCAGCTCGGGCATGAACAGGACCGGCTCTGCCTCGACCGGCAACCAGACGGCCATTGGCCGTTCGTTGGCGGACAGGAACAGCCCCGTGGCATAGGCGATGTTCGGGGCGTGGCAGAGGAGCAGGCCGTCAAGTCCTGCCCCCTGCGCCCGTGCGCGCAACCGGTCCCGCGCCGCTGAATGGAAGGCCCCGTCCAGCGGCCTAAGTTCGGGCGTGGTCACAGCGTGTCACCGGTATAGGGGCCCAGTTCGCGCAGTTCCTGCTTGATGCCAAGCTCTTCGGCCAGCAGCCTCATGTCAGCCAGCACCGCGTCGTCCAGCGGCACGCCGTTCCGGGACTTGGCGGCTACCCGGCGCGCTTCCTGTTCACCGGGTACGAGGATCTCTTCGACGCCGGGACGCCTTGCACGCGATTTCGCCATGTCGACGAATTCGCCCATGCGCCGGGCATAGTCGGCGGGCTCCATGAACCAGCTGATGTCGATGGCCTGGAAGTAATGCGAGACGTCGAGCTTCTGCGGGTCCGAATAGGGGGTCAGGCCAAAACCGCCGCCCGACAGAACGCCGGTCATCGCATCGGACATGAAGGCGAGCCCATACCCCTTGTGTCCGCCGATCGGCAGCAGAGGCCCCATCATGGCCGCCGTGGGATCGTCGGTCTCATGGCCCTCCGGCGTGATGGCCCAGTCGAGGGGCATCTTCTTGCCCTCGCGCTCGTGCCATTTCATCATGCCCTTGCCCGCCGTGGTCAGCGCGATGTCGAGCACGACCGGAAACCCCTTGTCGGAAGGCGCGGCGATCGACCACGGATTGGTCCCCGTCACCCCTTCGCGCCCGCCATGGGGGGCCATCTCCGGCCCGGCGTTTGTAAAGGCCATGCCGATGCAATCGTGCTCCAGCGCCTGACAGGCGTGAACGGCGCTCGATCCGTAATGTGTCGAGTTGCGCACGATCACGGTGCCGATCCCGTTGGCTTTCGCCTTGTCGATGGCCAGCCGCATGGCCTTGGCCGCGGCCACGGTGCCGATCCCGTTATGGGCATCGACGATGGCCAGCGCCGGGCCTTCCTTCACCACCGACCAACCGGCGCGGGGATTGACCTCTCCGTTGCCGATGCGCTGCTGGTAGCGGCGCAGACGCATCACGCCCTGACCCTGACCGGGGTGAAAGCGCAGCTCTGAAAAGACAAGCGCATCGGCGAAGATCCCGGCATCCTCCTTCGTCAGCCCCAGGGCGACAAAGCCCTCGGCGACGAAGGCGCGCAGGTCCTCCTTGTTCACGTTCGTCATGGGAATACGTCGATCGTCCATCAGGCCGTCAGCTCCAGCAGGGTTGCGATGTTTGTCTCGGGGGCATGGAAGGCGCCAAGCTGGCCTGCGGGTGCCGTCATCACCACGGTCATGCCGGGGCCGTAGCCCGCGCGGGGTCCGTCGGTCTGACCGACGATGCCGATGCTCATGGCGCCGCGCAGGTAGCCGTGATTGTAGCGGCTGTCGGTATCGGCGATTGCCACGACGTCACCCAGCCGCAGCGCGTCCAGGCCGTGTTTCGCCAGTTCCGCGCGATCGGTCGACTGCATGTGCAGCGATCCACCTTCCGAGGTGAGGCCCGCCCCGGCGCCGACCATGTGCGGGGGCACGGTCGCGACGACGCCGATTTTCAGCACCCCGTCCTCGACTTTCTTGGGCAGCGCATCGAACAGCGCGGGAGCGATCGACTTGATGGCCACCTCGGGGTGATCGGGCAGGGCAAGACCGACACCCTCGGCACGCACGACGATCAGGTCATCCACGGCCATCTTGCGCCGGGTCTCATCGTCGAAATGCACGATGACCTGGTCCGAAAAGCGCCCCGACTTGCCGGTGACGACGCCCTGCGCGCCGCGGGCGGCTCCGCTTGCGACCGTGGCCCGGTTGCCGACGCAGGCAAAGACGTTGAGGCCGCGGTTCTTGTTGCCGTCGGGATGCGCGATGCTGACCGATGGATGGATGCAGTCGCCGGTCCAGCCAAAGGCGCTGTCGCCGACCGAGACATTGTAGACGATGCCGCCGAACGTGGGCCAGAGGAAGGGCCGGCCTTCCGAGGTCAGGCGATAGGGTTCGGCGGGCAGGGCGCCCATCGAGGGGTTGGCCGCGCGGCCGGATACGGACACGGCGACGACGTCGAGCCGCATTGGTCTTGATGGTCATTCTCAGTCTCCCAGTCCGAGTTGGCAGGCGATGTTGGCGTTCGGGTCGATGCTGAAATCGATGCAGCCGTCAGGGGCGGACATCAGGGTCAGGATGCCCGGACCGTGCCCGGTCATGATCGAGTCGCCGTGGATGCACAGACAGATGGACACCGCGCCTTCGCGATAGCTGCGGCCCCAGTGGTGATCGGCGTGGCGAATGGCGATCACGTCACCCAGCCGCATCTGATCGATGCCGAGTTCGGCCATCAGCGCGCGATCTCCGGACATCAGGTCCTGATCGACATATTCCGAGTTCAGCTCGGCGCCCGAGCCCATGATGCGGATCGGAAGCTCCATCGCGACCGGCACGTGCAGCCGTCCGCCCGCCGTCTCGGTGATGCCCATGGCATGCAGCAGGCGCGGGCTCATCTTTTTCAGCGCCACCTGCGGATAGTCGAGCAGCGCCAGCCCCTGTCCGTGCGAGGTGATCTGGATGCGGTCGCCCTCGGCCAGAAGCTCGTGCGTCGCGTCGTCGAACTGCACGAGGATCCGGGCATGTTCCCCGATCACGATGCCTTTCGCGCCGGTTGCGAGGCCCGAGGTGACGACGGCGTCATTGCCGATGCAGTTGAGATAATGCAGCGCGAAATGGCGGCCCTGATCGGCCTCCATGTCGATGGAGACGCCCGGCTCGACGTGATCGCCCGCCCATCCGAACGCGCGGTCGCCGCACCGTACATTGTAGGTCACGCCGAACATGCCGGGCAGCACGGTCGCCTTTCCGTCAGGCCATGGAATGTACTGGCCGGGCCTTACAGAGGGTGTCGTGACCGCCCCCGTAATCGCCATCTCGACCAAGGTCGATTCGTTGGTTTTCAGGCTCTTCATTTTCGCGTGCGTCCTCCTTGCAGGCATGTGGCTCGGGTTTTTGTGTTGACTTATCGCTGATCAATTGCCACCAGTAGATTGTCGACATTGATAACCTGATGGGATACATGAGCAGGGCAGATAGTCAAGCGTCGGGGTCGGAAGTCGCGTTTCGCGGCGACGAAAACCGGAAAATCGAACGAAAATAACGAGGGAAATCAAAGCACCATGAGCTACGCCGATCTGATCGAAGTAAACGGACGGGTGAACGACTTTCTGAATGCCGGGTCCATCCTGTCCTGGGATGCGCGCACCATGATGCCCAAGTCCGGTGGCGAAACCCGGGCCAAGCAGATGGCGACGCTCGCTGTGGCGGCCCGCGACCTGCTTTGTTCCGATGAAATGAAACGCGCGCTCGACGGGGCGGAGAAGGAGGTCGCGGGCAAGGCGCCTGACGCTCCGGAAGTCAGGGCCGTCGCGGTACGTGCGCGAGGCCATCGACTACCACGAGCGCATTCCGTCCGCGCTTCTGAGTCGGAAGACGGAAATGGGCGCAGCCAATCATCACGTCTGGGCCGAGGCGCGGGCGACCGCTGATTTTTCGCGCTTTGCGCCGGCGCTGACGCAAATGGTCGAGATCAACCGCGAGATCGCCGAGGCGATCGGCTACGAAGACCATCCCTACGATGCGCTGATGTACCGGTTCGAACCGGGGACAACCACGACACAACTGAAGACGCTGTTCGGTCGACTGCGGGAGGGTATGCTGCCGCTCGTGCGCCAGATTGCCGAGGCCGAGCAGCCGCGGTCCGATTTCCTGGCCCGCACGTACCCTGTCGAGGACCAGATGGCCGTCGCGCTGAAGATGGCCGAGCGGATCGGCTACGACACGGCGCGCGGGCGCCTGGACACCACGATGCACCCGTTCGAGATTTCCTTCACGCGAAACGACGTGCGGATCACCACGCGCGTGAACCCGGAATACATGCCCATGTCCCTGTTCGGCGCCCTGCACGAGGCCGGTCATGCCATGTATGAACAAGGCGTCGATCCGGCCTATACGCGGACACCGCTGGCGACGGACCTGATCGGGCTCTATGCGGTGGGCGGTGTCAGCTTTGGCGCGCATGAATCCCAGTCGCGCCTCTGGGAGAACCACGTCGGACGCTCGCGCGCCTTCTGGCGCAACCATTTCCCGGACCTCCAGAAGGCCTATCCCGGAACGCTGGACGACGTGACGGATGAAGAATTCTACCGTGCCGTCAACCGTTCGCAGCCGAGCTTCATCCGTGTCGAGTCGGACGAGCTGACCTATGATTTCCACATCATGGTGCGCGTCGAACTGGAAAGCCGCCTTGTCGAGGGAAGTCTGGAGGTCAAGGATCTTCCCGAGGCCTGGAACGCCGCGATGAAGGAGTACCTCGGGGTCGATGTGCCCGACGATGCCAAGGGCGTCCTGCAGGACGTGCACTGGTCGTCGGGCCAGATCGGGACGTTCTGCAACTACACGATCGGCAACATCATGGCGGCCCAGCTCTTCGAGACGGCCAAGGAACAGAAGCCGGGGATCGGGGCCGCGCTCGATGCCGCCGATTATGCACCGCTTCGTGACTGGCTGACCGAGAATATCGCCAGCCATGGCCGTCGCTTCACGCGGGACGAGCTGTTGCAAAAGGCCACGGGCCGCACGCTCGACCCGGAGCCCTATCTTCGCCACCTCACCGCGAAGTTCAGCGAAATCTACGCGTTGGCGGCCTGAGGCCGCCCTGACGACATGCCTTTTGGGAGGGAACCTGAACAATGAGTATCGACTACGCCGCCAGACTGGCCGACCGCGTGAAACTGACCGAGGAGCACCTGATCACGCGGATGCTCAACATCGCGGACGGCCTCGATGATGTCATCAAGATGGGGCGCGGCGATCCCGATCTCGACACGCCCGCTCATATCATCAAGGCAGGTCAGGAGGCGCTTGCCAATGGCGCCACCCATTACACGCATCCGCAGGGCATCCAGCCGCTCCGCGAGGCCATCGCCCGGAACATCCGGGACTACGGTGGCGCCGCCTATGACCCGGACGAGATCATGGTCACGCCGGGCGGGCAGCACGGCATGTTCGTGATCGCTCTGGCGCTGCTGAACCCCGGAGACGAGATCATCGTGCCCTGTCCGGGATACAACCCTTACAGTCAGGCTGCCGAGATGACCGACGCCGGGGTCGTCAAGGTCCCGATGGGTATGGAGACGAACTTCACGCTCACCGCCGACATGATCCGGCCACATATCACCGACCGCTCGAAGATCCTCGTGCTGATCAACCCGAACAACCCGACAGGCACGGTCACGCCGGTCGAAGAGGTCCGCAAGATCGCGAAACTGGCGCAGGAGCACGATCTGATCGTCATCTCGGACGAGATTTATTCGCGGCTGACCTTCGGCAATCACAAGGTGCTGCCGGTGGCCTCTATCCCGGGCATGCGCGAGCGCACCATCACCCTGTCGGGGTTTTCCAAGGCCTATGCAATGACCGGCTGGCGGATCGGCTACCTGGCGGCGCCGCGCGAACTCATTACGCCGATGTCGGAAATCAACCACGCCTTTGCGATCTCGACCGCCGCCGTCAGCCAGCATGCCGCGCTTGCCGCCGCGTCCGGGCCGCAGGATTGCGTCGAGGAGATGCGCCGCATCTACGATGAACGCCGCCGCGCCATCTGCGAAGGCCTCGATGCCGTCGGCATGCGCTACGCGGAACCGCAGGGCGGTTTCTATGTCTACGCGGACGTGGCCAGCCTGGGGCTGGGGATCACCGCCGGCATCTTCTGCGAACGGCTTTTGGCCGACGGCAAGGTGATGATGTACCCGGGCACGATCTACGGCGATCACACCGACGATTTCGTCCGCATGTCCATGACACAGCCGGCGGACCGTATCCGCGTGGCCATGACGCGCATCGGTGAGGTCGTGGCCGCCATCCGTGCGGAACGCGCCGCACCCGCGGATGCCTGACAAGAAGAGGAGGAGACAGAAATGAACGTAAAATCCGACAATCCCAACGTGAAGGGCATCAAGCACATGGCCTTCGCCGTCAGCAATGTCGAACAGACCCTGCAGTCCTATTCGAAGTACCTGCACGTTCCGGTACGATACCGAGATCACGCATTTCCCCAAGTCGGGCAACAAGGTCGCGCTCTTTTATCTGGGTGGGATCGAGTACCAGCTTTGCCAGTCGACAGAGGCGGACGGGCGGTTCGCCTCCTGGATCAAGGAGCGTGGCGCCGAGGGGCTGCATCACATCTGCTACGAGGTCGACGACATCGACAAGGCGCTGTCACATGCGCAGGCACAGGGCGCAACGCTGCGCGAGTGCAAGGCCTGCAAGAAGACCGGAAGCCACGCCCATCCCGAAGGCTGGGTCGCCTTTCTGGACAACGATGCCGGGGGCATCGAGATCGAATTCATGCAGGTCTACACGCCCGAACAGCTGGCGACCTACGAACGTTCGGGGGCAGAAGCAGTATGAGCACGCAGGAAAATCAGGTGCTGAGCGTCGGCTCGGCCAGTGCCAAACCCGGCGAGATAGTGCGCGGCTATATTCCGGCCGGCGATCTGGCCGGCGGTGTGAAGGTCGAGATTCCGGTTGTCGTCATCAACGGCGCGAAACCCGGGCGTGTCTTCTGGGTCAACGGCGCGATCCACGGCGACGAGCCGGAAGGCCCGCGCGCCTGCCAGCTGGCGATGGAGCGGATCGACCCGGCAGAACTCAGCGGTGCGGTCGTTCTGGTTCCCGTGGTGAACCCGCTGGCTTTCTCGGCGGCAGAGCGGGGCAATCCGCTGGACACCTTCACCTATGACATGAACCGGATCTATCCGGGCAAGCCCGGCGGCTATTTTTCGGACCGGGTCGCGCATGCGCATTGGCAGGCCATGAAGGATGTGGCCGACCTCGAGATCTCGATCCACTCCGGCGGCGCGCATTCCTTTCTCGACAAGGCGATTTTCGTCGACGAGTCGCCCGAGGCGGTGGAGCTGGCCAAGGCCATGGGCGATGGCTGGGGCTGCATCATGTCGAACTTCAATCCGTCGGGAAGCCCGATGGCGGCGCTGCGCGCCGAGGGTCGGACCGGCATCACCGTGGAGCTGGGTGGCCGCTCGGCCACATCGCCCGAGCGTTTCCGCTATGTGGCCGATGAGCTGGCCAAATCGATCCTGAATATTCTCTACCACTACAAGATGCTGGACGGCACCGCCGTCTATCCCGACCCGTGCTGGAAAGGTGTTCAAGAGGCGCTTCTGGCCCCTGCTTCGGGGATTTTCCTGCCTGAAGAGGGCGTCGATTTCCTGACGATGATGAAGAAGGGCGCCCGGATCGCCCGGATCGTGAACGTTTTCGGCGACGAGGTGGGCGAGCTGAAGGCGCCGGCAGACGGCATGTTCTTCGGACTTCGCGCGCTGCCCAATGTCAACACCGGCGACTGGTGCTGCTTCTTCTGCAAGGTGGAGGGTCCGCGTGACTGACGCGAAGGGGCATATGGCGCATGAGCGCGATTTTCTGGGTTACGGCGCTGCGCCGCCGAAGCTCAGATGGCCCAACGGCGCGGGTCTCGCGCTGAATTTCGTGCTCAACGTGGAAGAAGGTTCGGAATACTCCATCGGAGACGGCGATCCGGCGTCGGAATCCGCGTTGCTGGAGGTGCGGGCCACGCGCGTGCCCGAGGGCGACCGCGATCTCGCTGCGGAAAGCATGTATGAATACGGCCATCGTGTCGGGATCTGGCGGATCTTCGACCTGTTCCGCAGCCGTGGGGTGCCTCTGACGATCTTCGCCAGCGCCGTTGCCACTGGAGCGCTGCGCCCCCGTGGCCCAGGCCATCGCAGAAAGCGAATGGGACATCTGCGCCCATGGCTGGCGTTGGATCGAGCATTACAAGCTCGATCCCGAGACCGAGACCGACCATATCGCGAAGGCGCATGCGAGTATTCTGGCCAGCACCGGCAAGGCCCCGCAGGGCTGGTACTGCCGCTATGCCCCGTCAGAGCGGACGCGCGAACTGGTGGCCGGGCACGGGGGCTATCTGTATGACAGCGACGCCTACAACGACGACCTGCCCTATTGGACAGAGGTCGCGGGCAAGGCGCATCTGGTCATGCCCTACACGATGGTCAACAACGACGCGAAGTTCCTGGCGGGGGATGTGTTTTCGTCGAAGGATTTCTCGGACTTCCTGATTGACGGGTTCGAGGTTCTGGCCGCGGAAGCGGACCGGGTGCCGCGCATGATGTCGATCGGTTTGCATTCGCGGATCATCGGCCATCCCGGACGGGTCGCGGCATTGGTCCGGTTCCTCGATCACCTCAAGGATCGCGACGACGTCTGGATCTGCCGCCGCGAGGACATCGCCCGGCACTGGATGGCGGAACAACCGTTCAGGGCCGGCGCATGACCGGCCCCGACATAACGACCGGGCAGAAGGTGACGCTGATTGCGGCGGACGCCACGGTCTTCGCCCCCTATGGCCGCTTTGTGACGGCGCCCGATGTCGCGGGGACCCGGCTGTTCTATTCCGAATGCCTGCACGAAGGCCCCAAGGGTGCAGCGCCCGTTCTTCATACCAATTGCGTCCCGCAGGCGCAGCTGCCGCTGCGCTGCACCCGGATCGAGCGGCACCCCCATGCGGCACAGTGCTTTCTGCCGCTCGATGTGTCGCGCTACGTGGTTCTCGTGATGCCTTCGGATGTCCGCGGCGCACCGATGACAGAGGCGGCAATCGGGATGGTCCTCCCGGGGGATCGCGGCGTGATCTTCCATCGCAACGTCTGGCACATGGGGGCAAGCGTACTGGACCGGACCGGTCATTTCGCCGTCCTGATGCGGCGCGGCGGCACGCAGCCAGACGACGAGTTCCGCGACATTCCCCCCTTCTTCTGCAATGACGCGCGCGCCGCGCGCCGACGAAAGGCCTACCATGACCCGGACGATCGAGCTTTACGTTCCCGCGATCACACCCTTCACCCAAGACCTTTCGGTTGATACGGGGCGATTTGTCGACCATTGTCAGGCGCTTCTGGCAGCGGGCGCACACGGCCTTGCCCCTTTCGGGACAACCAGCGAGGCCGCCTCCCTGACACTGGCGGAACGCATGACCGCGCTCGAGGCGCTGATCGCCGCCGGGATAGACCCGGTTCGGCTGATCCCCGGCACGGGCTGTCCCGCCGTCGGCGACTGCGTCACGCTTTCGAAACACGCAACCGAACTGGGCTGTCGCGGCACGCTGGTCCTGCCGCCGTTCTATTACAAGAATGTGCCCGAGGATGGCGCTTTCGATGCCTATGCCCGCATGATCGACGCCGTGGCGGATGACCGGCTGCGGGTCTATCTCTATCACATCCCGCAGATGAGCGGGGTACCCATCACCCTTGGCCTCATCGAGCGGCTGATGACGGCCTTTCCGGGGATCATCGCCGGGCTGAAGGACAGTTCCGGCGACTGGGAGAACACCCGCGCCGTTATCGACGCCTTCCCCGACCTTGCCACCTATTCGGCGTCAGAGTCGCTTATCCCCCGCAATGCGGCCGGGGGCGGGGCGGGGTGCATCAGCGCCAGCGCCAATGTGAACCCTGCGGGCATCCGCCGCCTGATCGACGCGCTTGGTACGGAGTCCGAGGCCGCCTGCCACGAACAGGTCTCTGCGGTACGGACAATCTTCGAAGGCCTGCCCCTCATCCCCGCGATCAAGGCGGCGGTGGCGGCGCAAAGGGATGACGTCGGCTTTGCCACGGTCCGGCCTCCCTTCGTGGCCATGGCCGATGCCCATCAGGCCAAGATAAAAAAGGCGGTCATCGCCGCCGGACCGCAGGGCGCCTGATGCGGGGCAGGGCGGGGACATGACCAGCGGACCGGTGATCATAACGGGAGCGGGCGGTTTCGTCTGTTCCGGCCTTGCGCTGGGATGCGCGGAAGCCGGGCATGAGGTGATCGCCATCGACCGGGCTTTCGACGGCCCGCCCGGACATGCGGGCATTCGCCAGATCAGGGCCGATCTGGCCGCCGGTCTGGAGGGCCTTGACCTTCCTCGGCCCGGCGCGGTTATTCACGGCGCGGCGCTCACGGCAGAGCCCGAGGCCCTCGGGGTCTCGGTCGCCGGACACCTCAGGGCCAATCTCTCGCTGCATCTGGGCTGTCTCGACTGGGCAAGGTCCGCTGGCGCTGACCGTTTCCTGTTTCTCAGCTCGATGGGTGTTTTCGCGCCTTCGGACGGGCAGGGGCAGGCGGCGCTGACCGAAGTGGATTCTACCCGGGGAACCGGACCCTACCGGACCGCGAAGAAGACCGGCGAAGCCATCACCGCCGCCGCCGCCGAAAGCGGGTTCGCCACGCTGTCGCTGCGGCTTGGCAACGTCTTTGGCCCGGGCGAACGGATGCGCCCCTCGCGGCCCCGGCTGAGTCTGGTCGGCAGGATGATTGCGCAGGGTCGCTCGGACGGGGGCAGGATCAGCCCGGGCTCGGGTCGGAACTTGCGGGAGTGGATGTGGCTGCCCGACCTCGCCGCCGGGATTGCGGACCTGCTGGACCAGATGCCCACCCCGGGCGGCGTGCTGCACGCAGGCACACCACCGGTGCTCTCGGATTGCGATCTGGCGCAACAGGTCGCCACCCGGATACCGGGCGCCATGGTGGATACCGACGGCCCGGCGGGGCCGCCATCGCGGCCGCCCATGGCCAGCGCGCGGACTACGGTGCTCGGCGATATCGACTGGACACCGATCGGCGACGCGCTCGACCGGCTGCTTGCCACGGGGGGCAAGGCATGACCCGCCCTGTCCGGCTGATCGTGGTGGGGCTGGGAGCGCGGGCCCGCATCTGGCTGTCGGTGATCGACGCACGAGAGGACGTGATCCTCGCCGGGCTTGTCGATCCGTCGGAGGATGCCCGGAAAAATGCGGCACAGCGATACCCGAACCTGCCCGTCTCGAATGATCTGGCCGCGCTGGTGGCCACGGTCAAGGCCGATGCCGTGCTTCTGGTCACGCCGCCGGGCGGACGCGAGACGCAGATCGAGGCCGCGATTGCATCGGGGCTGCATATCATCGCGGAAAAGCCGCTCGCTGACAGCGTTGTACTGGCGGAACGCTATGTTGCGGCGGCAGAGGCGGCGGGGCTGCACCTGATCGTCGGTCTGAACTTTCGCTACCTTCCGGTGACAATCGCGCTGCGCGACCTGCTGGCATCCGGTCGGATCGGCAAAGCCGCCTTCGCCCGCTTCACCTATGAGCGCTGGCGGGACGGCACCCTGCCGCGGCTGAACAAGTACCCGTTGACGATGGATCAGCCGATGCTGTGGGAGCAGTCGATCCACCACTTCGACCTGATGCGTTTTGTCTACGCGCAAGAGCCGGTGCGGATCTATGCCCGCACCTTCAACCCCGAGTGGTCCATGTATCGCGGTGACGCGAATGTTTCGGCCCTGATCGAATTCGACCAGGGCATGATCGTGAACTACCAGGGCACCTGGCAGGGCGGCGTCGACCGGCTGGATTTCGAATGGCGCACGGATTGCTCGGACGGGGTTGCGCTGCAACGCGAGATGTTCGGCGACCTCGTGGCCGCCACACGGACAGAGCCCGAGTATTCGACCGTGCCGCTTGCACCGCTGGAGCCATGGATCACCGATGCGACGGCACTGCTTGCAATGATCGCGAACGCGCTGCACGGTACCGTGCGGCCCCCGAATGCACCGGTCGCGACCACCTCCTGTCCCTCCGGATGCTGGATGCCTGCATCCGGTCGTCCGAGACGGGTCAACCCGTCACCCTGGGGGACCCGGGGTCGTGACCATGCAGAAAGGAACCCGACAGGAAGATATCGCTCCCGATCTGTCCGGGCCCCGGCGGCCCGTGTGCTCTCTGCCAAGAACCGAGGGATATCATGCGCCGTTTTGAACTTCTCGCTACCTGCGCCTCGTTGCTTGCGCTGACCGCAACCGTTCAGGCCCAGACAATTCCCGACGACACGCTCGTCGTCGGTCTCAGCGCGGATGCCAGTACCTTCGAGCCGGCAGAGATCCGTTCTCTGGACAACGCCAATATTGCCGAGATGATCTACACCTCCCTGACCCGGATCGGGGACGACGGAGAGATCCTGCCCCGGCTCGCCACCTCCTGGGAGGTGTCGGAGGATGGCCGAACCTGGACCTACAGGATCCTGCCTGACCAGACCTGCGCCGATAACGAGCCGCTGACCGCCGATGACGTTGCCTATTCATGGAACCGCGCGGCGGACCCGGCCAAGGCTTTCGCCGGAAACACCCTCGGCTTCGTATATACCTCGATGGGTTTCGAGCGGGCCGAGGCGCTGGACGACACCACCGTCACGATCCATATCCGCGAGCGGAACCCGATGGCGCTCGGGTTCCGCTCGCAGGTCTTCCTGCATTGTCGTGACAGCTTCGAAGCGATGACAGGGGACGAAATCGCCCGGTCGCCCGTTGCGTCCGGGCCCTACAGGCTTGCCGAATGGAGCCCGGGTTCGGAGCTGGTGCTGGAGCGTTGGCGGGAAGGCCCCGGCCATTTCGACCGCATCCGCTTTCGCGTGATCCCCGAAGCCTCGACCCGGATTGCCGAACTTCTGGCGGGCAACGTGGACATCATCACCAACGTCCTGCCCGACCAGAGCGACATGATCAACGCCAGCGGCATCGCCGAGGTTCAGGCGGTCCAGGGGTTGCGCCGCATGTACATCGGCTTCAACCAAAGTCCCGAATTCGACGGGATCTCTGGTACGGCGATCCGTGATCCGGACGTGCGGCGGGCATTGCAATATGCCGTCGATGTCCCGCTGATTTGCAGTCACCTTCTGAATTTTGACTGTAAGCGGGCCACTGGGATCGTGAACCCGCCGAACGATCACCCCGATCTCGACCCTTATCCCTACGATCCGGCATTGGCCGAGAAACTCCTGGACGAGGCCGGATATCCGCGCGGCGAGGACGGTGTCCGCTTCGACATCGTGTTGCAGGCTCCGCGCGGGAGGTATCTGAACGATGCCAACGTGGCGCTTGCCGTCGGGGCTTTCCTCGATGACGTCGGCGTGGCGACCGAGGTCGAACTGATGGAATGGTCTTCGGTCTATGTCCCGCTGATCCGCCAGCATCGGGCCGGGCCGCTGTTCTTTCTCGGGTCCGGTGGCGCGCTGTGGAGCCCGCTATACGACATGGCCGCGCTGGCGACTGTGGACTCCGGTCCGAACTATACGAACTGGGCCGACCCGCGCTGGTTCGAGCGCTGGCCGGACCTGATGAACGCCGCCACGCCCGAGGATCAGCGGGCCATCATCAACCAGATGCTCGAAGTCTTCTACGAAGACGGTCCGTGGCTGCACATGTACTACCAGCCGGACTTTTACGGCGTGGGACAGCGTGTCGACTGGACCGCCCGGCGCGACGAAAGGCTTGGCCTCTGGGACGCGCGCCTCGCATCCGACTGAGCGCCCATATGGTTCCTTCCATGCCCTGGGCGGAACCCGAACAACCAATGAGAGAGGACAAATCATGATCAGGACCGGCATTATCGGCGCCAGTTTCGCCCGCGACGCCTATCTTCCCGCCCTTGCCCATATCGAGGGCGCGCAGGCCGTTGCCCTCGCCTCGGGCCGGATGGAAAGCGCGCGGGCAGCCGCCGCGGCGCACGGGATCGGCGCCGTCTACGACGACTGGGAAAAGATGCTGGCAGAGCAGGATCTTGACCTTGTCTGTATCGCGACCCCGACGGTGCTTCACGCGCCGATGGTCAAGGCGGCGATCGCGCGCGGAGCCCATGTGCTCTGCGAAAAACCCACGGCCATGAACGCGGGCGAGGCCCGGGATATGCTGGGTGCGGCGCGGGCGGCAGGGCGGCTGCACATGATCGACCACGAACTGCGCTTCAACCCGAACCGCATGCGCGTGGCCGAGGCGATCGCCCAGGGCGATCTTGGGGAAATCAGGCACGTCAACATCACGAATATCGGCGCCTCCTGGAATGACCCGGCATCGCGGCCCGAGGGCGACTGGTGGTCCGATGCCGCGCAGGGCGGCGGTCGTTTGGGCGCAAACGGCAGCCATCAGGTCGACATGTTGCGCTGGTGGCTGGGTGAGCCTGCTGCCGTTGTGGGGCAGGCGCTGACCGTGGTCCCGGATCGCCGCTGCAAGCACACCGGCGACCGCTGGACGGCAACCGCGGACGACCTGTCGCATTTCACGCTGGAGATGCGCTGCGGCGCGCTGGCCAATGTTTTCATGTCCGGTGTTGCGGCTGCCAACATGGGCAATGAAACGCAGGTTTTCGGTTCCAAGGGCACGATCACCCTGTCGAATTCCGACGAACGCCTCTACTTCGCCAAGGGCACCGGTTCCTTCGAGGAGATCACGGTCGACGATCCCGACGCCCGCCTTGCGGGGCTGAACAAGGGCATCTGGAACGTCTCGGTTCTGGGCGCCTTGCGCGAACTGACCGCGGCCATCGCCCAAGAGCGCGAACTGTCGCGCGGTGCGACCTTCGTGGACGGGCTGCGCAACCAGATGGTGCTCGACGCGGTTGTCGCCTCGACGACCTCGCGCGCCTGGGTGGATCTGGACATGGACAGTGCGACGTGAAGGTTCCACCGATTTCCGACCAGCGTGTCTGTATCACCGGCGCGGCACAGGGTTTGGGTGCTGCAATCGCCCGCGCCTTTGCCGCGCGCGGGGCCGAACTTGTCCTGATGGATATCGACGTTCACGGCCTCGCGGCGCTGAATGCCGCGCTTGGCGGAACCGCAACGGTGATTCCGGCGGACCTCTCCGACGCCACGGCCTGCCGACAGGCGATAGGGCGCATGAAGGCTGCGGGCGGGCCGGTTGACACCCTGATCCACAACGCCGCAATCCTTCGGCCCGAACCGTTCGATCAGGTCAGCCTGGACACCTATTTCGCCACCGTGAATGTCGGGCTACAGGCGGGGTTCCTTCTGGCGCAGGCGGTCTGGTCGGGCATGAAGGCACGGGGCGGCGGAGCGCTGGTCTTTGTGTCGTCGCAGTCGGGCATCAAGGGGTTTGCGGACGAAACCGCCTATTGCGCGGCGAAACACGGGCTTGAGGGGCTGTCCAAATGCCTGGCGCTGGAAGGCGCCGATCATGGCATCCTGTCCTGCACGATCACGCCGGGACAGGCGATGCAAACCCCCATGTCCGAACAGAATTACCCGCCGGAACTGAAGGCCCGGTGGGTCGACCCTGCAGCCCTTGCGCCGGCTTTCCTGACCATCGCGGAAACCCGTTCTCCGGCGTTCAACGGTCAGCGCCTGAACGCCTGGGACCTGTCGAACCGGAAGGAGACCACGCAATGACCCGCGCCATGCAAGAGATTTACGACTACATCGACGCCCATGCCGACGAGTTCGTGGCGGACCTCCAGAGCTTCGTGCGACAGCCCTCCATTTCCGCGCAGGATATCGGATTGCAGGACTGCGCCGAGCTGCTGCGGGACATGATGCATCGCGATGGTCTGCCCGCCGACCTGCATGCGCTGCCAGAGGGGCCGCCCGTTGTATTCGGCGAGGTCAAGAGCAGGAGTTCGGCCAAGTCGCTCTTGTGCTACTCGCATTACGACGTGCAGCCGCCCGAGCCGATCGAGGCCTGGACTCATGGCGGCCCGTGGTCCGCCGAGATCGTCGACGGCGTGCTCTACGGGCGCGGCGCCACCGACAACAAGAGCGGTGTGCTGGCCTTCAACAAGGCGGCCAAGGCGTTCCCGGCGGTGCGCGGCGACGTGCCCGTCACGCTGAAGCTTCTGATCGAGGGCGAAGAGGAAATCGGCAGCCCCAACCTTGGGCCGTGGTCGGAACGCAACAAGGACATGCTGGCCGCCGACGGGATGCATTGCCTTGACGGGTCGCTGGAGATCGGGGCCGATGTCCCGGATGTCTCCCTTGGGCTGAAATCCATCCTCTTCGTCGAACTGGTGGCGCGCGGGCCGCGGACCGACGTGCACTCCCTGAATTTCCCTCTGGTGCCGAACCCGGTCTGGGATCTGATCCACTGTCTGGGGACGATCATGGACCGCGACAGGAATATCCTGATCCCCGACTGGGCCGAGGGCATCTATGTCCCCGACGAGGACCACGAAGGGTTCCTGCGCGACAAGGCATCCCGCATCGACTTCGACCTGCTGCGCGAGGAAATGGGTGTCGACTCATTCGTGCTGGGCCGCGACGGTGTCGATGCTCTGCGCGCCCGAACCTATGAGCCGACGGCGAACATTCAGGGGATCGAGGCAGGATACATGGGCAAGGGTACCAAGACCATCGTGCCCGCCGAGGCACGGGTGCGGCTCGACTTCCGTCTGATCCCGAATATCAGCCCGATCAAGGCCGCAGAAAAGCTGCGGGCGCATATCAAGGCGCAGGGCTTCGACACTATCGAGGTCAATACCTTCGAGCGGGCCGAAGAGCCCTACAAGATCTCCGCCAAGGAGGACATCGCGGGCTCGATCATCGCCGCCGCGCAGGAAGTCTATGGCGAGCCGCCCATCGTCAACGGTGTCTCGGCGGAAGGGGCGGTCCTGCGCCACGTCTGGATACCCTGCGTGCTGACGGGCTTTGCGAACCCCGGCTGCAACCTTCATGCCCCCGACGAGAACATTCACGTCGACAAATACATCAAGGGCATCAAGTACGCCGCCGCCATCATGGAACATTTCGGACGCACCTGAGCGCGCCAGAAGGAGCCTGACATGACCGGGATCGACATCCCTTTCGACACCTATCACGACTACGACACGATGACCGGCTACCTGCGGCAGCTGGCCGAGGCCCACCCCGAAATCGCCACGCTGAACAGCATCGCAAGGTCGCATCGGGGGCGCGACGTCTGGTTCATGCAGATCACGAACCCAAGGACCGGGAAGGCCGAGGACAAACCCGGTTTCTACATCGATGCCCAGATTCACGCCGAGGAACATGCGACATCGGCCACCGCGCTATATGCAATCTGGTATCTGCTGTCGAACTACGGACAGGACGAAGAGGTCACCCGGCTGGTCGACAGCCAGGTTTTCTACATCATCCCCCGCATCAATCCCGACGGCGCCGAATTCGCCCTGAAAGCCCCCTATCACCCGTGGTGCGGCAACGGGCGTTTCCTGCCGGGCGAAGACCGGATTTCCGGCCTGGTGCCCCAGGACATCGACGGCGACGGCTATATCGTGAACATGCGGGTGCCCGACCCCGAGGGCGAATGGAAAAAGGACGATGTGGATCCCCGCATCATGGTGCAGAGGGAACCGGGTGAGGAAGGGGGCGAATACTACCGCATCTATCCCGAGGGCCTGATCCGGGATTACGACGGCCTGCATGTGGAGATCGAGCAGGGCGAAGACGGAAACATGAACCGGAACTTCCCCATCAACTGGAGCCCACGGGAGTATGGCGCGGGCGAGTATCCCTTCTCCGAGCCCGAAGCGATGGGGATCGGGCGTCTCATTCTCGATCATCCGAACATTGCCGGCATGTGCGCCTACCATACTCATGGCGGCATCATCCTGAGACCCTCCATGATGAAGCTGGACGCGGATATGAGCCCGCGCGACCTGGCCTTGTACAAGGACCTCGGTGCGGTGGGCGAACGGCTGACCGGTTATCCCACCGTCTCGGTCTACGAAGAATTCACACCGGACAAGTCAAAGGTCCGGCACGGCAGTCTCAAGGATTGGGTCTACGAGGAGAGGGGCATCATCTGCTTTTCGACCGAGCTTTGGGATCTGGAGCGGACGGCGGGCGTGCCCAAGGAGGGCTACTACAACCTTGGCCCGCGAGACGCGGAAACTCAGCGTACCGTCTTCAACTGGGTTATCGAGAACCTCGGGGATCACGGCTTTCGTGACTGGACCGGGTTCGACCACCCGCAACTCGGGCCGGTCGAGATCGGCGGGATGGTCTATATCTGGAGCTACAGGAACCCGCCCGGTCACCTTCTGGAAGAGATCTGCCACAACAACACGCTGTTCAATCTTCGGCACGCCGCATCCGCCCCGCAGGTCCGGCTCGACGACGTGTTCTGCGAGGCCCTTGGCGAAGATCTCTTCAGGATCTCCGCTGTCGTGTCGAACCACGGATACCTGCCAACGAACCTGTCGGACGTGGCACTTGAAAAGGGTGTCGCCAAGACGGTCAAGGTCGCGCTGCGCACGGAAGGCGCGGAACTGGTGATGAACGCCGCCGAGCAGGATCTGGGCCATCTCGCGGGACGGAACGAACGGAAGTACCTGTGGTCGCCTTGGGGGCAGCAATGGTCCGCGGTCACCCGCAAGGCGGAATGGCTGGTGCGTGGGCGCGCCGGGTCGGCCTCCTGCGTTGTGGAACTGAGTTCGGAAAAGGCGGGGAGTACGCGGCAGCGGATCGATCTCTGAGCGAGCCCATGCCCATGCCCATGCCCATGACCGTGGCGTGGCCAGACGGCCCTTGCCACGCGGGCGGCGATCCGATCGCCGCCACGCCAACCCGTTCGGCTTTGATAGCGGTCCGGACGATTTCCGCCTCGGCTCGAACGTCGCCGGGCGGCGGGGCGGTGTCTCCTGTGGTCAGCCAGGGGCGGCCTTTCCCGTTTTCGCTAGGGCTCCCGCCGGAAAGCCGCGACGGGAAAATGCCATGCTCGACGCCGCCACGGCAGCCGCCAAGCCGAAGGGGGCAAGAATGCTCCTGCGCAAAACCTCTCTGCCCTCCTTGATTCGATATGTTTCTGAAAATACAACCGGTGATCAAGTGAGGCCATGTGCAGGGCCAGCCACGCAATGCGATATGGCTTGCGTGTATCATCGTGCGTTTGCGATACTTCGGGCCATGACAGAGAACACGACTGGGTCCAGAGAGGCCCCGAGCCTGCGCATTCGCATCCTCTTCGGCGAGGATGCAATGTTGGGGCCCGGCAAGGCCGACCTGCTTGAGCGTATCCGTGATACCGGCTCCATCGCGGCGGCCGGGCGCACCATGTCCATGAGTTATAAGCGCGCGTGGATGTTGGTCGAGGAAATGAACACGGCATTCCGCGAGCCGTTGGTCGACTCGACGAGGGGGGTGCCAAGGGTGGTGGCGCCCGGTTGACCGATGCGGGGGCGGAGGTTCTGGCCAATTACCGCAAGCTCGAAGAAATCATGGCAGAGGCGGGCGCGGCGCGGATCGGAAATATACAGGCGATGCTCAGGGATATTCCCGACGGAAAATAACGCTTGCCTGGTGGGCATCGGCTTGCGATATGTTCCTCCGACTATATCAGTAGCCGGGAGACCGCTCATGTTCCGTTCACTCCGCCTTCAGGTCACAGCAATCCTGACATCTGCCGCCGCTTTGCCGCTGGCGGCCCATGCGGAGGAAATCAATGTCTTCGCGGCAGCCAGCCTGACCAACGCGCTTGCCGAGATCGAAACGAACTTCGAAGCGGCCACCGGCCATGACCTGGTGATCTCGCTGGCCGGTTCGTCGGCCCTGGCGCGCCAGATCCAGCAGGGCGCCCTGGTCGATATCTTCATCTCGGCGAACCCGGGCTGGATGGATGCGCTTGAAGCGGACGGGCTGGTCGAGGCAGGGACGCGCTTTGATCTTCTGAGGAATTCCATCGTGCTGATCGCCGCCGGCGCCGATGCCGCGCCGGTCGAGATCGGGGCGGACATGGATCTGGCGGCTCTGCTTGGCGACGGCCATCTTGCCATGGCGCTGGTCGATTCCGTGCCGGCGGGCATCTATGGCAAGGCCTCGCTGGAGGCTCTGGGGCAATGGGGCGCTGTCGAGGGCAGGGTCGCGCAGGCCGACAATGTGCGCGCCGCCCTCGCTTTCGTCGCCGCGGGCGAGGCGCCCTACGGCATCGTATACGCAACCGATGCCGCCGCCCAGGACAGGGTCACCGTCGTCGGCACCTTCCCGGCGGACAGCCACCCGCCGATCGTCTACCCGGCGGGGGATCTGGCCAATCGCGACTTTCCGGCAGAGACCGAATTCCTCGATTACCTGCGTGGTCCCGAAGCGCGGGCGGCTTTCGAACGTCAGGGCTTCGTGGTCGTCTCCGAGTAACACGTGACGGATTGGCTCGGCCCCGACGAGTGGAGGGCGGTTGCCCTCTCACTCCGGGTTTCGCTGTGGGCGACGGTGGTCAGCCTGCCTTTGGGGATTCTGACGGCCTATGCCCTGGCGCGATGGAGGTTTCCCGGCAAGCAGCTGTTGAACGGGATTGTCCATCTTCCGCTGATCCTGCCGCCGGTGGTGACGGGGTACATCCTGTTGCTGACCCTCGGCACGCGCGGCCCCATCGGCAGCACCCTGTCCGATTGGGGCGTCGTCTTCGCCTTTCGCTGGACCGGGGCGGCGCTGGCGGCGGGAACCATGGCATTCCCTCTGATGGTCCGGGCCATCCGGCTGTCGATCGAGGCGATCGATCCCAAACTCGAACAGGCGGCTTCCACCTTGGGGGCTTCGCCGCCACGGGTCTTCCTGACCGTGACCCTGCCGCTGGCGCTGCCGGGGATCATCGCGGGCGCCATCCTCGCCTTCGCCAAGGCCATGGGTGAATTCGGTGCGACGATCACTTTCGTTTCCAACATCCCCGGACAGACGCGGACCATCCCCTCGGCGATCTATGCCTTTCTTCAGGTGCCGGGAGGAGAAGCGTCGGCGATGACGCTGGTGATCGTCTCGGTCGCCGTCGCGATGGGCGCGCTTTTGCTGTCCGAGTTGATCGGGCGCCGCGTGGCCGCCCGCGTCGGAGGGGTGTGATGCTCGAGGTGTCCTTGTTCCATGCCTTCGGGGGTTTCACGCTTGACGCCCATTTTCGCACCGCCCCGGGCGTGACGATGCTGTTTGGGCGGTCGGGGTCGGGCAAGACGAGCATCGTCAACGCGGTGGCGGGGCTTCTTTTGCCTGACGAGGGGCGCATTGCATCGGGCGACTGGACGCTTCTCGACACCGACCGAGGGATCCGCCTCAAGCCGCACCGCCGCCGCCTTGGCTATATCTTCCAGGAGGGGCGGTTGTTTCCGCACCTGACCGTGCGGCAGAACTTGTCCTACGGTGCCTTGTTTGCGCCAAGGGACGCCCCGCGCGAGGATATGGGGCGCGTGGTCGACTTGCTTGGCCTTGGCCATCTGCTCGAACGTCGTCCAAGGGCATTGTCCGGGGGTGAGAAACAGCGGGTCGCCATCGGTCGCACGCTGCTGTCGGCGCCGCGCCTGATTCTGGCCGATGAGCCGCTCGCGGCGCTTGACGAGGCCCGCAAGGCCGAGATCCTGCCCTATTTCGAGCGGCTGCGCGACGAGATGGCGATACCGATCGTCTATGTCAGTCATTCCGCCTCCGAGGTGGCGCGGCTGGCCACCACTGTGGTTGCACTGGACTCGGGCCGGGTCGTCGCGCAGGGGCCGGCGGCGGAGGTCCTGGGAGATCCCTCGGTGTTGCCTGCGGGTGCGCGCGAGGCGGGTGCCGTTGTAACGGCGCGCGTGCTGCGCCACCATGAGGACGGGCTGAGCGAACTCGATGCGGGAGGATTGTCGCTGTATCTGCCGCGGGTCGAACAGGCGCCCGGCGCCGCCTTGCGCGTCCGCATCGCCGCCCATGACGTGATCCTGTCGCGCGCCCGGCCCGAGGGTTTGTCCGCGCTCAACATCTTGCCCGGCGTGGTTCATGACGTCCGGTCGGGCGAGGGTCCCGGCGCGCTCGTTGCGATCGACACCAAGGCGGGGCGCGTCCTCGCGCGCATCACCGGGCGCTCGGCGGCATCGCTCGGCCTGGCCCGGGGCGGAGAGGTCCATGCCGTCGTCAAGGCGGTCTCGGTTGCCCCGGCGGACATCGGAACCGGGGAGCAACGCCGCTGACCCGTGCCAGCGTGTCCATTGTGCCGGCTCCGCGAACCCGTTCTGCTTGGGCATGGACATGGCCTCGACGGGCCGGTTCCTCGGTCAGGGGCCCAGAAAAAAACGCGGCCCTCCACCGGGGAAGGGCCGCGCGCGTTCAGGGGGGCATATGAGCGGGGAGGATCCTAGCCCAGTTGAACGCTAAGGGGGTCGTGGGCGTAGACCCGGGCCGGATCTTCCGGTTCCTTCAGCCAGGTATTGGCGTTCGAGATGGTCTGCACCTTGGTGGCGCGCTCGCGCCGGGTCGCCTCGTAAAGGGCAAAGGCGCTGGCGTAGTCCTTTGTGCCGACCTCCTCGAGGCAGCGGGCCAGCACGGCGGCATCCTCGATCGCCATGCAGGCGCCTTGGGCCATATGCGGGCGCATCGGGTGGCAGGCATCGCCCAGCAGGCAAAGGCGGCCCTGGCTCCAGAGGTTCAGGGGATCGCGGTTCCAGAAGGGCCATTTGGTGACCTCTTCGGTGGCGTCGATCAGCGCGTTCACCACGGGATGCGAGGCGCCGAAGGTCGCTTCCATCTCTTCGCGCGAGCTGTCGACAAAGCTGGCCTCATGTGCCCAGCCGTCCACCGGCACGCCGGTCACATAGTAATACTCGGAATTGTTGCTCTTGGTCGCATAGGCCATGATGTGGCGCGACTGTTCCCACCACCATTTGACGCAGGGCTCAAACTCGACACCGGAGGCGCGCAGCTTGTCCATGTTGACCAGCGCTCGGTGACCGACCCAACCGGAGAAGCGGGGCTTTTCGACGCCCAGCAGCTTTTCGCGGATCATCGAGTTGATGCCATCCGCACCGATCACCAGCTGGGCCGCGACCTGCTTGCCATTGGCAAAGGTGAGAAGCACGTCGCTGTCGCGCTCTGTGATATCGGTCAGGCGGTGGCCGAAATGCAGCCGGTCCTGCGGCAGGGCGGCGATTTGTTCGGCGTGCAGGTCGCCCCGGTGGATGGTGATGTAGGGCGCGCCGTATTCGCGCTTGGCATAGTCGCCAAGCTGGATCCGCGAGAGATAATCGCCGGTCATCCCGTCGCGGGAGAACCAGTAATCCGGGTGCGAGCCGATGGCGGCCAGCCGATCCTCTAGACCGATGCGGCGGAAGACCTTCATCACGTTGGGGCCGATATGGATGCCGGCGCCAAGGCGGGTAAAGACCGGGGCCTGTTCAAAGCAATGCGCGGAGAAACCCGCATCATCCAGCAGCGCCATGGCCGCCGCGCCACCGAGCCCCGCGCCGATAATGGCGATATCCACCTGATCGATCGAGTGCATGTCAGTTCCTCTTTGCCGCTGCAATTATTGTTTGTATGCTAACAAATGATCCGGCGCCGGTCCAGAGCAATGATGCGCGAAACATGTCTCTTTTCAGCGCATCCGGCCTGATTTCAGAAAAATCAGGCCGGAGTTCAGGTTTTTCGTGATGGGCATTTGTTCAAGTGATGGGGCGCGCGCCGCCCTTAGGGCCAGGCGGGCAGGTCCGGCACGTAGCGGGCGCGCAGGTAGGCGCTGAGCCGTTCGATCTGATCCGCGCTCAATTCGCCTCCAAAGGCGGGCATGTCGCGCAAATCATGGCTGAAGGGCGCGACAAGCCCGTCGCGGATCACCGTGGTCAGGGCCTCGGGCGAGGGGGCGCGAATCGCCATCGATTGTCCAAGCGGCACATGGGCGGCGGTCGCAGTGCCGTCAATCGCCGGTTCATGGCAGGTGGCGCAGGCGCTTTCAAACAGGCGATGGGTGGCGTCGGGCTGGGCGGGCAACTGCGGTGCCGGAGTGGGCACGGCATCCGCTTCGGTCAGCGAGGCGAGATAGGTTGCCATGGCGCGGATATCTGCGTCGGGCAGGGGGCCAAGGCTTTCAACCACATCCGCCATCGGACCCGAGGCGGCGGCGAGGCCGGGGGCGATGCCATGGCGCAGATAGGCAAAAAGGCTGTCGGCGTCCCAGCCCCGCGCGCCCGCCGGAGCACCGGCCAATGCGGGGGCAAACCAGCCCTTGATCATCGCGCCGGACAGGGCTGCGGCCCCGCCCTGCTCCGCGCCAAGCGCGTTGCGCGGGCTGTGGCAGGCGCTGCAATGACCCGCCCCTTCGACCAGATAGCGGCTCGCGGTTCCAGGTCTCGCTCTGGGCGGGGTCGGGGGTCAGTTCGGTCGGGTTGTGGTAGATCAGGTTCCAGACCGCATTTGTGGCGCGCAGGTTGGTGGGGAAGACCATCTGCGCCTGCGGCACCTCGGCCCGCACCGGCGGCAAGGTCTGCAGGTAGCCATACAGCGCATACATGTCCTCATCGTTGATCTTGGCGAAGGAGGTATAGGGGAAGGCCGGGTAGAGGTTGTGACCCTCGCGGCTGATCCCCTTCCGCATGGCGCGGTCAAAGGCCGTGAAGCTCCATGCCCCGAGGCCGGTTTCGGGATCGGGGGTGATATTGGTGGTGTAGATCGTGCCAAAGGGTGTCTCTACCGCGCGCCCGCCGGCATTGGCGGGGCCATTCTCGGCGGTGTGGCAGGTGGCGCAGTTGCCAAGGGCAAAGACCTCGGCCCCGCGTTGCAGAAGCTCGTTGGAAAAACTGCCTGCGGCGGGGGCGCTGCCGGGCGGGATCGCCCGCGCCATCGGCAGGGCAACCGCTCCGGCGGTGAGCGCGCCGCCAAGCGCGGCAGCCATCGCAAGGGCGCGCGGCTTGCGGCGCGATTTCGTCGGGATCATGCCGGGCAGGGCGGGGGTGGGAATTTCGCGCGGCGCAATGCCGAGGGCGCTGCGCATCTTCTCGGGCGTAAAGGGCGCCTCGCGCATCCGCACCCCGGTGGCGTCAAAGATCGCGCTGGCAATTGCGGCAGCAGAGGGCACAGCGGCGCTTTCGCCCACCCCAAGCGCGGGCTCTTCCGGGCGCGCGATCAGCAGGGTCTCGATCTCGGGCGTCTCGGGGAAGGTCAGGATCGGGTAGTTTGCCCAGCTTTGCGGGGTGACGGTGATCTCGTCAAAGCTCACCTCTTCTTTCAGCACCCGGCTGGCCGTCTGATTGACGTTTCCGTGGATCTGGTGGCGCACCCCGTCGGGGTTGATGACCAGACCCTGATCCTGACCGACGAAGACGCGGGTCAGAGTGACCTCGCCGCTTTCCATGTCCACCGTGACATCGCAGACCCAGGCGGCGGCGGCAGCGGCCGTGCCGGGAAAGGCGCCGTGCACATAGGTTGCATAGGCAAAGCCGGTGCCATAGGCCATCCGCCCTTCGCGCCGCAGGCGCAGGGTCTCGTGCCGCTGCCAGCCCGCCGCCTCGGCGGTGCGGCGGATCAGATCCGCGGCGCGGGGGTCGTCGAGATGGGCAAGGCGGAAGTCGACCGGGTCCTTGCCCGCCTCATGGGCCATCTCGTCGATGAAGCTCTCATGCGCGAAGGTATTGGGCAGGGCCGAGACGCCGCGCATCCAGGCGGCCCGCACGATGGGGGCCATGTCATGCACGGTGATGCGCTTGTGCGGGATGCGGTAGGGCGGCACGGTGGTGCGGTCGCCCATATCCGACGGGCGCGGCTCGGGCGAGACGGCGCCGGTGAGCAGCAGCGCGAGGTTCGGGCCGCGGTTCGAGGGATACCAGGTGTCGAGGCTATAGGCGTGCAGCGCCCCGTCCTTGAGGCCGCCGGTGATGTCCATCAGCTGTGCCGCGCCCTTCGGCTCCCACAGGTGTTCCTGCGCACGGGTGAGCTGCACCCGGACCGGACGCCCCAGCGCGCGCGCCATCAGCAGGGCATCGCCGCAGACGTCATCGGCGCAGTTGCGGCCATAGCATCCGGCCGCCTGATAGCGGCGGATCTCGATCTGTTCGGGCGGCAGGCCGGTCAGGGTGGAGAGATCGCCGCGCAACATATGCGGGTTCTGGCTGCCGGACCAGACTATGGGGCGACCCCGGTTCCAATCCGCCACCGCGCAGGAGGGGCCGATGGAGCCGTGCAGGTGATAGGGCCAGACATAGCTGCGCGTCAGGGTGCTGTCGGCCTCCGCCAGCCCTTGGTCGAAATCGCCGGTCCGGTCAAGCGCGCGGGGCGTCGAGGGCTGGTCGCGGATCGCGTGGCGCAGGTCGCCGAGGTCCGGCGCGGCGGGGGCTGCGCCACTGGACCGGCAGCGCCTCGGCAATCGCCTGCGCCTGATCGGCGCGGGCTGCGACCACGCCGAGGAAGTCGCCTTGGTGCACCACCGCGAGGAAGCCGGGCATATGCCGCACGGCGTCTTCGTCAAAGCCGATGAGACTGGTGCCGATAAAGGGGCCGCTGTCGCGCCCGGTATAGGGGGCGGATCACATGGCCATGCACCATGCCCGCCACGTCGACATCGTGGATGTAGGTATGCTGGCCGGTGACCTTGGCGGGCAGATCCTTGCGGGCGGTTCTGCTGCCGACGATCTGGTAATCGGCGGGGGATTTGAGACGCGTGGCGGGATCAAGCCGCAGCATCTCCTCGCGTCCTTCCAGCAGCGCCTCGAAGGCAACCGAGGTGTCTTTCCAGATCACAACCCCGTCGCGCAGGGTGACGCCGCCCTCAGGCGCGTTAAGGCGGCGTGCGCCGCGGGCGGCCAGTTCGGCGCGCAGTTGCGCCGCCGCAAGGCGCAGGGGCACGGCGGCGACCTGGATGGTCTCAGAGGCGATGGTCGGCCCCTGATCCGGGGTGCGGTCGGTGTCGCCAAGGATCACCTGCACCCGCGACAGGGGCAGCTCTGCCTCCTCGGCGACGATCTGCGCCAGCGCCGTCTCGATCCCGGTGCCAAGGTCGACATGGCCGTTGAAGGCGGTCAGCACGCCGGAGCTGTCGAAGGTGACGAAAATCTCGCGCCCCGTTTCGGTGTCGCGGTGTACGGAAAGGCTGCCAAAGGGGAGATCGGTCATCAGGAAGCAGCCTTGTCAGAGGGGGTGGCAGCAAGGAGGGCTGCGGCGCGCTGCACCGAGGCGAGGATTTCCGCATGGGTGCCGCAGCGGCAAAGGTTATGCGCGAGGGCGGCGCGGATGCATGCCTCGCTGGGGTTGGGCTTTTGCCGCAGCAGGGCGACCGCGCTCATCACCATGCCGTTGAGGCAATAGCCGCATTGCGCGCCCTCCTCGGCGACAAAGCCCGCCTGCACGGGATGCAGCGCGCCGGTTTCCGGGTCCGCCAGCCCTTCGAGGGTGGTCACGGAGCGGGCGCCAAGCTTGCCCACCCGCAGCACGCAGGCGCGGGCCGGGGCGCCGTCGACCAGCACGGTGCAGGCGCCGCATTGCGCCATGCCGCAACCGTATTTCGGCCCCTTCAGGCCCAGTTCGCTGCGCAGCACGTCGAGCAGGCTGCGATGAAGATCGAGATCAAGGTCATGGTCGATGCCATTGACCCTCAGATGCGTTGACCCTGTCGCGTCAGTCATGATGCGGACCTCCCCGGCTCCTGGCAGTATGCCCGAAGCAATCCTGCACATCAGATGTATTTTTGTACGCACACAAACAAATTTCATCCTCCGACGCAAGGCAGCAGCGCAGGGTAATTGTCGTTTACCCTTGTCACGCGTCCCCCTGCCGACCATGTATGTACACAAACAGGTCTTGCGCCAAGGCACAGCACCGGCGCGACCGGTCTACCGCCTCGGGGTTGCCTCTTTGTGCGGGCCATGTAAACGGTGAGACCAATGTGCTTTAGTGGAAAGATGCGGCCATGGCGCCCCGGACCCTAGACGAGACCGCAGAGCAGGTCAGCATCGCCGCGTCGGACTACGTGCTGGACGAGCAGGTCGGCTTCCTGATGCGCAAGGCCTATCAGCGGCACCAGACCATCTTTGCCGAGCGGATGATTGGCGGGCTGACCGCGACTCAATTCTCGATGTTGTTCCGCCTGTTTCAGGTGCCGGGACCGATCTCGCAGAACGCGTTGGGCCGGCTTGTGGCGATGGATGCGGCCACCACCAAAGGGGTGGTGTCGCGCCTGCAGGCGCAGGAGCTGATCACCGCCGAGCGCGACACCGAAGACAAGCGGCGCTACATGTTGCGCTCCACCGCCAAGGGGCGGGCGCTCATTCAAGAGGCGCTGCCGGTGGTGATGGGGATCACCGAGGCAACGCTGGCGCCGCTGACCAAGCGCGAGAGCGAGACCTTTCTGCGGCTGCTCGCCAAGCTCTGCTGAGCGTGCCGGTGAGCGCGTTCAGATCCAGCCGCCGCAAGCCCGGTCGTCCGAAAGAGACCGACAGCACCGACCTGCGCGACCGCATTCTGGACGCGGCGGAACTGGAGTTCGCCGACCACGGTTACAATGGCGCGCGGATGCGCGATATTGCGGCGCGCGCCGGGGTCAACCTCGCGCTGATCGGCTATTACAACGGCTCCAAGGGCGCGCTGTTCGAAGAGGTGGTCCGCCGCAAGGGCGCGCGGATCGCCGCCGCACGGCATGCCAATCTTGACGCGCTTTTGGCCCGGACGCCGAGCCCTCGCCTGCGCGAGATCGTGCGCGCCTACCTGCAGCCGCAATGGGACATGAAGGAAAGCGGCCCGCCCGGGGCGGCCTTTGTGCGCCTGCAGGCGCGGCTCCATGCCGAGCCCGAAGCCCGCGCCCTGCGGCTGCGGCGCGAGATCTACGACCCTGCCGCCAAACGCTACATCGCCGTTCTGGCCGTCGCCTTGCCGCATCTGAGTCTCGAGGAAGTCAGTCTCAGGATGGCCTTTCTGGTCGGCACTTATCTTTTCATGCTGAACGATCTTGGGCGAGTCGGTGACCTCAGCGACGGGCAGATCACGGCGCTGGGAAAAGACGCGCTTCTGGACCACTTGCAGCGTTTTCTGTCAGCCGGTTTGCGGGCGGAGTGACGTGTAAGATGCTGAAATAAAATGAATTCACAAAAAGTGTATTTTTTAAACTTGTTTCTATACGAACGAAAAACTAAACAGGTGATTAATTAATATACAAACAGGTGCAGGACATGACCAAGTATCGGATC
>NZ_JBDNCH010000005.1:0-70957 GCF_039769985.1 Ponticoccus litoralis
GCAAGGCGCAGCGCCTCGTCGAAGTCATGGGTGATGAAGACGATGGTCTTGCCCAGCATGTCTTGAAGACGCAGGAACTCGTCCTGCATCTCGCGCCGGATCAGCGGGTCAAGCGCCGAGAAGGGCTCGTCGAGGAACCAGATGTCGGGCTCGATGGCAAGGCTGCGGGCGATGCCGACGCGCTGCTGCTGGCCGCCGGACAATTCGCGCGGGAAGTAATCCTCGCGCCCGCCCAGACCCACCAGCTCGATCACTTCCAGCGCGCGGGCGCGGCGGGTGTGAATGTCCTGCCCGCGCATCTCCAGCGGGAAGGCGACATTGTCCAGAACGGTGCGGTGCGGCAGCAGGCCGAAGCTTTGGAAGACCATGCCCATCTTGTTGCGGCGCAGGTCGATCAACCCGCGTTCCGACAGGTCGCCGATGACCTGCCCCTCGACCTCGACGGCGCCGCCGGTGATCTCGATCAGCCGCGACATGCAGCGCACCAGCGTCGACTTGCCGGACCCCGACAGGCCCATGATCACCAGCATCTCGCCCTGCGCGATATCCAGTGAGACGTTACGCACGGCGGGCACGTAGCCGTCCGCGCGGATCGTGTCGAACCCGGTTCCGGGGTCGAGCCCGGCGAGATAGGTCTCTGGCCGGGGGCCGAAGAGTTTCCAGACATTGCGGCAGGAGATCACTGGCGTGGAGGCGGGCATCGCGAACCTTTCGAGGGCAGGGGGTCGCCCCGGACGCAGGCCCGGGGCGCGAAGACAGGGTGGAAAGCGCGGCGCTCAGGCGTCGCCGTCCACCCAGGGCTTCCAGACGGATTCGTTCTGCTCCAGCCATTCGGCGGCAGCGTCTTCCGGCTCCAGTTCGTCGATGTCGACCAGCTTCGCCATCTCGGCGATCTGCGGGTTGGTAAAGCTGATGCGGGTCAGCGTGGCATAGGCGGCGGGCCATTTCTCTTCCATGCCATCCCATGCGGCCTTCTTCAGGTAGCCGTTGGCGGGATTGCCGCAGTCATAGGTCATGTCGGGGTTCGGGCCGACGGCGGGATCCTCCTTGCAGCCCTCGGTGTATTCCGGGAACTCGACGAATTCGCCGGGATAGAGCGCCTCGACGAAGTTCGGCGTCCAGTTGAAGATCACCACCGGGCGCTTGTCGCGCTCTGCCGCGCCGACCTCGGCCCAAAGCGCCGAGGCAGAGCCCGCGTTGACCACGACAAAATCCATGTCCAGCGCGTCGACCCGTTCCTGATCGTGCTTCAGCCAGTCCACCGGACCACCCAGAAAGCGGCCCTTCTCGCCGGTCTCGGGCGTGGCGAAGGCGGCGGCGCAGGCGTTCAGCGCCTCCCAGTCGGGCAGGCCGGGGCAGGCTTCCTTGGTCCAGAGCGGATACCACCAGTCCTCGCGGGTGATGGCGTCATGGTCGCCGGCGTCGTGCAGGCCGCCCTTTTCCATCGCCGTCTCGAAGGCCGGGCCGAAGGCGCCTTCCCAGACCTCCATTTCCAGTGTCACATCGCCAAGGCGCACGGATTCGTAGACCGCCTGACTGTCGGTCGAGACGTATTCGACGCTGTTGCCCATGGATTCGAAGATCTGGCCGACGACGTGGCTCATGACGATCTGGCTGGACCAGTTGTGGATCGGGATAACGATGGGATCGGAACTGTCCTCGGCATAGGCGGCAGAGACGGAGGCCAGCGTCAGCGCGGTGGCCGACAGCAAGAGTTTGGTGCTCATGAAGTTTCCCTGTTCTGAAGATCGACTATTGGCGTCGCACCGGGTCCGGCTGCCCGGATCTTCGGCACGCGCATCCCGATTCTTAGGCAGCGGATGTGAACAGGTCAGGCCCGGTGCATGAACGGGCTGGGCTGGAATGTTAAAATTTGTTAACAGGAAAAGTAACTCTTCCCTTGGTGAGACCATGGCGCATATCCTCGTGATCGAAGACGAACCGGTGTCCCGGGCCGCGCTGGCAAGCTATCTGGCGGCGCAGGGCTACGGGGTTTCGGAAGCCGACAGCGCACAGGAGGCCGAGCGCATCCTGTCGGAACAGGTCGTCGACCTGATGCTGGTGGACATCAACCTGCCGGGCAAGGACGGGCTGCGGATCACCCGGGAACAGCGCGCGCTGTCGGATATCGGCATCATCCTCGTCACCGGGCGCGACGACGAGGTCGACCGCATCGTCGGGCTGGAGATCGGCGCCGACGACTACGTCTGCAAGCCCTTCAACCGGCGCGAGCTGCTGGCGCGGATCAAGAACCTGCTCTACCGCACCGGGCAGGCGGGCCATGCGGCGCGGCAGGTCCACCGCTTCGAGGGCTTCTGTTTCGACACGCGCTCGCGGCGGCTGGAAGATGCCAATGGCGAGACGGTGCCGCTGACCCGGGCCGAGTTCGAGGTGCTGCACCATCTGGTGTCCTGCGCCGGGCAGGTGGTGACGCGGGACGTGCTGATGGGGCGGATGACGCATCGGCAGTACGGCGCCAACCCGCGCACGGTGGACGTGCTGATCCGCCGCCTGCGCGCCAAGCTGGAAAGCGACCCCGCCAACCCTGCGATCATCTGCACCGTGCACGGCGAGGGCTACGCCTTCACACCGCACGTCTCGTGACAGGCGGCGCCCCCAGCGCCTCTTGCATCGCGGCCTGCATCGCCTCGGTGATCCCGGCCATCTGCGCCACCAGCGCGGCGGTATCCTCTGCACCGGTCTCGATCCGCTCCAGCAGGGCGCGGGCATCGGCCTGATCGTAATTGCCCACCGTGCCCTTCATCCGGTGGGCGACATCGCGCAGCGCCTCCGCCTGCCCCGCCTCCAGCGCCGCCTCAAGGGCCCATTGTTCCTGCTCGATGCGGTCGACGAACAGCCGGGCAATCCGCTCGCTGCCCTCGGCGCCGAAATCCGCCCGGTCCCGCGCCAGCGCGAGGCGCATCACCGCGACCCGCGCATGGGCGGCGGAAACCGGCATCCGGGGCGAGGGAAAGACCTGCCCGCGCGCACCCCGGCTGACCGCCTCCAGCGCCCGGGCCAGCCGTTCCGGCGCCACCGGCTTGGCAACGAAACCGGACATCCCCGCATCCAGATGCCCGGCGATCTGGTCTTCCATGACATGCGCCGACAGGCCGATGACCGGCAGCGCCGCGATCCCCGGGTCGGAACTGGCGCGGATGCGCCGGGTCGCCTCCAGCCCGTCGATGCCGGGCAGTTTCACATCCATCAGGACCACGTCGAAATCCTGCCGCGCCAGCAGCTCCAGCGCGGTCTCGGCGTCGGATACGCAAAGACAGCCGTGGCCCATCCGCTCCAGATAGCCCTGGGCGACCATCTGGTTGATGTCGTTGTCCTCGACCACCAGCACCGACAGCGGCACCGCGGCGGGCGCCATGGGTTCCGCGTCCTCGACCCCGGCAAGGGCTGCGGCCTCGCCCTCGGCCAGATCGAGGGTCAGCGCGAAGACCGACCCCACGCCCTTGGTGCTCTCCAGCGTCAGCGAGGCGCCAAGCGCATCGGCGAAGCGCTTGCTGATCGCAAGCCCCAGCCCGGTGCCGCCGTAGCGGGCGCTGGTGGTGGTGTCCTCCTGTTCGAAGGCCTCGAAGATCCGCGCCTTGGCCGCCTCGGAGACGCCGCGCCCGGTGTCGCTGATCTCGAAGGTGACGCGGTGCAACGCCGGGCCAAGCGCCGTCGCGCGCAGGCGCAGCACCACCTCGCCCCGGTCGGTGAACTTCAGCGCGTTGGACAGCAGGTTGAACAGGATCTGCCGCAGCTTGGCCACGTCGCCCTGCAGCACGTCGACCAGATCGTCGGGGCAGTCCAGCAACAGGCGCAGCCCCTTGGCCTCGGCCCCCGGACGGATCAGCGCCAGCACGTCCCGGGCCAGCGTATGCAGCGAGAAGGGCAGCGCCACCAGCTCCAGCCCGCCATGCTGCATCTTCGAATAATCGAGGATGTCGTTCAGGATCTGCAACAGGTTCTGCCCCGAGGCGCGGGCCGCCTTGGCCCGCTCGGCCTGCCGGGACGACAGCGGGTCCTCGGACAGCGCATGCATCAGCCCCAGCATCCCGTTCAGCGGTGTGCGGATCTCGTGGCTCATCATGGCAAGGAACTCGGACTTGGCGCGGTCCGCATCCTCGGCCTTGTCGCGGGCCTCGCGCAGGGCGGCGGCCTCCAGCTGCAACTGCTCGGTCTGCTCGGCGACGCGGCGCTCCGTGTTGGTGCGATGGTCCAGAAGCTCGCGTTCCGTGGCATCGCGCTGCGCCTCCAGCGCGCGCTTGGCGATGGCCTGCAGGCGGAAGCTTTCGGTGGCCGCCTCCATGCGGGCGATCTCATCCGTGCCGCGCGCCTGGATCGGCTCGGTCCAGGCGGCCCTCGGCCAGCGCCATCATGTCCTGATGCAGCCGGTCGAGCGGGCAAGGGTGATGCGCCCGCGCACGATGAACCACAGCACCGCGAGCGCCAGGAAGAAGCCCGCGATCGCCGCCGCGCTAGCTGCGCATCTGCGCGCGCCCCATGTCGCGGGCGACCGTCTCGGCAGAGCCCACCGCAAGGCGCTGCAACTGGTCGGCCACGCTGGCCGATTCCTCGGTCAGATGGGTGGCGGCCTCCTGCAGGGTCAGCTTCAGCGCCCCGATCCCGGCCCGGGTGTCGAGTATGGCGCCCTGAAGCGCGAAAAGGCTGGCGGCAGGGGATGTCCGCCGATTGGAGTTCCGTCAGCGTGTCCTGCGCCAGCTGCAGGCGCGCCGGGTCGCGGATCGCGGCCACCCGGCGCGAGACGATGTGAAGCTCGGACAGGAAGGCGGCTTCGATGCCCGCCAGTTCGGCGGGCGTCCTCGGCATCCTCGATGCGGTTGATCAACAGCCCGACCTCGGCGGTGCGGGACCGCAATTCGTACATCAGCCCCATCTGGAACAGGTCCACCTCCAGCAGCTTGTCCAGCGCCTCCAGCCCGCTGTCGCTGCCAAGCGGCGCGCCGGTGTCGCCGTAGAGGCTGGAGATCACCGCCGTCGCGCCCATCTCGGCATTGGCGACCAGCGTGTCGGACATGTCCAGCAGCGTGTTGGCCGCCGTCAGCGCGCGGCTGGACCGTTCCTGCAACAGCCGGTCGGCAGCGATGCGGCGGGCGACCAGCCGGTTCAGCTCGGCCAGCGACTCGATCGACCCGGGACATCGGCGGCCCCCAGCGCCGCGATATCGGCGCCGCGCTGCGCGTCCAGCCGTTGCAGGCGGCGCGTCAGCGCGTCGACCTGATCCTTCAGGTCGTGGAACAGGGCTTCGCGGTCGCGCTGGTCGGTCATCTCTGCCAGCTGCGGCGCGATGGCGACGATCAGCGTGCTTTCCTCGGCGATGCCGCGCACGTCGTCCATGGCCGGGATGGTCTGGCGGATCACGTCCGACTGGCGGATGGCAAGACTGCGCAGCTCGACAAGCCCCAGCAGCCCGGCCAGCGTCGGCAGCCCGGCGATCAGAATGAACGCAAGCAGCAGTTTGCCCCGCAGGCCCGGCTGTCTCATGGCATCGCGGTCCGTTCCCTGTGGTCCCTCAGGGACTATGCGGCCAAACCCGTTGCCGCCAAAGGGAAATGCTGCGAGAATCCCGCGATGCGTCCGTTTCGTCACGTCTTCCTGCTGGCAGCCCTGGCTGCCGCGCCTGCCGGGGCCTGGGAGATCGAGGTGCCGCGCGCCGGAGAGGCCGAAGGCGCGCCCGGTGAGGTCATGACCTACACGCCGCTGGAAACCGCCTCGCGCGACTGGACGCTCTGCGTCGCCTATCCGCACCTTAAGGATTCCTACTGGCTCAGCGTCAACCACGGCATGGTCGAAGAGGCCCGCCGCCTTGGCGTGTCCTTCCGGCTGGTCGAGGCCGGGGGCTATCCCAACCTCGACCGGCAGCGCCAGCAGGTACTGGACTGCGTGGCCGAGGGCGCCGATGCGCTGATCCTTGGCGCGGTGTCCTTCGACGGCATGACGCCCACGGTCGAGCAGGTCGCGCAGCGCATCCCGGTGATCGCCGCCGTCAACGACATCGCGGGCGCGGGGGTCACCGCCAAGGTCGGGGTGTCATGGACCCGCATGGGCGCCGTCGCCGGAGAGGTGGTCGCCAGCCGCCATCCCGCCGGCACCCCGCCGGTCAAGCTCGCGTGGTTCCCCGGCCCCGAGGCGGCGGGCTGGGTGCGCTTTGTCGAGGCCGGCTTTCGGCAGGCGATCGAGGGCAGCGCGGTCGAGATCGCGGTGACCAAATATGGCGACACCGGGCGCGAGATCCAGGTGACCCTCGTCGAAGAGGCGCTGGATGCCGAACCCGGGCTTGCCTATCTCGTCGGCGCCGCCCCCGCCGCCGAGGTCGCGGTGTCGCTGCTGCGGACGCGCGGCGCCGAGGGCCGGGTGCAGATCGTTTCGGACTACATGACCCACGCGATCTACCGGGGCATCTACCGGGGCAAGATCCTTGCCGCGCCGACGGATTTCCCGGTCCTGCAGGGCCGCATGGCCATCGAATTCGCGGTGCGCGCGCTGGAAGGCTCTCTGGTCCACACCGACGCCGGACCGCAGATCCGGGCCATCCGCGCCGAAGACCTGTCGCGCGCGCAGCTGGAAGAGACGCTTGCCCCGGCCAGCTTCGTGCCGGTTTTCAAGTTTCCGCAGTAGCGCAAGGGCGCCCTGCCCCGCCGGGCCCTGGGGACCGCAGGCTTGGCCGACCGCCCTGCCCGTAGCCGGGCCGCCGCAACGCAGATCCCGGGGGCGCGATGCCCCTGCTCTGCCCCCGTAGCACGTCGGGAAGAAGCGCTGCCGACAGGTTGTGGCCACGCGCGCGGCCTCCACATCGCGCAGCGGGTGGCGGGTGGCCATAACCGGGTCTCAGGTCTCAACAGTGGTCTTGCTGAACCACACCGCTGAGGAGACGCCACCCGGTGTCGCGCCGCCCCTTGCCGGGCGGCGCTGGCCTTATTCCCCGTAGGGCACCCATATGTTCTTGATCTGCGTGGCCTGCCGGATGAAGACCTCGCCCTCCGCCTCGGCGCTGGTCCAGTCCCATGCGCGCCCGTGATCGGTGAAGACCCGCTTGAGGTTGCCCGTCGACAACCGTTCCACCTCTGCCGAAAGCGCGGGCGTGGTGAAGGCCCAGAGCAGGTCCACGTCGTTGTGCTTCGCCAGTTCGCGGGCCAGCGGTTCCGTGTCGCCGGTGACGATATTCAGCACGCCGCCGGGCAGGTCCGAGGTCTCCAGCACCTGGTAGAAGTCGGTCGCGGACAGCGGATGCGCCTCGGACGCCACGGCCACCACGCGGTTTCCGGTGGCGATCAGCGGCGCCACCGCCGAAACGAAGCCCAGAAGCGGACTTTCCTCGGGGCAGATCACGCCCGCGACGCCGATGGGTTCCGGCACCGCCAGCGCGAGCCCCTTCATCGGCGGCATGTGCACCGTGCCCTCGACCTTGTCCGCCCAAGCGCCATAGCTGAACAGGCGCGAAACGGCGGCCATGACCTCGGCCCGCGCCCTGTCGGGTTTGACCCCGGTCTGCGCGGTGAGGCGCTCGGCGAATTCGTCCACGCGGGCCGAGAGGTTCTCGCCCATGTAATACAGCACCTGCGCGCGGTTGTGCTGGGTCTTCGACCCCCAGCTTTTCGCGCCGCGCGCCGCCTCGACCGCGTTGCGGATGTCCTTGCGGTTGCCCTCGCCGACCTCGCCCAGCACGTTGCCCTTGGCGCCCACCACCGGGCGCGCGTTGCCGCCGTCGGGCCGCGCCTGCTTGCCGCCGATGTAGAACTTCGCCGTCCGGTCCACCGGGTCGAGGCTGAAGCCCTTCGCCGCCACGGGGGCAGCCGCCTTGCGCTCGGACGCCTTGGCGAAGGCACGCGGCTTGAGGTAGTCATAGCACCCCTCGCGCCCGCCCTCGCGGTCGAAACCGCTTTCCTTGACGCCGCCGAAACCGACGCCCGCGTCCATCACGTTGGTGCAGTTGACCCAGACGATGCCCGCCTGAACCTTTGCCGCGAGGTCGAGCGCGAGGTTGATGTTCTCGCTCCAGATGCTGGCGGCCAGACCGTAACGGGTGTGGTTGGCCAGCGTCACCGCCTCGTCCGGGGTGCGGAACGTCATCGACACGGCGACGGGGCCAAAGATTTCCTCTGTCGCGGCCTCGCAGGTGGCGGGCACATCGCGGAGCAGGGTCGGCGGGTAGAAGCTGCCCGTGGCGGGCACCGCTCCCGACTGCACCAGCGTGGCCCCGGCGGCGACGGCGCGGTCCACCATCCCGGCGATGCGGTCGCGCTGCGCGCCGTCGATCACCGCGGAGAGGTCGATGGTCTTGTCGAGCGAGCCGCCGATGCGCAGGGTCTTCATCCGCTCCGCCAGCCGCGCGTGGAAGGTGTCCGAGATACCCTCCTGCACCAGCAGCCGCGACCCGGCACAGCAGACCTGCCCCTGATTGAACCAGATGGCATCGACGACACCCTCGACCGCCGCGTCGATGTCGGCATCCTCGCAGACGATGAAGGGCGACTTGCCGCCCAGTTCCAGCGTCAGGCTCTTGCCCTGCCCCGCCGTCGCCTCGCGGATGCGGCGCCCGACCTCTGTCGAGCCGGTGAAGGCCACCTTGTCGGCACCTTCATGCGCGGCGATCAGGGCGCCGGTCTCGCCATCGCCGGTAACGATGTTCAGCACGCCGGCGGGCAGCCCCGCCGCCTGCGCCAGCTCGGCAAACAGCAGCGCCGTCAGCGGCGTCGCCTCGGCGGGCTTCAGCACCACCGCGTTCCCCAGCGCCAGCGCGGGCGCCAGTTTCCACGCCAGCATCAGGAAGGGGAAGTTCCACGGGATCACCTGCCCCACGACGCCCACGGGGTCGTAGCCCGCGAACTGGCTGTCCTGCAGCTGCGCCCAGCCCGCGTGATGGTAGAAGTGGCGGGCGGCGAGCGGAATGTCGATGTCGCGCGTCTCGCGGATCGACTTGCCGTTGTCCAGCGCCTCGACCACCGCGATCAGGCGGGAATTGCGCTGGATGATCCGCGCCAGCGCATACAGCTTCAGGGCGCGCTCATAGCCCGGCAGCGCGGCCCAGCCCTTTTGTGCCCGGCGTGCCGCCTTGAAGGCCGCATCCACATCCGCCGCAACCCCCTGCGAGACCTGCGCCAGCGCCTTGCCGGTGGCGGGCTCGGAGGTGTCGAAGCCCTCGGCGGGTTTGGTGAAGGCGCCGTCGATGAAATGGCCGAAGCGCGCGTCGTGCGAGGCAAGCCAGGCGCGCGCGGCGCTGTCGTCCTCTGTGCTGGGGGCGTAATCCATGCTGTCGAAGTAGCTCGCGACTGTCATTGGGTCATCCGATCGGGTGGCGCTGCGCGGCGCTGTAGGCGCCGGTCACGCGGTGTTCGAGTTGCCGCTCGATATCGCCCAGAAGCGACGAGGCACCGAAGCGGAAGAGGTCCGGCTGCACCCAGTCGAGGCCCAGCTCCTCTTTCATCAGGGCAAGGTAAACCAGCGCATCCTTGGCCTTGGACACGCCGCCCGCGGGCTTGTAGCCCACCTTGGCGCCGGTCATCTCGCGGTACTGGCGGATCGCCCGGACCATGGTCAGCGACACCGGCAGCGTGGCGTTCACACCCTCCTTGCCGGTCGAGGTCTTGATGAAATCGGCACCCGCCATCATGCAGACAAGGCTGGCGCGGGCGACATTGCGCAGGGTCTTGAGATCGCCGGTGGCAAGGATCGCCTTCACATGCGCATCGCCGCAGGCGGCGCGGTAGTCGCGCATCTCGTCGTACAGCGCCTGCCAGTTGCCGGTCAGCACATGTTCGCGCGTGATGACGATGTCGATCTCCTGCGCGCCGTCCGCGACCGAGGCCGCGATCTCGGCCAGCTTGGTGTGATGCGGCGCCAGACCCGCCGGAAAGCCGGTCGAGACGGCGGCGACCGGCACGCCGCTGCCCTTCAGCGCCTCGACGGCGGTGGCGACGAAACGGTGGTAGACGCAGACCGCGCCGGTGGTGATCCGGCGATCCGCCATGCCAAGCGCCTCTAGGATATCGGTGCGGATCGGCTGCACGGCCTTGGCACAAAGCCGCCGCACCCGGCCCTCGGTGTCGTCTCCGTTCAGCGTGGTCAGGTCGATGCAGGTCACCGCCTTCAACAGCCAGGCGCTTTGCGCATCGCCCTTGACGGCGCGGCGGCCCGGCAGGCTGGCGGCGCGTCGGTTGCTGGCCTCTGTATTGACCTGCACCGCCCGCACGGCGCCCAGATCCAGCGCCATGCCCGCGTTGCGCGGATGCGCCACCGGCGTCGAGGCCGGCAGGGTGGTCACCTCTGTCTTCACGATCATCCCTCCGTCGGTCGCCACCGCCCCGCCTGCCGCGAATCCGATGGCCTCCATATCGCAAGGATGCGCCATTCCTGTTGTTTCCGCAACCGCATCTTGTTACGATTGTAACATCGCCAAGGCCAGAGCGGGTGAGCGGGCAAGATGAACCAGAACGAGACGCGCGGGCTGCCCGCAAGCCGGAAAGAGGCCCGGGTTCTGTGGCTGCGGGACGCGGTGATGCGCGACGGGCCGCTGCATGTCCGCGACGCCGCCGAAAGCCTCGACGTCTCGGAAATGACGGTGCGCCGCGACGTGCGGGAAAACCCCGAAACGCTGCAATTCCTCGGCGGGCATATTGTTCTGACACAGGACGCCGCGCGCCGCGCGCCCTATGACCTGTCGGATGCGGCAGAGATCAACCAGGACGCCAAGCGCGCCGCCTGCCTTGCCTGCCTGCCGCTGCTGGAAGACGAGGCGACCGTCTTCGTCGATTGCGGCACCACCCTGCCCCACCTCGTCCACGCCATCCCCGCCGAGATGAAGCTGACCGTGATATGTTACGCTTTGAACATTGCCGACATGGCGGTGCGCAAACCCAACATAAAGCTCGTCCTGCTGGGCGGCGTCTACCACCCCGCCACCGCCTCTTTCTACCCGGCGGAAGAGGACGGCACGCTGGACGCCTACGCGGTCAATCTTGCGCTGATGTCGGCGGCGGGGGTCGACGCCCGGCTGGGCGTGACCTGCATCACCTTCCGCGAGGCGGGGCTGAAGCGGCAGGCCATGGGCCGGGCGGCGCGCAGCGTGCTGGTCACCGACCGCTCCAAACTCGGCACCGTGCGCCCGGCCCGCTTTGCCGCGCTGGACGATTTCTCTGCCGTGGCCACCGAAGAGGGGCTGATCGCGCCCGCCGACCTTGCCTTCGGACCGCCGGGATAGACCCCGCACCCGCCGCCGCTAGCGGCAGATGCGCCGCACGCTGTCCTGCACCGTGGCGATATAGGCCTCGATGCCGATGCCCCGGCGCCGGTACTTGGTGCGCTTGACGTACCAGTCCTGCAAAAGCGGCTTCACCAGCGCCGGCACGATCGGTGACAGGTCGGCCCGGAATTGCCCCGTCGCCACCGCGCGCTCGATGATCGCGGCGATATAGCCTTCGGTCATGGCCTCGCTGTCGGTGGCCATGCGGCGCAGGTCGCGGGGAAAGCTCTTTGCCTCCATGAAGGCAAAGGTGAACCACGGCAGCATCTCTTCGGTCAGCCGGATATGCGCGTCGATCAGCCAGTCGAGATGCGCAACCGGATCCTCGGCGATGCCCTCCGGCGGCTGCGCCAGCGTCTCTTCGACCGCCCGTGTCACCGCACGGAGGATCATCCGCAACAGCGTGCTCTTGCTGTCGAAATAGGCATAGAGCCCGCCCATCGACACCCCCGCCTCCTGCGAGAGCGCGCGCAGGGACATGGCGTGGAACCCGCGTTCCGCCGACAGCCTCAGCGCCGCGCCAAGGATGGTCTGCAACCGCCGCACCGCCAGCGCCTCTTTCCGGACGGAAATCGTGGCGGCATTGGCCTCCAGTATGGACCGGCAGAGCGTTTCGGAGGGCATCTGGGGCATGGACGGCGGGTCTTCCGGCAGGGTTGCGGCGCAGAATATCGAGCGGGCGCTCGATTGACAACCGCGCCGCGCCGCCGCTAGTTTTCGAGCGAGCGTTCGGTTTTTCGGCCATGGGAGGGGACGGGATGACAGAGCAGCAATGGCCCGGCATCGCGGGGGCAGAGGCGCTTGTCACCGGCGCCTCGTCCGGCCTCGGGGAACACTTCGCGCGGCTTCTGGGCGGGCTGGGCGCGCGGGTCACGCTGGCGGCGCGCCGCACCAACCGCTTGCAGGCGACCTGCGCGGCGATCCGCGACGCGGGCGGTCAGGCCGAAGCGCTGGCGCTGGACGTGGGCGAGGCCGCGCAGGTGGCACAGGCGCTGAAGGGCCGCCGCTTCGACATCGTCATCAACAACGCGGGCGTCGCGCATTCCGCCTCTGCCCTCGACCACGGTCCCGAGGACATCGACCACGTCATCGACGTCAACCTCAAGGGCGCCTTCCACGTCGCCCGCGCCACCGCGCAGGCGATGATCGACGCAGGAACGCCCGGCAGCATCGTCAACGTCGCCTCGATCCTCGCGCACCGGGTTGCGGGCCACACCTCGGCCTATGCGGCCTCGAAGGGCGGTCTTCTGCAACTGACCCGCGCGCTGGCGCTGGAATGGGCGCGGCACGGCATCCGCGTCAACGCGCTCTGCCCCGGTTATATCGAAACCGACATCAACCGCGACTTCTTTGCCTCGGACGCCGGGCAGGCGCTGATCCGCCGCGTGCCGCAACGCCGGATCGGGCAGGCGCGCGATCTGGACGGCGCGCTTCTGCTGCTGGCCTCGGACCTCGGGCGTTTCATGACCGGCGCCGACATTGCCGTCGACGGCGGCCACCTCGTGTCCTCGCTATAGGAGAGCCCCATGGATTTCACCATTTCCCCCCGGATCGAGGACTACCGCGCCCGCATCGCCCGCTTCGTCGAGGACGAGATCCTGCCCGTCGAGGCGAGATCGCGCCAATTGGGACGCCTATGACAATATCGCCCGCGCGCCTTTGGAGGCTCTGCGCGCCAAGGCGCAGGATCAGGGCCTGTGGTGCCTGCAACTGCCGCCAGAACACGGCGGTCAGGGGCTGGGCACCATGGGCATGGCGGTCTGCTACGAGGAAATGAACCGCTCGATCTTCGGCCCGGTGGTCTTCAACTCGGCGGCGCCGGACGACGGCAACATGATGATCCTCGCCAAGGCCGGGACGCCAGAGCAGCGCGCCCGCTGGCTGGCGCCTGTGGTTTCCGGGAAGGTGTCTTCGTCCTTCGCAATGACCGAACCGGCGCCGGGCGGCGGCTCCGACCCCGGCATGATCCGGACCCGGGCCGAGAAGACCGCCAAGGGCTGGCGCATCACCGGGCGCAAATGGTTCATCACCGGGGCCGAGGACGCGCATCATTTCATCCTGATGGCGCGCACCTCGGACGACCCGCGCCGGGGCCTGACCGCCTTCCTGCACGACCGCGACGACGCCGGATGGCGGATCGAGCGGCGCATCGGCATCATGGGTCCCGAGGAACACGGCGGCCACTGCGAACTGGTCTACGACGGCATGGAACTGCCCGCCGACCGCGTGCTGCTGGAGGAAGGGCGCGGGCTGAAGGTCACGCAGATGCGCCTCGGTGTGGCGCGGCTGACCCACTGCATGCGCTGGCTGGGGCTGGCCGGGCGCTGCGTCGAGATCGCCACCGATTATGCCGCGCGGCGCGAGGGCTTCGGCGTCCGGCTGGCGGATCGCGAGAGCATTCAGGTCAAACTGGGTGCGCTGGCCATGGGCATCGAGACCGGGCGCCTGCTGGTGATGAAGGCCGCGTGGGAGCTGGAGCAGGGGCGGTTTGCGAAAAAAGAGGTCTCGATGGCGAAGATCCACGTCGCCAACCTGCTGCATCAGGCCGCCGACACCGGCATCCAGATCAACGGCGCGCGCGGCTATTCCACCGATACGGTGCTCGAATGGGTCTACCGCTACGCCCGGCAGGCGCGGCTGGTGGATGGCGCCGACGAGGTGCACCAGATGGTGCTGAACCGGCATCTGGGCGACGAGGGGCGCGGCTTCTGGCGCTGGGACGTGGCCGATGCGTGACCCCGGCAAGGCCCGCCCCGGGTGGCCACAGGGGGCACGGGCATGAGCGATCCCGACACCACCGCCCTGACCGGCTGGCTGCGGCGCCACATCCCCGGCGGTCCCGCGCTGGCGTTGCAGCGCATCAGCGGCGGGCAGTCCAACCCCACATGGTTCGTCGACTGGGGCGACCGGCGGCTGGTGCTGCGCGCCAAGCCCCAAGGCCCGATCCTGCCCGGCGCCCATGCCATCGAACGCGAGTTCCGCGTGCAGCAGGCCCTTGGCCCGACAGCCGTCCCGGTGCCGCGGGTGCTGGCACTGGAAGAGGACGCCAGCGTGCTGGGCGTGCCCTTCTACGTGATGGAGCGGATCGCGGGCCGGGTCTTCCCGGACTGCTCCCTGCCGGGGCTGCACCCGGACGAGCGGCGCGAGATCTACCTCGACATGGCCCGCACATTGGCGCGGCTGCACGCGGTGCGGCCCCAGAGTGTGGGCCTTGGCGACTACGGCAAACCCGGCAACTACTTCGAACGCCAGATCGCGCGCTGGTCGCGGCAGTACCATGACAGCGACGGCCAGCGGATCGACGCGCTGGACCGCCTGATCCCCTGGTTGCAGGAAAACCTGCCCGAGGACGACGGCGCGGTGTCCATCGCGCATGGCGATTTCCGGCTGGGCAACCTGATCTTCGCCCCCGATGCGCCCCGCGTCGCCGCCGTGCTGGACTGGGAACTGTCGACGCTGGGCCACCCGCTGGCCGACCCGGGCTTTTGCGTGATCCCATGGCACGCCACGCCAGAGGAATACGGCGGCATCCGGGGCACCGGCTGGGACGCGGGCGGCATCCCCACCCAAGAGGCCTTCGTGGCGGAATACTTCGCGCATTCCGACCTGAAAGCCCCGCTGCTGCCCTTCCACGTAGCCTTTGCCATGTTCCGCTTCGCGGTGATCTTCCACGGCATCGCCGACCGCGCCCGCCACGGCAGCGCCGCCTCCTCCGAGGCGGCCTCTCTGGGTCCGCTGGCCAACCGCTTCGCCATCCGCGCGGCAGAGGTGGCGGGGATCTGACAGGCGGTCCGGCGACAAAGGCCACCTTCAAACGGCGCGGCCCCGCGCAAGGGGCAGCCGCGCGCTGGCGAATCGGCCATTGACGGGCGGCAACCCAGCGCGTCCGCCAAGGCGGACCCCCGACGGGCGCTTGCAAAGGCCCGTTCCGCCCCGCTGACCACAGCCCCCGCGCGCGGGTCAGGCGATGGTCAGGCGGCGCCCATTCCCTCGATCGAGCCAAGCAGCCGGGTCAGGTGGCAAAGCGCCGCGCCGGTCGCCTCGGCCATCGCGGGCAGGGTCAGCCATTCCAATGCCCAGGCCGCGCCCGACCGCTCCTGTTCGTGCACCATGGCCTGCGCCAGCAGGCCCTGCTGCGCGGCCACGAAGCGCGCCAGCGCGATCATCGCTTCGGCCAGAACCGGGTTCTGCTTGTGCGGCATGGCGGAAGAGCCCCCTGCCCCGGACAGGCGAAGCTCGTCCACCCCCTGCTGCGCCATCAGCGCCACGTCCTGCCCGATCTTGCCAGCGGTGCCCGCCACCAGCGTCAGCCAGTGGCCCATCGCCACCGGCCCGCTGCGGTCGTTGTGCCAGACCGGCGCGGGCGCAAGGCCAAGCAGGCGTGCGACCTCTTCGGCCACCGCCGTGCCCTGCCCCTCGGGCAGATCGCGCCGCCCCACGGCACCGCCGACCTGCACCCGCCCGAACTCTGCCCGAAGCGGCACCAGCCGCGCCCGGTGATCGGCCAGCGGTCGGCGCCATGCGTCCAGCCGCAGGGCAACCGTGGCGGGCAGCGCCGCCTGCATCCGCGTGCGGGCCATCATCGGCGCCGGGCCAAAGCGGGCGGCCAGATCATCCAGCTGCGTCAGCGCGGTCGCCAGCCGCGCATCCAGCGCCTCGGTCACGGCGATCAGCGTCAGCGCCATGGCGCTGTCGATCACGTCCTGGCTGGTGGCGCCGCTGTGGATGGCCTTGGCCGGGCCTGCGTCCAGCCCCTGCCGCAGGGCCTTGACCAGCGCCGGAACCGGCAACCCGTCCCTGTCGCTGCCCTGCGCCAGCACGGCCACCGCGCCGGGGTCGAAGGCCGCGATGGCCGCAAGCGCCGCCGCCGCCTCGTCCTCGGGCACCGCGCCGACCCCGGCCAGCGCCCGGGTCCATGCGGTTTCGAAAGCAAGCATGCGCCGGGCAAAGGCGGTTGCTGAGAACTCCGCGGCGAGGGTCGGGTCCGAGAACTGGCCTCCGAAGAGGCCCGAGGCGGTCAGGGCATTTGTCATGGATCTCTCACTTGCAGGCGCGGCGGGCGGCATCCGCCGGATCGCGGGCCTTGTAGCGCGCGACCGCCGGCAATGCCCAGTGTTTCCGTCTTCCTGGCGGCCCTGCCAAGCGATGTATGGACCGGCAGCGGCACCCTGCCCTCCGATCCCTTGCAAGGCGGCACGCATGTCTCTCGCCCAGTGGGCGTCGCCCCCTACCCTTCGATGCGGATATGCCGGACGGCGGGATCGACGCCCCGATAGGCCGAGAGCAGCAGGCTCATGTGATGGGTCGCCACGTAGTCCGCGACAAAGCGGCTGGGTGCGCTCAGCACCACCTGCCCGCCCTCGCGCTCGGCTTCGGACAACTGGCCGAACCAGGCGGTGGCCGAGGGCCGGGGCCTCTTGGCGCAGCCGGTCCAGCACCTGCCCCCATGCGCCCTCGGCCAGGGCGCTGCGCGCGCGCGGCTGAAAGGGGATCACCTTGGGGTCGGGCGCGGCCTCCCCTGCCCCGCCGTGGCGGTCCTGCATCCGCGTCTCGAAGTCGGGGCCGATGGTGGCCCAATGCGGCGCGGTTTCTGTCAGCATGGCGTCGAGGTTCAGGGCATAGACCGCGACCCGGCCTTTCGCGGCGGGCCGCTTGACCTCGATCCAGCCATGGCTGCGCAGCTTCGCCATCTCTCGCTTGACCGTGCGTTCGTCCACAGACCACAGCCGCGCGATCTCGGCCCGGCTAGATGGACAGCTCGTTGCGCTGCCAGTTGTAGCGCGTGGTCAGCAGCACGATGACCCGCAGGATCAGCCGTTGCCGGTGCTTGTCCGCGCTCAGCGCCTGCACCCCCAGTGCCGAGAGGATGTCGTATTTCAGGACCGCGGCATTGCGCCCGGTACGGTTTCGCCACGTGCATGACTTGCTCCGCCTCTGCCCGATGCCATGGGAGGTCCCCGGCCCGGTGCCGATGCCCGGTTTCCCAGCGCTTCACAACGCTTTTCCGAGCTTGCAGGCAATTTGCGTCCAAAGTTTCGATTCTGTCAAGGCGCGGCGCTGACAGCCGGGATGAGCGCCCCCTTCCCTTCTCCTTTTCGAAAAGAAAAAGGTGAAGATATTGGTGAAGGGGGACGTCCTGTCTGTCCCCCTATTGCCCCGCGACGTCCCCCCAAGGGGCTGTTTAGGGGGCCGGGTGTCCCCCTATATCTGGTGGACCCGCCGGGCTTTTGGGCGGGCCTGCCGTGCAGCGGCGGCGAATCGGCCCGCCAGCCCCCCGGCCCTTGTTTCCTTACCCGCGGGTAAGACAGGTCCGGGCACGAGAGACATGATAATAGGTTTTGCCAGTTTGGCAAATTCAGCGTAAATGGAGAAAGACGCGGAAAAGACGTCCTACGAGGCAGACATGTACACACACGAAGACCTGGGCACGCTGCAAGGCCGCGCCCTCAAGTTGCAGGGGTGGATCCGGCAGCAGACCTTTTCTCCGGGGCTGGAAAAGAAGCTGCGCCGCTTTTCCTCCTGGGAGGTGGCCGAGCTGATCTTCCGGATCAACCAGTCGACCTTTCGCGGCAAGCTGGCCGCCGATCCCTCGTTGCCCACCGGCGAGGTCGAGGAAGAGGGGCGCCAGCGCTGGTTCTCTCTGGAAGAGATCAACGAGCTGCGCCGCCGGCTGAAGATCAACAAGCGCAGCCTGATGCCGCACCGGCCCGCGGGCCGCCGCGCGGTGCGCGCGGCTGTGGCGAACTTCAAGGGCGGCGCAGGCAAGTCGACCGTGGCGCTGCACTTCGCCCATGCGGCGGCGCTGGACGGTTACCGGGTGCTGGTGGTGGACTTCGACCCGCAGGCGACCCTGTCGCATTCCATGGGGCTGACCGACGTCTCGGAGGAACACACGGTCTGGGGCATCATGGCCCGCGACCTGATCCGCGAGACCGAGCGCATGAACACCGGTCCGGTGGGAGCCGAGATCCGGGGCCGCCCTGCCCCGCCGCCACCTGCCCTCGGCGATCACCGAGCTGGGCCTTGGCGATCTGCGCCTTGGCGATTTCATCAAGCCCACCTCCTGGCCCACCATCGACGCCATCCCCTCTTGCGCGAACGCCGCCTTCGTCGAATTTGCCAGCGCACAGTACCGGCATCTGAACCCCGACTGGTCCTTCTTCGCGGCGGTCTCGCGCTACCCGGATCAGATCCCCGACGACAGCTACGACCTGATCCTTTTCGACTGCCCGCCCGCCATCGGTTACCAGTCGATGAACGCGGTCTTTGCCGCCGACGTGCTGTATATCCCCTCGGGGCCGGGCTATTGGGAATACGATTCCACCACCTCCTTCATCGGCCAGCTGTCCGAGGCGCTGGGGGATCTGTCGGCGGGGTTCGACGGCGTCTTACCCGCGGGTAAGATCGCCCTGCCCAAGGCCTTCATGGACATCCGCTTCCTGCTGACCCGGTTCGAGCCGGGCAACGACCTGCACCGTGCCATGCAGGATGCCTTCCGCAAGGTCTGGGGCGAGCATGTCACCGAGAACCCGGTCGAGATGACCCGCGCGGTCGAACAGTCGGGGCGATTCCTGAATTCGGTCTACGAAATGGATTACCGGGACATGACCAGAGAGACCTGGCGCCGCGCCCGGTCTACATTCGATTCCGCCTATGAGGAATTCCGCCAGACCCTGCATAATGCATGGGCGCAGATGGAGGCTGACCAATGAGCCGGAAACGCCGGATGTTCGACATCGACATTCCCGAAATGAACGAGATGGAGGTGGGCAAGACGCCCGACCGTGCCCTGCGACGCGGGCCCATGGCCTCGGCGATTTCCGAGAACGCCAGTTCCCTGCGCGACCGCAAGGAGGCAGAGGAAGGCATCCGCGCCGAGAACGACCGGCTTGCGCAGGAATTCGTGCGGCTCAAGCGCGACGGGCTGGTGACCGACCGCATCCCGCTGGACTCGGTGGTCACCGACATGCTGCTGCGCGACCGCAAGCCCGGTGCCGATGAAGAGCTGGACGAGCTGAAGCTGTCGATCCGCGAGATCGGCCTGTCGAACCCGATCCGGGTCGAGGCGCGGCCCGATGGCCGTTACGAGCTGATCCAGGGCATGCGGCGGCTTCTGGCCTTTCGCTCGCTGCTGGAAGACACCGGCGACGCGGCCTTTGCCAGCATTCCCGCCGGGATCGTGCCTGCGGGCGGCAAGCTTGAAACCAGCTATCGCCGGATGGTGGACGAGAACCTCGTGCGGAAGGACATCTCTTTCGCCGAGATGGCGGCGCTGGCGCGGGCCTATGCCGCCGACCCGGTCAACGAATGCCCCGAGGTATCGGACGCGGTGGCGGTGCTGTTCAAATCCGCCACCTATACCAAGCGCAGCTATATCCGCGCCTTCGCCGAACTTCTGATGCGGCTGGACAAGGTGCTGGCGCATCCGCAGGCAATCCCGCGCAATCTGGGCGTCGACCTGAAGCGGATGATGGACCGGGACGAGACGCTGGTCGCCCGCGTCGCGACCGCGCTTCGGGCGGAACCGGATCGGGACTCCGCGCGCGAGGTCGAGATCCTGCGCGGGTTCACCGAGGGGGCAGGGGGCTTACCCACGGGTAAGACGGCCCCCGCCGCCGCGCGTCCGCGCAAGGCCAAGACCACCTTTCAGGTTTCGACCGGCGCCGGTGTGGCGCGCTGCAATGCCTCGCACGGGCGGCTGGAATTGCAGGACGACCGGGACTTCTCGGCCATCGACCGCGCGCGGTTGCAGCAGGCCATTGCGGCCTTTTACGCGGCTCTGGAGACCTGAGACCGGAAGGCCCGGCGCCGGGGCCTTCCGGCCTTTGCGTCGGGTTGTCCCGGGAGGTGGCCCCCCGGGATCGGCGGGGTTTTTGGCCGGCGGGGCCCATGCGGGGGCGGCGCATTGACCCCGGTTCGGGCCACGTCCTCCGCGATTGCGGATTTTCCGCTGGATTACCGCGTGTTGCGGTCTTAGCTTCCGGGATCATGGACAAACCGGACGTCATCCTCTCATTGCTTCCCGCCCGCCTGAAACAGGCGCGGCAAGCGCAGGGCCTTTCGCTGGAGGCCGTGGCCAAGCTGTCGGGGGTTTCCCGCAGCATGGTCAGCCAGATCGAGCGCGGCGAATCCTCGCCCACGGTCTCGACGCTGTGGAACCTGACCCGCGCGCTTCAGGTGGATTTTGCCGGATTGCTGGAGGACCAGCCCGGCAGCCAGATCGAGGTACTGCGGGCGCAGGAGGTGCCGACCATCGAGAATCGCGGCGCGGGCTGTACCATAAGGATCCTGTCGCCGCCCGAAGACGCCGGGCATCACGAGGTCTACGAGCTGCGCTTTGCCGAGGGCGGGGTGCTGGATCCCGCGCCCCATGCCCGTGGCACGCAGGAAAACCTGACGGTGATCGAGGGCGCGCTGACGGTGGTCAGCGGCGAGGCCATGGACCGGTTGGATACCGGCGAAACCGCCCGATATGCCGCCGATGTCCCGCACAGCCTGCGGGCTGATGGGCTGGCGCGGGCCTTTCTGGTCGTGAAGGGCGGCTGAGCGGCGGGCGGTCGAAAAACGGGGTTGTGACAATTTAGCGGACAGAAATCCGCTAAGATGTAATCCATGATTGCGGACGCGGGTCCGTTATGGTAGATGTGGGCCCGTACCATGAGAGGAGTCGCCCATGTCCGACCGTTTCATTGCCGATCTGCAGACCACGCTTGCCGGGATCGAGGCCGATGGCCTGATGAAGCGCGAGCGCATGATCACCTCGGCGCAGGGCGCCGAAATCGCCGTTGGCGGGCGCGAGGTGATCAACCTTTGCGCCAACAACTACCTGGGACTGGCCGACCACCCGGACCTGATCCGCGCGGCGCGCGAGGTGATGGACGGCAAGGGCTTTGGCATGGCCTCTGTCCGGTTCATCTGCGGCACGCAGGATCTGCACCGCAGGCTTGAACAGAAGCTTGCGGCCTTCCTGAAGAAGGACGACTCGATCCTGTTCGCCGCCTGTTTCGACGCCAATGGCGGGCTGTTCGAGCCGCTTCTGGGGCCGGAGGACGCGATTGTCTCGGACAGCCTCAACCATGCCTCGATCATCGACGGCATCCGGCTGTGCAAGGCGCAGCGCTACCGCTATGCCAACAACGACATGGGCGATCTCGAGGCCAAGCTGAAAGCGGCGCGCGAGGGCGGCGCCCGGCATGTGATGATCGCCACCGACGGCGTTTTCTCGATGGATGGCTATCTTGCGAACCTGCCCGAGATCACGCGGCTGGCCAAGGCCTACGAGGCGGTTGTCATGGTCGATGACTGCCACGCCACCGGCTTCATGGGGCCGAGGGGCGCCGGGACGCCGGATCACTTCGGGGTGGATGTGGACATCCTGACCGGGACGCTGGGCAAGGCGCTTGGCGGGGCCCGGGCGGGTACATCGCCGGTCCGCAGCCGGTGATCGACTTGCTGCGCCAGCGCGCGCGGCCCTATCTGTTCTCGAACGCACTGCCGCCGTCCATCGTGGCCGCCGGGCTGGAGGCCATTCGCCTGGTGGAAGAGGGGGGCGAACTGCGCAGGCGGTTGGTCGAGAATGCCGCCTACTGGCGCAAGGGGTTGGAAGAGCTGGGCTTCGATCTGCTGCCGGGCGAGCATCCCATCGTGCCGGTGATGCTGGGCGAAGCGCCGCTGGCGCAGAAGATGGCCGCCGGGCTGTTCGAAGAGGGGGTCTATGTCTCGGGCTTCTTCTACCCGGTGGTGCCGCATGGGCAGGCCCGCATCCGCACGCAGATGAACGCCGCCCTGACCCGCGACCAGCTTGACCGTGCGCTGGCCGCCTTCGCCAAGGTTGGCCGCGCTCTGGGAGTGATCCAATGACCCTGCCCAACACGATGAAAGCGCTGGAAAAATCGCACCCTGAAGAGGGGCTGTGGATGGTGCAGGCGCCGGTGCCCGAGATCGGCCCGGACGAGGTGCTGATCCGCGTCAATGCCACCGGCATCTGCGGCACCGATATCCATATCTGGAACTGGGACGACTGGGCGCGGGCCACGGTGCCGGTGCCGATGATCACCGGCCACGAGTTCGCCGGCGAGATCGTCGAGATCGGGCGCAACGTGACCGGGCTGGAGATCGGCCAGCGGTGTTCCGGCGAGGGGCATGTGGTGGGGACCGAAAGCCGCCAGAGCCGGTCGGGCAAGTTCCATCTGGATCCGGGCACGCGCGGCATCGGGGTGAACGTGCAGGGCGCCTTTGCGGAATACCTGAAGCTGCCGGCCTTCAACGTGGTGCCGCTGCCGGACGACATCCCCGACGAGATCGGCGCGATCCTCGACCCGCTGGGCAACGCGGTGCACACGGCGCTGAGCTTCGATCTGCTGGGCGAGGATGTGCTGATCACGGGCGCCGGGCCCATCGGCATCATGGCGGCGGCGGTGGCGCGCCATGCCGGGGCGCGCCATGTGGTCATCACCGACATCAACCCGGACCGCCTGACGCTGGCGCAACAGGTCTGCCGCAATGTCCGCACGGTGGACGTGACCCGCGAGGACCTGCGCGACGTGATCCACGAACTGGGCATGAAGCAGGGATTCGATGTCGGGCTGGAGATGTCCGGCAGCCAGCAGGCGCTGGACCAGATGGTCGAAAGCCTGATCATGGGCGGCAAGATCGCCTTGCTGGGGATCCCGCCGGGCAAGTCGCCGGTGGACTGGTCGCGCATCGTGTTCAAGGCGATCACCATCAAGGGGGTCTACGGGCGCGAGATGTTCGAAACCTGGTACAAGATGATCGCCATGTTGCAGAACGGGCTGGATGTCAGCCGGGTGATCACGCACCGGATGGGCGTGGATGCCTATCGTGACGGCTTTGCCGCGATGAAATCCGGCCAGTCCGGCAAGGTCGTGCTGACCTGGCGCTGAGCGGGGCAGGGGGCGTATCCCGGTCGCCGGACGGCGGTGGGGACGCGCCCCGATACGCCTGATACCGGCGACGCGGGCGGCGCCCCTACCGCAGGGGAATCGGGCGCTGCTCTTCGATCGCCTCCATCGCGAAATAGGAGGTCACGGTTTCCAGCTCGATGTTCTCGATCAGCCGCTTGTAGACGTCGTCGTAGCCGGCCATGTCCCCGGCCACGATCTTCAGCAGGTAGTCGTATTCGCCGCCGATGCGGAAGAAGTCGATGACCTCGGGGATGGCCGAGACATGTTTGCGGAACAGCCGCAGCCACTCTGCGGAATGGTGCCGCGTCTTGATCAGCGAGAACACCACGAAGCCGCCGCCCAGGCTTTCGCGGTCGATCACCACGGTGCGGTTGCGGATCGCGCCCGAGGCCTCGAGCGCCTTGAGCCTGCGCCAGCAGGCGTTCTGCGACAGCCCGACCTTCTCGGCCAGCGCCCGCTGGGGCAGGCCCGCGTCGCGCTGCAGTTCTTCGAGAATTCGAAAGTCAAAATGATCTGGTTTATGCTTCATTCTTCGATCATATGACACAAAAAGACGAAATCAACGGCAAACAACTGTGAAGATTTTTGCAAAACTTGCGTCATACTCGATCCGGTCAAATCAGGGGATGACATGACTGCGCTCGACGATTTCAAGGCCGCGCTGCAAGGCGCCGACGTTCACGACCGGATCCGCGAGGGGCTGATCGGCGAGGATGCGCAGATCGACGGGCCGTTCGGGGCGCGGCCGTTGATCTATGCCGATTACGTGGCCTCGGGGCGGGCTCTGGCACAGGTCGAGGATTTCATCCGCGACCGCGTGCTGCCCTATTACGCCAATACCCACACCCGTGCCTCTTTCTGCGGCGAGTACATGACCAAGCTGCGCGAGGCGGCGCGGGCCGAGATCGCCCGGCTGACCGGCGCCGCCGCGGGCATGAGCGTTGTGTTCACCGGGTCGGGCTCTACCGCCGGGCTCAACCGCATCGCGGGGCTGCTGGATCTGGCGGCGCTGGTCCGGCAGGGGCAGCGCGTGGTGGTGCTGACCGGCCCCTATGAGCATCATTCCAACATCCTGCCCTGGCGCGAGACCGGGGCCGAGGTGATCGAGATCGCCGAGGCGGCGACCGGCGGCGTCGACATGGCCGAGCTGGAGCGCGCCCTGATCGCGGCGCAGGGCGCGGCGCGGATCGTCGGCACCTTTTCCGCGGCGTCCAACGTGACCGGCATCCTGACCGATGTGGACGCGGTGACGCGGATGCTGCGCGCGCATGGCGCGCTGTCGGTCTGGGACTACGGCTGTGCCGGTCCCTATTGCGCGATGGACATGAGGGCGGGCACCGATGCGCAGAAGGATGCCATCGTGTTCTCGGTGCACAAGTTTCCCGGCGGTCCCGGTTCCAGTGGTGTTGCGGTGATCCGCGACGGGATCGCCCTCCGTGCCACGCCGACCCTCCCCGGCGGCGGCACGGTCAGTTTCGTGTCGCCCTGGGGCATGTCTATTCCGGCAGCCTCGCGGCGCGGGAAGAGGGCGGCACCCCGAATGTGACCGGCGATATCCGCGCCGCGCTGGCCATGCTGGTCAAGGAGGCGCTGGGGCAGAGCTGGCTGGACCGTCGGCAGGCCGAATTGCGGGCGCGGGCGCTGAAGGTCTGGACGGACAACGACCGGATCGAGCTGCTGGGCATTCCCGGCGCCGAGGCGTTGCCGATCTTTTCCTTCCGGGTGCGGGACGGGCAGGGGGGCTGGTGCATCACCAGTTCTTCACCCGCCTGCTCAGCGACCTGACCGGGGTGCAGGCGCGCGGCGGCTGTGCCTGCGCCGGGCCCTATGGTCACCGGCTGCTGGGGCTGGGCCGCGCCGAATCGGATGCCACCATCGCGGCGCTGGAACAGGGCGAGGAAACCGCCAAGCCCGGCTGGGTGCGGTTGAATCTTTCCGCCCTGATGAGCGACGAGAAGGTGGATCTGATCATTGCGGCTGTGGACAATCTGGCGCGGATCGCCCCAGAATATGCCGCTCAGTACCGCGTCGATACCAGTACCGCCCGGTTCAACGCCAACGGCCTCCCACAGGATACGCTCGTTTCATGACCGCAACCCGGATCAGCCCGATTGCCAATCCCGTCTTCCGGACGCTTTTTGCCGCGCAGGTCTGTTCGCTGCTGGCGATCGGCCTGATGACCGTGGCGATGTCGCTGGCGGCCTATCGCATCGGCGGCACGGCGGCGGCGGGGCAGATCCTGGGCTTTCTGCTTGCGGTGAAGATGGTGGCCTATGTGGGCATCTCGCCGCTGGCCGAGGCGCTTTTCGCCGGGCGCTCGCGCAAGCGGGTGATGGTCGGGCTGGATATCGCGCGCATGGCGCTGTTGCTGCCGATGGCCTTTGCCACCGAGACCTGGCAGATCGCGGCGCTGGCGCTGGTCTTCTTTGCGGTCTCGTCCGGCTTCACGCCGATCTTCCAGTCGGTGATCCCGGACGTGCTGCCCGAAGAGCGCGCCTATAGCCGCGCGCTGGTCTGGTCGCGCATCGCCTATACGCTGGAATCCGTGCTTTCGCCGGTGATCGCCGCCATGGTGCTGCAAGTGGTTGCGGCACGAGTTCCTGTTCTGGGTCGCGGCGCTGGCCTTCTCCGGGTCCATCGCGGCGCTGCTGGTCACGCGCTTCCCCGCCGGGGCTGGCGCGCCGCGCCGGGGGCCGTTCCTGACCCGGGCGCTGACGGGGCTGTCGATCTATCGCCGGACTCCGCGGCTGCGCGGCCTGTTCCTGCTGAATTTTGCCCTGTCGCTGAGCATGGCCTGGGTGCTGGTCAACTCTGTGGTGCTGGCCGGTGCGCAGCTGGGCGACGCCGAGCGGCACTACCCGGTGCTGATGGGCTTCTACGGGCTGGGCGCCGCGACCGGCGCGGTGCTGGTGCCGCGGCTGATCGAGTCGCTGGACGAGCGCCGCGTGATGGCCCTGGGGGCGCTGCTGCACGCGGTGCTGGGATTGGGTATCGCGCTGCCGATGGCCTATGGCGGGTACATGGGGCTGTGGGTCGGCTTCGGCCTGGCCGCCTCGCTGGTGCTGACGCCGGGCGGGCTGGTGATCGCGCGCTCTGCGGGGGCAGGGGACCGCGCCTCGGTCTTCGCGGCGCAGTTCTCGCTGTCGCATGCGGGCTGGCTGGTGGCCTACCCGCTGGCGGGCGAGCTGGGCGCGCGGCTCGGGCTGGCACCGGCGCTGCTGATCCTGTCGGGGCTGACGGTCGGCGTGGCGGCGCTGGCGCTGCGGGTCTGGCCCGCAAGCGATCCGCTGACCCGCGAGCACGACCATCCCGAATTGCCGGGTGACCACCCGCACCTGCGCGAGACCCCCGCGCATGGGCCGCGCCAGCGCCATGCCCATGCCTTCCATATCGACGATCTCCACCCGGACTGGTCCGCCAGCCGGCCCGCCTGGAGCGTGCCGTGACCGGACAGCAGAGTTACAGGAAAGACGACATGACACATGACACCGCTTCCCCGATCGACGGCCAGGGCCTGCCCGTGCTGGAGGCGCGGCTGCGCGAGGATCTGAAATTCCTCTGCTGGCCGGGCAAGGACTGGGTGCCCGCCCGCGAGGGGGTCAGCGACGTTGTGATCATCGGCGGCGGCATGTGCGGCATGGTCGCCTGGATGGCGCTGAAGACCGGCGGCATCCACAACATGCGGGTGCTGGACCGCAGCCCCGAGGGGCTGGAAGGCCCCTGGCTGACCTATGCGCGGATGGAGACGCTGCGCTCTCCCAAGGAGCTGACCGGCCCGGCCTACGGCCATGGCGCGCTGAGCTTCCAGTGCGTGGTATCGCGCGCAGTTCGGCACCGCCGACTGGGAAAAGCTGGACAAGATCCCGCGGTCGATGTGGATGGAATACCTGAAGTGGTATCGCAGGGTGCTGGCGATCCCGACCGAGAACGGCGTGTCCGTCGACCGGGTCGAGCCCGAGGGCGACCTGCTGCGCCTGCACCTGTCGGGCGCGGCCGAGCCGTCGATCCTGACCCGCAAGCTGGTCTTTGCCACCGGGCGCGACGGCACCGGGCGCCCGAATATTCCGGGGTTCGTGCAGGGGCTGGACCGGTCCTTCTGGGCGCATAGCGCCGACGAGATCGATTTTGACCGGCTCAAGGGCAAGCGCGTGGCGGTCGTGGGGGTTGGCGCCTCTGCCGTGGACAATGCCGCCGAGGCGCTGGAACATGGCGCCGCCGAGGTCCGCCACCTGATCCGCCGCAAGGAGATGCCCACCGTCAACAAGATGATGGGGATCGGCTCTTTCGGCTTCACCGCCGGTTATGCCAGCCTGCCCGATGAATGGCGCTGGCGCTTCATGCAGTATTCCTTTGCCACCCAGACGCCGCCGCCGCATGGCTCGACCAACCGGGTCAGCCGCCACCCCAATGCGTATTTCCATTTCGGCAAGGCGGTGGAAAGCACCGTCGAGCGGGACGGCGCGGTGCGGGTCGGCTTTGCCGACGGCACGGCCTACGAGGCGGATTTCGTGATCCTGGGCACCGGCTTTACCATCGACCCGCTGTCGCGGACCGAGTTCGGCGAGGCGGCGGGCGATATCCTGCTGTGGCGGGACGTCTATACTCCGCCGGCGGACGAGCCGTCGCGCGACCTGGGGCTGTTTCCCTATCTGAACGAGGACTTCACCTTCCGCGAGAAGGTGCCCGGGCGGGCGCCGTGGCTGGCCAATGTCTATTGTTTCAATTACGGGGCTTCGGCCAGCCTGGGCAAGGTCAGCGGCGATATCCCGGGGATCTCCGAGGGGGCGGGATGGATGGCGCGCGCGGTTGCGTCGAAGCTTTATGCCGAGGACGTGGCCGAGCACTGGCAGGCGATGCTGGCCTACGCCAAGCCGGAACTGGATGGCAGCGAATGGGTGCCGTCGGAACTGGACTGCGCAGACAAGAAGGGGAAGGTGGCCTGATGGCTTTGGATACGACCGCATTGAAAAGCGCCGGGCTGGGCGCGGGCCGCGCGCCCGGGGCCGCCATCGAGGGGCGCGCGAGCATTTTCGAGATGACCCAGGAGGCCGAAGTGGCGGTGTTGCGGTACGCAGGATTGCGGACCCTGGTCGCATGCGCTGCGCGCGGCACTGGCGGCGCGCATCGCGGTGCTGAACGGCGAAGAGGCGCTGGCCGGGCAATACGCGGCGGATGCGGGCGACTATGCCGCGCTGGCCGACCCCTCTGACGACGGGGCAGGGCAGAGGCTGGCGCCGGTCGTGGCCTTCATGGACAAGGTGGCCGCCGATACCCGCAATGTCGCGGCGCCCGATATCTCGGGCCTGCAGGCGGCGGGGATTGCCGATGCCGATATCGTGCGGCTGTGCGAACTGAACGCGTTCCTGGCCTATCAGCTGCGGGTGATTGCCGGGCTGCGCCTGATGAAGGAGGTCTACGCATGACCAAGGTGATCACGAAATTCACCCGCAACGTGCCGCATTGGCAGCCGCGCGTGAAGCCGGTCGACCTGAAGGAGGCCAGCGCCGAGCAGCTGGACGCGCTGAAGGTCACGCCCTCGAACACCAAGGTGTCGGAATACGTGCTGACGCTGGCGCATGATGTCGAAAGCCTGAAGGTGCGTTCGCCGCTGTTCAACGGTATCATGTACGACAAGGGCGGGATGAGCCGGGCCGAGCGGGAACTGGGTGCGCTGGGGGCCTCGATGGTCAACCATTGCATCTATTGCGCCGCCGTCCACGCGGCGCGGCATGCGCAGCTTGAGAAATCCACCGAAGTGACGGACAAGCTGTTCCGCGACGGTCCCCGGGCGGACCTTGGTCCGCGCGACCGTGCGATCTTTGACTTTGCCGTGGCTTTGTCGGAAACGCCGTCGCAGGCCGGGCCGGAACACATGGCGGCGCTGAAGGATGCGGGGCTGGACGAGGCAGAGGTTCTGGACCTGATCCTGTCGGCCTCGCTGTTCGGCTGGGCGAACCGCCTGATGCATGTGCTGGGCGATCCGGTACGGCTGCCGGAAACGGCCTCCTGAGTTAAATTCCGTCATAACGGATTGCAATCTGCTATAATGGTGTAGAATACGGAAGACGACTCATAGCGAATCAGGGGGGAAATGTGAGCAAGACGGTAGGATTGGCGGGCGCGGGCTCGATCGCGTTCGGAACGGCGGCGGTGCTGCACGAGGCGGGTCACGACCCGATGCTGTGGTCGCCGTCGGGCGCGGGCACGGCAGAGCTGGCCAAGGGGGAGGCGCTGCGCGCCACCGGCGCGGTGGAGACCACGCTGACCCCGCGGATTGCCGACAGCGCGGCCACTCTGGCGCGCGAGAACGATGTGCTGATCATCGCGCTGCCCGGCTATGGCCACAAGACCGTGCTGGACGCGCTGGCGCCGCATATCGAGGACCGGCACCACGTGATCGTGTCCTCCCATGCCTCGCTGGGGGCGGTCTACCTGATGCAGCTTCTGGCGGAGCGCGGCGTCGTCGCGCCGATCACCGCATGGGGCACGACGATCTGCACCGGGCGGCGGCAATCGGGCACCGAGGTCAAGGTGAACACCGTGCGCAGCCGGGTCGACCTGTGCACCGTGCCGGAAGACCGCTCTGCCGACGCGCTGGCGCTGTGCCAGGCGCTGTTCGGTGATCGCTTCCAGCCGCGCGACGGGCTGCTGGCGATCTCGCTGTCCAACCTCAACCCGCAGAACCACATGGGCATCGCCCTGGGCAACATCACCCGGATGGAGCGCGGCGAAACCCGGTCCCGTGGCCAGAACGTCACGCCCAAGGTGGGCCGCCTGCTGGAAGAGCTGGACCGCGAACGGCTGGAGATCGCGCAGGCGCTGGGGCTGGAGGTGCGGACGATCTTCGAACATTTCCACCTGTCCTTCCACGTGCCGGTCGCCTCGATTTCCGAGATGAACCAGCAGATGCACGCGCAGGGCAATGGCGGCACCGGTCCGGCCACCGCCGACAGCCGCTATGTCACCGAAGATGTGCCTTACGGGCTGGTGCTGACCGCCGCGCTTGGCCGGTTGGCGGGTCATCCCGCGCCGCTGCACGAGGCCGGCATCCGGATCTTCTCCGCCATGTACGGGCGGGACTTCGAGGCCGAGAACCAGATCCTTGCGGCGCTGGACCTGGACCGGTTCAGCCTCGGACGAGCTGAAGGCCGCCGCGAAGACGGGGCTTTTGCGTCAACCTGCCAGCGCGTGACGCGCGCTGGAGACATAACCAAGAAGACCCCTTACCGGGGCAATAAGAAGAGCCACCACTGGACCAACAAGGAGACAACACCATGTCGAAACTGATCTTCAACCGCCGCCGCTTTCTTGGCACCGCCGCCGCCACCGGCGCGGCGCTGGCCTCGCCCGTCTACCTGCGCCACGCCTCGGCGCAGTCCGGCGGGGAGGTGAACATCTGGACCTACAACGACTTCGTCCCCGAGGCTTTCCGCAAGCAGTTCGAGGCCGATACCGGCATCAAGGTCAACGTTCGCCTGGTCGACGACCAGGGCAAGCAGTTCAACCTGCTGGCCGCCGAACAGCCGAACCCGACGGTCGACATCATGACCGTCGCCGGGCACCGGTTCCTGCAGTTCATCGAAAGCGACCTGCTGGCGCCGATGGACACGGACCGGCTGAGCAACTGGGGCAAGATCAACCCGACCTTCTCGGAAGGCGACTGGGCGACGATCAACGGCAACAAGTGGGGCGTGCCGATCCTGTCCGGCATGGAAGTGCTGTCCTACAACACCGAGCTTGTCAGCGAGGAAGAGGCGCAGACCTGGGACACGCTGTTCAGCGAGAAGTACAAGGGCCAGACCGCCTATATCATCCAGGACATGCTGTCGATCGTGATGCTGATGAAGGGCTATGACGGCAACTTCATCGAATATGCCAACGATCACGAACGCGCGAGCCGAGATCATGGCCGAGGTGCAGCAGTTCATGATCGACAAGAAGCCGCTGGTGCGGAAGTACTATGACGGCGGCGCCGAATTCCAGCAGATGATGGTCAACCAGGACATCGCCCTGGGCCATTCGTGGAACGGCCCGGCGGCGGCGCTGATCAACGACGGCTTCCCGCTGGGGATGAGCATCCCGCGCGAAGGCTCTTACGGCTTTGTCTACACGTTCAACATCGCCAACAACGCGCCGAACGCCGACAACGCCTATACCTTCCTCGACGCGCTGCTGTCCTCGCCGGAAATCGGTGCGGCCATGACCAAGGCCTCGGGCTTCATCTCGACCTACAAGGACGTGGCGCCGCACCTGACCGAGCTGGAGCGGAAATCCACCTCTTTCCCGGAAGAACAGCTGGCCAACCTGCAATTCTTCCGCGCCGAGCAGAACGAGCTGAAATACGGCCTGATGGACCCGGCGGTCGAGGCGATCAAGGCCGCCTGATCGCCATCTTCAATGACCCTGTTCCTGTCCCGCCGGGTGCGGGGCAGGGGCACAGGCACACTCGAAAGACGACCGCATGACGTATGACGCCTCCGCACAGCAGGACGAGCGAGCCATGACAGAAGAGACTTCGGGCCGCACATTTTGGGGCCGCCTGGCCGCATGGGGACCCTATCACGCGCTGATGCGGCTGACCACGGCCTCGCCCCGGCGCCAGTTCCTGATCCTCGCCGCTTTCCCGATCCTCTGGGTGCTGACCCAGCACCTTGGCCCGATGTTGCAGATGATGCGCGTGTCGCTGACCGATGCATACCCGGTCGCGCCGGGTGTCGAGCAGAATTTCACGCTGGACAACTACGCCCGCTTCTTCGGGGACAGCATCTTCTGGATGCCGTTCTTCCGGACGCTGATCTTTGCCGGCGTGTTCACCTTCTGCACCCTGATCATCACCTATCCCGTGGCCTATTTCCTGGCGCGGCACGTCAGCCGCAAGAACCAGATGCTGTTCCTGCTGCTGCTGCTGATCCCGTTCTGGGTGGGCGAGATCGTGCGCACCTATGCGATCATGATCCTGCTGGGCAATACCGGCGCCGTGAACCTTCTGTTGAAGACCCTCGGCCTGATCGACCGACTCGATCCCCTTCATGTACACCAGCTTTTCCATGGGCCTCGGGATCGTCTACCTGACCGCGCTTTACATGCTGCTGCCGCTGTACTCGGCACTGGAGAAGCTGCCCAAGAGCATGAACGAGGCCGCCGCCGATCTGGGCGCGGGCGCCTGGACCCGGTTCCGCCGCATTTCCCTGCCGCTGACCATAGAAGGCATCTCGTCGGGGTGTACGCTGGTGTTCCTGATCTCGACCGGCTTCTACGCCACGCCGGTCCTGCTTGGCGGGCCCTCGACCACGGTCTTTGCCGAAACCATCGCGGGCTTCTTCCACGTGGCTGGGGATGAATGGCCCACCGGGGCGGCCTTTGCCACGATCATGTTCGCGGCGGCGCTGGTCCTCACGGCGACCTTCCAGAAGCTGATGAGCGCGCTGCGCAAGGGAGAGAAGAAATGAACGACCGTCCCGAGCTGTTCCGCGGCAACCGGATCTTTCTTGCCTGCGTCTACTGGGCCTTTGTCCTCTATGTCTTCGTGCCGCTGATCCTGATGGTGGTGATGGGCTTCAAGGACAGCAAGTTCATCGGTTTCCCGATCCGGTCCTGGACACTGGACTGGTACACCGGGGTCTTCGCCGATGCCGAAGTCCTGTCGACCTTCGGCTATTCCGTCGCCATCGCGGTGCTGTCGACGCTGATCTCGATCTTCGTCGGCACCTGGATCGCGGTGCTGCTGGAAGGGCGCAGGTTCTTGGGCCGCACCGCCGTCTTCGGCATGACCGTGCTGCCGGCGCTGGTGCCGGGCATCATCTCGGCCATCGCCTTCCGCATCTACGCCCGCTGGCTGGGGATCGAGCCCGGCATGGGCGCGATCGTCTGGGCCCATGCGGTGCACAACGTGCCCTTCGTGGTGCTGGTGGTCATGGCGCGGCTGTCGACGCTGCCCAAGAGCCAGATCGAGGCCGCGCGCGACACTGGGGGCCGATCCGCTGATCTCGTTCATCCGGATCACGCTGCCCTATCTGGTGCCCGCGATCCTCGGCGCCTCGATCTTCTGCCTGCTGCTGTCCTTCGACGACTTCGTGCGCTCTTTCTTCCTGGGCGGTTACGAGCCGACGCTGCCGGTGCTGATCTTTGCCAAGCTTCGTTCCGGGATGAGCCCCGAAATCAACGCCATCGCGACCGTTGCGCTGATCCTGACCGCCGCCATCGGCATCTGGGCCGAGCGCTTCACCCGCCGCATGAACAAGGAAACCTGAGCCATGACCGACCAGACACCGCTTGTCCGCATCGAAGGCCTGTCCAAGCATTTCGGCAAAACCGTCGCGCTGGACAATCTGACGCTGGACATCGCGCAGGGCGAGTTCGTCACCTTCCTCGGCCCGTCGGGCTGCGGCAAGTCCACCACCCTGCGCATCCTCGGCGGGTTCGAGCGTCCGACCTCGGGGCGGGTGCTCCTCGACGGCGAGGACGTGACCAACCAGCCGCCGGAGAAGCGCCATGTGAACATGGTGTTCCAGGACTACGCGCTGTTCCCGCATATGACCGTGGCGCAGAACGTGGCCTTCGGGCTGGAACTGAAGGGCATGGGCAAATCCGCGATCAAGCGCCGCTCTGAAGAGATCATGTCCTTCCCGGAGCTGGATTCCTACGCGTCGCGTTACCCGGTGCAGCTTTCGGGCGGGCAGCGGCAGCGGGTCGCGCTGGCGCGGGCCCCGGCGCCCGACCCGTCGCTCTTGCTGCTGGACGAACCGCTGGGGGCGCTGGACGCCAAGCTGCGCGGCCAGGTCCAGCAGGAACTGAAGTCGATCCAGCGCCGCACCAACAAGACCTTCTTCTTCGTCACCCATGACCAGGAAGAGGCGCTGACCATGTCCGACCGCATCGTGGTCATGAACAAGGGCAAGGTCGAGCAGGACGGCACCCCGGAAGAGCTGTACTTCCGCCCGGCCAGCCGCTTCGTGGCCGAGTTCATCGGCGAGACCAACCTGCTGTCGGGCTGGATGCGCGGCACCGAGGGCGACAAGGTGGTGATGGACTGGGAGGGCACGACCCTTCTGGGCAAGGCGCCGGCGGGTCTGCCCGCCACGGGCGAGCCGATCACCGCCTCGGTCCGGCTGGAAAAGCTGGGCTTCAGCGCCGAACGTCCGCAGACCGCCAACGCGGTGCAGGGGCGCGTGGTGGGCAAGACCTTCCTCGGCAGCCGCATGGCGATGCAGATCGCCGTGGGCGAGGGCGATGCACTGCTGAAGGCCTACGTCGACGCGGAAACCGGCCAGTCGGTCGGCACCGATCCGGTCTGGATCGGTTGGGAAGCCGACAACATGGCGGTCCTGAACAACTGACCCCAAATGCCGCCCGCCCCGGTGACGGGGCGGTTGCGGTACACATCCGGCGGCGGGCCCTGCTGCGCAGGCAGGCGGCGCCGGATGCCGTCCGACGCCGCTCTGGCGGGCGGGGCGCCGTCCGTCACAGGCGACACCGGGCATCGGCGGGCCGGTGCCGGACATGCCGGGCCCGCGCCATGCGGACAGGGCAGGCGAGGCAGGCACAATCCGCTTCGAACCGTCACCCTTGCAAGGCCCTCCGCCACACGGGGAGCCTGTCGGGGACCTGGCGCCCGCGGGCCACGCCCGCCCCCCATGCACAATGGACCGCGCCGCCGGGCAACCGGCAGGCCCGGATCGGGTGCCCCCTCGTTGCCGTTGACGCGCGCGGGGCAGGGCTGTATGAGCGGGGCGACCATAGAAGGAGATTGATGCGCTGAGGTCCTGATTTTTCCGCTTTTTGCGGCATCGACCGGCACCCCTGTGTGCCGACCCTTTCGTGCATCTTATTCTATGGAGTTCTCATGGAGAACCAGCACATCACGATCCGGTACGTATGACGCGGCAACGGATCTTGCAAACCTGTCGGCCATCTGGCTGGACGCATCGCTCATGGCCCATCCGTTCATCGGCAAGCCAAGGCTGCTGGAGCAGCAGAAGCTGATCGAGGCGGAGTACCTGCCGAACTCGGAGACATGGGTCGCCTGCCACGGGGACAGCGCCCCGGGCTTCATCAGCCTTCTGGGCGATTTCGTCGGCGGGCTTTTCATCGCGCCGGACCGGCAGGGGCAGGGCATCGGCTGCAGGCTGATCGCCCATGCGCTGGCGCAGAAGGGCGCGCTCTCGCTTGAAGTCTACACCCGGAACGAACAGGCCATGCGGTTCTATGCCGCCCTGGGGTTCCGCGAAACCGCGCGTCGGGCCGTCGATGATTGCGGCTACCCCTATGAAAACGCGGCGCTGCATCTGAAAGCGTGACCCCGTGACCGGGCAGGGCATCCTTGCCCGGTCACCCCGCAGGCGCGCCGGGGCCTGACCGGCAGCGGTCCCGTTGCCCAAGGGCGTTTCTTCCCCGATCCGCAGGGCGCGCCGGGCTGCTGCCCGTCCCAGAGCCGTGCCGAAGGGTCGGCGCCCGGCCCTGCCGGTCTTGCGTGACAAGCCATCGCCCGGGCGCCCTGTCCTTCCGCGATGCCAGCGGGTGCCGGATGCGGTCGCGGGGAAAAGTCGTCGCCGGGGCTTAACCCTCGGGGCTGCCAAGCACACCGATGGCGGCAAAGATCGCCAGCACCACCATCCATTGACGCGGCTTCAGCCGTTCGCCCAGGAACAGCGCCGCAAGCACGATGGTGAGGACTCTCGAAGGTGGAGGCCCCGACCGCCGCGAACTCTGGCCGGTCGGTACGGCCCGCGCCGATCACCGACCCCAGCGCAACCGCATCCAGCGCCCCCATCAGCGCCAGCAGCGGCAGGTGCCGCCGCTCCGGGCGCAGGGGGCGCGCAGGGCCAGCGCCACGGCCAGAACCGCCGCCAGCGCCACGGCGCGGGTGGGCGCCAGAAGCGCAAGTTCGCCTCCGGTGGCTGTCGCCGCCTGACCCACGGCAAAGGTCGCCGCGAAGCCCATGCCGGCAAGCAGCGACCAGAAGATGGCAGGCGCGCCGCCGCCAGAGCCATGGTCCTCCGGGTCGGACTGCGACAGCAGCGCGATGCCCCCGACGATGACCGCGACCATGCCCCATTGCAGCCCCGTGACCGGCGTGCCCGAGAGGCAGGCCCAGCCGACCGAAAGGATCGGGTAGGCCCCGATCACTGGCGCCACCAGCCGCACCGGACCGATGGAGAAGGCCTTGTAAAGCGCCAGGCCGCCAAGCGCGAAGAACAACCCCGACAGCATCGCCAGCGGCAGCGATCCGCCGCCCGCGCCCTGCTGCCAGGCCACCGCGCTGACCGGGGTCGCCAGCACCAGCCCGAAGCCCAGCACCCAGACCAGAGAGGCGAAGATGCCGTTGTTCTGGCTGACATAGCGGACGCAGACATCATGGGCCCCCCGGGCGAGGGCGGCGGCAAGGCCGAGGGTGATGGCGATCATGCGGGACGGCGCTCCTGTATGGCTTTGCGGGGGAAGCGGGTCCCCCGTACGGGTTGCTGTTGCCGGATCGGGCGGATCGGAGTATTCTTATGGTTAAATTAATGTTCCTACGATGCAAACATTTTTGGCGGCAAAGGTGGCGGCATGCGCGACACTGGCACTTCCCCCATGGCACCGGGCGGACCCTGTCCCTGCCATGTCGCAGGGCCGCGACGGGTGTCGGTGCGCCCCGGACAGCGGGCCAGGGCATCTGCGCGCCCCCTTCGGACAGCGCAGGGCCGGGGCAGGGCGGCCTCGGGCTTGATCCGGGTCAAGGCGCGCCCGGCACCACTCGGCTAGCGAGGCAGGCATGAAAACAGCACTGGATCAGATTGGCGGAGAGGAGCGGCTGCACGCGCTGGTCACCGCCTTCTATGACCGGATGGAAACCGACCCCGAGGCCTACCCGCTGCTGCGGCTGCATTTTCGGGGCCACGGGATGGCGCATACCGTGCAGGCGCAGATGGAATTCCTGTCCGGTTTCCTGGGCGGGCGTGCCTATTACCGCGAACGCAACGGCCATATGAACCTGCGCGAGATCCATGCACATGTGCCGATCCGGCAGGCGGATGCGGAGCTGTGGCTGAAGACCTTCGACGCGGCGCTGGCGGATTGCGGGATGGAGGGCCCGGCGGTCGAGAAGCTGCGCGCGACCCTGCGGCGGGCCGCGCATATGCTGGTGAACGACCTGCCCGACTGGCGCGAACAGCCCTCCTGAAAAAGCGTCGGGTCCGGGTGATTGCGGAGCGCAAATTCCATGAATGGAATTTGCGCAAGATCGTCGACGATCTTGCCGCCGCGGGCGGCAGCGGTCGGTAGAAATGGAAAGCCCCCTCGCAGGCTGCTGCGAGGGGGCTTTGTCGTGAAGGCGATCCGCGGTCAGATGTCGAGGGTGTTGTCTTTCTCCCACCTGGAGAAGTGGTTCACGAAGGAGTTCCACTCCTGCCGCTTCATCTTGATGTAGGAGGTCGAGAACGCGTCGCCCATGGCGGTCTTCAGCTCGGGGTCGGCGTCATAGGCGCGGATGGCGTCGAGCATGTTGAGCGGCAGCATGGGCGCGCCGGTGACCTTGTGGCCCTCGGCATACATGTCGATGTCCCAGCGCTTGCCCGGATCGGCCTTCGAGCGGATGCCCGAGAGGCCGGCGGCGATGATCACCGCCTGCAGCAGGTAGGGGTTGGCGGCGCCGTCGGGCAGGCGCAGCTCGAAGCGAGCCGGGGCCGGGCACGCGCACCATATGGGTGCGGTTGTTGCCGGTCCATGTCACCGAGTTGGGCGCCCATGTGGCGCCCGAGGTGGTGCGCGGCGCATTGATGCGCTTGTAGCTGTTCACCGTGGGGTTGGTGATCGCCGCCGGGGCGCTGGCGTGCTTCATGATGCCGCCGAGGAAGTGCTTGCCGCGCTCGGAGAGGCCCAGCTCGCCGGTCTGGCCCTCGCCCTTGCCGGCGAAGACGTTCTCCTTCGAGGCCTTGCCGGGCGCGTCCCAGACCGAGATATGGGCGTGGCAGCCGTTGCCGGTCAGTCCCTCGATGGGCTTGGGCATGAAGGTGGCGCGGAAGCCGTGCTTCTCGGCCACCGAGCGGGTCATGAACTTGAAGAAGGAATGCCTGTCGGCGGTCTTCAGGACGTCGTCGAAGTCCCAGTTCATCTCGAACTGGCCATTGGCGTCCTCGTGGTCGTTCTGGTAGGGGCCCCAGCCGAGATCGAGCATGTAGTCGCAGATCTCGCGGATCACGTCGTAGCGGCGCATGATGGCCTGCTGGTCGTAGCAGGGCTTCGCGGCGGTGTCGAAGGGGTCGGAGATCTCGTCGCCCTCGGGGGTGAGCAGGAAGAACTCGGCCTCGATGCCGGTCTTGACGTGCAGCCCCTCTTCGGCGGCCTCGTCGATCAGCCGGCGCAGCACGTTGCGCGGCGCCCGGGCGACGTCCTGGCCCTCCATCACGCAGTTGCTGGCGACCCAGGCGATCTCGGGCTGCCAGGGCAGCTGGATCACCGAAGACGGGTCCGGCACCGCCAGCATGTCGGGATGCGCGGGGGTCAGGTCGAGCCAGGTGGCGAAGCCCGCGAAGCCGGCGCCGTCCTTCTGCATGCCGGCGATGGCCTGCGCCGGGACCAGCTTGGCGCGCTGGCCGCCGAAGAGGTCGGTGTAGGAGATCATGAAGTACTTGACGCCCTTGTCCTTGGCGTAGGCGGCCAGGTCGATGGTCATTTCCGCTGTTTCCCTGTTGTCTTTTCGTTTGTTTTTCACAGAAACGGCGCGGCCCCGTCGAGAGGGCCGCGCCGCAAGAGCTCTGGTCAGTAGCCGGTGCCGGGCTTGCCGGGGTACCAGTCGCTGCCGGCGAGGGGGATCTTGGCCATGGCCGCCGCCTCCAGCGTCAGGGCACAGAGGTCCTCGGGTTCGAGGTTGTGCAGGTGGCTCTTGCCACAGGCCCGCGCGATGGTCTGGGCCTCCAGCGTCATCACCTTGAGGTAGTTGTTGAGCCGCCGCCCGCCCTCGACCGGATCGAAGCGCGCCATCAGGTCCGGGTCCTGCGTGGTGATGCCCGCCGGGTCGCGGCCCTCCTGCCAGTCGTCATAGGCGCCCGCGGTGGTGCCCAGCTTCTGGTACTCGGCCTCCCACTTCGGATCGTTGTCGCCAAGCGCGATCAGCGCCGCCGTGCCGATGGCCACCGCATCGGCGCCAAGCGCCATGCATTTGGCCACATCGGCGCCGGTGCGGACCCCGCCCGAGACCACCAGCTGCACCTCGCGGTGCATGCCCGAGTCCTGCAGCGCCCGCACGGATTCGCGGATGCAGGCGAGGATCGGCTGGCCGACGTGCTCGATGAAGACGTCCTGCGTGGCCGCGGTGCCGCCCTGCATGCCGTCCAGCACCACCACATCCGCGCCCGCCTTGACCGCCAGCGTGGTGTCGAAGTAGGGCCGCGCCCCGCCGATCTTGATGTAGATCGGCACGCGCCAGCCGGTGATCTCGCGCAGCTCGAGGATCTTGATCTCCAGGTCGTCCGGCCCGGTCCAGTCCGGGTGACGGCAGGCCGAACGCTGGTCGATGCCCTTGGGCAGGTTGCGCATCTCGGCCACGCGGTCAGAGATCTTCTGCCCCAGGAGCATGCCGCCGCCGCCGGGCTTGGCGCCCTGGCCCACGACGATCTCGATGGCATCGGCGCGGCGCAGGTCGTCGGGGTTCATGCCGTAGCGCGAGGGCAGGTACTGGTAGACCAGCCGCTGCGAATGGCCGCGCTCTTCCGGGGTCATGCCGCCGTCGCCGGTGGTGGTCGAGGTGCCCGCCAGCGTGGCGCCGCGCCCCAGCGCCTCTTTCGCCGGACCGGAGAGCGCGCCGAAGGACATGCCCGCGATGGTGATCGGAATATCCAGCTGGATCGGGTTCTTGGCAAAGCGCGTGCCCAGCGTCACCGAGGTGTCGCAGCGCTCGCGGTAGCCTTCCAGCGGATAGCGCGAGATCGAGGCGCCGAGGAACAGCAGGTCGTCGAAGTGCGGCACCTTGCGCTTGGCGCCGCCGCCGCGGATGTCGTAGATGCCGGTCGCCGCGGCCCGCCGGATCTCGGCGTTGATCGACTGCGAGAAGGTCGCCGACTGGATCGGCGTGGTGCGCGGCGCGTGTCTTGTATCGTCTTTCATCTGGCGGGCCCCTCAGTAGGCGTTGTCAGGCTTGAAGTTGTACAGCTGGCGGGCCGAGCCGTAGCGCTTGAACTCTTCGGGCTTGGCGTCGCAGCCGCCGCGCTCCAGCAGCTCGGCCAGCAGCGTCAGGTGCTCGGGCCGCATCTCCTTCTCGATGCAGTCGGCGCCCAGCGATTTCACCGAGCCGCGCACGAAGAGCCGCGCCTCGTAAAGCGAATCCCCCAGCGCCTCGCCGGCATCGCCGCAGACCACCAGGTTGCCGGACTGCGCCATGAAGGCCGACATATGGCCGATGTTGCCGTGCACGATGATGTCGATGCCCTTCATCGAGATGCCGCAGCGCGAGCTGGCATTGCCCTTGATGACCAGCGTGCCGCCGCGCCCGGTGGCGCCGGCGTACTGGCTGGCGTCACCCTCGACGATGACGGTGCCCGACATCATGTTCTCGGCCACGCCCGGCCCGGCAGAGCCGTGCACATGCACCGTGGCCTGCTTGTTCATGCCGGCGCAGTAATAGCCGGTGGAGCCCTTGACCGAGACCTCGATGGGCGCGTCGAGGCCCACGGCAATGGCATGGCTGCCGCGCGGATTGACGACTTCCCAGTGCGGTCTGGTTGGTGCTTCCGGCCTGCGCGTGCAGCGTTTCGTTCAGCGAGCGCAGCCCTTCTACCGCAAGGTCAAATGTCTGCATGTCTCAGTGCTTCCAGAAGTAGACGGTTGCGGGTTCGGGTTCCCAGACGCGGGCATCCTCGATGCCCGGCAGGTTCACCAGCGCGCGGTATTCGCTGCCGAAGGCAACGTATTGATCGGTCTCGGCCATGACGGCGGGCTTGCAGGCGATCGGGTCGCGCACCACGCCAAAGCCGTCCTCGGTCCCCACCACGAAGGTGAAGAAGCCGTCGAGATCCTGCAGCGCGCCTTCCAGGGCCTCGCCCAGCGTCGCGCCCTGCTGCATCTTCCGAGGTCAGGTAGGCGGCGCCGACCTCGGTGTCGTTCTGGGTCTCGATATGGACCCCGTCGCGGCGCAGCTTGCGGCGCAGCGAGTTGTGGTTCGACAGCGAGCCATTGTGCACAAGGCACTGGTCGGGGCCGGTGTTGAAGGGATGCGCACCCATGGTGGTCACGGCGGATTCGGTCGCCATGCGGGTATGGCCGATGCCATGGCTGCCCTGCATCTTCGAGACCTCGAAGCGCGCCGCCACGTCCTTGGGCAGGCCGACTTCCTTGTAGATCTCCAGCGTCTCGCCCGAGGACATGACGCGCACGCCCGGCGCCACATCCGCCAGCGCCTTGCGCGCCTCGGCGAGCTTGTCGGCGGGCAGGTCGAGCACCGCGTGGCTGTCCTTGCGGGTCAGGCCGACCCCGGCGCCGATCGCCGCGCCCAGCTTTTCGGCGAGATCGCCGAAGGCCGCGTCACCCTCGTCCGACTGCACCGTCAGCTTCGACCGGCCCTCGGCGGTATTGCCGTAGATGGCGATCCCGGCGCTGTCCGGGCCGCGATCGGTCATGGTGATCAACATGTCCGTCAACAGGGCGCCAAGCTGCGGCTCCAGCGCCTTGTCCTTCAGAAAGAGTCCGACAATCCCGCACATTCGCGTTTGCTCCACTTCTTGATTCTGCCCGCGGGCACCTGACGAAAGGCTAGCACCCGATCCCTGATCCCGCAACTGATATGAAAAAAGTTTTCCTCACAGTCAATCAAGCCTGCCAAATCGCCCAAAAACCCGCCGATTTCCTCAGCAAACATGAGAAATCGCCAAACCGCGCCCCCGCCCTGTGGCCCGCATGACACCGGCCCGCCACCTCTGCGCGGCATGGGGCAGGCGGGTGTTCAGGCGCGAGGAACGTCCGGCGCCCCCGGCGGCGGGCAGAGTTTCACCGTGTTGCAAAACCTTTCCCCGCAGTGGAGAAAAGAGAGGCAAGGACGCGCAGGAGGGGACGATGACCGACGCGGTGCTGAAGATCGGCCTGCTGATTTTCCCGGGCTTTCCGATGGCCTGCCTGACCTCCGTGATCGAGCCGCTGCGCGCGGCGAACGAGATTTCGGGCGGCACCCGCTTTGCATGGGAACTGGTCTCGGACGGCGAATCGCGGGTGATGTCCAGCGCCGGCATCGCCTTCGAGGCAACGCGCCGGCTGAGCGACCTGGGCGATTGCGATTACCTGCTGCTGCTTTCCGCCCCGACCAGCAGTTTTCGCGATGACAATGCCGCCGCCGACCTGCGGCGCGCGGCCCGTCACGGCACGGTGCTGGGGGCGATCAGCGGCGGCGTCTTTCCGCTGTTGCGCAGTGGCGCGGTGCGCGGCGGGCCGTTTTCCGTCCATTGGTGCTACGAGGCGGCCTTTCACGCCGAATTTCCCGAGGTCGAGGCCTCGGGAAAGGTCATCGAGATTTCGCCGCGCTGCGTGACCGCCTCGGGGGCGGCGGCGGCCTTCGACCTTGCGCTGTCGCTTGTGGACGGCGCACTTGGTCCCGAGACCGCGACAGAGGTCGCCTGCTGGTTCCAGCACCCGATGGTGCGCAAGACCGGCGTGGCGCAGGTGATCCCGGTGACCGGCGGCAACCGGCAGGAGGACGTGCCGCCGCTGGTGGCGCGGGCCATCGAGCTGGTCGCGGGCAATCTGGACGATCCGCCGACGGTGGCAGAGATCGCCGAGGCGCTGGACATCACCCCGCGCCATCTGGAACGCAGTTTCAAGAAGGCGGTGGGGCAGAACCCCACGCGCTATTTCCGCCAGATGCGGATGAAGGCGGCGCGGCAGATCGTCATGTATTCCAACGACACGCTGGCCGAGATCGCCGAGGCCGTGGGCTATGCCAGCGCCAAGGTCTTCAACCGGCATTACACCGAGGCCTTCGGCCTGCCCCCGCGCGAGGACAGGCGCCGGATCAACCTGAATCGGGTGCGGGAAAACCTGCCGGTGCCCTCGGTCTGACCGACCGGGCGGCGGCGGGCCCTTGGGCAGAGTGCGTCACCGACGGCCCGGGCATGGCGCGGGCCATCGGTGTTTCAGATCGGGCGCCTTACAGCGCCGAGTGCATCCCGGTCAGCAGCGCGTGATGCAGCGAGCCCGCCGAAGAGCGCGGCCCGATCACCGAGAAATGCCCCGGGGCCCGGACGACGAGGAAGCAGCCCAGATGCTCGATGGCGGTGCGGATCGCCTCGCCGCCGGTAAAGCGGCGCACGTCGGCGTTGCAGACCCGTTCCAGCACGTCCCCCAGCCGGTCGCCCTTCAGATCGAAGCGGCACCAGGCGTCGGTCTGTTCGGTCACGCTGGCCACGCCCGAGGCCTTTCCGGCAATCTCGCGGGCCAGGTCCTCCTGCGTGGCGAAGGGGGCTTCGACCATCCACTGGTCCGGTCCCATCCAGAAGGCGGAGGATGAGGCGCGGCCCGGGGCGGGGGCCTCGGCCCCGGTCACCTCGGCCACCAGCGCGGCGCCGGCGGCCTCCTGTCCCAGACGGGCGGCGACAGAGGCCAGCGCCACGTCGGTGACCTCGATCAGGTCCTGGCCGTGGTGGTGGTCGCGGCGCGGCTCGTGCCCGCCAAGCGGAGTGATGGCGATGAGGTCATGCACGGAGACGCTCTCCTTCAGGATCGACGAAATGGGCGCTGACAACCTCGACCTCGTGGTCGATGCCGGTCAGCGGCGAGACCAGCCGGACGGTTTCGCCCAGCCGCGTGTCGCCCGACTTGAGATAGCCGATGGCGATGGCATGCCCGAGATTGGGCGAGTAGCAGGCCGAGGTGACATAGCCCTGATCGTGCGCCGCATCGACGGGCGAGCCGCGCGTCATCAGGTGCGCCCCGGCGGGCACCGGTTTGGACGGATCGACCGGCTTGAAGCCCACCAGCTTCAGCGCGTCTTCCTCGTTCAGACCTTCGCGGCGCGACAGCACGGCGCCGATCGAGTCCTTCTTGGAAGAGACCATGCGCCCCATCCCGAGGTTCAGCGCCGTGGTCGTGCCGTTCAGCTCGTTGCCCGCCGCGTGGCCCTTTTCGATCCGCATGACACCAAGCGCCTCGGTGCCGTAGATCACCGCGTCGAATTCGCGTCCCTCGCGCATCAGGCGGCGGATCAGTGCGTCACCGTAGCGGGTCGGCACCGCGATCTCATAGGCCAGTTCGCCCGAGAAGGAGATCCGGAACAGCCGGGCGCGCAGGCCGCCGCAGACGGTGATCTCGCCGCAGCCCATGTAGGGGAAGCCCTCGTTCGAGATGTCGAACTCCGGGTCGACGACCTTTTGCAGCAGGTTGCGGGCATTGGGACCGGCAACGGAGAACTGGGCCCAGGCCTCGGTGGTGGAAATCAGCTGCACGTCCATGTCCGGGAACAGGCATTGGCGCACGAATTCCATGTGGCGATAGACGCCCACCGCATTGGCGGTGGTGGTGGTGACGACGAAGTGATCCTCGGCCAGACGCGCGGCGGTGCCGTCGTCCATGGCGATCCCGTCCTCGCGCAGCATCAGCCCGTAGCGGGTGCGGCCCACGGCCAGCTTGGCGAAGCCGTTGCAGTAGATGCGGTTCAGGAACTCTGCCGCATCGGTGCCCTGCACGTCGATCTTGCCCAGCGTGGTGACGTCGCAGATGCCCACCGACTTGCGGGTCTGAAGCACCTCGCGGTCGACGCTTTCGCGCCAGTGCGTTTCGCCCTTGCGGGGGAACCACTGGGCGCGCAGCCAGTTGCCGACCTCGACGAAGACCGCGCCCTGTTCCTCGGCATAGACGTGGCTGGGGGTCTTGCGCACAGGGCGGAAGTCCTTGCCGCGCGACCGGCCTGCCAGCGCGCCCATGGCGACGGGCGTGTAGGGCGGGCGGTAGATCGTGGTGCCGACCTGCGGGATGCCCTTGCCGGCGATCTCGGCCATGATGGCGAGGCCACCCATGTTCGAGGTCTTGCCCTGATCGGTGGCCATGCCCAGCGTCGTGTAGCGCTTCAGGTGCTCGACAGAGACGAAGTTTTCCTGATGCGCCAGTTTCACGTCCTTGGCGGTGACGTCGTTCTGCTGGTCGACCCGGGCGCGTTTCGCGTCGCGGACGTGCCAGAAGGGGGTGATGTTCACCGGCGCGTCCTCGGCCTGCGGCAGGTCGGGGGCGGTGGCGTTCTGTCCGAGGTCGGAGGCGATGCGCGCCGCCGCCTCGGCCCCCGAGGTCAGCGCGGCATGGGTCGAGAACAGCCCGCGTGCCGCGCCCGCGACGCTCATGCCGCCGGGCAGATCCTCGCCCGGCACGAAGGCGGCGATACCTTCATCCCAAGCGGGGCGCCCGCGCTGATGGCAGGTCAGGCCAAGGTTGGGGTTCCACCCGCCCGAGACCCCAAGCGCGCCGCAGTCGATCTGCCGCGTGCCGCCAGAGGCCAGCCGGACGGTGACGCCGGTCAGCCCGCGACGGCCTGCGGTGTCGATGATCTCGCCCTGCAGCACCTCGTAATCGGCATGGCCCTGACCGGGCCGGGTGTCGATCACGGCGGCGATCTCGACGCCCTTCGCTTTCAGGTCGACCGCCGTGCGGTGGCCGTCGTCGTTGTTGGTGAAGATCGCCACGCGGCGCGCGGGCGCGGCGGCCCAGCGGTTGACATAGGCGCGCAGCGCCCCCGCCAGCATGATGCCGGGGCGGTCGTTGTTTTCAAAGGCGATGGGCCGCTCGATGGCGCCCGCGGTCAGCAGGCTGCGCTTGGCGTAGATGCGCCAGAGGATCTGCCGGGGCTTGCCCGCCTGCGGCACCGCAAGGTGGTCGCTGACCCGCTCGACCGCGCCATAGATGCCATGGTCGAAGGCGCCCTGCACCGTACAGCGCGGCATCACGCGGACATTGGGCAGGGCCTGCAGCCGCGCCACGGTTTCCGCCGCCCAGGCGTGCCCGGCCTGATCGCCAAGGGCCGTGGTCTCGGCGTTCAGCCGCCCGCCGAGGGCGAAATCCTCGTCGGCGAGGATCACCTGCAGCCCGGCGTTGCCAGCGGTCAGGGCCGCCGCCAGACCGGCGGGACCGGCGCCGACGATCAGCAGGTCGCAGTGCAGGAAGCCCTTGTCGTAGCTGTCGGGATCGTCCTGCAGGCTGAGGCTGCCCAGACCCGCCGCGCGGCGGATCATCGGCTCGTAGAGCTTTTCCCAGAAGGCGGCGGGCCACATGAAGGTCTTGTAGTAGAACCCGGCGGCAAAGAAGCTGGACAGCCGGTCGTTCACCGACATCACGTCGAAGGCCAGCGAGGGCCAGCGGTTCTGCGACTTGGCCACCAGCCCGTCGAACAGTTCTGCCGTGGTGGCGCGGGTGTTGGGTTCCTGCCGCGCGCCCTCGCGCAGTTCGACGATGGCGTTGGGTTCCTCGGAGCCCGAGGTCAGCGGGCCGCGCGGGCGGTGGTACTTGAAGCTGCGGCCCATCAGGCGCACGCCGTTGGCCAAGAGGGCCGAGGCCAGCGTGTCGCCCGCGTGGCCGGTCATCTGGCGCCCGTCGAAGCGGAACTTGAAGGTCTGCGAACGGTCGATCAGACCGCCCTGAACTCGGTTTTCCCGGGTCATTTCGTGCGTCCTTCCCGGCGGGCCACGTCGCGGGCCAGTTCGACCGAGGCGATCTCATGCGTCAGCGTGTTGCGGGTGACGACCAGCCAAGAGCGGTCGCCCTGTTCGTGGAACCACAGCTCTCGGTGTTCGCCCGCGGGATTGTCGCGCAGGTAGCCGTAGTCGACGAATTTCTCCGGGGCGTCCTCGGCCATGCCGTCGGGCCGATGGATCAGCATGGCGTCGCCCTTGTAGACGAATTCCGAGGCGTCGCGCGGCCCGAGGAGGGGTGGTCGATGATCATGTCCGGGTCTCCTCAGTGCAGGTTGGGCTGGTTGCCCATGCCCTTTTCGTCGATCATCCGCCCACGGGCGAAACGGTCGAAGCGATAGGCCTTGGCGGTTTCATGCGGGGTGTCGGTGGCCAGCAGATGCGCATAGGCAAAGCCGCTTGCGGGCGTCGCCTTGAAGCCGCCGTAACACCAGCCGCCGTTGAAATAGAGCCCGTCGACATGGGTGCGGTCGATGATCGGAGAGCCGTCCATCGACATGTCCATGATGCCGCCCCACATCCGCAGAAGGCGGGCGCGGCCCAGCATCGGGAAGATCGCCATGCCGCCCTCGGCCACGTCCTCGACCACCGGCAGGTTGCCGCGCTGTGCATAGGTGTTGTAGCCGTCGGGGTCGCCGCCGAAGACCAGTCCGCCCTTGTCGGACTGGCTGCAATAGAAGTGCCCGGCGCCGAAGGTGATGACCCCCGGCAGTACCGGCTTCAGCCCCTCGGAGACGAAGGCCTGCAGGACGGTGCTTTCGATGGGCAGGCGCATGCCCGCCTTCTCCATCACCCGCGAGGACGACCCGGCCACGCAGGAGGCGACCTTCTTCGCGCCGATGTAGCCGCGCGAGGTCTCGACCCCCAGCACCCGGCCACCCTCGATGCGGAAGCCGGTGACCTCGCAGTTCTGGATGATGTCGACGCCATGGGTATCGGCGCCGCGCGCATAGCCCCAGGCCACCGCGTCGTGGCGCACGGTGCCGCCGCGATGCTGCGCCAGCCCGCCCTTGATCGGAAAGCGCGCGTCCTCGGTGTTGAGGAAGGGGTAGCGTTCCTTGATCTGCGCGGTGCTCAGCATTTCGGCATCCGCGCCGTTCAGGATCATCGCGTTGCCGCGCCGGGTGAAGGCGTCGCGCTGCGCGTCGGAGTGGATCAGGTTCAGGATGCCGCGCTGGCTGACCATCGCGTTGTAGTTCAGCTCCCGCTCGAGCCCTTCCCAGAGCTTCAGCGAGAATTCGTAGAAGGGTTCGTTGCCGTCCAGCAGGTAGTTCGACCGGATGATGGTCGTGTTCCGGCCCACGTTGCCGCCGCCGATCCAGCCCTTTTCCAGCACCGCGATACGGGATTGCTTGAAGTGCTTGGCAAGGTAGTAGGCCGTCGCCAGCCCATGCCCGCCGCCCCCGATGATGATGGTATCGTAGTCCGCCTTGGGCGTGGCATCCCGCCATGCGGGGCCCCAGCCGCGGTGGCCCGTCAGGGCCTCTTTGATGACTTTCCAGCCAGAATAACGCATCTGATCCGACTCCTTTGCGCCCAGTATCGCCGGATCAAAAGGTTATGGAACGTCCGCTTCGGACCAAACCGGTCACAAATCGGACTCGGGGTGCAGGTTTCCGCATTCCTTGGCGTAAGCCCCGGTTCCGCGGTGTCCGGGGCGGCTGGGGGCTGACCCTTCGGTGCAAGCCGGGACCACGCAGGTTGCACTCCGGGCCCGCCCGCGCGTGCATGCACCGGGTGCCGGGGATGCGTCCGAGAGATCGCCATCCTGCGGGCCGTCCGCCCCGTCCGGTAACGATCAGCGCCGGGCCGGGATGTGCGGGCATCGCGGCCCCAGCCTGTCGCGTAACGGCGGCTGCGTCGGGCGGTCAGCGCGGGCGCACGCCGTTCAGGAAGATGCGGATCGCGCGGTCGCGGCGGGCGGCCTGCGCCTCGGGATCGCGGGGCAGGTGATCGGGGTTCAGAAGCGCCGGGATGGCATTGCCCACCACCATGTCGACCAGCAGTTCGGCGGCGCCCTCGATCTCGGCGGGATCCAGCGCCACCTCGCCCGCCGCGACCGCGCGCTGCAGTTCGGCACACAGCAGCACCGCAACCTGCCCGGGGCCCGAGCGCGACAGGCTGCGGCCCATCTCGGGGTAGGTCCGCGCCCCGGCGATCACCGCGCGCAGCATCTCGATCACCACGGCGGGCGGCTCTTTCTGGGGGTTGAAGGTCAGAAGGATGCGCAGCCGGTCCTCCAGCGAGGCCGCCCGATCGTCCGGCCCAAGCGGGCGGAACAGCGACCGGCTCATGCGTTCCAGACCGGCGCCCAGCAATTCCTCGCGGCTGCTGTACAGGGTGTAAAGCGTGCGCTTCGACATGCCCGCGCGGCGGGCGATCTCTTCCATGGTCACCTCGTCCGGGCCATGTTCGCGCAACAGCGCGATGGCGGAATCCAGCACCAGCGTCTCGCGCGCGGTCTGGCACATCTGCACAGGCCGTCCGCGCCTGCGCACCGTTGTCTTCGGCTCTGCCCGGGTCTCCGGTGAAACTTGCAACATCCCTGCCACCTCCACAGTAGAAACGCGGATGAAATCGACGGGGTTCCCGCGACGCACCTTTACAAAACCGCTCAGTTCCGTAAATGCCTCATGGCAAGCACCGATGCCAGCCCAAACCGACCTTCCGGAGTCCGTGATGCCCAAGTCTTCCCCCCGTTCGCTGCTGCTTGCCATTCTTCTGGCGCTGGTCGCGGTCCCGGTCCTTGCCCAGCAGGGCGGCGAGCGGCCACCGCAGCCGGTGACCGTCGTCACGCTGGAGGCCCGCGACATCACCCTGACCGCCGCCCTGCCGGGGCGGGTGGCCGCCTCTGGGGTGGCCGAGGTGCGCCCGCAGGTCAGCGGCATCGTGATCGAGCGGCTGTTCGAAGAGGGCAAGCCGGTCAAGAACGGCGCCGCGCTGTACCAGATCGACGCCGCCACCTACGAGGCCGCCAAGGCTGCCGCCGAGGCCGGGCTGGCGCAGGCCGAGGCGCAGCTGCGCGCGGCGCAGCGCGAGGAAGAGCGCCAGAAGGAACTGCGCGAGCGCAACGTCAGCAGCCAGCAGGTGCTGGACGATGCCACCGCCGCCCGCGACGTGGCACAGGCCGCGGTGAAGGTGGCCGAGGCGCAGGTTCTGGCCTCGAGCATCGACCTTGAACGCACCACCATCCGCGCGCCCATCGCCGGGACCGTGGGTCTCAGCCAGACCACGCAGGGGGCGCTGGTGACATCCGGTCAGGCCAATGCGCTGACGGTGATCTGCCAGCTTGACCCGGTCTATGTGGACGTGACGCAATCCGCCGCCGAGATCCTGAAATGGCGCCGCTCGGGCCAGCAGGTGGCCGAGGAAGCGGGCGCCGAGGTCTTCCTGCGCCTTGCCGACGGCGAGACCTACGAACACGCGGGCATCCTTGCCGCCGCCGAACCGCATGTGAACGAGCAGACCGGCGTGATCGTGCTGCGGCTGGAATTCCCGAACCCCGACGAATTCCTGCTGCCCGGCATGTATGTGCAGGTCGAGATGCCGCAGGCGGTGGTCGAGGGCGCGATCCTCGCCCCGCAAGAAGGCGTGACCCGCGACCGCCGGGGCCGTCCCGTGGCCATGGTGGTCAACGCCGAGAACGTGGTCGAGACGCGCGAGCTGACCGTGCAGCGCGATCAGGGCAGCGACTGGGTCGTGACCGACGGGCTGGCCGCCGGGGACCGGATCATCGTGGAGGGTCTGCAGAAGGTCTCTCCGGGCATGACGGTCGCCCCCGAAGAGCGCGCGCTGGCGATGAACGCCGCCACATCCGCAGACTGACACCCAAGGCACGGAGCACAGCATGGCCCGCTTTTTCATCGACCGGCCCGTTTTCGCCTGGGTGATCTCGATCCTGATCATGGGGGTCGGGCTGCTGTCGGTCTTTACCCTGCCGGTGGCGCAATATCCGCAGATCGCCCCGCCCTCGGTCAGCATCAACGCCTCTTATCCCGGCGCCTCTGGCCGAGACGGTGGCCAATACCGTCACCCAGATCATCGAACAGCAGATGACCGGTCTGGACGGCATGCGCTACATGTCGTCCTCCTCGACCTCGGCGGGCACGGCCAGCGTAACGCTGACCTTCGAATCCGGCGTCGACCCGGACGTGGCGCAGGTGCAGGTGCAGAACAAGCTGGCGCAGGCCACGCCGCTGCTGCCCGAGACGGTGCAGCGGCTGGGGGTGCGGGTGCAGAAGGCCTCTTCGTCCTTCTTCATGGTCATCGGCCTGATCTCTGAAGACGGGCGGATGGACCAGTCCGACCTCTCGGATTACCTGAACTCGAACCTCGTGGACGCCTTCAGCCGGATCGAGGGCGTCGGCGGTGCGCAGGTCTTCGGCGCGCAATACGCCATGCGGATCTGGCTGGACCCCAACAAGATGGCGGCGTTTGAAATGACGCCGTCCGATGTGGTGGCCGCCGTCTCGGCGCAGAACGCGCAGATTTCGGCGGGTGCCTTCGGCACGCTGCCCGCCCCCGAGGGCCAGCAGCTGAACGCCACGATCACCGCGCAGTCGCTGCTGTCGACGCCCGAGGACTTCCGCAATATCGTGCTGCGGTCGGAGACCGATGGCGGCCTGGTGCTGTTGCAGGACGTGGCGCGGGTGGAAATCGGGGCCGAGAACTACGCGGCCATCGCGCAGTACAACGGCCAGCCCGCCTCGGGCATGGCGCTGAACCTCGCCACCGGTGCCAACGCGCTGGACACCGCCGAACGGGTGAAGGAGCGGATCGAGGAATACAGCGAGTTCTTCCCCGAAGGCGTGAAATACGTCATCCCCTACGACACCACACCCTTTATCGAGATCTCGATCCACGAGGTTCAGAAGACGCTTTTCGAGGCGATCGGGCTGGTATTCCTGGTCATGCTGCTGTTCCTGCAGAACCTGCGCGCCACGCTGATCCCGACGCTGGCGGTGCCGGTGGTCATCCTCGGCACCTTCGCGATCCTGTCGATGGCGGGCTTCACCATCAACACGCTGACCATGCTGGCCATGGTTCTGGCCATCGGCCTTCTGGTCGACGACGCCATCGTGGTGGTGGAAAACGTCGAGCGCATCATGGAGGAAGAGGGCCTCTCCCCGCGTGAGGCGACCCGCAAGAGCATGGGCCAGATCACCGGCGCCCTGATCGGCATCGCGCTGGTGCTGTCGGCGGTCTTCGTGCCCATGGCCTTCTTCGGCGGCTCGACGGGCGTGATCTACCGGCAGTTTTCCATCACCATCGTCTCGGCCATGGCGCTGTCGGTTCTGGTGGCGCTGACCCTGACGCCCGCGCTTTGCGCGACGCTGCTGAAGTCCAAGCACGCGCCGGCACGCGGCCCCGGTGCGTGGTTCAACAAGGGTTTCGACAAGCTGACCGGCGGCTATGGCGCCACCGTGGGCGCGGTGATCAAGCGGCCCTTCCGGGTGCTGATCCTCTATGCGGCCATGGGCTATGGCCTTGTCGTGCTGTTCGAGAACACCCTGACCGGCTTCCTGCCCGCCGAGGATCAGGGCATCCTGATGACCCTGATCCAGGGGCCGACCGGCGGCACGGCAGAGCGCACCCAGCGCGTGGTCGAATCTGTCGAAGACCACTTTGCCACCGCCGAGGCCGAGAACGTCGACTCTGTCTTCGGCGTCGTGGGCTTCAGCTTCGCGGGGCAGGGGCAGAACATGGGCCTTGCCTTCGTGCGCATGAAGGACTGGAAGGAACGCCCCTCGCCCGAGCAGTCGGTGCAGGCGGTGGCGGGCCGCGCCTTCCCGGCCTTCATGGGCATCCGCGACGCACAGGTCTTCCCGATCGTGCCGCCCTCGGTGATCGAGCTTGGCAACGTCTCGGGCTTCGACTTCTACCTGCAGGCGCTTGGCGGCCAGACCCACGAGCAGCTTCTGGAGGCGCGCAACCAGTTCCTTGGGATGGCGGCGCAAAGCCCGCTGATCGGCTCGGCCCGGCCCTCGGGGCTGGAGGACGCGGCGCAGTTCAAGCTGGACATCGACTGGCGCGCGGCGGGCGCGGTGGGTGTGACGCCCGCCAATGTCGGCACCACGCTGAACATCGCCTGGGCCGGGACCTACGTGAACGACTTCAACGACAACGGCCGGATCAAGCGGGTCTATGTGCAGGGCGAGGCCGACAGCCGCGCCACGCCCTCCGACCTGCAGAAGTGGCGGGTTCGGAACGCCAGCGGCGAGCTGGTGCCCTTCGCCAACTTCACCACCGAAAGCTGGGACTACGGGCCGCAGGGCCTGACGCGCTACAACGGCATCCCCTCGATGCAGGTGCAGGGCTCTCCGGCGCCGGGCGTGTCCACCGGCGAGGCGATTGCCGAGGTCGAGCGTATCGTGGCGCAGCTGCCGCCGGGCTACGGCGTGGCCTGGACCGGCCTGTCGCTGGAAGAGCTGGATTCCGGCGGCTCGGCGGGGATGCTCTATGCCCTGTCGCTGGCGGCGATCTTCCTCTGCCTCGCGGCGCTGTACGAAAGCTGGGCGATCCCCTTCTCGGTCATGCTGGCCATGCCCATCGGCGTCCTCGGGGACCATGGGCGCGGCCTGGTGGTTCGGCTTCGAGAACGGCGTCTTCTTTCAGGTCGGCCTTCTGACGGTCATCGGCCTGACCGGCAAGAACGCCATCCTGATCGTGGAATTCGCCCGCGAACGCTTTGAGGCGGGGGAAGACCTGTACACGGCGGTGAAAGAGGCGGCCAAGCAGCGCTTCCGCCCGATCATCATGACCTCGCTGGCCTTCTCTCTGGGGGTGGTGCCGCTGGTGCTGTCCTCGGGCGCGGGCGCGGGCGCCCGGACGGCGGTCGGCTCTGCCGTGCTGGGCGGAACCATCACCGGCACCGTTCTGGGGGTGATCTTCGTGCCGCTGTTCTTCGTCATCGTGGCGCGGATCTTCAGCCGCAAGCGTGTCGCGGCCCAGAAGGGCGCCCCGGCCCCCGAAAGGCCTGAGCGCGGACCCCGCGACGATCCTGACAAAACCAGCAGAGCGCCCCCCGACCCCCGGGGGCGTTTCACGTTTGGGGGCCTGACAACGCGGAAACGGAACCGCCCGCCGGCATTCAGATATATTAACATAATCCTAATTATGCGCAGCAAAGATTCCCCCGCATTGCCTGAGGCTTTCGGATCAGAACGCCGTTGCCCCGATCCGGCGGCACGAGGTCGAAAGCCTCAGACGACCCCACGACCGCCACTAGACGCCAAAAGCCCGGAACTCTTTGGCGCCTGTCAGCCGGACCCTGCGCCTTGCGATGCATGTCCCGCCGACAGGGCCCCCCGCCCCTGGCATCGCCCGGCTCCCGGTGCGGCAAGCACCGGCAGCGCCTCTGTCAACGCCTGCCAAAAAGCGCCGGACAATGTCCTGTTACCTCAAAGATACAATTGGACTGCCTCACCGGGGCACCTGCGCGTCGGGTGGATTGAAATTCCCCAGTAAAACGGTCAAGAGACCCCTGCACGATGCCTCAGCCAGGAACCAGCCAGGGCCACCATGATGGAGGCTCCCATGCTTGTTTCCCGAATTGCCCTGCTTGCCGGCATTGCCGCGGTGTCGACCACGACGCTTACCACACGCGCTCTGGCGCAGGATGGCACCGGGTTTGGTCTTGGAACGCTCGTTCTCGAAGCGGAAAGCGACGATACCCTGTTGCAGAACGGCTATGTCGCCGAAAGCGTCGCCAGGCGACGCGCACCGACACGGCGATCCGCGACATTCCCCAGAACATCAGCACGGTGACGCAGGACCAGATCGAGGATCAGGAGCCGCGCACGCTGCTGGATGCGCTTGGCTATACCGCTGGTGCGAGCACCACCAATTTCGGCTTCGACAGCCGTTATGACGCGATCTACCTGCGCGGTTTCGCCTCTGCCTACACCGGCCTGTTCCGCGACGGGCTGCGGCAGGTCAACGGGCCCTCGGCGTGGTATCAGAACTACCCCTACAGCTTCGAAGCGGTTTCGGTGCTCAAGGGACCGTCGTCGTCGATGTACGGTGTCAGCGGCTCGGGCGGCATCGTCAACATCGTGTCGAAGCGCCCGAAACAGGAGCCCTTCCGCGAGGTGCAGCTGAGCTTCGGCACCGAGGCGCACAAGGAGCTGGATTTCGACTTCGCCGGGCCGGTCGGGGATGGGCGCCTCAGCTACCGCCTGACCGGCGTGTTGCGTGACGCCGAAACGCCGCTGGAAGGCTTCCGGGACGATCTCGCCATGATCGCGCCAGCCCTGACCTACCAGCTGACCGAGCGCACGACAGTCACCCTTCTGGGTGAATACGCAAAATCCACGCGCGGCGGCACGGCGTCCTACTACAACCCCTCATACGGCAAGGCCTCGCACATCTATGTCGGCGACCCCGATTACAACGAATTCGACAACGAGCAGTGGCGCCTTGGCTACGAGATCGCGCACGAGCTGACCGACAGCGTGACCCTGCGCCAGAACCTGCGCTACTCCGAAGTCGATGCCGATCTCGAATTCAGCGGTCTCTACGCGGCGGGTGCCGGACTGGGGCGCTACTGGGGGCACTACCTTGAAGACTCCCGGACCTTCGCCGTCGACACCAGCGCCGAGGCCTTCTTCACCACCGGTGCGCTGAACCACACGCTGGTGACCGGCCTCGACTACAGCGATGCCTCCTACGATGCCTATTACGGCGGCGTCGGCTATGTCTCGTCGGATGCGACGGACGCGATGAACCAGCCCTATTCCGGCGGGCAGGATATCGAACAGCTTGGCCTCTACCTGCACGACCAGATCCAGACCGGCGCCTGGACGGTCTTTCTCAGCGGTCGTTACGACTGGGTCCAGACCACCACCTTCGATGCCGCAGAGAACGGCACCGACACGTCCGACGAGGGGTTCTCTGGCCGGATCGGCGTGAGCTATGCGGTCAATGAAGACCTCTCGGTCTTTGCCAACCTGTCCAGCAGCTTCGTGCCGACCACCGGCCTGGTCTACGACGGCGCCCATGCGCCGGACAGCGAGCCGGACGGGCGATCCGACCCGGGGCCTGCAGAAGGAAATCGGCTTCAAGTACCAGTTGCCCAACACCGAAAGCCTGATCACCGCCTCGCTCTTCGACATCCGCCAGGAGGACGGCGTGGTGTTCCAGACCGTCGATCCGGCGGATTTCGGCGGGCTCTATCAGGTGCAGGTGCCCTATGATCTGCGCTCACGCGGGGTCGAGCTTGAGGGGCAGTTCAACTTCGGCAGCGGCCTGCGGATGACCGCCGCCTATAGCTATCTCGACATGGAGATCGAACGCGGCGCCTCGGGCACCGAGGGCAAGCAGCTGTCGGCGACCCCCGAACACACGGCCTCGGTCTGGGGCTTCTACGAGCCAAGCGCCGGTGCGTTTGAAGGCTGGGGCTTTGGGGCCGGTCTGCGCTACGTCGGCGAAAGCTGGGGCGATGATACCAACAGCTTCCGCAACGACGACCAGCTCTTCGCGGACCTGTCGCTGTCCTACGATTTCGGCCAGCTTGGCCTTGACGGGCTTGGCCTGCGGCTGAACGTGAAGAACGTCTTCGACAACACCGACCAGACCTGTAGCGCCGGTTATTGCTACCGCACCGAGGGCCGCACCGCGACCGCCAGCATCGCGTACCGCTTCTGATGTCGGGGCAAAGGGGACACTGGCGCGTCATCGGGGCCATCGGTGGCGTCTACGTGATGCAGAACGTCATCGGCGGGGTGACCTGGGCCGGGCTGCCCGGTGTGCTGCGGGCGCAGGAGCTTCCGTTGGACCAGATCGGGCTGGTCTCGCTGCTGGTGCTTCCACTGGGCGCTGAAATTCCTCTGGGCGCCGCGGATCGAGCGGTTCCGCCTGCCCGATGGCGGGCGCGACCGGTCGGCCCTGATCGTGCTGAGCGGCGTGACGGTGGTGATCACCGCGCTGCTGGCGGTCGGGCTCGTCGGGCCCTTCCCGGTGCTGCCGGTGCTGGCCATCCTGATGGTTGCGGCCTTCGCGACCGCCACCGTCGATATCGCCTGTGACGGCTATGCCGTCGCCGCGCTGCGGAACACGCGCTACGGCTGGGGCAATGCCGCCCAGGTCGGCGGGGCCTATCTTGGCTCTGCAATCGGCGGCGGCGTGTTCCTCATCCTTGTGGACCGCGTCGGATGGCTTGGCGCCAGCTGGGCGATGGCGCTGGTGATCGCCGTGCTCTGCCTGCCCTTCACACGCATCGCCCGCAGCCCCATGGCCCTGCCGCGCGCCCATACACCAAGCCTCAAAGCCGCCCTCCGGCGCCCGGAGGTCCGCAAGGGGCTGCTGATCGCCGCGCTCTACGTCGTGGCGCAGAAAACCGCGATAGGCATGTTCGGACCCTTCTTCATCGACGCGGGCTATGATCTGGCAAGCCTCGGCATCCTGAGCGGCGTCGGCAGCCTGACGCTGGGCTTTCTCGGGGCGATGCTGGGCGGCGGGTTCGTGCGTCGGTTCGGCGCCCAAAGCGTGCTGGTCGGCGCGGTTGCGCTGCAATCGGCGATCCTGGCGATCGTGGCCCTGTCGGCGGGCGACACGATCCTGCCTGCGGCCCTGTGGCGCCGCCGGCGATGGTGGCCAGTGCTGCCGTCATGGCCTTTGGCTTCGTCGCCCTCTACGGGCAGTTCATGGTCTGGTCCGACCCGCGTCAGGGCGGTGTCGACTTCACGCTTTTCCAATGCATGGATGCCGGGGTCTCGATGCTTTCGGGAACCGCCGCGGGTTTGCTGGCCGAACATTTCGGCTACGGGTTCTTCTTCGGTCTCGCCTGCGCGCTCTCGCTTGCGGCGCTGCCGATGATCTGGCGCGTTTCGGGGCAGAAGGCGGTGCTGCATGTCTGAGTCCACCGCCCGCACCGCCCCTTTCGAGATGGAATTCGCGCTGCTGCGGCGGGGCGCCCTTGCGCAGGCCAGAGAACACGACCTGGCCGTGGCGCGGGACGACGCGGAGGGTCTCACGCTTGAAAGCTTCTATGGCAGGATAGACTTCCTGCCCTGCGCCGCCGGGCTTCAGATCGCGATCCGCGCGCCACATGCCGAGTACCTGCAGGTTCTGAAAGACGCGCTCGTGGCGCAGATCGGCACCCATATGCCCAAGCTCGCAAACGCGATCCGCTGGAACGATGCGCCGCCGCAGGCGCGTCTTCCCGCCAATGCCGGCATCATGACCACGGTCGGCGTCGAGCCCATTTCCGGCGGCTTCCTGCGGGTGACCCTGCAGGGCGACGTGTCGCGCTTCTCCGATGCGGCGATCCATTTCCGGCTTGGCATCCCGCCCGAGGGGCGCGCGCCACGCTGGCCGACCGTGGCGCAGAACGGCGCGACCGACTGGCCCAAGGGCGAAGACAGGCTGCACCTTCCGGTCTACACCGCGCGCGCGGTCGATACGGCGCGCGGGCGGCTTTGCTTCGATCTTTTCGAGCACGCCGGAGGGCGCGCGACGCATTGGGCGCGAACCGCGCGCTTCGGCCAGCAGGTGCTGGTCACCGCCCCGGGGGGCGGTGGCTGTCTGGTGTCCGGCGCGCTGCGGGGCTTCGGGGACGAAACCGCCTTCCCGGCAATTGCCCGCATCCTCGAAGCAAACCCGGACGCGACCGGACACATCACGCTTTACGCCGACGCCGCGAGCACGGCCTACCCGTTCCCGACGCATCCGGGGTTGCAGATCGACCACGCCGCGCCGGGACAGCGGGACCGGATGGCACAGGACGCAGAGGCCGCGATTGCCGGGGGGCAGGACATCTTCCTCTGGTTCGCGGGAGAGCGAGAGCTGGCCACCGCGGTCCGCTCTGCACGGCGCGCCTCGGGCCGACGCCCGAAAGATGCCTATGTCTCTGCCTTCTGGCAGAAAGCGCCGTCATGACCTGCCGCAACCCGGGGTGACCGCCCGGCGCATAGGGCCCGGCCCATCCTTCGCCGCCACGGGCCGCAAGGGCTTTCTTCACGGTCGGCGGTCAGGAGGTGACGGGTCACCCGCCACCGCAACGCGCGACCACGGCGCCCTGACCCTGCGCGATCATGGCGCCCTTTTCGATCACGGTTCTTCCGCGCAGCAGGACCGTTTCGGGCCAGCCCTGAACCTCGAACTCCTCGGAGGGCGTGTAATCCGCTCCGTCGTGCAGGTCGTCGTGCCGGATGACGCCACGGGTCTCGGGGCTCCAGATTGCAAAATCGGCATCGCTGCCAATCGCGATCGTCCCTTTTTGCGGATAGAGGCCGTAAGTCTTGGCATGGTTGGTCGCGCTCAGCGCAACAAAGCGGGGCAGATCGATCCGCCCCTTCATGACTCCCTCTGAAAACAGGATCGTCAAGCGTGTCTCGACACCGGGAATACCGTTCGGGATATGGCGATGATTGTGCTTCAGCTTTACGGAACCGCCCGGGCGGCGCGTCAAGTGGCCCGGTCAGCCCTGAACCCAGACCGAGATCGTGATCGATTCCGGTAGGTCCACGAAGCCGTCGACATTGACCACGCGCACGCGCATGTGGCGGCCCTCTTCGATCAGCGGTCGCAGGCTGGCCTCGTGCTCCGAGCCGACCCGCCCGACCGGGCGCAACCCGCGCCCGACGAAGCGGCTGGCCCATGTCCGGGGCCGCGCCATCATGGCGACATGATCCTCGTCCAGACCGATTTCCAGATCGTCGCCGGGACACAGCCGGAAACGCCCCAGGTCGCTGGGGGTCTGCATAAGCTTGCAGGAGTAGATCAACGGATGCATCTGTTCGGCCCTCGATAGCGACGCTCTTTGTGGCGTCCGATTCTATGGCCAGAATACCTGCGTCAACCGCACCATCCAAACGGGAAAGCGGTCAGCGCGTCACAATTCTGTCGCGCAGAGGACAGGGCGCCACCCCTGCCCCGGCGTCATGGTGCACCCGGTACGGTCACAAGCACCGGCGCGGGTCGGGCAAGGCACCATAGACCCGCCCGGAAGGCGGGTGCCCAGGCTGTGCAGCACCCCCTGCCCCCTCTCAAGGCCGCCGTTGGCGGGCGGGTGCCCGCGCGACGAACGCCCCGACCGGTTACGGCATCAGCTGCCCGCCGTTGACCTCCAGCGTCTGGCCGATGATGTAGCCCGACAGCGCCTCGGAGGCGAGGAAGAGATAGGCGCCGACGCATTCCTCGGCGACCCCGTGGCGGCCCTGCGGGATGGTGGCGCGCATCGCCTCCATCTGAGCCTCGGTCGAGTAGCGTTCGTGGAAGGGCGTGGTGATCACCCCCGGCGCCACCGCGTTGACGCGGATGCCGTCGCCGATCCACTCTTTCGCCATGCCGCGCGTCACGTTCGACACGAAGGCCTTGGACGAACCATACAGCCCCGCCCCGCCGCTTGCCCCGTTGCGGGCCGCGATCGAGGTGGTGTTGATGATGAAGCCGCCGCCCTGCTTCTTCAGGTGTGGCACCGCGGCCACGGCGGCCACAAGGACCGACCGGGCGTTGAGGTCCATGATGCGGTCGTAATCCTCGTCCGTCGCCTCGGCGTAGGGCACGCGCTTGACCATGCCGCCGGCGTTGCTGATCAGCCCGTCCAGCCCGCCAAGCGCCGTGGCCGCCTCTTCGACCGCCGCGGCCAGCGCCGCGCTGTCCGAGGCATCGGCACGGATCGCCACGGCAAAACCGCCCGCTGCCTCGATATCGGCGACCACCGCCTCTGCCGCCTCCTTGCTGGCGTTGTAATGCACCGCCACCACGGCGCCCTGCGCGCCGAAGGCGCGCGCCAGCGCCGCCCCGATGCCCGTCGAGGCCCCGGTGATCAGGACGCGTTTGCCGGCGAGGTCCGGCAGGGTTCCGTACTGTCTGGTCAATCTCTCTCTCCCTTGGCTGCCCCGGCGGGGCAGGTGCTTGGACGACATGTCAGTGAACTGTTGCACGAATGTCCGATTTGCTACCATACTAGAAAACAGTCCGGGACCGTAAACGCCGGGCAAGGGAGGAAATCATGAAGACATTGACTGCCGCGGCGACCTGCGCCGCGCTGCTCGCGGGGACGTCCGCCGGTGCAACCGAACTGGTCGGCGCCGTCCAGTTCGACGAAAATCACGCCTTCACCAAGGCCCTGCGCGAATTCGAACGGGTCGCGGGCGAATGCTCGGGCGGGTCGCTGACCTTCGAGCTTCACCTCAACTCCGAGCTTGGCCTCGAAAAGGATTACTTCGAGAACATGAGCCAGGGCATCGCCGTCGATTACGGCATCGTCAGCCCCTCGCACATGTCGACCTTCAGCCAGAAAGCGCCGCTGATGGACATGCCCTTCCTGTTCCGCGATCTCGACCACTGGAACGCGGTGATGGAGCAGGACGCGCTGGCGCCACTGGCCGAGGACGTGCTGGACAAGGCCAATGTGCGGCTGATCGGCTACGCCGGGGGCGGCACGCGCAACCTGATCGTCAACAAGCCCGTCACCACCATGGCGGAACTGGAAGGCCTGCCGATGCGGGTCATGGGCGCCCCGATCCAGACGCGCATCTTCGAGGCCATCAAGGCGGCTCCTTCGGTCATCGCCTATGACGAGGTCTACAACGCCATCCAGACCGGGGTGATCGACGCGGCACGAAAACGAGGCGGCGGGCATCGAACAGATGAAGTTCTACGAGGTCGGCCCCGAGATCGCGCTGACCAAGCACGCGATCACCGTGCGCCCCATCGCCTTCTCGAACGCTACCTTCGAACGCCTGACGCCCGAAGAGCAGGACTGCGTCCTGCAGGCCGGCAAGGCCGGCGGCAAGCTGGGCCGCGACGTCGAAAGCGGTCAGGACAGCGAGAAGCTGAAGGCCATGGAAGAGGCGGGGCTCTTGAAGACCCACGAGTTCACAGAGCGCGACATGCTTCTGGAACTCGCCGCGCCGGTCAAGGCCGCCTATGCCGAGGAACTGGGCGCGACCGACGTCCTGCAATCCATCGAAGCCGTCGAATAACGGCAACACCGGGCCCCGGCGCGCGACCGCGCCGGGGCGCTTCTTCGTTCAAAATCGAGCAGGACGCGCCATGCGCATGATTCTGGAAGGCTATTATCGCCTTCTGAAGGCACTGATCACCCTGCTGATGGCGGCGCTGATCGTGCCCGTCACCATGCAGATCCTCAGCCGCTACACCGGCCTCATCCCCCGCTACATCTGGACCGAAGAGATCGCCCGCTTCTGTTTCGTCTGGATCATCCTGATCGGCGCGATGATCGCGGTCCGCGACGGCACCCATTTCGACGTCGACGTGCTGCCGCACAGCGCCAATCCCGGGGTCGAGTTCGCCTCGAAGCTTTTCGTGAACCTGGCGATCCTTGCCATGGCGCTGTCCTTCCTCTGGTGGGGGCAGGATTTCTTCGTGCTGGGCGCGCGGCAAAGGTCCGAGATCTTCGGCCTGCCGATGTGGATGATCTACGTCGCCTGGCCCCTTGCGGGCGGCACATGGGCCGTCTTCGTGATCGAGCGCATCGTCAACGACCTCCGCGCGCTGAAGGAAGGAGAGCTTCATGGGGCCGGCTGAAGTCGCAACACTGCTGTTCGGAACCTTCGGGGTTCTGGTTTTCCTGCGCGTGCCGGTGGCCTTCGCGCTCGGCCTTGCGGTGGTGCCGGTCTTCTTCATCGACGACCGCCTGACTCCCGTGCTGCTGATGCGGGAAATGTTCAAAAGCTACAACGCCTTCGTCCTGCTGGCGGTGCCCTTCTTCCTGCTGGCGGCGAACCTGATGAACTCTGCCGGCATCACCGACCGGCTGATCCGGCTGGCGCGGGCGCTGGTCGGCCACCTGCCCGGCGGTCTGGGGCATGTGAACGTGGTGGTCTCGATGCTGTTCGCGGGCATCTCGGGCTCGTCTACGGCGGATGCGGCGGGCATCGGTTCGCTGCTGATCCCGCAGATGAAGAAAGAGGGCTACAGTTCGTCCTTCGCGGTGGCGATCACCGCCTGTTCCAGCGTCATGGGGGTGATCATCCCGCCCTCGATCCTGATGGTGGTCTGGGGCGGGCTGATGTCGGTCTCGATCGGCGGGCTGTTCCTTGCGGGCGTGGTGCCCGGGGTGCTGGTGGCGCTGTCGCAGATGATCACCGTCTACCTCTACGCCAAGAAATACGGCTATCCGCTGCACGACCGCTCGACCTTCCGCGAACTGATGAGCGCGACGGCGGGCGCCTCGCTGGCACTGATGACCCCCATCATCATCGTCGGAGGCATCGTCGGCGGCTTCTTCACGCCGACCGAGGCCTCTGTGGTGGCGGTGCTCTACTCGCTGGTGCTGGGGCTCTTCGTCTACCGCTCGATCACCTTCCGGCAGCTGCCGCATGTGCTGTATGACAGCGCCCGCTTCGCGGCGATCACGCTGTTCTGCATCGGCACGGCCTCGGCCTTTGGCTGGTGCCTCGCCTACTTCAAGATCCCCGCCGCGCTGGTCGCCCAGATCGACGCGCTGGGGCTTGGGCTGGTGGGCACCGGGATCATGTGCGCGCTGGCCTTCCTGCTGATCGGCATGTTCATCGACGCGATCCCCGCGATCATCATCCTTGGCACCGTGCTGTTCCCGGTCACGCAGCACGTGGGCATGCACCCGATTCACTTTGCCATCATCGGGGTGCTCAGCCTTGCCTTTGGGCTGGTGACGCCACCCTACGGGCTGTGCCTGCTGATCGCGGCCTCGATCGGGAAGATCCGGCTGGTCGACGCGCTGCGCGACGTGATCGTGATCCTGATGCCCATGGTGGTGGTGCTCCTGATCATCATCCTGCTGCCGGACCTGATCCTCGCCCTGCCCCGCTGGGTGATGCCGACCTTCATCCAGTAGCGACAGCGGGCCGCGCCCATCCCGGCGCGGCCCGCCGCAACCCTGCGCGCCTCACGGATCGAGCCGGACCGCAAGACGCCATCGACTGCCGGGAGGCGCGGCGCCAACCCGGGCGCCAAGCGCTTCGGCCCCGGCCCTTCAACCGCTTCGCCAGCGGCGCGCGGCCCCCGCCCTCATGACCCCGGTTTCGCACGCATGGACCCCGCCCCGGCCCCGATACGCACCGCCGCCTTTGCGCGCCCGACCGCCGATGCGGCACAGGCTGCCGTAACGGCAGGCTTGGTCGGAATCGTACATTGCTGTCACATTTCCATGCAACAGACGCAGCCGACTGCCACAGGGGGTGAGAGACATGGCCAAGGGTTTTCCGGGAAACGGGCTCAAGATCGGCAAGGGATTCGCGTTCGGCTGGCGCCAGAACGACGTGATCTTCGGCGGCTGGGGTGACGATGACATCGACACCGGCCCGGGCTACGACATCGTGCATGCGGGCTGGGGCAACGACACCGTGCGCCTGGGCGAAAGCGGCCTTGTCTTCGGCGGCTGGGGCGACGACCGGATCTTTGCCGGCACCGGCACCCTCACCGCCTTCGGCGGTTTTGGCGACGACCAGATCACCCTCGGCGCGGGCGATGACACCGTCGACGGCGGTCACGGCTTCGACACCGCAATCCTGTCCGGGTCGATCACCGATTACACGATCACCGCGCGCGGGCGCGGGCAGATCATCCTCGAGTCCGAGCAGGGCGAGCCGCGACAGCCTGCGCAAGATCGAAGCGCTGCAATTCGACGACTTCACCTATTACACCGATGGCCGCAACAACGCCGTGCTGGCCGGGGACGATGCCGCCACGACCGATGAGAACGCCATCCTGACCATCGCCGCGACCACCCTGCTCGCCAACGATCAGGACTTCGACGGCGACAGCCTGACGCTGACCGGCGTGGACGCCACCAGCGCGGCGGGCGCCACTGTTACCTTCGACGGCACGCATGTGAGCTACACGCCCGGCACGCTCTTCGACGCGCTGGCCGAGGGCGAGACCGCAACCGATACCTTTACCTACAGCGTCAGCGACGGTCAGGGCAGCACCGCGTCCGCCACCGTCACCGTCACCGTGACCGGCAGCAACGACGCGCCGGTGCTGAGCCTGCCTGCCACCGCAGAGGTGGCCGAGAACACCACCGCCGTCGCCACCGCGACGGCCACCGACGCCGAGGCCGGCGCGCTGAGCTACAGCCTGTCGGGCGCCGATGCGGCGTTTTTCACCATCGGCGCCGACGGCGCGCTGTCCTTCATCGCCGCCCCCGACTTCGAGACCCCGCTCGACGCGGGCTCCGACAACACCTACGACCTGACCGTGACGGTCGAGGACGCGCAGGGCGCCAGCGACAGCGCGGATATCGCCGTGACCGTCACCGATGTGGCCGAGCTCGACGCCCGCATCAACGAATTGCATTACGACAACGAGGGCACGGACGAAGGCGAATTCGTCGAGGTCCGCACTGGGCGAGGGCCAGAACCCCGCCGGTCTGTCGGTGGTGCTTTACAATGGCGCGAACGGCACCGCCTACAACACGCTTGCCCTGCCCGCCGCGCCCGCCAGCACCTCGGGCGGCTTCGACTACTACCTGATCGAGCTGCCGGTGAACGGCCTTCAGAACGGCGCGCCGGACGGCATCGCGCTGGTCAATGACGGCACGGTTCTGGAATTCCTGTCCTACGAGGGCACCCTGACCGCCGCCGACGGCCCCGCCGCGGGCCTGACCTCCACCGATATCGGCGTGGCCGAGACCAGCAGCACCCCCGTCGGCGCCTCGCTGGAACGCGCCGAGGACGGCGACACATGGTCCGTCACCGAGACCGACACGCGCGGGCAGGCCAATGTCGCCGCGCCCGAGCCCTTCGTGGGCCGGATCAACGAATTCCACTATGACAACACCGGCACCGATGAAGGCGAGTTCGTCGAGCTGCGCGTGGCGGCAGGCACCGACACCTCCGCCACCACGGTCGAGCTGGTGAACGGCTCCAACGGCACGGTCTACGACACGCTGACCCTGCCCGCCGCGCCCGCCAGCACCTCGGGCGGCTTCGACTACTACCTGATCGAACTGCCGGTGAACGGCCTTCAGAACGGCGCACCGGACGGCATCGCGCTGGTCAACGACGGCACGCTGGTCGAGTTCCTGTCCTACGAGGGCAGCTTCACCGCCACCGAAGGCGCGGCGGCGGGTGTCACCTCGACCGATATCGGCGTCTCGGAAAGCAGCGGCACGCCCCTGGGCTTCTCGCTGCAACGGGACGAGGATGGCGACACATGGGCCGCCCCCGCCGAGGATACCCGGGGCACGGCCAATGACGCGGCCCCCTCGGGCGGCATCCCCGCGCCCTATACCTTTGACTTCGAAACGGAATTCTCCGCCGCCGACTGGCAGGCCGTTTCCGTCGACGGCGATGCGGCGAACACCTGGTACACCGCCAGCTTCAGCGGCGACCAGTTCGCCGCCGTCAACGGCTTTGGCGACGACGTCCCGGCGGACGACTGGCTGATCTCTCCGCTGATCGACATCTCGGGCCTCGACAACCCCGTCGCGCGCTTCGCCAACACCAAGAATTTCGACGACACCGGCATCGCCGACCCCGAGGTGACCTTCCTCTATTCCACCGATTACAGCGGCACCGGCGATCCCACCGCAGCCACATGGACCGAACTGCCCTTCGACGCCTCCACCGGTGGCTACGCCGAAACCGCCTCGGGCGAGATCGACCTCTCGGGCCTGCCCTCGGGCGACGTGCATTTCGCCTTCCGCTACCAGTCCTCGGGCACCGGCGGCGGCAGCACCTCGCTGTGGCAGATCGACGACTTCGAGGTCGGAGAGGCGGACGGAACCCCGCCCCCGCCCACCGAGACCACGCTGATCTCGACCATTCAGGGCAGCGGCGCGGCCTCGTTCCTTGAAACCCAGGTGGTCACGGTCGAGGCCATCGTCGTGGGCGATTTCGAGGATGGCGCCAACGGTGTCGACGGCGACCTGAACGGCTTTTACCTGCAAGAGGAAGACAGCGACGCGGACGGCGACCTCATGACCTCGGAAGGGCTCTTCGTCTTCGAGGGCAATACCTCGCTGATGAACGTGGCCACCGGCGACCGCGTCCGCGTGACCGGCACCGTCGCCGAGTTCTTCGGTGAAACCCAGCTGACCGCGATCTCGAATATCGAGATCGTCGACAGCGGCAACACCCTGCCCACGGCGGCGACGATCACCTTCCCCGTGGCGAACCTGACCACGAACTCCGACGGCGCGCTGATCGCCGACATGGAGGCCTACGAGGGCATGCTGGTCACCGTTCCGCAGACCATGACCGTGACGGACCTCTATACCCTTGGCCGCTTCGGCGACATCGGGCTGAACGCGCAGGGGCTGGTGGAAACCTACACGCAGGCCAACGCGCCGGACGTGGCGGGCTTCAATGCCTTCATCGAAGAGCAGGTGCAGAACACGCTGATCGTCGATGACGGGTCCACCGTGCAGAACCCCTCTGTCATTCCCTTCGAGATCGCCGGAGAGCCGGGCCGCATCGCCGGGGAATTCGACGCCGGGGACGCGCTGAGCGCGGGCGACACGGCCACCGACCTGACCGGCGTGCTGCGCTACGGGCGCGGCTCCGGCGGCTCCGGGGACGAGGTCTACCGCCTGAACCTGACGCAGGACGCGGGCTTCGTCGATACGGCGCCGCGCGACACCGCCGCGCCGGACGTGGGCGGCTCGCTCACCGTGGCCTCTTTCAACGTGCTGAACTTCTTCACCACGCTGGGCGACGAGGGGCTGGGCGCCGGTCCGAACGGCGCCGACACGCGCGGGGCGGACAACGCACAGGAATACCAGCGCCAGCTCGACAAGCTGGTCTCGGCGCTCAGCGCCATGGATGCCGACGTGATCGGCCTGCTGGAACTGGAAAACGAGATCGGCGACCAGAACGGCGACGGGCAATTCGCCATCGGCGCGCTGGTCGATGCGCTCAACGCCGCCACCCCCGGCGCGAATTACGCCTATGTCGATCCCGGCGTGCCCTATGTCGGGTCGGATGCGATCATGGTCGGCATGATCTATGACGCCGATAGCGTGCGCATCGCGCCCGGCACCACGGTCGAGATGCTGACCGATGCCGACCTTGCCGGGCTGGGCGTCGATCCGGGCAACCCGGTCTTCGAAGGCCCGGGCACCAGCCGCGTACCGCTTGCCGCCACCTTCGAGGAGCTGGCCAGCGGGGAAACCTTCACCGTCGCGGTCAACCACCTGAAGTCCAAGGGCTCTGTCAGCCCCTTCGGCGACAACGCGGGCATCGGCGACGGCACCGGCAACAACAACGAGGCGCGCACCCGAGGCCGCCGCCGCCATCGACGCCTGGCTGGATACCGACCCCACCGGGTCGGGTGACAGCGACGTGCTGATCATGGGCGACCTCAACGCCTACGCCCGGGAAGACCCGATCACCCTGCTGGAGGGTGAGGGCTACACCAACCTCGCCGCCGCCTTCCTCGAACCGGACGAGTTCGAACTGTCCTTCGGCTTCCCGGTGGATCTGGACCGGGCGCCGCAATCCCAGACCTTCGGCGCGCTCGACTATGCGCTGGCCAGCGGGTCGCTTGCGGGACAGATCACCGGCGCGGCGGAATGGCGGATCAACGCGCTGGAGGCGGAGGTGCTGAACTACAACACCAACTTCCTGCCCATCGATCAGATCGACGACCTTTATGCCGACGACCCCTACCGGTCGTCGGACCACGACCCGCTGCTGATCGGTCTGCAGCTCGGCGACACGCTTCTGCTCTGAGCCAGCCCTGACGGGGCGCCTGCCCCGCCGTCAGGACAGGGCAAAGGCGGATCGGTCCATCGCCGGTCCGCCTTTTTCCGTTCCCCCGGGTCGCTCTCGGGATCCGCGAAGACCCGCGCCCGATCCCCCGGACGCATCGGCACCGATTGCCGCCGCCGCATCATCCCCTGCCCAGGGCCATGCCACCGGCTTCGGGGCGCCTTGGAGAGAAAGGCCGGGGCGCGCGCCCCGGCCCGCCGCGTCACAGCCCCAGCGCCCGGCGCCGCCGCGCCGCCGAGGTGGTCACCAGATGGTCAACCATCAGGCCCATGAAGGCCACGGCCAGCCCCAGCACCAGCCCCTTGCCGACATCGCTGGACGACAGGGCGCGCTGCATCTCCTGCCCCAGATCCTGCGTGCCGATGAAGGCCGCGATGATCACCATGAACAGCGAGAACATCACCGACTGGTTCACACCCACCATGATGGTCGGCAGGGCCAGCGGCAGGCGCACCGACCACAGGGTCTGGCGCTGTGTCGCGCCGGACATGTCGGCGGCCTCGATCTGGGCCCCGGGCACGCCGCGCAGGCCCTCGATGGTGTAGCGCACCAGCGGGACCGCCGCGAACAGCACCACCGCGCCCACCACCGCCACGTCGTTCACGCCGAAGAGCATGATCACCGGGATCAGGTAGATGAAGCTGGGGAAGGTCTGAAGCGTGTCGCAGATCAGCAGGACGCCACGGGCGCGGGTCTCGCTGCGGGCCGCCCAGATGCCCAGCGGAAAGCCCATGAGCGTGGCAAGGAAGACCGCGAAGGTGACCGTGTAGACGGTGATCATCGCCCGGTCCCACCAGCCCGACAGGGCGATCAGTCCGAAATAGGCGACGCAGATCAGGGCAGAGCGTCTGCCGCCGATGGCCCAGCCGACCGCGGCGAGGAACATCAGCACCGCCGAGAAGGGCAGCCAGAGCATCCCGTCGCGCAGCGGGATCAGCACCCAGACGATCAGGAACCAGCGCAGCCATTGCGTCACCGGGTCAAGCGTGGCGATCAGCCAGTTCATCGCCGCATCCAGCGGCCCGGCGAGGCTCAGCGCCTCGCGGCGGTAGACCTCGTGCAGGATCGGGAAGACCAGCGACAGCGCCCAGAACAGTGCCACCAGCCCCGCCCAGATCAGCACCAGCCGGTGCCGCACGGCCCATGGCGTGCCCTTTTCCATGTGGACGGGCTGACGGGTCGCCCAAGCCTTGGTGCAGCGGTCCAGCAGCACGGCCAGCAGCACGATGGTGATGCCGATCTCGATGGACCGCCCGATCTTCAGCGCCTGAAGCAGTTGCAGCAGCTTCTGCCCAAGGCCCGGCATGCCGATGAAGCTGGCCAGAACCACCATGGCAAGGCACTGCATGATGACCTGGTTCACGCCGACCAGAAGCTCTGTCCGCGCGGTGGGCAGGCGGACGTTGCGCAAAAGCTGCCAGCGCGTGGCGCCGGCCATGTGGCCCGCCTCGATCACCTCTTCGGGCACCTTCTGCAGCCCCAGCAGCGTCATGCGGATCATCGGCGGAACCGAGAAGATGATCGTCACGATGGCCCCGGCCTTCGGCCCGACCCCGATGAAGACGACCACGGGGATCATATAGGCGAAATGCGGCAGCGACTGCGCGACGTTCAAGAGGGGCGCAAGGACGCGTCGGAAGCCCTCGCTTTTCCACGCCAGCGTGCCCAGCACGAGGCCGGTCAGGATCGAGACCGGCGCGGCGACGGCGATGACCGACAGCGTCTCCATCGCCCATTGCCATTGGCCCAGCACGGCGATCCAGACGAAGGTCAGCCCGCCGAAGGCCGCCAGCCGGGGACCGCCAAGCGCCTGCCCCACCATGGCGGCAGAGACGGCAATGACCGTCCAGGGGATCGGCCCCAGACGCGGCCAGCGGTTCTTGCCGTAAAGCAGGTTGGCGGTGACATCCAGCAGCCACTCCAGCCCGTCGGCGAAGGCGCGGGTGACGTGGATCAGGCCCAGATCGTCCCGCACGAAGGCGAAGACGGCGTTGATCCAGTCGGCGAAGGGCAGCACCATCCACTCGGGCGGGCGGATCAGCGCCTCGGGCAGCGCCAGCTTGCCGATGGCAAGGCACAGCGCCGCCGCCAGCAGGATCTGCGCGACACGGGTCCGGGTCATCGGGCGCAGGGCGGGGGTGTGGTGGTGGCGACACTCATTCGCGCGCCCCCAGCAGCACATCCAGCGCCGCCTGACGGTCGAGCGCGCCCATGACCGCCCCGTCGGACCCGGCCACCGGCAGGATCGCGCGGTCGTCGTTGACCAGAAGCCGCGCCAGTTGCGAGATCGTGCGGCTGCCGTCGATCGGCATGCCGGTCAGGGCATGGCCGTTGACCGGCTTCGCCAGCGCGCTGGCATGGACGACGCGGGCCTTCTCGATATCCTCGATGAACTTGGCGACATAGGGGGTCGCGGGCTCCAGCACGATGCGGTCGGGGCGGTCGCATTGCTCCACCGCCCCGTCCTTCATGATGGCAATGCGGTCG